>NZ_JABUYN010000009.1:0-170106 GCF_014897305.1 Pseudomonas sp. FME51 | reverse complement strand
CTGACGCAGATGCAGATGCTGATGCAGACGCTGATGCAGACGCAGACGCAGACGCAGACGCCGACGCTGATGCCGACGCAGATGCTGATGCAGACGCAGACGCAGATGCAGATGCAGATGCTGATGCAGACGCAGACGCAGACGCAGACGCAGACGCAGATGCCGACGCAGATGCCGACGCCGATGGCGATGCACTTCTGGATCCCGCAGACACCGTGCTAGGGGCACTGGTGCCGGCGCTGGACGATGCTCTCGGGCTGGATGGCGCACTGGCGCCGGCAATCGCTGCCACCGAAGGCCTGACCGATCGTCTTAACGATGCCCTGGCACCTCTGCTGGGTACTGAGTTCGATCCGAATGATCCGAACAGTCTGGATCAACTGGACGCGACGCTGGGTGGCCTGGGCAGCGATCTTGGTGGTCTGCTGGCGCCGCTGGTTTCCGATATTCTCGGCGGTGATGACCTCGCGATCGAAGCGCTGGAAGGTCTACTGGGTTCGCAGGTCGATTTCGTCACCGATGGGGTTGCCAACCTGCTGAACGAAGAAGGCTTGCTGGGTGGTGTACTGGCCGGCCTGGGTATGGGCGGCACGCTGAGTGCGCTGACCGCTGAAGACGGTGCGCTCGGTTCTCTGCTGGCGAGTTTGCTGGCTGACGGTAGTCTGGCGAGCAGCGTGCTGGCCGAGCAAGGCTTGGTCGGCGGCCTGCTGGCTGAAGACAGCGCACTCGGCACGCTACTGGCCGAAAACGGCATCCTCGGTGGGCTTCTGGACGAAGGTGGCCTCGCAGGTGACCTTCTGGCCGAAGGCACCGTGCTGGGCGAATTGATGACGCAACTCCTCAGCGATAACGGTGTGCTGAGTGAGCTGCTGGCTAACCTGCTTGGCGGCGATGTCGACTTGCTCAATCAGGTGCTCGGCGAATCCACCCTGGTTCAGGATTTGCTGGGAGAAACGGGGCTGCTCGACCTCCTGCTGGGCTCCGAAGGGGTGTTGGGTAATACGCTGGAAACCCTGCTCGGAGAGACCGGCGTGCTGAGTGGTCTGACGGGTGCCAACGGGCTGCTCGGTGACGAAGCGCTGGGGACCTTGCTGGGTGAAGAGGGTGTGGTCACTCAACTGCTGGAACAGCTCCTGAGCAATGAAACTCTCGCGGGACTTACCGCCAGTGACGGCTTGCTGGGCGCGGAGGGTGCACTCGGCGTATTGCTCGCCGAAGACGGTGCCGTTACCCAGCTGATGCACGGTTTGCTCGGCAGCGAGCTGGTGGATAACGAACTGGTCAATGGCTTGCTGGCTGAGGGCGGCGTGGTATCCGAGGTGCTGAACACGGTGCTCGGTCAGAACGGGCTGCTTGACGAGGAAGTGCTCGCGGGCTTGCTGGGTGAAGAGGGCGTGATCAGCAACCTGCTTGATGGGCTGCTGGCTAGCGGCCTGCTGGGTGAAGGCGGGTTTACCGACAATGAGCTGCTGAACGGCCTGCTGGGCGAACAAGGCCTGGTCACTCAATTGCTGGGCGATCAGCTGGGCGGCTTGCCGCTGGAAAATCTGCTCGCCGATAACGGCGTACTGGCCGAGCTGCTGGGCAGCGAAGGATTGGTCGCGGGCCTGCTGAACGGCTTGCTGGGCGAGGGCCTTCTGGACAATCCGCTGGCTGGCGAAGACGTGCTTGGCGGGCTGCTCGGTGAAGGCGGCCTGGTCAGCGGTCTGCTCGAAGAACTGCTGGGTGGCGATCTGCTGAACGGTCTTGCCGGTGACGAGCTGCTGGGTACCGTGCTGGGTGACGACGGGGTGGTCAGCAACGTGCTGGATGCGCTGGTTGGCGAGAATGGCTTGCTCTCCGGTCTGCTGGGCGATGGTGTACTCGGTGACCAGCTGCTGGGCGAAGACCTGCTGGCTGGCTTGCTGGGTGAGCAGGGACTGGTCAGTACCCTGGTTGACAGCTTGCTTGGTGGCGGCATCCTCGGCGAGGACGTACTGGGTGAAGACCTGCTGGGCGCGCTGTTGGGTGAGAACGGACTGGTCAGCGGGCTGCTCGACAGTCTGCTGGGCGGTGGCCTGCTCGGCGACGACTTGTTGGGCAGCGGTGTGCTGGAGTCCTTGCTGGGTGAAGAAGGATTGCTGGGCGGGCTGCTCGGAGGCGACCTGCTGGGTAGCTTGTTGAGCAACGACGGCCTGGTCGGTCTCGATCTGCTGGATACGCTATTGGGTGAGGAAGGGGTGGTCACCGGCCTGCTGAATGGCGTGCTGGGTGGCAACCCGGTTGAGGGTGATCTGCTCGACAGCTTGCTGGGTGAACAAGGCCTGGTGACCAACCTGATCAACACCTTGCTCGGCGATGATCTGCTCGGCACCGACCTGCTGGGCGAAGATTTGCTGGCTGGGCTGTTGGGTGAAGGGGGTGTTGTCAGCGGTCTGCTCAACGGTCTGCTCGGTAGCGATGCTCTGGGCGCCGACCCGCTCGGCAGCTTGCTGGGTGCAGACGGCATCGTCCCGAACCTGTTGAGTGGGCTGACGGGCGGCGATCTGCTGGGCGGCGACTTGCTGAATAACGGGCTGCTCGATGCCCTGCTGGGTGAAAACGGCCTGCTCAGTGGCCTGCTCGGTGAAGGCAACCTGCTCGGTGGTTTGAGCGAGGGTGATCTGCTCAGCGGCCTGCTGGGTGACAACGGTCTGATCAGCGGTCTGCTGGGCGAGGGGCTGCTGGGTGGTCTGAACGAAGGCGAGCTGCTTGACGGCCTACTGGGCGACGACGGCCTGGTGAATGGAATCCTCGACGCTGCTCTGGGTGAGGGCGGCTTGCTTGGCGGAGTACTGACGACCGAAGAAGGCAGCAATCTGCTCAATGGCCTGCTCGGCGAAAACGGCCTGCTCAGCAGTCTGCTTGGCGAAGCAGGCCCGCTGGGCGGCTTGCTGGACGGCCTGACCGAAGAGCAGGCAGGTGATCTGCTCACCGGTTTGCTGGGTGAACAAGGCTTGCTCGGCGGACTGCTCGGTGAGGGCGGACTGCTCGGCGACGGCCAGCTGGAAAGCCTGGGCCTGACCGATACCCTTGATGCCCTGCTGAATGGCTTGCTTGGTGAAAGCGGCCTGCTTGGCGGCGCGCTCGGCCTCGTGAGTGACGATCAGGGTCTGCTGGGCAGCCTGTTCGGCGAGAACAGCCTGCTGGGTGGTCTGCTTGGCTCCGACGGTTTGCTCGGTGGTCTGCTGGGCGGCCTGCTCGGTGGTGTGGGCGACCTGATTGGTGGTCTGCTCGGCGGTGGTGGCGGGATCCTCGGTGGCCTCCTTGGCGAGGACAGCCTGCTGGGCGGTCTCTTGAGTCCGGCTACCGATGGCAGTGCTGGCACTCTGTTGAGCGGGGTGTTGGGTGAAGCTGATCTGCCAGCAATCGAGGATACCGTGCTCGACAGCGAAGGCCTGGTTGCTGATCTGGCCGGCGATGATGGGTTGCTCGGCAGCATCCTGAGCGGCGTTGAAGAGTCAGTTTCCGAGTCCGCGCCTGATCCTGAAGCCTTAATGGCAGAGACTGCGGTGGACGACAGCCTGATCAATGACTTGCTGGGAGGAGCGGCGGAGCAGGATACGCTGGTCGATGAGCTGCTCGAAGACGTGCTGGCAGAACAAGTCCAGGAGGAAGACGCAGAAGATGCGGAGGCTGTCGCGGATAACCAATTGGCGGAAGAGGTCGGTCAGGACGTACTGGAGGATACCGCCCTCGCTGTATTGGATGTCGCTGGTGAGCTGGCCTTTGCATTGGAGCCGACAAGCCTCGACGACCTATTGTCGCAGCAGAATATGTCGGTGATGTAAATTTTATTCACGCGACATTTGACCGAAGGAAGCGCAATGGCGCCGGGCGAAAGCCCGGCGCCATTCGTCGTTAACGGTAACGTGCTGGAAACAGAGCTGAGACGATAGGGATGTGGCAGACAAAGTTGTCATTTGCGGTTGGGTTTTTGTTGTCGGCGGGCAGCGCGATCGCCGTGGCTGACACCGCCATTCAGGCAGGAAAGGCGCCGTCGCCGGGTGCATTATCGGTGACGGAATTCGTCAAGCAGGCCGAGAACGCCGCCTCCACCAGGACATCTGATGCTCCGGTGAAAGGCAACGGCGAGCGGCGAGTGGTGTCTTTCTCGTTGGTAAAGTTTGTCGAGCAAGCCGCCGCAGAGGGTGGTGCGGATGCCGTGCCACGAGTGTCCCTGGTGGATCTGGTGGCCAAAGCAAGCGAACCGGAAGCGACCAAGCCGGAAGCAATCGAGTCAGCAGCAGAGCAAGCACCCGCATCAATCAGCACTGAAACTGCCCGGAACACAGAATCGATCGCGGCGCATACCCCGGAGCAGGCTCCGGAGCCTGCCGGCAGCCCCTCGGGCGTCCTGCGGACGCCGTCGCCCCGAGTCGGGCCTCCTACAACGGAACCTGACAGCACTCTGTTTGCTGAGCGACAGTACGTTGCTGGAGACGCGGTGGAGACTTCTGTGCCTGCTACGGTGAGCGTGCCCCCGGAGCCACTTCCATTGGTGGTTACCAGGCCCATCATCAACACAGATACAGGCAGCGCTGCTCCGGTATCGCAGGCACTGCTGTCGGACCTGGCCAGCGTTGTCCCACCGCTGACGGAGAGCTTCTCCGTCGAGCCATCCGAGCTGTCGGAACTCGATGGCAAGTCAAGCAAGCTGCAGCTTTTTGATGCAGTGCGCAGCGCGTTGAATGGGCATCCCGCTATTGCTGAATCTCTCAGTCGTCTCGATGGGCAACAGGAACAGGTCAGCATAGCGCGGGCGGGTTACTGGCCGCAGCTGAGGTCGGGCATCAATACCGGCTATCGTCACACCACCGGGCGCTCCGAGGAAGCCCTGACGGTCTCTGCCTCGCAGAGGCTGTACGATTTTGGCAAGGTCTCCAGTGCCGTGGAGGCGGCCGAGAGCGGCGTAGACCGGGAAGAGGCCGGTGTACTGCTGGCGGCGGAAGATCTGATCCGCGATACCGCCCAGGCGTTCATCGAGGCGCGGCGCTTCGAAGAGTTGGTCGATCTCGCCACGCAGCAGATCGATGCCATTGCCGAGCTGGAAGCCTTAGCAACCAAGCGTTCGGCGATGGGCGCCGCCTCGCTGTCCGATCAGATGCAAGCCAAATCCCGTCGCGAGGCCGCACGGGCTACGCAACTGCAGATGCAGGCGCAGCGCGATCAGTGGCATCGCGCCCTGGAAAACCTCATCGGCAGCCGGCAAGCGGTGGCCCTGGACGCTGCCTATCCCGAGCCACTGGAAGGACTCTGCCCGCGCCTGCCGGAGAATTTCGACAGCGCTCCCCGGGTGGTGATTGCGGAGGCCGAGCGGGCCGAAGCCGAGGCCGCGATTCGTTCGGCCCGCGCCGAACGGCGGCCGACCCTCTCGCTGAATGCGGATTTCGAGCATTACCTGAACCGGGATACCGGCGGGGGGTTGCAGCAACTCGACGATCAGGAGTTTGTCGTCAGCCTCAACCTGTCCACCAACCTGTTTCAAGGCGGCGCCCTGCGCGCCCGTAGCCGCGCGGCAGAGCACGCTTTGTACAGCGCCAACGCAGCCCGGGACAGGGCACTGCTGGAACTGTCGCGTCTGTACCGGGAAACCCGCGATCGCGCGCGCAGCCTGACCACCAGCCTGGCGTTGCAGGACGACCGTTACGACAGCATCGTCAAGACTCAGGAGTTGTATCGGCATCAATACCTGTCGCTGGGGACCCGCACCTTGCTGGATATCCTCAACACCGAGCAGGAAATCTTTCAGACCCAAGTGGACAAGCAGAATACCCTGTTCGATCTGCGTAGCTTGCAGATCGATTGTCTTTATAGCGTTGGTGGGTTACGCAAGGCGTTCCGCGCCGGTGAGGCGCTGGATCACAGAGTATCGAGCCGTATAACGGAGGTGCGGTCATGACCGAACAATCATCATTTGCCGGTCAGCGTGCCGTTTTCGATCCCTGGATCGACGCCGTGCTGGCGGTGGCGCGGCATTACCGACTGGATTGCTCCGAGGAAAACATCCGCCTGGAGGCAGCCTGGTCGGAAGGGCGGCCGCTGGCCGAAGTGCTCGGCAGGTTGGCGCGTCAGATCGGTCTCAGCTGTCGGGTCAGCGCATTCGACGCAGGCCAGCTGACGCCCTGGCGCCTGCCGCTGGCAGTGGAACTGGATGACGGCCAGATGGCGGTGGTGGAGTCCATTGCCGGCGACGGTCAGCTCAGTGTACTGCTGAGCGGTGACGGCGGCCTGCGCAGTACGCTGCCGCGTGAGCAACTGCTGGCCCGGGCGCGGACCATGGTGGTGCTGCGCCCGGCGCGGGCGGTGCCCGACGCGCGGGTCGACGATTACATCAAGCCCTATCAGCCCCACTGGTTTCGCAGCATCGCCCTGGGTGACCTGAGGCCCTACGGACATGTGATGCTGGCCTCGCTGATGGCCAACGTCCTGGCTCTGGCCGGTATCCTGTTTTCCCGCCAGGTTTATGACCGGGTGATTCCCGCCGAGTCCATGGCCACCCTTTATGTGTTGTTCGGCGGGGTGCTGGTCGCCATGGTGTTCGACTTCGTACTGCGGTGCGCCAGGGTGCGCATCACCGACCTGGTGGGCAAGCGCGCGGATCTGGTCGCCTCCGACCGGGTCTTCGGTCACGCACTGCGCATCAAGAACAGCCAGCGACCGCGCTCCACCGGCACCTTCATTTCCCAGATCCGCGAGTTGGAGCAGGTGCGGGAATTGATGACCTCCACTACGGTGACGGCGCTGGCGGACCTGCCGTTCTTCTTTCTGTTCTGCGGCATTCTCTGGTATATCGCCGGCCCGCTGGTATGGGTGCCGGTGGCGGCTTTGCTGCTGATGGTGCTTCCTGGCCTGCTGATGCAGAAACCGCTGCGGCGCCTGGCCGGCGAAGCGATGCGCGAATCCTCTTTGCGCAGCGCCATGCTGGTGGAATCGGTTCAGGGTATTGAAGATATCAAGAGCCTGCAGGCCGAGCAGCGTTTCCAGCACCAGTGGAACCATTACAACGCGGTAACTGCGGATGTGAACCTCAGGCTGCGCTTTCTCGTCAACACCCTGGGGGTGTGGACCTACAGTCTGCAGAACGGCGTGTTTGCCCTGGTGGTGTTGTTTGGCGCGCCGCTGGTGATGAGCGGCGATCTCACGGTCGGCTCGCTGGTCGCGGCGTCGATTCTGGCGTCGCGGATGATGGCGCCCATGGCACAGGTTACCCAGGTGCTGAGCAAGTGGCAGCAGGCGAAGCTGGCGCTGGTCAGTCTCGACAACATCATGGAGTTGACGGTGGATGATCCGGGCGCTGAGCGCCGCATCCATCGGCCCGCCATCGCCGGTAACTTCGCCCTGCGTCAGGCGGTTTTCCAGTACGGCGAGGGTGCGCCGCCGGTCCTGCGTGTCGAGCAGCTCGATATCAAGGCGGGGGAGCGCATCGCGGTGCTGGGGCGCAATGGCGCGGGTAAATCGACTCTGCTGCAAGCGCTGGCGGGAATGATCGAGCCCTCGACAGGCGAGGTTATGGTGGATGGCGTGCGGCTGTCTCATATCGACCCTGCCGATGTGCGCCGCGACCTCAGCCTGATGGGGCAGAACGCACGCCTGTTCCACGGCTCGCTGCGCGACAACTTGCTGCTCGGCGCGCCGGACGCCAGCGACGATGAGCTGTTGTCCGCCCTGGAAGTCAGCGGTGCTGGCGATGTGGTGAAAAAGCTGCCGGGCGGGCTCGACCACATGATTCAGGAGGGGGGGCTGGGGCTGTCCGGCGGCCAGCGCCAGACGCTGTTGCTGGCACGATTACTGGTGCGCCAACCGCGTGTGCTACTGCTGGATGAACCCACGGCGTCGTTTGACGAGGTGGCCGAGAAGCGCTTTATCCAGCGCCTCGGTCCCTGGCTGCAAGGGCGCACCCTGATCGTGGCGACCCACCGCCAGAGCATTCTCAGCCTGGTGGATCGCATTATCGTGGTCGACAACGGCCAGATACTGCGCGATGGCACCAAGCAGCAGATTCTGGGCAGGCTGGCGCAAGGTGCCGTGGTGCGGCCTGAAACCGCCGCGCGGAGTGACTCATGAAAAACACGCAAAGCTATTACAGCGACGACGTCGATGACACCAGCATCAGCCGCGCCACGCGGATCACCTGGATATCGTCGCTGGCGATCGCCGCGCTGCTGCTCTGGGCTTACTTCGCCGAGGTGGTGGAAGTCTCCACTGGCGATGGTCGGGTCATTCCCATCTCTCGCGAGCAGGTCATACAATCGCTGGAAGGCGGCATCCTGCTCGATCTGATGGTGCGTGAGGGCGACATCGTCGAGGCGGACCAGATACTGGCCCAGATGGATCTCACCAAGACCGAGTCGAACGTGGGGGAGAGCGCCGCACGTTACCGCGCCCTCCTGGCTTCGGTGGCGCGCCTGGAGGCGGAAGCCAATGATACGGTGCTTGAGTTTCCCGTCGAGCTGGACGCCTATCCGGCCCTGATCGCCAGCGAAAAGCGCCTGTACCAAACGCGTCGTGAGGGGCTTAGCCAGACATTGGCAGGGGTGAGAAAGTCCCTGGCGCTGGTGCGCGAGGAGTTGGGCATTACCGAGTCCCTGATGGCCATCGGCGCGGCCAGCAACGTGGAAGTACTGCGCCTGAAGCGCCAGATTGCCGAGCTGGAGCTCAAGGCGGGAGATACCCGCTCCGAATACATGATTCTCGCCCGCGAGGAGTTGGCCAAGGCCCGTTCTGAAGCGCTGTCGCTGGAATCAGTGGTGCGCGGCCGCGTTGACTCCCTGACGCGCCTGACCATCCGCTCGCCGGTACGGGGCATCGTCAAGGACATCGAAATCACCACGCGCGGCGGGGTGATTCCGCCCAATGGGCGGCTGATGGAAATCGTGCCGCTGGGCGATCAGTTGCTGATAGAAACACGCATCTCACCCCGCGATATCGCCTTCATCCATCCCGGCCAAGCCGCCAAGGTGAAGATCACGGCCTACGACTACACGGTGTACGGGGGGCTTGACGGCCAGGTGACCTTGATCTCGCCAGACACCATTCGTGACGAGGCCAAACCGGACAGTGTGTATTACCGGGTATTCATTCGCGCCGACGGCGACGCGCTGGTGAATCAGCTCGGCACCCGCTTTCCCATCGTGCCCGGCATGATCGCCACGGTGGATATCCGCACCGGGCAGAAAACCGTGTTCGATTATCTGATGAAGCCGATCAATTACGCTGGCGAAGCATTGAGGGAAAGGTAGGAGCTTGCGCACTACTGCCGGTGGTGCTGTCAGGTATTTGTGTAGGAGGCCCGCCCTCGGGGCGACGGCGTCCGCAGGGCGCCCGGGTTTACTGGCAGGCTCTGTGCTTGCTGATATTGGCTGGCCTGACGGCCAGCGTCGCCCCGGGCGGTGCGGCGATCCGACGGGCCTCCTACAGCGGGTGTGTTGATGTCGCTATATATATCAATGGGTTAGAGGTGTTTGACGAGAGCATGAATAAAACCCTGTCGCAGCTGCTGGATAAAATGCGTCCCGCGCTGGCGCAGCGCCTCGCCGCGCTGCCGTCACCCTGGCCGAGACATACGCTGTTTCTGTCGTTCAGCGACGGGCAGCGGCGGGCCGCTGTGGTGCATGCCAGCGGTGCGGATTTCGATGCTCTGTGGGATGAAATCAGCGCTGCCTGCCAGCGCCTCGCCGCGCGCCGTAACATGCAGGTGTGCTGGTTGCGGGCGGACTGGGTAACGCAGGCGCAGCCGCTGACCTGGAAAGCGCTGAGGGGCGGCCTGAAGGTACTCAAGCGCAATTATTTCCGTTACGGCCTGGCCCTGGACGCGAATTTTCACAGGGCATTTCTCGAAGGTGAGCTCAACGGCAACGCCATGCTGTACGGCGGCAGTCAGGTGAATCACGCGCTGCTCAACGAGAAGAATTTCAAATTGTATGCGGGCCGACGCTTCCCCGGCCTGGTGCCGGATTTTGCCGACGACGCGCCGGTGTATGTGCTGACCACCGAGGGGCTGTTCTGTGACCTCGACACGGCGCCGCTGGCACTCCACGCCACCGGCTACGATGCCGGTCGGCGCGTTCTTGATTGCGATGCCGGCACGGTGCGCGGCATGATCGAACGGAGCGGGAATTATCTCGCCTCCCAGGTCAGGGAGGACGGGCGCTTCCACTACGGCTGGCATCCCTGCTTCGACCGCCCGATCAACGCCTACAATACGCTGCGCCACGCCAGCACGCTGTATTCCATGCTCGAGGCCTGGGAGGTCACCCGCGAACCGGCCCTGGCGCAGGCCATAGCACGGGGGCTCGACTATCTGTGCTCGGAACTGATCCAGCGCATGGTGTTGCCGACGGGTGAGCGGGCGGCGTTCCTGCTGGATGTGGGCAACGAGATCAAGCTGGGCGGCAATGCCGTGTGCCTGCTGGCGCTGGTCAAATACAGCGAACTGTTCGACAGCGACCAGCATTTACCGCTGCTGGAAGAGCTGGCACTCGGTATCCGTCACATGCAGAACCCGGACAGCGGGGAATTTGTGCATGTGTTGAATTACCCCGCACTCGACGTCAAGGCTGCGTTCCGCATCATCTATTACGACGGCGAAGCGGCCTTCGGCCTGATGCGCCTGTACCGTCTGACCGGCGATGAGCGATGGCTGGCCATGGTGGAAAAGGCCTTCGACAGCTTCATTGCGCGGGAGCACTGGAAGGCCCATGACCACTGGTTGGGTTACTGCGTCAACGAACTCACGCTGTACCGTCCGGAGGAGCGTTATTTCCGCTTCGGCATTCGTAACGTCGCCGATCATCTGGATTTCGTACTCAAGCGGATCACTACCTTCCCGACGCTGCTGGAGTTGATGATGGCGGCGCGGCGTATGCTGGACCGCATTCAGCAGAGTCCGGAGCATCGCCATCTAGTGGGCGAGATTGATCTCGACAAGTTTGATCGGGCGTTGCACGCTCGCGCCGCCTACTTGATGAACGGCCATTTCTGGCCGGAATACGCGATGTACTTCCGCAATCCGGCCAGAATACTCGGCAGCTTTTTCATTCGTCATCAGGCGTTCCGGGTGCGGATTGATGATGTTGAGCACTATCTTTCGGGGTTTGTGGCCTATCACCTATACCTGCAGCGGGAGCAGCGCACGCCGCCGCAGCTGGCGTTTCTTGAAGCTGCGCAGGCGCGCGAGGCTCAACTTGCCTATCAAGGCGGGCCAAACTGGACGGCCGAGCGGCTGCTTTCCGCAACGGGCGGCAGCTGGCGGCAGGCCGCGCCCGGCCCGGCATGGCGGGCGACCGGGCTGTGCACTCTCGCGCAGAGCCTGCAGGCCGGGCAGATGGTCGCGGTCAGAGCGCCGGGCGGCTCCCGTGGGGTGGCGCCGGCAGCACTCAAGCAACTGCCCTTTACCCCGCAGGCATTGATCACCGACCGGCCCGATGGCGTGCCCGGCACCTTGTTGCCGGTCTTGCAGGTGCCGGACCTGAATCAGGCTATCCTCGCCATGGGCGACTTTGCCCGTCAGCAGATGCAAGGCAAGATCATCGGTGTGACCGGCAGTGCCGGCAAGACCAGCACTGTTGCCATGCTGACCCGAGCGCTACAGCCATGGGGTGAGGTTGGGCAGACCCGGCATAATGCCAACCTGCCACATGGCATTGCCTGGAACCTGGCCTCGATCCCCTGGGACTGCCCCCATATAGTGCTGGAACTGGCCATCGGCCGCATGGCCCAGAACAGTCAGCTGACCCGCCCTGACCTCGCGCTGGTCACCAATATCGGTCCAGCCCACCTCGAATACCATAAAACCACCGCGCTGATCGCGCAGAAGAAAAGCCGCATCTTCGAGGGGATGCGGGCGGGTGGTGTGGCCATACTCAACCGGGATATGCAGCACTGGGAGATTGTTCATGCTCATGCCTGGGCGCAGGGGCTGAGCGTGGTGAGTTATGGCGCTCACGCCGACAGCCAGGTTCGCTTGCTGCACTACTGCGTGCAGAGCCGTCGCGTCGAGCTGGCGATAGGCAGCCAGACTTACAGCTACGTTCTGGGCGCGGCGGGCAAGCACATGGCCGTCAACAGCCTGGCCTGTGTCGCTGTCGCCCTGGCGCTGGAACTGCCATTGGCCCCCATGCTCGCCCGGTTCGAGCTGTTCCAGCCGGCCGCGGGTAGGGGCGAGGTGTTCGATGCCTGCACTCCGGGCGGGCGGGTCAGAGTGATCGATGAGTCCTACAATGCCAACCCGCTGTCCATGCAAGCCGCTTTGGCGCTGTTTGCCGATACCGCCGGTACGGCTGAACAGCAGGGCAGAAAAGTGGCGGTGTTGGGGGACATGCTTGAACTGGGCGAGGATGCCGATCGGTATCACGCGCAATTGGTTGACCCAGTACTCCAGGCCCAGCCCGATCTACTGTTACTGTGTGGCGAGCGCATGAAGATTCTGGCTCAAGGGCTCGGTAATCGTCTGGCCATGCAGTGGTACCCCTCGGTCAGAGAACTGAACGCCGCCCTCGGAGATCAGTTGAGGGACGGCGATGTTCTGTTGATCAAGAGTTCCGGGGGGACAGGGTTGTCCAGCACGGTCGAGATGCTGCGAAATAGCACGGCGGCAGCTCCGGTCAGGTCTGCTGCTAGCCCCGGCTGGCTGTAAAGGCTGGATATCGGGGTTATGGGTTTTGTGGGAGGGGCGACCCGCCGCGACGGCGGCCGCAGGCCGCCCGGGTTTGGATTGGGCAGTGCATCCAGCTGGCCTTGCGGCCAGCGTCGCCCCGAGTCGGGCCTCCTACAAAACCTGTGCTGATCTGAGGTTTTAAAGGGGGCGGCGAACCATGGAATCTCCTACAGAAACCCGTGCTGGTATGAGGCCTTGAAGCGTGCAACAGACCCTAGCCAATATGGCAACCGCTCAACGCACCCCGAGCAGTTCAAGACTCTCGTAGGTTACCGCGCCGATGGCGAGGCCGTTGTCGGCCTGGTAGTCCGACAGTGCGGCAATGGTGCGCTGGCCCAGATGGCTGTCAATGTTGCCGAGGCTGTACCCCTTGGAGCTGAGCGCGGATTGCAGTCGGCTGATCAGCGCAGGGTGCAAATCCGAATCACACACCGCGCGGCGGAGGGCAATCTGCGGCTCGCCCTGGTACTTGGTGATATTCATGGTTCGGATCACTGCAGGTTCAGTGCGCTCCAGAACTTTTTCCGGGCTGACCGTCTCCACAACGGGAACCGTGGCAAGCTGGGGCGCTGTGTCAACTTCGACCACCCGCGCGGGCTGGTCCACCACCCAGCGGGTCACGGTCTCGTACACTGCTGGCTCAGTGATCACCCGGGTGGTCTCGGGTTCGACCAGCACGTTGACCATGACGGTCTCCTCCCGGGCGGGGATTTCCGTGGCGCAGAACGCCATCGCGCCACTGTTCCCGTAGCGAGTACCCGCTGCCTGGCAAGGCTCGAGGACTGTCTTGGCCTGTTCCACGGTAAGCACCGCCTCACGCGCCTCGTACACGGCTGGCACGACCACAGTGCGCTGGAATTCGGGTTTGACCTCGACCTGTTCGGATACCTGCTTGAAGGTGGCGGGCACCACGCGATAGGTTTTCACGCCCTCGCGGGTCACTACCTGCTGCACGCCTTCCCTGAGTTGCGCCGGCGCAACGGAATACCTGAGGCTGGACTCCTGCAACACGACTTCCACTTTTTCGTGCAGGGGGCGCGGTTTGATGGGCGCGTTTACCCAGCATTGGCCCGCAGAGATGGCGGCGGTCCGATCCGGCTGCTCGGCGGCAACGGCCGCGAGACTGAAGGATGCGGCAACGAACAACGGGGGCAGCCAAAGAAAAGAGCGCATTCTCACTTCCTGAGTCACATTAATCCAAGCGTTCAATGGTATTGGCTCGACCCGTAAATCTCAAGGCGACAGCCGAATTTAAACAGGGTAATTGGGTGAAGAGTCGTTTCCCATTGCCATGCGTTTGTGCTGCCAGACCGCTTCAGCGGTTAAAACGCTCGACCAGCGTATGCAACGCCTGAGCGGTGGACTCCATGTCTTCGCCGGTTTGCGCCGAGCGTTGCGCGAGGTCGGCGTTCTGGTCGGAGACCAGGGCGATGCTGGTGATCTGCCGGGAAATATCCTCGGCTACATGGGCCTGCTGCTCCGAGGCGGCGGCCATCTGCTGGCCCATCTGGTGGATCTGTTCGATGGCCAGGTTGATGCCGTCCAGTGCCTGCTGGGTATCGACCACATGTTCGACACCGGTTTGCGCCTGCTGGCTGCCCTGTTGGGCAACCTCGACCGCCTGGGCGGCGACCTGTTGCAGTGATCCTATGATGTGCTGAATGCTCGTGGTCGACTCCTGGGTCTTGGCGGCCAGCGCGCGTACCTCATCGGCCACCACCGCAAAGCCCCGGCCATGCTCGCCGGCCCGCGCTGCCTCGATGGCGGCGTTGAGCGCCAGCAGGTTGGTCTGCTCGGCGATGGCCCGGATGATGTCGGCGGCCTGCTGGATCGACTGCGCCTCGGCGGCCAGGCCGTCCACTGAATGGCTGATATTCTGTACGGTATCGGCCAGCCGCTCGATGACCTGGCGGGTATGTTGCGCCTGCTGCGAGCCGGTCTGGCTCAGGCCATTGACCTGTTCCGCTGCCCGCGCGGTCTGGTGGATATGGCTGGACACCTCGTTGATGGAGGCGGCCATCTCGGTCATTGCGGTCGCGGCCATATCGGCTTCGTCGCGCTGCTTCTGTAGCGCCTGGGCTGACTGGCGCGCCAGCTGGCTGCTCTGCGAGGCCAGGTCCTCGGTGCGGGTGGCGAAGTCGTCGAGGCGGCTGAGGGCGGTGCGAATGCGTGATTGCTCGCTGATCAAGATCATCTGCAGGCGTGCCTCCGCCGGCGGCGCGTCGCTGTAGGTGCGGGCAATCAGCTCGCTGTCGAAACTGTCGGTGGTGGTGTCGCGCAGGCGGGCGAACCCCCGCTGTTGCTGCCGCCACGCCAGGCCTTGCAGGCCGAACAGCAGCACCGCGACGCTGCCCAGGCTGATCCCGTAGTTACCGCTGTACAGGGCGACAGCGGCCAGCCCCGTGGCGACCAAGGGGGCGCCGGTAAGGCGGGCCAGGGCGCGCAGGCGGCGGGCGGCGGACGCTGGCGGGCGGCCATTGCGCAGCCGTTCATACAGCGCCGTGGCGCGCCGCACCTGTTCCGGCTCGGGCTTGACCCGCACCGACTCGTAGCCGGTGACCTTGCCGTTTTCCAGGATCGGGGTGACGTAGGCATTGACCCAGTAGTAGTCACCGTTGCGGCAGCGGTTCTTGATGATGCCCATCCAGCTCTTGCCGCTTTTCAGGTACGACCACATATGCTCGAACACCGCTTCGGGCATATCCGGATGGCGCACTATGTTGTGCGCACTGCCGATCAGATCCTCACGGTCAAAACCGCTGACCGCGACGAACTCGTCATTGCAGTAGGCGATCACGCCCTTGGCATTGGTCGCGGAAATCAGCCGCTGGCTGGCCGGGAAGGTGATTTCATGCTGGGTGACGGGTTGATTGTTCTTCAATGGAAAACCTCGAATCTGGCGGCTTTACTCAGGCTGGTTCAGCGGCAATGTGGCGGATATGTCTGGGGTCAGCTGCTCGGCCGGCGCCGGCCGGCCAAACAGGTAACCCTGAAAGGCGTCGCAGCCGGCGCTGCGCAAATAGTCGAACTGCTCATGGGTTTCCACGCCCTCGGCCACCACCTTCAGGCCCAGGGCTCTGGTCAGTGACAGGATGGCGGCGATGATACCCTGATCTCTGGCGTCTTCCAGCAGGGTGCGGACGAACGACTGATCGATCTTCAACCAGTTCAGTGGCAACCGCTTGAGATAGCTTAGCGAAGAATAGCCCGTACCGAAATCATCCAGCGCCAACTGCACACCACGCTGTCGGAGTTGGCCAAGGTGGTCGAGCAACGTCTGATCAATGCCTTTCAGCAGCACGGTTTCGGTCAGCTCCAGGCACAGTCCCGAAGGATCGATGCCCGAGCGGGTCAGGCACTGCTGCAGCAGCTTGAAGAAGCCCGGCGCATTGACCTGACGAGCGCTGATATTGATGTTCAATGTCCAGTGTCTGCTGTGCGGATTCTGTTGCCACTTGGCGAGTTGCGCACAGGCGGTGTCCAGCACCCAGCGGCCGATGGGCACAATCAGTCCGGTCTGTTCGGCCAGCGGGATGATATGGGCCGGCAGTACCAGACCTGACTCGGGGTGTTGCCAGCGCAGCAGGGCTTCCATGCCGATGATGCGCTGTTGCGCATCGACCAGCGGCTGGTAGTGCAGGCGAAGCTCCTGCCGTTCGACGGCGCCGCGCAACTCGGTTTCCAGGGTCAGGCGGCGTTGCGCTTCGATCAACTGTGCGGGGTCGTACAGGGCGAGCTGATTGCGCCCGTTGGCCTTGGCCCGGTACAGCGCCATGTCGGAGCGTTGCAGCAGTTCATCATTGCTCAGATGGGTGCCATGGAAGGGCACGGCGCCGATGCTGGGGGTGGACAGCAGGCCGTAGTCGCCCCAGTACTCCCCCGCACCGGTCTGGTAGGGCTGGCCCAGCGCCGTGAGTATCCGCTCCGCGAGTTGGCTGACCCGGTTCAGCGCCTCGGCCCGCTCGGTGCCCAGATTGCGCAGGATCACCACGAACTCATCGCCGCCGGTGCGCGCCACGGTATCGTCCAGCTGCACACTGTGAATCAGCCGCCGTGCGGTATTGCTCAGCAGCAGGTCGCCCTGTGGGTGACCATAAAGATCATTGACGCTCTTGAAGTTGTCCAGATCGATCGATAGCAGCGCGCAATATTCGCCGGTACCGGCGGATTCGAGGCGGCACTGGTCCAGCCGCTCGTGCAGCAGACGCCGGTTGGGCAGGTTGGTCAGCGGGTCGTACAGCGCCAGTTGCCGGGCTTGCTGTTCGAGCAATCGGAGCCGGGTGATATCGGCGCAGGCGTCGGTGGTGTCGTGAATGAAAAACAGGTAGCCGATGATACTGCCGGTAGCGGCCCGGTGCGGCGCCAGGGTGACTTCGGCGTTGCGGATGCCGAGGGTGGCGTGCTGGATTTCGGTGTTGCAGGTGATGGCTTCACCGGCCAGCAACGCACGGCCATGGCGGGTAATCAGCTCACCGATGGCGGCAAGGCGGGTATGCGCCAGTCTGCAGCCCAGCAGGCGTTCGATGGGATAACCGACGGCGGTGGCCAGCGGCGGATTGGCGAAATGCAGGCATTGCTGCAGATCAATGCGCCCGGTGATGACCGGGGAGTGTTGCAGAGCGATATCCAGGGCACTGGTCTGAGGTGGCGCGACAGTTGATTGCATCTGTAATTGCTCCCTCAGAGTTCATCCCTCATGCAAACCAACCCATGTGACTCAAGTAGTGCCAACGGCAAATAAGATAAGGAGTACTGCCCTTTTGTTACAAAACAACATGCCAACCCTTCAGTGGAGGGCTGGCATATTACAAACAGGGATCAGTTCAACAGAACTGCAGAGCTTAGGAGCGTAAATGTACCTGACCCCTTTTTAACCTTGATGCCGTGACATACTCTGGCAAGAGGTTATTGATTACTCAAGTACCAGAAGGTAGTTTTCCGGTAATGGCAGTGAACACACCGCTGACCTTGAGTCCCAAAGTTTCGACGGCGACCATGATCGCAACAGCAATAAGTCCCGCCATCAACGCATACTCAATCGCCGAAGCCCCATCCTCACGCTTGATAAAGCTACGCAGTGATTCCATCAACATAATCAACTTGGTGTTCATTGTTTACGTCCTTACCGGTGCCCGGTGCAGGTAGTTATCCACAGTCATGCGGACAGGGAGGTATATGTAGAGCCAGCCTAGCGGCTAATGAACTACAAGGTAATTATGCAATTAGTACTAGCACTATATGGCAATAGGACATTGCGCTGCCGTCTGGCTAGAATCCACGCTCATAAGTGCCCGGCTTTTGCCGGGTCGAGTAGGTTGGGCCAGCTGATTTCCTGCCATGGCTACCAAGGAGCGTGCCGCAATGAACAGTCGTGTAACCATGGTATTGGCGGGCTTGCTGCTGGTCGGAGCGGTCATCGCGGGGTATTGGGGGCTGTCCCTGAGTCAGCCGCCGCAGGTGACCGAGGTGGTGGTCGCCGAGCCGGAGGAGCCGGCACCGGCTGAGCCTTTACTGGATCTATCCGCTCTGCCATTGGTGGGTGAGGATGAGCCTGAACGGGTGCCGGTGGTGGTGCTGGCCAAAGCGGTGCCGGCCATGGCCACGATCAGCGCGGAAGACCTGCTGGTGGAAGAGTTGCGCGTGGCGCCGCCGGGCAGCTTTGCCGAGAGCCAGGCGCTGGTTGGTCGGGTGGTGTGGCGCGACCTGCCGGCCGGCACCGTACTGAATGAATCGAGCTTCGAGACCGGTGGGCCGCTGGCGCGGATGATCCGCCCGGAAGAGCGCGCATTGGCGATTCAGGTGGACGAGGTGATCAGTGGCGGCGGGCATATCCAGCCCGGCGACTATGTCGATGTGCTGCTGTTTCTGCGCGACGATGACCGTAACAGCGACCGCACCGTGCAGGTGGTGATCCCCGCCCTGCGCATTCTCACTGTCGGCAGCGCAATGGGCGCTGACCGCAGCGGCGAGCCGCTGATGCCGCCGGTGGCGGAGGACGAGAAAGACAGCCGCGCCAATCGCCGCGTGGAGGCTCCGCGCACAGCGGTGCTGGCCATACCTGAAGCCTTATTGACCCGCTTCATGCTGGCCAGTGAAGTGGGCAAGCTGCGCCTGGCTGTGCGCAGCATCGACGAGAAGCTGCTGGCCGGCTATCAGGCCGGTGACAAGCAACCGGACAAGGTGGAAGAGCTGAATCGGCAACTGTTCCAGTTCGAGAAACTGGCCCTGCGCCAGGCCAGGCAACCGCAGCCGGGATTGGCACCCCAGCGTCCCGCCGGAATCCCGGTGTATCACGGCAGTGCCGTTGCCCGCCAATACCCCTGACCGAGCCAAGGATGCAGACCATGCTGATCAACAACTCCAAACGTATGCTTTACGCTGCCTGTGCGCTGGTTGCGGGGCTGAGTAGCCCGGCGGTCATGGCTGCGGCCAATTGTGCTGCCATGCAGCAGGTGCCGACGATGTTTGAGATCCGTCAGGGCACCCATCAGCAGGTAGAGCTGCCGGTGCCGGTTACCCGGCTGGCGGTGGGCGACCCGGAGGTGGCCGAGGTGCGCCTGCTCAACCGCAACAGCATTCTGCTGCTGGGCAAGGGCGGCGGCGTGACCAACGTCAGTCTGTGGACCCGATGCGCCAGTGCGCCGCATCAAAGCATGCTGTTTGTTGAAGGGCAGGCGACGGCGGCATTGGCCACGCCGCAGTTGGCCGGGAGTGTTGATACGACACTGCCCAGCCAGGTGCAGACCGATATCCGCTTTGTCGAGGTCAACCGCACCAAGCTCAAGGAAGTGGGCATCCGTATCTTCGGTACCCAATCGAATAATTTCCTGTTCGGCTCGCCCGGCACCTCTCCCGGCAGCGTGCCGGTGGGTGGGGTCAGTGGGATAACGCCGGGCGCGCAGGTGCCGCTGTCGGGTGATGGCTTCAATATTCTCTGGGGCGGCGGCAGCAGCAAGTTCCTCGGCGCGTTGAATGCGCTGGAAAACAGCGGCTTTGCCTACACCCTGTCGCGTCCCAGTCTGGTGGCGTTGAGCGGTCAGAGCGCGAGCTTTCTGGCCGGTGGTGAATTTCCGGTGCCGATTCCCAGCAGTGGCAGTGATTCGCTGTCCATCGAGTACAAGGAATACGGGGTGCGCCTGAACCTGACGCCGACGGTGATCGACCGTAACCGGATTCATCTGAAGGTGGCGCCCGAGGTCAGCGAACTGGATTTCAGTGCCGGCATCGTGATCGCCGGTACCCAGGTGCCGGCGCTGAGCGTGCGCCGTACCGACACCAGTATTTCCCTGGCGGACGGTGAGAGCTTCGTGATCAGCGGCTTGATCAATACCTCCAGTCGTTCGGTGGTGGACAAGCTGCCGGGGCTGGGGGATATCCCGGTCCTCGGCGCCTTCTTCCGCAACTCGAGCATGCAGCGCGAGGAGCGCGAGTTGCTGATGATCGTCACCCCGCGCCTGGTCAATCCGCTGGCAGCCAACGCCCAGCTGCCCGAGTTGCCGGGTGAAGACCTGCGCAACTACGACCCTTCGGCGTTCGAAATGCTGCTGTTCGAGAACGGCGATTTTGACCGGTTCAATGGACTTTCCTGGTGAGGAGCACCGAGATGGCACAGACTTTTCTGGCATGCATCGAACTGGATACGGATATCACCTGGCTGCAGAGTGCCTTGGCGCCCATGGGACAGGTGCTGCGGGTAGGGCAGAGTCTGGATGAGCTGCTCGGCCTGATCGATGCCACCGGTGCCACCCTGGTGTTTGTGGCGATTGATCGGGACAACCTGTCAGCCCAGTGTGCGCTCATTGAAAGCCTGCTCGAAGCCAGGCCGCTGCTGGCGGTGATGGTGGTGGGTGATGGTTTCGATAATGATCTGGTGATAGCGGCCATGCGCTCCGGGGCGCGGGATTTTGTCACCTCCGGCTTGCGCACCAGCGAGGTGCTGGGACTGGTGCGGCGCATCACCGAGCGTTTGCCGACGTTGCCGGCGCGCAAGCAGCAGGGCAAGCTGACCTTGCTGTTCGGCAATCAGCCAGATGCCGATGCGGCCCTGATTGCGGCTCACATGGCATTGCTGATGCAGAAGAACGGACAGCGCACCTTGCTGGTAGATCTGGGCGTACCCACGGGGGAGAGCCTGGATGTGCTGGGGCTGGAGGCGAGCTTCGTGTTTTCCGATGCGCTGCGCAACCTGCGGCGCATCGATCGCAGTCTGATCGATAACGCCTTCATCGAACACGACAGCGGGCTGCGGGTGCTGCCCGCCGGTACCGATGAATCGCGGATCGATCTGTACAGTTCATCGGAGCTGTATCTGCTCGCCGCCTCACTGCGCCAGAACTTCGACCAGGTGCTGATCAACCTGACCGGCCAGCCGGACACGGAAATGCTCCGCAACTTTGTCGGCCAGGCCGATCAGCTGTGCTGGTATGTGGACCCGAGTGTGTCCTGCTGCCGGCGCAATCTGGATCTGCTACTCAAGTGGCGCACCGATGGGGTCAAGCTGGAGCATGCGCGGCTGCTGATTGATCGCTACTTCGACCGTGTGGCGCCGGCTCCCAAGGCGCTGGGACGGACCTTTGAAATGCCGGTGCTGGCGACGTTGCCGGCCAGTGCCGAGCTGCGCCTGAAAGCACGTAATCAGCGCGCCACGCTGTTCCAGCTGGCGCCGCGCGATAAGCTGGCCAAGGCGCTGACCGAGGCGGTGTCGACACTGACCCCGGCGGCGGGCAAGACGGCATCACGCGGGTTGTTACAGCGCCTTGCGGGGATGGCCAGATGAACCGTCAGTTGCAGGCCGGTCAGGGGAAGGCGGTGGTGGAGCTCAAGGCGCAGCTGCATCGCTACATCATCGACGAGCTGGAAGGTGAGGCCGACAACCTGCTGGAAGGCCCACGGGCCACGCTGGTGCGCTTTGTGGCCGACCGGGTGACTGAATATACCCGACGCTCGCAGTTTGCCATTTCACGTTATGAAGCTGATCGGCTGACCGAAGAGTTGGTCGATGAGCTGGTCGGTTTCGGTCCGCTGGAAGTGCTGCTGCGTGATCGCACCGTGAGCGAGATTCTGGTCAATGGACCGCAGCGGATCTTTGTTGAGCGCAATGGCGTACTGCAACACAGCGATCTGCGTTTCATGGATGATCAGCATCTGCTGCGGGTCATTCAGCGGATTCTGGCGCCGTTGGGCCGACGTCTGGATGAATCCTCACCGATGGTCGATGCGCGGATGCCCGATGGTAGTCGGATCAATGCGGTGATCCCGCCGGTAGCGCTGGATGGCCCCTGCCTGTCGGTGCGCAAATTCAGCCGCGATATGTTGAAAAGCACTGACATGCTGGCCACCCGGTCGCTGGATCAGGCGATTCTGGACTTCTTTCATCTGATGGTCAGAAAGGGCTGCAACGTGCTGGTCAGCGGCGGTACCGGTACCGGCAAGACCACATTGCTGAACATGCTCAGCCAGATGATCAATCCGCGTGAGCGCATCGTCACCATTGAAGACACCGCCGAACTGCAGCTCAAGCACGACCACGTTGTGCGCCTGGAAACGCGTCCCCCGAATGCCGATGGGCATGGTGAGGTGACCGCCCGGGAGTTGGTACGCAACGCCCTGCGCATGCGTCCGGATCGTATCGTGCTGGGCGAGATTCGCGGCGTCGAAGTATTGGATGTGTTGACGGCGATGAATACCGGGCATGACGGTTCCATGACCACGGTGCACGCCAACTCGGCGTCGGATGCGCTGCTGCGACTGGAGACTCTGGTGGGGCTGTCGGGTATTCAGGTGCCGGACCGCACCCTGCGTCAGACCATCTGCTCGGCGATCGATGTGATCGTCCAGCTGACCCGGACCAGCGATGGCCGGCGTTGCGTGGCCGAGGTGCTGGAAGTGGTCGGCCTGCGCGAGGATCACTATGTGACCAATACGCTGTTTCGTCTGGAGCATGGTATCCATGGCGGCTTCGTGCGTGAGGCACTGAATCCGGCAGGTGAAAAACTGCGCCCCGAGACCAACCAGCCGGGAATGCCGCGGCGATGAACCTGGCGCTGCTGCTCTGCCTGCTCATGCTGATCGGCGGTGTGTGGCTGATGCGCCGGGGTGTGCGTGATGCCCAGTCCGAACGGGTGGTGGAACGCCTGGCTGAGGGCCAGGCGCAGCCGGTTCGCGTGAAGATGGGCATATTTCAGCGTGAATTGCTGCGCTCGGGTTTGCGCATGCCGTCCTGGCTGGCGGTACTGTTGCTGGTGGCCTGGCTGCTGGTGGCATTCCTCGCCATGGTGCTCGGCGGCTGGCTGGCGCTGTTGATCATGCTGCTGGGCCCGCTGGTGTTGTTGCGTCTGCTCATGATGTGGCAGTACAGCCGACGTCTGCAACGCATGATCGGCCAGATGCCGCAGTTTCTCGATCACGTGGTACGTAGCTTGAAGTCTGGTCGCACGCTGGGTGATGGCATGCTGCTGAGCATGGAAAGCTGCCAGGAGCCGCTGCATGGCGCCATGACGCGAACCCGCAAAGCGGTGGAGCGCGGCATGCCGCTGGCCGAGGCGATGGAAGATTTCGCCGAGCTGTATGAGCGCGACGAGTTTCACATCCTGGCCATGGGTATAGCGGTCAACCAGCGCTATGGCGGCAACGCCAGCGAGCTGCTGAACAACCTGATCGGCATGATCCGTGATCGGGACCGGGCGGCGCGGCAGCTGCGCGCACTGACCGGCGAAACCCGCATCAGCGCGGTGGTGCTGGGTGGGCTACCGCTGGCCATGGGCGGTTATATCTTTCTCAGTAACCCGCAGATGCTGCTGAATATGTGGGAACAGTCCGGTGGACGCCTGGTGCTGATGGTGGCGTTTGGGCTGCAGGTGATCGGCACCTGGCTGCTGTGGCGCATGATGAGGAGCATCTAGATGAACCTGTTGCTGCTCAGTGGGGTATTGCTGTTGTTGGCGGGGGCGCTGGTGATGTCTCTTGGGGTGCGTGAGCATCTGCAGGCGCGCCAGATGATGGCGCGGCTGGGGGACAAGCAGGGTGGCGCTGCGCGGCAGCAGCTGGGCGAACGCCGGTGGGCGACCCAGCTGGGCAAGTCGGACCCGGAAACCCTGACCCTGCTGCTGCGCCTGGGCTGGCGCAGCAGTCAGCGGCGGGGGTTGTTTTTTGCCATCCAGATCGCCGTGCCGCTGGCGCTGACGCTGCTGGCGCTGGTGTGGCAGGCCAGTCTGCAGGAGCCACCGGCGCTGCCCTGGCTGGCACCCTTCTTCGCTTTCGGTATCGGCTACCTGATTCCCAAACGGGTGCTGGCATCCAAGGTGCGGCAGCGTCAGGAACGGCTGGCTGAGGAAGTCTCGCTGATGATCCCCATGCTGCGCATGCTGTTCGATGTCGGCATGACGGTGGAACAGGCGCTGCGCGTGCTGGCCAGTGAAGGAAAGGTGATTCTGCCGGAAATGGCCAAGGAGCTGCGTCAGGTGCTGGCCCGGGTGGATGCAGGGCTGGAGCTGGGGCGGGAGTTGCGTGAGGTGGCGTTGTTGATGCAAGTGGACGACATGACCGACTGCTTCGCCATTCTCGAACAGCTGATCTATCAGGGTGGTGGGGCGATGGCGTCGCTGCTGTCGTTGAAGGAGCTGCTGGATGACCGGCGCATGACCACTCTGCAGGAACGCGTTTCCAAGATGTCGGCAAAGATGTCCGTGGTGATGATGCTGTTTCTTTTTCCGGCGCTGCTGATCGTACTGGCAGGCCCGGGTTTTGTGGCAATTATTCAGGCGTTGGGAGATATGGGATGAAGCGAGTCACTGCGATGCTGCTACTGGCTGGAAGTCTGGCCGGGTGCGCCAGTAACTCGGTGAGCGAATCACCCTGGCTGGTGCAAAAGGACGCGAGCGCGCCCAGGAGCTGTGAGCCCCTGACCGCTGATCAGGAGCTGGTGCTGGGGCTATCCCAGGAAATGGCCAGTGCCGGGCGCCGGCATGCGGCGCTGGCCAACCTCGAGCGATTGCCCAGTGACATACCGCAGGTGCGCCTGAGCAAGGCCCGTCTGCTGCGTGTGCTGGGCCATGGCAGTGAGGCCGAAACACTGTATGGCAGCCTGCTGAACAGCTGTCTGATGGCGGATGCCAACCATGGGCTCGGGCAGACCGAGGCTGCGCGGGGCCGTTACACCGAGGCGCAGGGCTACTTGCGCAACGCTGCCAGTCTGTCGCCAGCCAATGAGGCGATCCGCAACGATCTGGGTGTGGTGTACATGAACCAGCAGCGGTTGTCCGAGGCACGCTTCGAGCTGCTCACCGCCATGGAGCTGAACGAAAATTCCAGGGGCGCGCCACAGAACTTACTGGCTTTGCTGATCTATCAGGGCAACTGGCAGGGCGCTCGGGAGCTGGTCAGCGCTAAGGGACTCAGTAGTGATGACTTTAAGCGTGCCGAGCAGCGGGCCCGGAGCATGCGTAACAAAGCTACCAGTGCGCCGACGCCAGCGGTGGCCGTGCAGCCATTGGCTACCCCGGAGCCGGAGGGAGCTGCTGCGGCGGTGGCCTCACTGGCAGCGGCCGTCGCGCCCGTGCGCTCAGCCGCCAGCGTACCTGCCGCTGTGTCCGCGACGACTCGAACCCCGGTCGCTGCACCAGTTACAGCCCCGACCCCTGCGCTAACACCGACCCCTGCGCGGACCCCGGTCCCGGTTCGCGATGTCGCTGGAGCTTCGGCATCGGCACGGTCGGTGACGCCGATACCGCTGTCGGTTGCCGCTCGCGCCTGGGCCTTGGAAGAAGCTGCTCCGCTCGATGGCGCTGCGCGCCAGATTCGCAGCGTGGAGCAGAAACCCTCCGCTAGCGTCCGTCCCCTGTTGGTGTGCCGATCATCGAGCGCGAGTACGCCCGGGTTGGCGGTCATGGAGTGCCTACCTGATGAAGAATGAGATGCCTATGTGTACCCGGATACTGGCTGGCCTGGCGCTGGCGGTTACTTCCTGCATTCTGGTCGCCGGCGATGCTGCGCCGCCGCTGGTGGCGGAGCGTCCCGAGACGCAGACCGAGATGTGGCTGCAAGTGCAGCGCGAAGGCAACGCCGCTGCCCGCCAGCGCGTACAGACGGCGACCCCTGCAGAACGTGAACGGAGCATGCAACGCCTGCTGGACAGCTACAGCCACCCGATACCGGAATACTTCGGTGAGGACGACGGTGGTAGCTTCGAGCGCTGATCTGGGCTCAGCGCCGCAGCGGTCAATGCAGCCAGAGGATGCTGGCCAGAAGACCGCAGAAGAAGAACGGCGCGTAGGGCAGACGATTGCGGTTGGCCGGGTCCATCATGGCCAGATGGTATCGGCTGGAGGGCGGTAGCCGCCGCCAGATGAACGGGCCGGCAAGCGCCCATGTCAGCATGGCGACTGCCGCACCGGCGACTGTCCCCAGTACGTGAAGGGGGCTGCTGGCCAGTGCCAGCGCGGCCAGCAGCTTGACGTCGCCGGCGCCCATTCTGCCGCCGATATATCCCGGCAGGCTGAGCAGCAAGGCCAGCAGCAGGCCGAGCATGACCGGGCCGGGTGTAACACCGGTAAAACTGTGTCCGGTCCATATCAGAAAGGCGGTGGCCACCGCGCCGCAGCCGAGGGTCAAGACGTTGCTGATGCGGCGTTGCCGGGCGTCCAGCAGCGCGCAGCACATACCCCAGGCGAGCAGGCTGGCTGGGGCCAGGCAGGTAATGGAGATTTCCACAGTCTTGATGATCCATTGCATCGGTCCGAGCCAGCTATGATAGCAGTTTAACCAGGCGTCTCTGGTCAGACAGGTATTAGGCCATCTGCGTATTGTGGCCGGGCTGTTTCCCCTGCAATCTGCGAATTTGGCACAGGAGTATGAGCATGAACTGGTTCCGGTTCCGGTTTCGCGATAGACAATCCCCATTGCCTGCAAAGACTGCTGTTGCGGATGTGGTTCAGGGGTGTTACCTGCAGATGGACCACCGGGGCTGGATCCTGGACGCCAGTGCGGAGCTGCGGGGGTTACTTGCTGACGAGGTGCTTTCGGGTGTCCCCCTGAGTGCCTGTCTGGCTCAGCCAGCCACTGAGATAGATGGCTCACCGGATACCTGGCCGGCCCAACTGTCGTCCATCGTGCTGCATGGTCGCCGGGGGCAGCTGCTGTATTTCCAGGGTGGCCTTCTGCGCCAGGGCGATGGCTGGTTGCTGTGCCTGCTGGATAACACCGCAATGGTGCTGCGCCTGCAGCTGGAAGAGCGCCGCCGGCAGATACTCGATTACTCGGTGCATCAGGCTTTGCGGATGCGCGAAGCAGAGCCTGAGTGCATGCAGGGCCTGACGGTGGAATGGCTGGAGGGGCTGCGCTTGCGTTTGCAGATTCCGTGGCTCGGGTTGTTGCTGCCGGGCGATCGCGGCTGGTCATTGTATGCCCATGCCAGCCTGCCGGATGCGCCGCCGTTCTCCTGGCATTCCACCGATCTGCACCAGCTGCTGCTGGATGCCGACAAATCGGTGCCGCAGACCTGGCATTGCAGCATGAGTCACGAGTCGGCCTGGTTGGTGCCCTACCGGGAGCATGATGGTGTGCGGGCGTGGCTGGTGGTGGCCGGCGTTGACAGCCAGCGGCAGACGCCTTTCTTCAGCGAGGCCGATTGGGTCGGCATGTTGATGTTGTTCGCGGCGCCCTTGAGTTCAGGGGTGCGCCATCTGCGGGTGGAACAGAGCTTGCGGCGCAACAGCGTGCTGCAGCGGGTGATGGATATTGGCTGGTGGGAGTATGACCCTGATACCCAACGGGTCAGCATGGCGCCGAACCTCGCCGAGACCATGGGGCTTGAACTGAGCGCAGAGGGTGACATCAGTCTGGAAGAGTCATTGACGGTATTCGATCCGGTTGATCGCGAGCTGGCCCTCGACCGTCTGCGGGAATTGACAGTAAGGGGGGAAGGCTTCAGTGAATCGATCTGCCTGCGGGTTCGGGATGGCCGTCATTGGTACCGGCTGAGTGGGGAGGTGGTGGGCCGTAGGGCCCCGAAGGTGGTCGGCTATACCATGGACATAAGCGATCTGCGGCAGCAGGAAGCTAAGACTGCTGCCGCCCGGGCCCGCCTGGAGGGGCTGCTGGATAACGCACCGGCGGTGATCTTCATTCAGAGTTATAACGATGGCGCGTTGGCCTTCGAATTCTGCAGTGCCAGCCTGTATCAGCTGCTGGGCTGGACCCTGAACGACTGGCAACACAATGCCTTTTCCAGCTTTCTGCATCCGGAGGATCGGCAGCTGTACTACGAACGCACCAAGACTTTGCTGCAGACAGGCTACACCAGTAGCCGTTATCGGGTGCGGGACAGCGACGGGATCTATCACTGGGTACTGGATGAAGCCAAACTCCTGCGTAACGACCAGGGGATGCCGGTTGAGGTGGTGGGGCTGTTGATGGACGTGACCGAGGCGACCGAAGCGTCAGAGTTGGTACGCAAAAGTGAAGAGCGTTATCGAATTCTGGTAGAGGATTCTCCCGCCATCATCTGTCGGTATCGGCCAGACCTGACTCTTACCTTTGCCAATAAGCACATGGCTGCTGCGTTGGGAGTTGATGCGGGAGAGGTCGAGGGTATCAATATTGGGCGATTTCTGTCCGAGGATGATCGAGAGGTGGTGTTGCAGCGAATCGCGAGAATGGTCCCGGGCGAACCCGTGAACAACCGCGAGGTCTGTCTGCAACTGCCGGGTAACCGCCGTGCCTGGTGGGTCTGGGCGCAGCGGGGCATCTTTGATGACAGCGGACGCCTCATCGAGGTGCAGGCCGTCAGTCGCGATGATACCGAGATCCATGATGCCCGTGAGCAGCTGTATCAAGGGGCGAAAATGGCCACCTTGGGCGAGATGGCCACCGGGCTTGCGCATGAGATGAATCAACCGCTTACCGTCATGCGCATGGCCTTGACTAACCTGGTGAAACGTCTGGGTACTGATGACCTGAACCTCGACTACCTCAAGGATAAGTTGCAGAGGCTTGAGAGCCAAGTGAACAGAGCATCGAAAATCGTCGATCATGTGCGTATTTTCGGTCGCCGCTCGGAGATCACAGGTGTGTTGTTCGACCCAGCTGAAGCGGTGGTGGAAGCGGTCTCTTTGGTAAGTGAAGGAATGGAGCTGAAAGATATAAGGCTTGAAACCGAATTAGCAATGGTATCGAGAGTCAATGGCCATCAGGACAGATTGGAACAGGTATTGATCAACCTGTTGCTGAATGCGCAATACGCCGTCAGTCAACGCGCAGCAAAGGAACCAAATAGTCCGGGGTGGGTCTTTGTTCATTGCTGGGAGGACAATGAAAACGTCTTCATTACGGTGGAAGATAGTGGTGGAGGGA
Organism: Pseudomonas sp. FME51; assembly: GCF_014897305.1. NCBI lineage: Bacteria > Pseudomonadati > Pseudomonadota > Gammaproteobacteria > Pseudomonadales > Pseudomonadaceae > Pseudomonas > Pseudomonas sp. FME51. Next base: position 141,083 of record NZ_JABUYN010000009.1, on the reverse strand, counting down.
TAAGCGAAGTGCCGCTGGACCGTATCTTTGAGCCCTTTATCACGACCAAGCCGGTAGGCGAAGGAACCGGGCTGGGGTTGTCAGTCAGCTACGGCATCATCACCCAGATGCGCGGCCAGTTGAGTGTAGAGAGCAGTGGCGAGGGCGCATGTTTCCTGTTGACTCTGCCAGCTGGAGATAACGCCCCGGCTGATTCTCTTGATATTCAAGACTCATATGCGATTAGCGAGCGACCTGCATGAACAAAATTCTATTGGTTGATGATGATGAAGATATTCTCATCGAGCTTCACGAGGCGATGGTGACCCTCGGCTTCATGTGTGTTTGTGCAGGAAATATCAGTGAGGCCTTGATCGCTCTGGATAGAAATCCCGATATAGCCCTGATCATTTCCGATTTGCGCATGCCTGATCAGAGTGGTTTGCGTCTGCTGCAGATACTCAACGAGCGTGACGAGCACGAGCGCGCAATACCCATCATCATTACCTCAGGTCATGCTGATATGGATGATGTCATCGGCCTGTTCCGCAATGGCGCTGTCGATTTCCTGCCCAAGCCCATTCATTACGAGCATTTGGTCACACAGCTCAAACGCTTCTTTCCGGCGCATCCGCTGGACTGATCCAAGCCGATACGCCGGAACTTCACCGCTGCCCTCAGGGCGCGGTAGCGGGCGTAGTCCAGATGCTTGCCAGGCTGCTCATGAGCGGCTGGCTGACGCCCTGGCCGCCGATGAACTGCAGCAGTACCGGGGCGAACTGGCTGATCATGCCGGCGTCCATGCCCAGACCCGAGAAGGCATTACCCACGTCGCCGAGGCTGTGCATTTCGCTTTGTGCGGCGGTTTTTGCCAGGGGGTTAGCCTTGCCCAGCAGGCCGCTGACTGCACCAGCCTGGCTGCTCAGGCTGTTGTCGCTGAGGTTCTGCAGGGCAGGGACGCTGTTCATCAGCTGCGTGTAATCTGCGCCTGCCAGCTGGTTTTTCGCCAGGTTGAGCAGTGCACTGGTGCCGCCGACTGCCTGCTCCGAGCTGACGTTCAGGTCAGTCAGCTTGGTCACCAGTTCCGCGGATCTGGCGGCGGAGGATTCAGGCGCGGCAACGGCTGTGGTCAGTTTGGCGGCGTCGCCAAGGCTGAAGGCCTGGGCTGCACCTGCGGTCAGGCCCAGCGCCAGAGTCAGGGTGATGCAGCATGTCTTTTTGATCATTTTCATATTCTCACTGTAAATCGGTATGGTTAAGCCCTTCCTGGGCTTCCGTGCCTGAACTTGCCTTGCCATGGCGAGCCGCGGCAGCGCTCGGAAGTGTAACTGATTGGCAGCAGGTAAGGCGCGCCTTTGACGGCGCCCAACTCTATACTGGGCATCCTGAAGGAGCTGATGAGAATGCAAACAATGGGTCATACCGAGCACATGCCGATGTCGTCCGCTGATGAGCCGCAGAGCCGTTTTTATCGGTCCCGAGGGCTGCGACTGCACTACCTGGACTGGGGCAATGTTGAGGCACCGCTGCTGATCCTGATTCACGGTGGCCTGGAGCATGCGCGGGTCTGGGACCATCTGGCATGCCAGTTGTCTACCGACTGGCATGTGGTGGTGCCGGATCTGCGCGGCCATGGTGACAGTGACTGGAGCACGGGAGGCGCCTATGCCATTCCCGACTTTGTGCCGGACATCGCGGCGTTGATGGCTGAATTGGGTGACCGTCCGGCGACCCTGGTGGCGCACTCGCTGGGGGGCAATATTGCCGTCCATTACACGGCATTGTTTCCGGAGCAGGTCAGCCGTTTATGCGTTATCGAGGGCTTGGGGTTTTCGCCCGAGGCGCGCGCCAAGCGGGATGCGAAGTCACGCCGCGAGCAGCTACGCGAATGGGTCGAGCGGGTGCGCGAACTGGACCGGCTTGGTCCCAGCCAGTACCCCAGTGTCGAGGCGGCGGTGGAACGGCTGATGGGACATGATCCGCTGCTGAGTCGTGAGTTGGCCGAGTATGTCTGTGAGCGTGGACTCAGGCCCAACGAGAATGGCCAGTGGCGCTGGAAATATGATCATCAGATACGCGGTTTTGGTGCGGCGGAGGTGGCTTCGGTTGAAGCCAGTGATCTGTGGCAAGCCATCGAATGCCCGGTACTGTTGATGTATGGCGCTGAGAGCTGGGCGTCAAACCCGCAGGATGACGGTCGTATCCGACATTTCGCTCAGGCCGAGGTGATCAGCATTGCGGATGCCGGGCATAATCTGCACCACCATCAGCCGGAGGTGTTCATGACGCATCTGCGGGCGTTTCTGAGCGCCGCTTGCTGATTTAGCTTGCTCGGGCGCTCCGCGCTCCGGCTTCAGTATCCCACGCGGAGTACCAGATCCTTCCCGTGCAAGTGGCCCTCGCGCGTTCAGCTGGCTATCCTGTGCGTATATTCCGAGGGGAGACTGACATGAAAGCTGTGGGTTATACCGAGCAATTGCCAATCGACAATGATCAGGCGCTGATCGACCTTGAACTGCCCAAGCCAACACCGACCGGCCACGATCTGCTGGTGCGCGTGCAGGCGGTATCGGTTAATCCGCGGGACATCAAGAGTCGACAAGTATTCAGCGCCTCGGCTGAGGAGCCGCGGGTACTCGGCTACGATGCCGCCGGCGTGGTCGAGGCGGTGGGGCCGGAGGTGACGTTGTTCCAGCCCGGCGATGAGGTGTTCTACGCCGGTGAGCTTCAGCGCTCGGGCTCCAATGCCGAGTGGCAGCTGGTAGATGAGCGCATCGTCGGACACAAGCCGCGTAACCTCGATCCCGCCGCTGCGGCATCGGTGCCGCTGGTCATGCTCACCGCCTTCGAGATGCTCTTTGATCGTCTCGGCATGCCGCAGAATGCCACCGATAGCTCGCCGATATTGCTGGTGCTGGGTGGCGCCGGTGGTGTGCCGTCAGCCGCCATTCAGCTGGCGCGCCAGGCGGGCGCCACGGTTATTGCCAGTGCTTCACGTGCGGAAAGCGCGCAATGGGTGCGGGATATGGGTGCGCACCATGTGATTGATCACAGCAAGCCGCTGGTTTCCCAGATCCTCGACCTGAACATCGGGCTGGTCGATTTTGCTTTTTCCACCCACACCAGCGCTGAGGTCTGGGCGGCGCTTGGAGAGGTCATGGCGCCCCAGGGGCGACTTGGCATCATCGATGATCCCGAGCCGCTGGATCTGCGTGTGTTCAAGGCCAAGAGCATTTCAGTTCACTGGGAATCCATGTTCACCCGGTCGATGTTCCAGACCGCTGACATGCAGCGTCAGCACGACATCCTCAACCGCGTCGCTGAGTTGCTGGATGAAGGCGTCATTCGTGCGATGGACCGCGCGCATCTCGGTCAGATCAACGCAGCCAATCTGCGCAAGGCGCACGGGATGATCGAAGGCGGGCATACCATCGGCAAGATAGTGCTGGAAGGCTTCTGATGAAGCCTGCCAGCGGCGCCCTTGCCGTTTAAACCAGCCCGGCTACCTGGCCGTTCGTTGCTGACTGTGCCAGCAGCCAGCTCACCGCATCATCCCAGAACGGCTGTGATTCGTTGCGAAAATAGCCCATATGCCCGATTGGCCGGTTACCGGCCGCGGGTTGAATATTGCCAATGGTCTTCGGCGTGTTGCTGTAGCCCTTGGCGAAAGCATCGCGTGAGCTCGGCGGCGCCCAGGGATCATCGGTCGAGGTGATGAAAGCGCAGGGTGTCTGCACCGCCGCATACAGGGGCTTCACCCAGCCCATGGTCGGATCGTCGAAATAATAGTGCGGAAAACCGCACCAGCGCTTCCAGTCGCGGTAGACGCCCAGCGGCAGGTCGTCGCCCATGCCCAGCACGCTCCAGGCCATATAGCCTTTCCAGGACACGATTGCCGGCATCATGACATTCCAGAAAAAGCGGACTTTCAGTCCCTCGCCCCTGGGCATCCAACCGGCCCAGCCGGCACCGGTGCCGAAGGTGTAGCACGCCGCGAGACGGTCATGATTGGGCAACAGGCCGATGGCATGACCACCGAACGAGTGACCGACCCAGTACAACGGCAGGTCCTCTTTGCTCAACAGATCCACGGCAGCTGCCAGATCCTTCTGTGACCAGTCCAGATAGGACATCTCGAACCCCTTCAGCGAGGCGGGTTGCGACTCGCCGGAGCCGCGGTAATCGATGGTCAACACGTTCAGGCCGCGCTGCGCTGCGTACTCGGCGAATCGCCGGTAGAACCGCTGCGGTACGCCGGTGCCGCCGGCCACCAGCAGATTGCCCCTGGCCTCGCCCTGAGCCTGATAACGATAGGCTGTCAGAACGTAGCCATCACTGGCGGTTATGGTGATTTTCTCGCAATGGACCTGTATTTCAGGCGTTTGGGTAGCGGCATTCATTGTCTGTCGTTCCGTTTTGCTGTGATTGTCAAACGACCGTTTGATTTTCCTACGCTAAACCAACTCCAGACTTTTTTCCACCCTGCACTCAGAGTGTTTGCAGAAAGGCTTCCAGCGCCGCCAGCTCCTGTCTATCCAGATTCAGCGGCACCAGCAATTCCGAGGTCTGCGGAAAATGCGGGTCGTCGGCCTGATCTTCCCGGGGCTGGGGGCGAGGCATGCCGGCGTTGTACATGTTCAGCACGCCGCGCAGGGGGAACAGGCCGTTGTGCATCCAGGGGCCGGTGCGACTGACCTGACGCAGGCTGGGGGTACGGAATTTGCCGATGTCGGTGGGGTTGCCGGTGACTTCCTGACGACCCCAGTCCTCGAAGCGGTCACGGCCATAATAGGTCAGCCCCAGGTTATGGAACCGGCGGTCGCTGAGCGCCACGCCGTGGTGGCAGGTCATGCAGTGGCCCTGGGTGCGGAACAAGTGCAAGCCTTGTATCTGCTGATCGGTCAGCGCCTGCTTGTTACCGCGCATAAAGCTGTCCAGGCTGCTGCGTTGCGGCAACAGGCTACGCTGGTAATCGGCCAGTGCCAGGCCGAGCTGCTCGCGGGTGATGGCGCCGTCGCCAAACACGGTGGCGAACGCCTCGGCATAGGGGCCATCGGCGTTCAGACGGTCGAGCAGTTCGGGTACGCTGAAGGCCATTTCCAGCGGGTCTTCGATGGGATGCATGCTCTGTTCTTCCAGCGTATTGCTGCGGCCATCCCAGAAGAAAGGGCCGAGCAGAGCACCAGTGGTGACCGAGGGCGAATTGCGCCGCCCGACTAGGCGATCATGACCGAAAGAGAAGCGCCGGCCATCGGCGAAGTTTTCTGAGGGTTCATGGCAGGAGGCGCAGGCGATCTGCCCGGAGCGCGACAGCCTGGGATCAAGAAACAGTTTTTCGCCTAGCCGGGCGCGTTGCGGATCGTAGCCGCCCTGGGCCAACCATTCGGCGCGGGTGGGCAGTGGCGCCAGTTCCTGCCAGGGGCCGTCCCCCATGATGGTGGGTTTGGGCCATTGCGCTATCGGCTGCTCATAAAGAGCGCGCAAACAGCTGGCTTGCTGCTCCGGTTGCTCGGAGCAAGGCTCAGCGCGGGCAGATAGCGTCCAACAGCTCAGCAGGAAAAAGACGATATTGTATTGGAGTGATCTTGGCAGTGGCATCAGAAACGGTACCCCACTTCCACCATGAACTGTCGGCCCACTTCATAGCCGATGCTGTTCTTGTCGGCGGTACTGGCGATGCGTTTGTTCAGCAGGTTGGTCACATCCAGGTTGACGAAAGCGGCCTGCTTGCGGGTGACGGGTTTTTCCCAACTGATGCGGGTATCCCAGGTCAGGGTCGAGCCGTAATCCTGTTCCATCCATTCGCGCAGCAGGTCACCCTGGTGTTCGACAAACTGACCGGTCATGGCGACGCGACGATAGCCGCTGCGGTGGCGGAAAAAGTTGGTCCAGCTCAGATCCCACTCGGGGATGACGGTGGTGGTTGCCAGGCGTACCGTCCAGGGGCGGTTGTAATTGTCCGCCGGGCGCTCGGAATAACGCATCGCGCTGCCGTCGTACATGATCAGCGGGTCATCGACCCAGAGCATGCCGATACTGCTGGTGTAGTCGTTGAGTCCCGAGCTGTTGATGTCGCTCCAGTCGATGGCCAGGTCGAAGGTGGTCCAGCTGTTGCGCAACTGCAAGGGCAGCATGGGACTGATGGTCAGTGACCAGATCTCGCTGTCGCTCTGGCCGCCGTTGTAATAGGTGTAGTAGTTGGATTTCAGCTGATCGGGGTCCTCCGATGGCTGGCCGATCTGCGAGCCCCAGGCGCGGGACACCTGATCGCGGGCCTTGCGCTCGACGTACTTCAGCGTAAAGCGGGTGCTCCAGCGGATATGGCTGAACGCGAGTGACAGTTCATCGTTGTAGGGGATATCCAGCTGGCTGAACTTGCTGCCGGCCGGGGAGCGCTCGCCGGCGATCCAGGGCGCGTTCTGGTCTTCCCGGTTGTAGCTGATCTCCATCTGCTCCAGCGATTCGCGCAGGCGGTAAGTATAGAGGTTGCGGCCGTAATAGCGGTTGGCGCCGAGGGTAACCAGGGTGTTGCCGTTGCCCCGCACATCCAGCTCGGCGGCAAAGCGCGGCGAGATGGTGGTCTGGTCCATGTAGTTGTCGCTGTCGACGCGTACGCCGGGGCGCAGGCTGAGGCGTTTGTATTGGATGTCGTCCTGCAGGTAGACCGCCCATTGCCGGGTGCTGAATTCCACTTCGCCGGCTTCCAGCATGCTGTATTCGGTCATGTACTGGCCGGGCCAGCCGTTGACGGTGTCGCCGACGGAGCACCAGGGGTCGTTGGGAGCGCACCAGTCGGTGGGGGCGGTCTTGTTCAGCGCATTGCTGTAATGTGGTGAGGTCCGTTCGAAGTGGACCCGCTGATGATCCAGTGCAATGCCGGTCTGCAACTGATGGCTGACCGGCCCTGTACGCAGGGTATTCCAATGCATATCAACCTGGTAGCTGAGCCCCTTCTGCACCTGTTCGATATCACCGAAGCCACCTTCGCTGGCGAGGATGCTGCCGCTCCAGTTCTTGGACTCAGAGGAGCGCCAGATACGCATATAGTCAGCGCCCGAGTCGCGGGCGTTCTGCTGATCGCTCCAGCCCAGTTTCTGGCTGATCAGACCTAAGGGCGACTTCCAATCCAGGGCGAGGTTAAAGGCATCGCCACCGGCCGTGGTAACGCGATAGGAGCTCCGGGCGTTGCTGCCGTAACCGCGATCTTCTTCCGGTGCATGGGTGAGCGAGCCGGTCAGGCGCAGGGCGGGGTTGATATCCCAGACGGCCTTGAGAAAGTAGTTATCGATCAGCAGCTCTCGATCCTGCTGCTGGTTGGCCTCGGGGGTATCGTGAGTCAGGCCGAAGATACGGGTGGGAATGGTGGACTGCTTGCGCGAGAAACTGCCAAGCAGGCCGACGTTATCTGTCAGATAACCTTCCAGGGTCGCGCGGGTGATGATCTTGTCGAATTCCGGCTGGTTGCCGGTGCCGAGAGCCGCATCGAACTCATCCAGGTTGGGATCGTTTTCATCCAGATGGTACTCAGTCCATTCGGAGCGGGACATCTGCAGCGAGAGCTTGCCCGACAGTTCACGTTTCGGGTCGCGGGTCCTGGCGTCCACTACCCCGCCGTTGAAGCCACCGAAGGAGGCCGGCACGTTGCTGTCATGCACGATGATGCTGTCCAGCAGATCGGTATCGATGGCCAGGCCCTGGCTGCGACCGGGCAGTTCGCTGGCGTTATTGGCGGTATTGCCCGGATCGAGATCATTGTTCATTCCCATGCCATCCAGGGTGAACAGGTTCTGCCAGTGGGGTTGACCATTGATACTGATATTGGCTGGGGAGATTTCCCCTGGCGTCTTGCTGTTGAGCTGACTGTTGTCGAACTGCACCGCCGGATTGGTGCGCAGCAGACTGGTGATATCGCCGTTGCCGGCGGGCATCTTCTCGATCTGTTCCCGATCGACCTCCCGGGAGCCTTCATAGTTTCGGCGCTGGCCTTTGACCAGCACATCACCCAACTTCAGCGAGGCGGCATCGGCGGCTTCAGTCTCTTGCTCATGGGGTTGTACATCCGCATCCATTGCCCTGGCGGCGGTAACCGGCAGTGCCAGACACAAAAGCAGGGCAAGCGGGGATGCAGCAAAGACAGCTGAATGACTGCGCGACACAAGGAGCTCCATCCAGAGAAACAGAAAACCCTGGCGGCGCACTGGGTGTGGTTGGGCCGCGGAGGCATGACTAAAGCTGGATGCGAATTATATATAAATGCTAATGATTATCAACAACTGGCTGGCCGGGCCGTGAATGTTACGGATGGGTTACCATGATGGAAATTTCTAACGGAGCCTGCCCTTGTTCAGTGATTTATCGGTTGAATTTGATGAGCTCGGCATGCACCTTGACGTGCCCTTTGTGCCAACCGGCGAGGATGTGGTCAAGGCGATGCTGGACCTGGCTGCGGTCGAGTCCGATGATGTGCTCTTTGACCTCGGTTCCGGTGACGGGCGTATTGTGGTGGCAGCGGCGCGGGATTACGGCGCTCAGGCAGTGGGTGTGGAAATAGATTCCGGCCGGGTCGCGTTGGCGCAGGCCTATGCCGAACAGATGGGCGTCGATGACCGGGTCTGCTTCGTTGAGCATGATCTGCTGGAAGTGGACTTCTCTCCCGCCAGCGTAGTGAGCATGTTTCTTCTGCCCCATATCAACCTGGCGTTGCGGCCACGCCTGCTGGCAGAGTTGCGGCCCGGCACGCGGATCGTTTCCCACACCTTCGATATGGGTGACTGGAAGCCGGACCGGCGGATTCCTGCCAAGTACGACAGTATTTTCCTGTGGGTGGTGCCAGCCAGAGTCGAGGGCGTCTGGCACTGGCAGATGGAAGGAAAGAATTACCAGGTTGAGCTTGAGCAACGCTATCAGCAGTTGTCCGGAGAAGTCTGGGTAGATGACCAGCTCGCCGAGCTGGAAGCCGCCCGGCTCTGGGGTGACCTGCTGGAACTGGTAGTGCTTCGCGAAGGAGACTATGAGCCCGAATCGATCATCCTGCATTGCCGGGATGATCGGTTGGTGGTGGTGAGTGAGAACCAGCAGGGTGCGGTGGCGCGAAGAATAGGGGGCTGCAAACAGGCACCTACCGGATAGGAGGGGCGACCTCGGCGACCCCCCCAGCACGAGCCAGCCGCCCTCGCTGAGGCGATGTGTGAAGCGCTTCGGGCCGCATCAGGGGGAACAAATAGAAGCTTCAAGGGCTGCTGGCTCCAGCACGACCAGGCTACGATAGCTGACCTCAATGAACCCTTGCTCCTCCCACTCTTTCAACACTTTATTCACGCTTTGCCGGGAGACTCCGAGCATCTGTCCAAGATCCTCCTGAGACACGTGCAGCGTAATGTTCTCGCCAAGCGTCAGTTGCGTAATCTCTGCACGAAAAAGCTCCAGCATTGTGCTGGCGAGTCTTGCCGGCAACGGCTGAATGGCGTTTTCATCCATACGTTCAAGTGTGGCTTTGTAACGCAAGCCCATCAGTCTCAGAAATTCCAACAGAAATTCCGGACGATGGTCGACGATCGTATGAAACGTCTGGGCTGGTACTACCAGAAGCTCAGTTTCAAGAACCGCAAAGGCATCGTGGATGCGGTTCTCTCCGGTAAAAACGGATGCTTCGCCAAACCAATGGCCTGGCGTTGCTATGTTAAGCAGCGATTCACGCCCGTTCGCTCCGGTAACGCATAGTCGGATTCCACCTGACTCTACGCAGAACAAGGCATCTGGCGGCGAGCCCCGGTGAAAGAGTCGCTGTTTCTTTACTAGATGCTGTTTCTTCGCATGTGTCTTCAGCAGCGCATCAAGTTCAGGGCTCAAAGAGCCGAACGAGTGAGCTGCTGATATGGGAATGGGAACTGGCCTCAACGAGAAATCGCCTCCTTCAGGAGCTCTCTACGTGCATTCAAGAACTCGGATTGAGCATAGGGCAGATCGGGGTTCTCTTCTTCGACAATGTGTTTGAAGCGGTCCCTGAGCAGGTCGTGTACCTCATTGGTTGGAAATATGTAGAAATTATCCTGTTCGATACTTCTGAAGGTTATTTCCGCCACCTCAGCCGCCGTCAGCGAACCATTATTGAGGTTGTTCTGTGATAATGCCGCAGTTGCCATCTGGGAGCGAGTCGGTTCATTGCTATTTGTCAGCTCTGCCGGCCGGACGCGGTGGCACTGGCCGATGTTCGTGGTGACATAGGACGGGCAGAGCACAGCAGTTCGTACCTGCTCAGTGACCAGACCCAGATCGTGATACAAGCATTCGGACAGCGCCACTACGGCATGTTTGGACACGCTGTAGATGCCCATGGCGGGACCGGTCAGCAGGCCTGCCAGAGAAGCGGTGTTAACGATGCAACCCTGGTAGCCTGGATTGGCTGCGGCAGCGGTTAGCATTCGTGGGGTGAAGGCGCGGATGCCATTGGCCACGCCTTTCACGTTTACCCCAAGGAGCCAGTCCCAATCCTTGTCGGTACTTTCCCAGATAAGCCCGCCGCTGGCCACGCCAGCGTTGTTGAACATTAAATTGACCGGACCGAAATGCGCTTCTGCACGCTCGGCCAGCATCTCAACAGCCGCCGCATCGGCGACATCCAGAACCACGCCAATCGCCTCGGCGTTCAGCGCTCGGAGCTGTTCCAGGGTCTGCTCCAAAGCTTCCGCCTGTACATCCGCCAGTACCACTTTCATACCGCGGCTGACCGCGACATGTGCCAGGGCCTGACCCAGTCCGGAACCGCCACCGGTGATCACCGCAACGCCGTCTTTGAAGTTTTTCATGCTGTTTTGCTCCCAATGTACAGGCTTGCCATCAAGGCAGCCTCAGTAGGTGTAGTTAAAAATCGGATCGGTAAGGTCCACAGTCGGCAGGACTCGTTTTTCGTATTCATAATCCTGGCTGTGCTGCCACTCTGGTTTGTCGCCGCGCCTGGGCAGGCGATGCAGGCTACGCAGGAGGTAACCGGGATTGAGCGCTTCTGTGTCAACCCAAGGCATCAGGGTCATTCCAGCATCCTCCGGACGCAGGGCTGGCACTACGCTTTTAGCACCGGTGCGCTGCATATGTCCGAGCACCTGGCAGATGAAATTACCGATCAACTCGACCCGGAGAGTCCAGCTGTAAAAGCCATAGCCGTAGACCCAGGCCATGTTTGGCACCCCCGTGAACATGATCCCTCTATAACCGACGGTGTCGGCAAATCTCACCGGGGCGCCGTCGACGGTGAAGGGTATTTCCCCCATCACTGACATCTCGAATCCGGTGGCCGCAATCACTACATCGCAGTCGATCCGTTGACCCGATTGCAGCTGAATGCCGTTCTCGTCAAATGTCTCAATGTGGTCGGTGACTACCTTGGCCTTACCGGTGCTGATGGCCTTGAACAGATCTGCCTCAGGCACGAAGGCCACTCGTTGCTGCAGCGGCTTGTAGGGTGGGGTGAAATGCCGCTCGGTATCGAAACCATCCGGCAGGCAGGCTCTGACGCCGTCGATAAGCTGTTGTTTGATTCGCTCAGGGTCATTGCGCGCGTGCTCCAGCAGTATCGCCCGGTCGCGGACAGCCTTCCTGCGCATGATTTCGTGGATCCAGACGGCGTCTATATCGAGCTTGCGCAGTTCATCAACCAGCGCATCGGCATTGCGGCCGGCGGCGAAATACGTGGGTGTGCGTTGCAGCATAGTGACCTGGCTGCATTGGTCAGCCAGAGCAGGAACCAGCGTGGCGGCGGTTGCACCGGATCCGATCACTACGACGTCTTTGCCGGCCAGGTCCGTGTTTTCAGGCCAGTGTTGCGGGTGGATGACTTCGCCCTGGAACTGCTGCAGACCCGGCCATTCGGGGATATATCCCTGAGCGTGCTGGTAGTAACCCTGGCACATCCAGAGAAAGCCTGCGCGAATGGGTAGCGTTTGCCGGTCCTCACCCGAACTGACCTGCAACGTCCAGCAATTGTCCTCGCCCGACCAATCGGCCGACTCTACGCGCTGCCGGTAACGGATATGAGGTGCCAGGTCAGCATCTTCTATGGCTGATCCCAGATACTGCAGAATTTGCTCGCGTGAGGCGATCGGCTTGCCCGTCCAGCATTTGAAATGGTAGCCGAACGTGAACAGGTCGCTGTCCGAACGGGTGCCTGGGTATTTGTGAATCAACCACGTGCCACCATAGGATTCCAGAGCTTCCAGGATTACGAAACTCAAGTTGGGGTGCTGCTCGCGCAGCATGCTGGCGCAGCCGATCCCGGAAATACCGGCACCAACGATAACGACGTCGAAGTGTTCCACAGCATCCGTGTGGATGGGCTTGGTCGAAAGCATCTGAGTCTCCAGTTTGCATGCATCGGGCACGTTCAATGCGGCAAGTATGGAAGGAGCTTCGAATCAAGAATGTCGCATTATGGCAATTCGGGCTGGCCGATATGAATCGCACCGGCTCGACACAATGAATACCTGGCAGGTGGGCATGTTCGTTTCAGGCAGCCCGCCACTGCTGACGGGCCATCCGCAGGCCGGGTTATTACTGGGCCGGACGCTTCAGGCTGAAGCGATAGTCATGCCGCTCCAGCGGGCCATCCAGTCCGACCTGGTAGGTATCCACCAGCACCTGATCATCGTCCATCACCGTCAGTACGCGGAACATCGGCACGTGGTGGTTTTCGTCCGGAATCTTGGTGCGTTCCAGCGCAGGGATATGCAGGTGGTGCACGCCGTCGATCTGTTTGGAATGCTCGGTGCGCTCCAGGTCCATATGCAGGTCGCCGGAGATCATGGCGATCAGGTTGGGCTGGGCGCTGACTTCGGCAAAGCCGGGATGGTGGATGCCCTTGTCGGCGTTTTCCGGAAAGGTGCCGGCGGGGGCGCCGTGGACTACCAGCAACACGGGTTTGGGATGCAGTTGCTGGATCTGCTGTTTGATCCAGGCCACGCCTTGGTCATTGAAGTCCCGGCCTTCGTCCGGTGAGGCCATGACCAGTGCCAATTGCTCGAATTCCCTGACGTAGCTGGGGCCCTCGATTTCTACCTTGCCTTCATTCCAGCGCTGGGCGTATTGCATATAGCGCTCGACGCTGGCGCCGTGTTCTTCGTTGCCCATGATCGGGTAGAACGGCAGGGTCAGGCGTTGCAGCACGGGGGTGACGGCGTCGTATTGCAGCTCGGTGCCCTTGTGGGCGATGTCGCCAACACCGATGACAAAGTCCAGATCCAGGGTGTCGGTCAGGTGGTTGACGTGGCCGACGGCGGCGGCCAGACCGGGGAATTCCGCCTTGGGTTTGGGTTCGGCGTCGCCGAGGATGGCGAAGCGCAGGACCGGCTCGGCGGCATTGGCCAGGGTTGGGGCCAACAGGCTGCCGGTGAGCAGCAGGCAAGTAGGTAGCAGGGTGCGAAGTTTCATTGGGGTTCCTTGTTCTGTGTTGGTGTTGGCATGGGTGTTATGGACGTGGGGTTAAACTCCTATCACCTGGCCATCCTTGTGGGTAATAACCACGGTAGTGGAGCGCGGACGGCTGTGGCCGTCGCTGGCGGGGTAGCTGATCTCGGGGTGCTGGACGTTGACCCACATGGTGCGGTAGTCGGGCGTCCAGGTGATGCCGGTGATCTCGCTCCCGCGGGGCCCGACCAGAAAACGCCGTACTTCTTTGGTCTGCGGGTCAGCGCAGAGCAACTGGTTGCAGCCGGTGTTGACGGTGTGAGCCGCCTCTTCGTCGGAGTCGGTCTGGATCCACAGGCGGCCCGCGCCGTCGAAGGCCAGGCCGTCAGGTGAGGAGAAGATGTCCCCCTGGATATTGCCGATCAGGTTGTCCGGCAGCGGCTGGCCATCGGCATCCTCTGCGCCGGGATGGTCGCCGGCGAGCAGAAACACATCCCACTCGAAGCGGGTGGCGGTCGGGTCGGCGTTGGCTTCGCGCCAGCGCACTATCTGGCCGTGCTGGTTGTTGGCTCTGGGGTTGGCGGCATCCACCGGGAAGCGGCTGCCGCGGTCGCGGTTGTTGGTCAGGGTGATGTATACCTCGCGGCTGACCGGGTGTACGGCAACCCATTCCGGACGATCCATGGGTGTGGCACCGAGGATGTCGGCGGCGCCGCGAGCATTGAGCAGCACTGCCTGCTGGTCGGCAAAGCCATTGCTTTCAGTCAGCCCGTTCTCGCCCCAGATCAGCGGCAGCCATTCGCCGCTGCCGTCCTCGTTGAAACGGGCGGCGTACAGGGTGCCGCTGTCCAGCAGCTGGCGGCTGGCATCAGGCTTGCTGGCATCGTGACGTCCATCGGGCACGAACTTCCAGACGTATTCACCCCGGGCGTCATCGCCGGAATATACCGCCATGCGCCCATCATCGCCCAGCGAGACCACCGAACATTCCCGGCTCAAGCGGCCCATGGCGGTGCGCTTGATCGGTTTGCTGTCCGGATCAAAAGGGTCGATTTCCACTACCCAGCCGAAGCGATTGGGCTCGTTTACATGGCCTTGATGCTCCGCTGAAGGATCAGGAGTGGCATCGAAGCGTTGATCTACCGACTCCCATGCGTAATAGGCGCTGCGCTGACCCTGGCCGATGCCATAGCGCTGGTGAGTCGGGCGGCTGGCGTGGTCGGCGGCGTCGCGGTTGACGAAGTAGTTGTGGAAGTTCTCTTCGCAGGTCAGGTAGGTGCCCCAGGGCGTGACGCCCATCGAGCAGTTGTTCAAGGTGCCCAATACGTCGGTACCGCTCGGGTCGCTGGCGGTGCGCATGCGGACATCACTACGCAGCGGACCACTGACAGCCATCGGTGTCATGGCGCTGATGCGTCTGTGGTAACGCGAACCGGACACCCGCTGCCACTGGCCATCGGCATCCCGGCGGATCTCTAACACGCTGACGCCATGAGCCGCCTGTTCCTTGCGTACTTGAGCCAGCGGACGCTGACGCCGTCCATCTTCCAGATCGGTGTAGCTGAAGCCGTTGCTGTGCAGCGTCGGGTTGATGTATTCGTGGTTGATCACCAGCAGACCATGCGCGTTGGGCGCGTCCTCGAAGGGGAAGAAGTGCATGCCATCGTGGTTGTCGCCGGCCTGGAGCAGCTGGGTCTGCCAGTCCTGGGAGGCGTCATCCAGCCAGTCCGGGGCGTTATCCATTACTGCATCGCCCCAACTGAAGAAGGGCCGTGCGCTATAACCCTCGGCGACCAGTACCTGATCGAAGTCCGCAGCGGTCTGTGCCGCCACGCCGGTAAAGCCCAGCAGTGGGGTGGCGCCTGGGGTGCCAGGGTTGCGTTGGCAACCGAGCAGTCCACCGCCAAACAGGCCGATGGCGGCCAGTGCCAGTCCGCCCTTGAGTACCTGGCGGCGGCTGCGGTTGATGATGCTGTCCAGATCGGCGGCCTGACTCGGGTTGAGTTTGCGGTCGTCGACCGCTTGCAGGTCGTCGTGGTAGTGAAGGTGTTCCTGTCTCATGTTCTGCTCGTTATTGAATGCGGTAGCGGAAGGTGTTGCGCACATCTGATACGGCGACACGCTGGCCATTGACCGTCCGCGGTTGGTAGCGGAAGGACTTGGCGGCGGCCACAGACGGGCGGATGAACGACGGATCGTCACAAGCCCCTTCGACCACCTGTGGATCGCTGACTCGGCCTTCCTGGGTAACCGTGTAGCTCACCGTACAGTCGCCTTCCAGTCCGCGATCCAGGGCACGTCTCGGGTAGGCCGGTGGTTCCTTGCTGATCGGCTGATATTGGGCAATGGCGGCGGCTTCGGCGGCGCGGCGTGCCGCCGAAGCGTCGGCCAGCGCTTGGGCTTCGGCCTCGGCGGCCAGCCGTTGCTGTTCTTCGAGGGCGCGTTGTTCGGCCAATTCACGTTGCTGCTGTTCGTGATGAGCGCGTTCTTCCTGCTGTTGTCTTTCCTGTTTCTGCTGGCGGCGCTGCTCGGCCAGGCGTTGCTGTTCCAGGCGCTCGCGTTCCTGTTGTTCTTCTATTCGTTTGCGGGCGATCTCGGACTGATCCACCTGCGGCTCCACCGGTGTTGGCGGCTCGGCTTCCACTACCGGCTCGGGCAGCGGTTCAGGTTCAGGCGCGGGTGGCTCCGGTGCCGGGCTGGGAAGGGTGACCAGCTGCATGACCATCACCGACGGCGGTGCGCTGGCTGGCGGCTCGGGTGACCAACTGCTGTAGAGCATCCAGATGGCCCCACCGTGCAACAGCAGGGTGATTGCGGCAGGCAGCAACCAGCTGTCGGCGCGGCGGGCCCGGCGTGGCGTGGTGTTCGGGATCAACGCTTTCATGCTTCAGGGGGCCTCGGTAATCAGGCTCAATCGGGTGATGCCGCCCTGTTGCAGAGCGGCCATGCCTTCGATCACCGCGCCGTAATCGGCGTGGCGATCAGCCCGGATGAATACCTGGGTGTCGGGTCTGGCGGCGACCAGGGCGCTGATACGCTGGCGCATCTCTTCCAGCGAGTCGGCGCTGTCGGTGTACTCCTCGGTATTCACCGTGTCGCTTTCGTTCCAGTGATAGTGACCACCATCATCTATCGACAGGGTGACAATATTGAGTGGATCGTCATTGGCCAGGGTTTCGCTGGCGACCTTGGGCAGTTCGATCTGCACGCCCTGGGTGAGCATCGGCGCGGTGACCATGAAGATCACCAGCAGCACCAGCATCACATCGATATAGGGCACCACGTTCATTTCCGCGTTGGGCCGGAGCTTTCTACGGGCGGGGCGCATGGCTCAATTCCCCTTACGGTTGTGCAGGCGTCGGTGCAGGATGGTCGAGAGCTCCTCGGCGAAGGTGTAGTAGCGGTTGATCAACCCCTCACTGCGCGCGGCAAAGCGGTTGTAGGCGATCACCGCGGGAATGGCTGCGAACAGGCCGATGGCGGTGGCGATCAGTGCCTCGGCGATGCCGGGGGCGACCGCTGCCAGGGTCGCCTGCTCGGTCTGCGACAGGCCGATAAAGGAGTTCATGATGCCCCACACGGTGCCGAACAGCCCTATATAGGGGCTGACCGAACCGACTGTGGCGAGGAACGGCAAGTGCTTTTCCAGCCGCTCCTCTTCCCGGGAAATGGCCACACGCATGGCGCGCTGCACGCCTTCCATCACTGCTTCCGGCTCGCTGTCCTGGCCCTGCATGTGGGTGAACTCGTGGTAACCGGCGTGGAAGATCCCTTCGACGCCAAGGCTGTCGGGTTGCTGCTGTTGGTACAGCTGCGCGAGGTCGGTGTCCTTCGACCGGAAATTCTTCTGGAAGCGTGTCAGCGAACGCTTGGCCGAGCCCATCAGGCTGCTGCGCTGAATGATCAGGAACCAGGAGATCAGCGAGGCAAGCACCAGAACCAGCATGACCAGTTGCACCAGCAGGCTGGCTTCGGCAATCAGCGTCCAGGGTGACATGTTGTGGGTGGTTTCCATGGGTATCTATTCCTCAATCCAGTTGCAGTGCGTCGGCAATGGCTTGCCAGGGCACGTATTTGTAGTTCTGGTTACCTTCGGGCATACGCTTGCGACCGTCCTGCACCATCAGCATGCCGGCGCTCCAGGGGCCGCCGAGGTTGGCTGAAGTAACCTCCAGACCGTCTGTTTCCGATACCCCGTCGATGCCCAGCTCGCTGTTCAGGCCGACGCGGAAGCTGCCGCGCAGGGCGAAGGGCGGCTCGGCGTCGGTTACCACGTAGCTGTCGTTGCCCTGGCTGGAGATCACCAGATAGGGATGTTCCGGATGTTGGTAGATGGCCAAGCCCTCGATATCGGCCTCGATCGGGTCGTCGACGCTGATCACCCGGGTCATTTCGGTGGAAGCATCTTCGCCAGCATCCAGCGCCCAGACCGCTTCGCCTTCTTCACCGATAAACAGGCGCTGGCGCTGGTCATCCACTACGCAGCCCTCGGGCTGGCTGGTGACGGAGAATTCACGCACCAGCTCGCCGCGTGCTTCGCCGCTGTGGCCATCCAGCCGGTATTGCAGGAAGCGGCCGTCCTTGTCGTTGGCGATGGCATAGATGCGGCCATCTGCGGCCTGGCCCATGCACAAGCCGTAGATTTCCTCCAGCGGTGTGGCGATCTGGCCCAGATCGCGCAGGCCACCTGAGACCGGGTCGATGCCAAACAGATGCAGACTGTTGTGATCCCGGTTGCTGGCCACGGCCAGATCGAGCTGTTGCTCGCCGAGCTGGAAACCATGGCGTACATCGACGTTGTTCAGGCGCCCGATTTGCAGGTACTGCAACTGCTGACCCTGCAGGTCGTAAACAGCCAGACCGTTACGCTTGTCGGTGCCCAGCACGCGGGACTGGGCAGGGTTGGTGGGGTGCAGCCAGATGGCCGGATCGTCGGCGGCATCACCGACACTGGGTACCGGCTCGGTCTGCACCAGCGGTGATAGCACCGGCAGTGGCTCGCTGTGGGTCAGCTTCGTTTCGGGCCAGTCGATGCGGCTCTGGTACAGCCGGCCGTCGTCACCATCCAATATCAGCAGTTCGATCTGGCCGTCGGCTGTACGCGCCGCCAGCCGCTCAGGCTCGACGGTGCCTTCCAACGCCAGCGGTGCAAGCGGGTTCCAACCATCCGCTGTCACACGGTAGCTGTGCAGTTGGCGGGCGTCGGCATCCAGCGCGAGCAGGCCGCCCGGTACCGCAGCCAGACCGGCGACCAACTCCTGCAGACCGCCGAAGGGTTCGAGCATGTCCACCGGCTGGCGGTCCAGCTCCGCTTCGGGATGGGCGCCGTAGGCCCAGATGCCGACGCTTTCTTCGTTGACGTACAGCAGATGCTGCTGCTCATCCACCGCGCAATGCTCGGCTTCCGGCGGAAGACCCAGGCTGCGCACATGGGCGGGTTGATCCAGCAACTGACGGGCAGAACCGACCAGCCACTGATCGCCCTTGCCTTCCTCACCGATGATGAACAGGTGCAAGTTGCTGGCATCATCGCGGTACAGGCACAGATTCTCGATGCGGTAGTCGCTGCTCGGCAGCACCAGTTTGCGGCGTACGGTCAGGTTGTCGCTGTCGGTTTGCAGCAGGGTCGGTTGCTGCAGGGCGGTTTCGGTGGTGGCGATCAGAAGTTGCTCATCCAGTACCCGGGCATCCAGGGTGCTGAAGCTGCCGGGGTGTTGGGTCAGTCTCTGGCCACTGTCATCAAGCAGCCAGAGGCCATCGGCGTCGGCTGCCAGGCGCTGGCCGTTGTCCAGCAGCAGCCAGGATTCGGCGCCCTGGGCGTGGACCGGCGACCAGGCTTGCAGGGCTGCGTTTTGCACCTTGCGGTCGAGGTGCGCGCTTGGCTGATCGGCTGCCAGGACCGTATTGTTATCGGCAGCGCCGCCGGAGCAGGCGCTGAGCAGACCGGACAGGGCCAGTGCGGCCAGTGGGGTCAGGCGAAATCGGGGTTGCATGAATAGTCCTTGTAGCTGAGGCAAGAAGGGGCGCGGCGGGCTGCCGCGCCGGTCGGTCAGAAGTGAGTCAGGGTCAGGCCGATCTTGTAGCTGGGGCCGTATTCCTCGTACTGGGCGTTATAGCGGCGACTGCCGGTGTAGACGTAATAGGACTCATCGGTGAGGTTCTGCGCCTCGAAGAACAGCTGCAGGTTGTCGCGCAGGAAGTAGCTGGCGCTGAAGTCGACGAACAGCTGGTCATCCACCGTGTAGTCATAGCGCGAGTCCAGCACATTGCCGACCTCGTCCAGATAGTCGGATTTATAGTTGGCCGACAGGCGCATACTCAGGCTGTCGTTTTCCCAGCCGACCGTCAGGTTGCCGGTGACGTCCGACTGCCCCGGCAGGCTGATACTGCGGCTGCGCATGGCGCCCAGGTCCGGGTCGAACTGTTCGATGTCGGCATCGGAGTGGGTGAAGGTCGTGTTGGCATTCAGCAGCAAGCCGTTCCACGGGGCGGGCAGCCAGCTGAACTTCTGTGAATAGGCCAGCTCCAGGCCATAGACCTCGGCGCTGTCGCCGTTGACCGATGTGATGGCTTCGCTGAAACCGGCATAGTCACCGGTGCCGGCGATATCCGCGGTATAGACGAAGTTGTCGATATCCTTGTAGAACAGGAACGCCGACACGGCACCGGCACGGCCCATGTAATGCTCGATGCCGAGGTCGAAGTTGGCGGATTCCAGCGGATTGAGGTCCGGGTTGCCGAATTCGGCTTCGTCATCATCCATCATGAAGCCGGGGAACAGCTGGCCGAAGGTCGGGCGTACCACGCTGTTGGTCCAGGCGGCGCGAATCTGGGTCTTGTCGTTGAGCTGGTAGATGGCATGCAGGCCCGGCAGCCAGTGGTCATACTTGTTGCTGGTGTTATTGGCGACAAACTCACCATTGTCCAGACCGGTGCCGCTGGCCTTCAGCTTGGTGCTTTCATAGCGGATACCGGCGATGATGCGCAGGTCGTCAATATCCAGGGTGTTCATCAGGTAGGCGGCGTTGATGTCTTCCTCGATGGTGAAGTCATTGATGCGCGACTCCTCTTCGTTGTAAAAGCCGTCCCTACCCAGCCCGCTGATCAGACTTTTCACCGCACTGTCGGAGATTTCCGGGCCAAAACGGCCCAGGCCGTAATCGGTGGTGCCGCGGGTGAAACCGGACAGGTTCAGCTGAGCATCGCTGAAACCCAGCTCATCGAAGTCTTCATAGGTCCAGATATCCAGGTCGTTGTCTTTTTCTCGGCGGCTCACCTTGCCGCCGAAGGCCAGCTGCGAGGGCATGCCGCTCAGGTAGAAATCGCGCGTCAGGTCGAGCTTGATGTTCTTTTCGGTGTCGGTGGTCTTCTGCTTCTCCCATTCCACTTCGGTCAGGCTGAAGTTGTTGGGGTCATGCATATCCTGACCGCTGCGCAAGCGGGGTTTGCGGGTACCGTTGTAGCCGATATTGCTGAAGTCATCGTTTCCCTCGAAGGCGGCATTACCGATACCGCCGGGGCTGTCTTCGCCGGCCTTGCTGTAGCCGGCCTGGGCGCTGATGCCCCAGTCGCCGATCTGGCGCTTGCCACCGAATACGAAGCTCTTGACCTCCTGGGTCTCCTCGCGGGCTTTGAGCTCGCGAGTGACTTCCGCATCGCCCAGCTCACCGGACAATTGCGGATCGGCGAACTCGGTGACCAGAGCCTGACGCACCTCGTCGTCCTTGTAGCGGCTGTAGAGAGTGCGCAGCCAGACTTCGCTGTGCTCATCCGGGCGGTAGTCGAAGTTCAGGCCGAGACCGGTGCGCTCGCGGGTGATGTCGTAGCGACGCTGCTCAACTTCCTCCAGCCGGTTGCCATCATCGAAGTCCCAGGCACCGCCGGTTTCCACGTTGTCCGAACCGAACTCGCGCTCCTGCCAGCTCAGGGCAGCGGCGACGCCGAAGTTGTCTACGCCATCACCGATGCTGAAACGGTTGCTGAAGGCGCCGGAGATTTTCGGGCTGTTCTTGCTGGTGTTATCGTCATGGCTGCCCTCGGCGCTGAGGCTATAGAACAGGCCGTCATGGTCGAAGGCCGACAGGCTTTCCACCTCGATGGTGCCGCCCAGGGAGTTGGCGTCCATGTCCGGCGTCAGGGTCTTGACCACCGACAGCGACTGGATCAGTTCGCTGGGCAATACGTCCATGGCTACCGCGCGGCGGTCGTCCTCCGGCGCGGGTACCAGGGTGCCGTTGATGGTTACGCTGTTCAGGTCAGAGCCCAGCCCGCGCACCCGGACAAAACGGCCTTCACCCTGGTCGCGCTCGACCGACAGGCCGGGAATGCGCTGCAGCGCCTCGGCGGCGTTGTCATCGGGCAACTGACCGATGGCGTCGGCATGCACCACGCTCTTGACGGTATTGGCGCGGCGCTGATCATCCAGTGCCTGCTCCAGTTGGGCGGCCTGGCCGATCACATCAACCACTTCCGGTTGCTGCGCCTGCGCAGCCAGCGGCGCGCTTACGGCGATAGCCAGCGCCAGAGCGCTGAGGCGAAACCCGGTGCGCCGGGCGGTAGCGAGTTGCACAGTCATTGTTCTTCCCCTGAAATGTGCGGCCGTTGGCGGGGCCGTTGTGGGGTTGAACGTTAGGCAGGGCAGATGTCAGTTATGTGACGATGTGGTGGGTAAAGGTCGCCAAAAGGCTGGATAAGGGATGTAAGTTGTCGGTTCTGAGCTGATTTGACTCCGTGCCGGGCAGGGCGTCCGATCGTGCGCCGCCCCGCCATGGGGGTTGGCGCCCCCAGTCTGGCTGTTGATCCGGCAATCCGGTCGTTGCCCTGAGCTGATATGACTCCCCGGCTGCCACCGGATTGTCACACTCAGCTGCTTAGCTGACCGGCAATCAGGAGAATTGCCATGACATCCATGCTTGCCCCCCATCGCATCAAGCTCACCCTGTTGCTGGTTGCCGCCAACACCGGCGTGCTGCTGCACCTGCTCGCCGGTGAGATCAAACCGGTGGCCGCCTGGGATTGGCTGGATATCGCCGGGGAAGGGGGGTCGGCGATACTGCTGCTGACCTGGTTGGGGTTATTGCTCAAGAGTCGGCCTGCCGGTTACGTGACCAATCTGCTGTTCATGGGGATGGCCTGTCTGTTCTTCAGTCTGTTCATGGACAGTGTTGACGAGTTCGTGGCATTACCCGATGCCGTGACCTGGGACGGCTGGCTGGAATCCGGGCCCATGCCGATTGGCTTTATCCTGATGACTTTGGGGATCTACCATTGGCATCAGGAGCAGTTGGCGATCAACGAGCAGATGCGCAACCGTGAGCGGGTGTTCCGTGAGCACCGTCAGTTCGACAAGCTGACCCCGCTGGGCGATGCCAAGTACCTGCGATCGCAGCTACAGATGGCATTGACGGAAGCGGCAGCGGCGAGGCAGCCGATTTCGCTGATCATGCTGGATATGGACGCCTTCTCCCGGGTAAATCGCGAGTATGGGCAGGCCGAGGGCGACCGGCTGTTGCAGGTTCTGACTCAATTGATGCTGCTCAACCTGCGCCCGCATGACCTGCTGTGTCGGCTGGCGGGTGATCGTTTTGTGGTGATCCTGCCGCACACCGGTGAACGCCAGGCGCAGGTACTGGCCGAAGAACTGGAACAGGCGGTGCGCAGTCTTGCCTACAAGAGCCATCGTCAGGGCGAGCGCCTGGAGCTATCGGCCAGCGTGGTCGCGTTGATGGCCCGTGACGAGGACACGGAAACCCTGTTGCAGCGGCTGAACATCACCCTGGGCCGGGCCAAGCAGAGCCTGACGGTGCGCTATGGATAGGATCGAACGGAGCAGCCACTGGCTGGAGTGCGATACGCGCTTCATTCCGGCGCACTACCAACCCGCCAGCCTGATTGACCTGGCGTTGGGTCGGGGCGTGAATGGGCACCGGCTGCTGCAGGGCACAGGGCTGTTCCACGAAGATATTCTCACCGGTAATCGCGTGATCAGCCCGCAGCAGTTTCTGCGCCTGATCAGCAATCTGCAGCAGCAACTCCCGGCCGATGACAGCAGCTTCCTGATCGGCCAGCAGTGGTTGCCCGGGCATTATGGCGCCGCCAGTCATGCCCTGCGGCATGCCGCCAACCTGCTGGAAGCGCTGGAGCGGCTGGTGCGTCTGCAGCCGCTGCTCTGGCCATTGCTGCGGTTGCGGCTGCGGATAGATGAGCAATATGTCTGGCTGGAGTGGGGCGACAGCTTTGGCGCTGAGGCGCAGGGCATCTTTCTTATCGAGGCGAGCATGGCTGCGGTGACCGGCATGAGCCAGTGGCTGTCCGGGCAGCGGTTGCCATGGATATTCCATCTCGCCTGCAAACAGCCGCGCTATATCGAGCAGTATTGGGTGCATCTGGGCGAGGAACTGCGCTTTGGTTGCCCATTGAATCAGATGTGTCTGCCGCACAGCTTCCTGCATCAGTCCTGGGCCAATGCCTCGGTCACTGCTGGCCAGGTCGCAGAGCAGGAAGGGTTGGCCATGCTGGATGCCCTGCCAGCCGAACGCAGTCTGCTGGATGGCCTGCATGAC
Source organism: Pseudomonas sp. FME51 (assembly GCF_014897305.1). Lineage (NCBI taxonomy): Bacteria > Pseudomonadati > Pseudomonadota > Gammaproteobacteria > Pseudomonadales > Pseudomonadaceae > Pseudomonas > Pseudomonas sp. FME51. The sequence goes on along the minus strand of NZ_JABUYN010000009.1, from coordinate 117,147 downwards.
TATCTGGTAGAGCACGTCCGTCAGCCGCTGCGCCTGGAAGGGGTAGCCGAGGCCTTCGGCATGAGCCCGGCCACACTCAAGCGCAAATTGCACAAACACGGCACGGGTTTTCAGCAGCAACTTGATCGGGCTCGCGCCAGTGTAGCGATGGATCTCTATCAGAGTCGTGGTTACGCCAGTGACGAGGTAGCGGAATACCTCAACTTCAATGACAGAGCCAACTTCCGGCGTTCCCTGCGCCGCTGGACGGGGTTGCTTCCCAGTGAGCTACGCGACTGGTTGGCCCAGCATTAGCGCTTGCCTACGACGGCCTACCCAGCCCTTGCCGCTTTAACAGACTTGCTTTAACTAAAAACGTATATACAATGTATATTCACTTCTGAGTTGAAATTCATTTTTTTGAGCGAGTGCACACATGTCAGATAAGCCCAGAAAAGTGAAGCCCAACAAGAAGGACAGTCAGCTGCTGATTCGTATCAGTACTGAAGAGCGCGAGCAGTTCGTGCAGTTATGCGAACAGTTGGATACCACCGCCGCTCGCGAAATTCGGCAGTTCATTCGCAAGTTCATCAAGAAGCATGAACCCAGTGAACCGCCCCAATAGAAAGGAAATATAAAATGTCCAAGAAAGCTAAAGTAACCGCCGAGAAGAACGTCAAATCCATCAAGCAGAAGATCAAGGCGCGCGAAGCCAAGGTCGAGAAGCACGAGAAGAAAATCAAGGCGCTGAAAAAAGCTGCCAAGAAAGCCGCTTAAAGATCAGCACGGGCCGCCAGCTCTGGCGGCCTCGCCGTTTCAGCTCATCTGTTATCCAGCCGGTTCAGGCTATCCTGCGCAGCACTCGTCCGCGCCATGTACTTCCCCCTTTGTGTTCAAACAATGTGTTCAGACACTCCAGCCGGTGACCTTGCCGGGCATCATTCGCAAAACCGCCTCAAGATGTGTCGCGTTGATGATGGGTATCTGCGTGCCCGCTCAAATTAACGGGCGCAACCGTCCCATCGGCAAGAAAGGAATCATTACGGAACAATTTTTGCTGGTGGGGAGAGGTTGGTAAGCGTTGTGGCTGGTTTATCCTAGCGCCGGGAATAGAACCAGGGAGATCCTTGATGAATATATTTGTACCCATAGGGCCGCTTTCCATTCCGCTCAACGCACTGCTGGTGCTGATTGCGGTGTGTCTGGCGCTGTGGATAGCAGGACGGGAAGCCAAGCGTGTCGGCGTGAAGGCGGAAACGCAGGTCTGGCTGGCGTTGCTGGCAGGGCTGGTGGCAGCTCGATTGGGGTTCGTTTTGAGTTACGCCGATGCGTATCTGGCCGAGCCAATGAGCCTGCTCGATATCCGCGATGGCGGTTGGAACCCCTGGTGGGGGCTGGCGGCGATCTGGGGTTACACATTGTGGGTCGCGTACCGACGCCCGGCGATCACCAGGCCGGTCGTCAAGGGCATGTCGACGGTCAGCCTGGGGTTGTTGCTGGTGGTGGCTTTGGCGACGTTACCGACCGGTGCCAACCGGCCGCTGCCGGCCCTGCCGGTGACTTCGCTCGATGGCGAGGCGGCCTCCCTGCCGAGCTTCGCAGGCAAGCCGACAGTGATCAATCTCTGGGCCAGCTGGTGCGGCCCCTGTCGCCGGGAGATGCCCATGTTTCAGCAGATGCAGGAGCAGAACCCGGACATGCATTTTGTATTTCTCAACCAGGGTGAAGATGCCGTCACGGTTCAGCATTTCCTGCAGCGTGATCGCCTGGAGCTGAGCAATGTGCTGCTGGATCGCGGTGTGGAAATGGGCCACATGTTGGGTCAGCGGGGCCTACCGGTAACGTTGTTTTTTGATGCTGACGGACTCATGCAGGATATCCGCCTCGGGGAGCTGTCCCGTGGCAGTCTGGCTCAACGGCTGGATGCGCTGACGGTGAACGACTGACAGGTGCGTCTGTTATTTGTTCAGTTGCTGCTGCCAGTGCGTCAGGGTCAGCCATTGCGGCCAGTCGCGTCCGGCTTCCATCTGTCGCAGATAGTGTGCGCCGCCTAACTGCCGGGACTGTTGCCGGATCCATCGACTGCGCTGCAAAGCATGGGCCGTTGGACTGGCAGCGCTCCAGCGGCGCGGATTGGGCAATACGGCAGCCAGCTGAGCGGCTTGCTGGTCGGATAAGACGCCAGCGGCTACGCCAAAGTGGTGTTCGGCCGCGGCGGAGACACCGAACACGCCCTCATCCCATTCGACGATATTCAGATACACCTCAAGAATCCGTTGCTTGGGCCAGAGCGTCTCGATGGCCAGAGTGAACCAGACTTCCAGCCCCTTGCGCAGCCAGCTGCGGTCGGACCAAAGAAACAGGTTCTTGGCAACCTGCTGGCTCAGGGTGCTCGCACCCCGCAGATTGCCGCCCCGCTGGTTATGCTGGAGGGCGGCCTGTATGGCTTTGAGGTCGAGACCATGATGCTCGGCGAAACGCTGGTCTTCGGCGGCGATCACCGCCATCTTGATGTTGTCGGGTATCTGCCGGTAAGGCAGCCAGCGCTTCTGAAAATCCAGCTGCCGATCATCACTGCGGGTTTCGACCCAGCGCTCGGCCATCAGCATCGAACCGGGCACCGGCACCCAGCGAAACAGGATGACCGGTAGCAGGCTGAGCACCAGTAATATCAGCAGCCATTTGGCGGTTTTGCGCAGAATCGTCTTCAATGGGGTCGGCTCGTCTGCCAGCAAAAAGGGTGGTGTAGAATGTGCCGCAGTATAAACCCATCGAGACGGAGACTTCATTGATGACCAAGCTTCTGTTGCTGCTGGCATCGTTCAGCGGCTTCACCGGTGTGGCGCTGGGCGCCTTCGCCGCCCACGCTCTGCGCAGCCGGTTGCCGGAGAAGATGCTGGGTGTGTTTCAGACCGGAGTGCAGTACCAGCTCTGGCACACCGCAGCGCTGATCGGGGTGGCACTGCTGCTGTTGCGCTGGCCTGAAAGTGCGCTGTTCAAGGCCTCAGGGGCGCTGTTCGTGGTTGGTATTCTGCTGTTCTCCGGCAGCCTGTATCTGATGACCCTCGGCGGCCTGCGCCTGGGCATGGTCACGCCCATCGGTGGGGTGTGTTTTCTCGCGGCCTGGGTGTGTTTCGGAGTGGGGGTCTGGCGTTCGCTGTGACGCGCTGCCAAGACGCCCAACAATAGGCAGGCAAGCTCCTTTCACGCTATCATGACCGGCCTGATTCCTGACTTCATCGAGTTGTTTCATGCAGATCAAATTGAATGGCGAAGCCCATCCTCTCGATTCCTCCATCAGCCTGGCCGACCTGGTCGAGCACCTGGGATTGACCGGCAAGCGACTGGCCGTCGAGCTGAATCTGGAGATTGTGCCGCGTAGTCAGTATGCCGACACACGTCTGAACGACGGTGATCGGGTCGAAATCGTCCACGCCATTGGCGGCGGCTAGAACACCTCTCTGGTTGCCGCGGAGAAACCTATGACAGATATGCAGCAAGATGCGCTGGAAATTGCCGGTGTTCGTTACCGTTCCCGTCTTTTAGTTGGGACCGGGAAGTACAAGGACATGGACGAAACGCGCCAGGCAATCGAAGCCTCCGGCGCGGAGATCGTCACCGTAGCCATCCGCCGTACCAATATCGGCCAGAATCCCGGCGAGCCCAATCTGCTCGACGTGGTCCCACCGGACCGTTATACCATTCTGCCCAACACCGCCGGCTGCTTCACCGCAGAGGATGCGGTGCGCACCTGCCGTCTGGCGCGTGAGCTGCTGGACGGCCGCAATCTGGTCAAACTGGAAGTGCTGGCCGACCAGAAAACCCTGTTCCCCAACGTGGTGGAAACCATCAAGGCCGCCGAAGTGCTGGTCAAGGATGGCTTCGATGTCATGGTTTACACCAGCGACGACCCGATCATTGCCCGCCAGCTGGCCGAAATCGGCTGCGTGGCAGTGATGCCGCTGGCCGGCCTGATCGGTTCCGGTCTGGGCATCTGCAACCCCTACAACCTGCGCATCATCCTCGAAGAAGCCACCGTGCCGGTGCTGGTCGATGCCGGTGTGGGTACCGCGTCGGACGCGACCATCGCCATGGAGCTGGGCTGTGCCGGCGTGTTGATGAATACCGCTATCGCCGGGGCGCAGAAGCCGGTATTGATGGCCGAGGCGATGAAGCATGCTGTGCTCGCTGGTCGTGGTGCTTACCTGGCGGGGCGCATGCCACGCCGGCTGTATGCCGCTGCTTCCTCGCCTCTGGAAGGAACCTTTGTCGGAAATGAGTGAGATGAACGAGAGCCAGGACCCGGTGGAGCAGATCCCGGACGGCGAAAGTCAGCCGCGCCGTACCATCCGCAGTTTCGTGATGCGTGCCGGGCGCATGACCGAAGGCCAGCAACGTGGCGTGGAGAAGGGCTGGCCGCAGTTTGGTCTGAGCCTGGCTGATGGCGCGCTGGATCTGGATGCGGTATTTGGCCGTCAGGCGCCACGTACCCTGGAGATCGGCTTCGGCATGGGGCATTCCCTGCTGGAAATGGCCCAGGCTGCGCCGGAGCAGGACTTTATCGGTATCGAAGTGCACCGTCCCGGTGTCGGCGCGCTGCTCAATGGCGCACTCAATGCCGGTGTGCAGAACCTGCGGGTGTACGACTGCGATGCCATCGAAGTGCTGAACCAGGCGATTCCCGATGGCAGCCTCGACCGCCTGTTGCTGTTCTTTCCTGACCCCTGGCACAAGAAGAAGCACAACAAGCGGCGCATCGTGCAGCCGGCGTTTGCCGAAGTGGTGCGGCGTAAGCTGAAGATCGGCGGCGTGCTGCATATGGCTACCGACTGGGAGCATTATGCCGAGCAGATGCTTGAAGTCATGAGCGTAGCGCCCGGTTACCGTAACCAGGCAGCCGATGGCACCTTCGTCCCCCGTCCGGATGAGCGCCCGATCACCAAGTTCGAGAAGCGCGGTGAGCGTCTTGGACATGGGGTCTGGGATCTGAAGTTCGAGCGGGTGGACTAGCCTGTGATGTAACAGCGGGCGGTATCTGGTGGGAGCGGTCTTGGCCGCGAAGGTTTCCGGCAGCCATTCGCGGGCAAGGCCGCTCCCACTCAGCACCACATGACTCTGCGCCTGCCCGCCACTCAGATCGCTCCCGCACGCCGATCTGTGTCGCCTATGACCTCCCATAGCGATTACCAAGAGTAATGGTCCGATCGGGCCCTGCTACCTACACTGGCTTCCATCCAGAACAACACTCTGCAGCGGAGCCACCATGCAATTTGAAACCCTCGATTATCAGGTACAGGACGGTATTCTCACCCTGACCCTCAACCGCCCCGAGCGGATGAACGCCTTCAATGGCCCAATGCGTCGCGAATTGATCGCGGCTTTTGATGCAGCGGATGCCGATGATGCCGTGCGGGTGATCATTGTCACTGGTGCGGGGCGTGCCTTCTGCGCCGGCGCCGATCTGGAGAAGGGCGGCGATACCTTCAACCGGCATACGCGTAGCGATCAGCCCGAGGGCGCCGATCTGCGCGATGGCGGCGGTACTGTGTCCCTGCGCATCTACGAATGCACCAAGCCGGTGATCGGCGCCTTCAATGGTGCAGCGGTGGGCGTGGGCGTGACCATGACCCTGCCGATGGATATCCGCATGGCCTCGACCAACGCCAAGTTCGGTTTCGTGTTTGCCCGCCGAGGTATCACCATGGAGGCCTGCTCCAGCTGGTTCCTGCCGCGTCTGGTCGGTCCTATGCAAGCCATGGAGTGGGCTTTTACCGGCCGTGTGTTCGGTGCCGAGGAAGCGCTCAAGGGTGGCTTGATCCGTAGCATCCACGAACCGGATGAGTTGCTGCCGGCGGCCTACGAGCTGGCCCGGGAGATCGCGGATAATACTTCGCCCATGTCGGCGCTGCTCAACCGGCAGCTGATGTGGCGGATGCTTGGCGCTGACCACCCGATGGAAGCGCACAAGGTCGATTCCCGGGCGATTGCCTTTATGGGCGAATCCGAGGATGCGAAGGAAGGTGTGCGTTCCTTCCTGGAAAAGCGTGCCCCCGAGTTCAAGCTCAGCACCAGCCAGGACCGTCCTGATTTCTTCCCTTGGTGGGAAGAGCGTCCCTTCAAGTGATCAACTGAGCAGCAATCGCTCCAGCGCCGCGCGTGGCCCCGATGGTATCGGACAGGCGCGGTTGCTGGTGCGCTCGACGAACACATGGACAAAACGCCCAGCGGCGCAGGCGTCGGTCTCCCCGGCCTTGAACAGCGCCAGTTCGTAATGCACCGAACTGTTACCCAGCTTCACTACCCGCACGCCGATCTCGATCGGCTCGGGAAAGGCCACCGGCGCGAAGTAATCGCAGCCGGAGCTGACCACAAAGGCCACCTGTTCCCCGTCATGGATATCCAGCCCGCCCTCATTGATCAGCCAGCTGTTCACCGCGCTGTCGAAGAAGGCGTAATAGGTGACGTTGTTGATATGGCCGTAGATATCGTTGTCGTGCCAGCGGGTGGTGATCGGGTGCAGGTAGGGGTAGTCGGTGCGTTGGGGTTTGGTGGTCATGCAATAGCTCTCGGGGTCATCGCGTATTATTCCCTAGGCCCGCCGTGCGGGCCGTCGCGGCGACGGCCTGCGAAGCAGGCCCTCCTTATCTTATAAATAGCCAGTCAATAGCACTCAATACGCCTGCCGATAGATCGCCAGTGCATCCGCTTCTGTCACTTCCCGCGGATTATTGACCAGCAGTCGCTGTTGCAGCATCGCCTCGCTGGCCAGCAGTTCCAGGCTGCTTTCCGGCACGCCGGCATCGCGCAGGCGACTGGGCAGGTTGCAGCGGGGGCTGAGCTGGGACAAGGCGGTGATCAGCTGATCGGTCAGGCTGGCGTCGTCGCCGGGATTGCAGTCTGGCACCAGCAGCGGCGCCAGCTCTGCATACAGGGACTCGGCTGCCGGTGCGTTGAAAGCAATCACGCTGGGCAGTACCAGCGCATTGGATAGCCCATGGGGAATATGAAAATGCCCGCCCAGTGGGTAGGCCAGCGCATGCACCGCCGCCACCGGCGCATTGGCGAAGGCTTGTCCGGCGAGCAGTGAGCCGAGCAGCATGGCCTGGCGTGCTTCGCGGTTGCTGCCGTTGTGCACCGCCTCGTCCAGGTTCCCGGCCAACAGGCGCAGTGCCTCGCGAGCAAGCATGTCGGACAGCGGATTCTTTTTCAGCTTGCTGGTGTAAGCCTCAATGGCATGCACCATGGCGTCGATGCCGGTGGCTGCGGTGACCGCTGGTGGCAGTCCGAGGGTTAATTCGGCATCCAGCACCGCCAGATCGGGTAGCAGCAAAGGCGAGACCACGCCGGTCTTGGTGGTGGCGCCGGTAGTGATGATGGCGATCTGGGTGACTTCGGAGCCGGTGCCGGCGGTGGTTGGCACCTGAATAAGGGGCAGGCGCTGGCCGCGGGCATTATCCACACCGTAGATGTCGGCCAGGCTTTGCTGGCTGTGCGGATGGGCGAGCAGCGCCACCAGCTTGGCGACGTCCATCGAACTGCCGCCACCAAAGCCAATGACCAATTGAGCATTCATCTCCCGTGCCTGACGAATGGCGGCCAGCACTACCTCCTCTGGCGGATCGGCCACGACCTGATCGAATACCTCGATACTCATGCCGGTATCAGCGAACCCCGGCAGTACATCACCGAGCAGACCCAGCTGAGTAATACCGGGGTCAGTGACAATCAACACCCGCTGCGCGTCCCGCTCCCGGCATAGTTGCGCAAGGCGGCTGGCAGCACCCGTCTCGCAGAGAATGCGGGCGGTCGTGGCGAAGCTGAAAGATGGCATGGACACCTCATGGTCGCAGATGGCAGAAGGATGAGCATTCACTGTAGGGCGACGAGTGCCGAGCGGCAAGCGTAGGCGGGAAGGTCGGATGTTGTGAATGACTGGATATGAACAGCGTGGACGATGCTGTCTTAGAGTATGGGAACGCTTGGTGTCCCGGTTTTATGCCGAGCAGGCTGTTGGTTCGGACGCCGGAGCGTCCACGGCGCGGTTCCCACGCTGGAGCATGGGAACCATCGGAAACTCCGCGCTTGCCTGCTACCGCCGAGCTGGCAAGGCGGCACAACCCCTGATCGTTCCCGCGCTCCAGCGTGGGAATGCCTGCTGGGACGCTCTGCGTCCCGGTTTAGCCGTAGTGCGGCTGTTGGTTCGGACGCCGGAGCGTCCACGGCGCGGTTCCCACGCGGAGCATGGGAACCATCGGAAACTCCGCGCTTGCCTGCTACCGCCGAGCTGGCAAGGCGGCACAATCCCTGATCGTTCCCGCGCTCCAGCGTGGGAATGCCTGCTGGGACGCTCTGCGTCCCGGTTTAGCCGTTACGCAGGCCGCTGATTCAGAGAAACATTTCCAGCAGATCATTGAGAAACAGCCGGCCCTGCTCGGTAGGGCGTAGTTGCTGCTGCCAGGGTTCGAGCAAGCCCCGTTCCACGGCGCTGTTCAGCACGGGGGCCATGTCGGCGATGGCCTGGCCGGTGCGCTCGGTGTACCAGGCGCTGGGGACACCACCGACCAGACGCAGGGCATTCATCAGGAAGTCGAAGGGCAGTTCGCTGGCGGTGAGGGTCTTGCGACCGGCGCAGAAGGGTTTGTCCGGGTTCAGATAGTCGGTCGGCTGGCGAGTTTTCCAGTAGCGTTCGATACGTCCGTCGGCATGACTCAGCTTGCCGTGTGCGCCGGCGCCGATGCCGAGGAAGTCGCCGTACTGCCAGTAATTGAGGTTGTGCCGGGCATGGCGACCATCCCGCGCATAGGCGGAGATTTCATACTGGGCGTAACCCGCCTCGGCTAACCTCGCCTGTCCGGCTTCCTGGATATCCCACAGCACGTCGTCTTCGGGCAGTTTCGGTGGGCGTGAATAGAACACCGTGTTCGGCTCCAGCGTCAGCTGATACCAGGACAGATGCTCCGGCCCCAGCGTAATCGCCTGCTCGATATCGGCCAGAGCCTGCTCCAGTGTCTGACTGGGCAGACCGTGCATCAGGTCCAGGTTGAGATTGTCGAAGCCGGCGCGGCGCGCCATGTCCACTGCGGCCAACGCCTCGTGACCATCATGGATACGGCCCAATGCCTTGAGGTGTTCGGGGTTGAAGCTCTGGATGCCGATGGACAGGCGGTTGATACCGGCGGTGCGGTAGTCCTTGAACTTGGCCTGCTCGAAGGTGCCGGGGTTGGCTTCCAGGGTGATCTCAATATCGCTGGCAAAGCGCAGTCGTTGCTGCATGGCCTCCAGCAGCCGGCCGAGACTGGCGGCGGAAAACAGGCTGGGTGTGCCGCCGCCGAAGAAAATCGAGGTCAGCTCGCGGTCGTGCGCATCCGCCAGATCTGCATCCAGATCGGCGATCAGCGCATCGATATAGGCGTCCTCGGGCAGGCCGCCCTGATGGGTATGCGAGTTGAAGTCGCAATAGGGGCATTTACGCACGCACCAGGGGATATGCACATAGGCCGCCAGAGGCGGCAGTTGCATATTGCCTGCTTCAGATACGGTCACGCCAACCCCAAGCGGACGCGCAGCAATACCATGGCCCGGGCGCGGTGGCTGAGCTGATTCTTCTGTTCGGCAGGCAACTCGGCACTGGAGACGCCCAGTTCGGGTACCAGGAACAATGGGTCATAACCGAACCCGTGTTCGCCCTGAGCAGCATGCAGAATGCGTCCTTCCCAGACACCTTCGCAGATGATCGGCACCGGATCCTCGGCATGACGCACCAGCGCCAGGGCGCAGATGAAGCGGGCGCCGCGCTGCTCGTCCTCGACGTCCTTCAGAGCGTCAAGCAGCTTGGCATTGTTGGCCGCATCGCCCTGACCCTCAGCGTAGCGCGCCGAGTAGATGCCGGGTGCGCCACCGAGGGCATCCACTGCCAGCCCGGAGTCGTCAGCCAGCGCAGGCAGGCCGGACGCTTGCGCAGCGTGACGAGCCTTGATGATGGCGTTCTCGATAAAGCTCAGACCGGTCTCTTCAGCTTCCTCGCTGATGAAGCGGCTCTGCGGCAGCACCTCGATGTGCTCGCCGAGCATGGCCTGCAGCTCCTTGAGCTTGCCGGCATTGTTGCTGGCCAGTACCAGCTGGCTGAACGGCAATGCGACTTTATTCATCGGGGTGAAACTCCTGCTGGAAACGCAGGGTATGCGTCGGCGCGCCTTCTTCTGCCTGGACTCTGACCTCGAACTGCAGCAACCCGCGCTGGCCAGCGGTGTAGTTGGCAACGAAGTACACGGCCTCTTGTTCCTTCACGCGGATGAACTGCAATGGCGTGGTCTGTTGCAACAGGTTCTTCACCGTACCTTCGACGCGTGCATCCACCGCCTGGGGGCCTTGGGCGCTGTTGCGCTGCACGGCAATGTTCACCACGCCTTGTCGGGGTCCGCGTTGCAGGCCCGTCGCTGCGGCGATGTCCGGCTGCAGAAAAGAGCTGTTGAAGGTGTTGTGATACACCAGCAGGTCACCGAAGCGTTGTGGGCTTTGCGCCGGGCCTTGCTGAGCGGAGGCGACGCTGGTGGCGAGCATCAGCAGGCCGGCGATCAGAATACGTTTCATGGTCAGCTCCTTATCAGCGTGTGACACGGTAGATGGCGACTTCGCCGAGCAGGTTGGGCCACATGGCGCTCAACGTGCTGCTGCGGTGGGTCTGGTCCACCACCAGACGATCCAGGATGCGTACCGAGCGCTCATGACACAGCTTCTCGAAGTCCTTGAAGGTACAGAAGTGAATATTGGGTGTGTTGTACCAGGTGTAGGGCATGAACTCGGAAACCGGCATGCGACCTTTGGTACCCAGATACAACCGGCAACGCCAATGGCCGAAATTCGGGAAGGTGAGGATCGCTTCGCGGCCGATACGCAGCATGTCTTCCAGAATGCGGTCGGGATAATGCACCGCCTGCAGCGCCTGGGTCATGACCACAGTATCGAAGCTGTGGTCCTCGAAGTTGTCCAGTTCCTGGTCCAGATCCTTCTCGATCACATTCACGCCCTTGCGGATGCAGCTGTTGATCTTGTCCGGATCGATCTCCATGCCGTAGCCGTGCACCTGTTTGTGGGTTTGCAGGTATTGCAGCAGTTCACCGTCACCGCAGCCCAGATCGAGCAGGCGGCTGCCGGGTTGAATCCACTTCTGGATGATCTGCAGATCAGCGCGCAGGCTCATGCGTCCACCTCGATACAATTCATGTAGCTGCCCAGGGCTTCGACGTAGCGCGGAATCGGCAGCAGGAAGGCATCATGGCCCTGAGCGGCCTCGATTTCCAGATAGCTGACGTTCTTGCGTGCGGCCATCAGTGCATTGGCCAGCTCGCGGGAGCGGGCCGGCGGAAAGCGCCAGTCAGTGGTGAAGGACATGACCATGCAGTTCGCCGTGACGGGCGCCAGCGCCTTGGCCAGATCGTCGCCGTGGGCCTGGGCGGGGTCGTAATAGTCCAGCGCCTTGGTCATCAACAGATAGGTGTTGGCATCGAATCGCTCGGAGAACTCCTGGCCCTGATAGCGCAGGTAGCTCTCCACCTGGAACTCGACGCTGCTGATGTCGTAATTGAGACGCTCGGTACGCAATTCGCGGCCGAACTTCTTGCCCATGGAATCATCCGACAGATAGGTGATATGTCCGACCATGCGTGCCAGCCCGAGGCCGCGCTTGGGGATGACACCGAAGGCCGCATAGTCGCCGCCATGGAAGTCCGGATCGGTGATGATGGCCTGGCGGGCGACTTCATTGAAGGCGATGTTCTGCGCCGACAGCTTGGAGGCGGTGGCGATCGCCACGCAATGCCGCACGCGGTCGGGGTAATGAATAGCCCACTGCAGTGCCTGCATACCGCCGAGGCTGCCGCCCACCACCGCGGCCCAGCAGTCAATATTCAGGTGGTCGGCCAGTTGTGCCTGGCTGTTGACCCAGTCCTCGACGACAATCATCGGAAAGTTGCCGCCCCAGGTCTTGCCGGTCTGCGGGTCGATACTCAGTGGGCCGGTCGAGCCGTGGCAGCCGCCGAGGTTGTTCAGGCTGACAACGAAGAAACGATTGGTATCGATGGGCTTGCCTGGCCCGATGCAGGAGTCCCACCAGCCTGGCTTGCGCTCATCCTCGCTGTGATAACCAGCGGCGTGGTGATGGCCGGACAGGGCGTGGCAGACCAGCACGGCATTGCTGCGGCTGGTATTCAGTTGGCCATAGGTTTCATAGACCAGCTCATACTCAGGCAAGGTCCGGCCGCAGGCCAGCTGCAGGGGCTCCGTGAAGGTCTGGCGTTGCGGCGAGACCAGGCCGACGGAATCAGCAGAGAATCTGGACATGGGGTTTAGGGTTCCTAATATGGATTCGGTGCGTACTGATGCGGCAGGTTACGCTGCCTTCAGAGTGCCAGCGTCAGCCCCTTGGGCATCCCGGTAGCGATGGCCAGATTGGTCACCAGCAGCATATCCAGCAGGTTCAGCACGATGAAGGCGAAGATCGGCGACAGGTCCAGGCCTCCCATGGATGGCAGAACGCGGCGGATCGGGGCGAGCACCGGCTCACACAACTGATACACCAGCACGGCGGCGGGGTTCTGGCTGTGCGGAGCGACCCAGGACAGAATCACACTGATGATCAGGGCAAAGAAGAACACCTTCAGGAACAGCGCAGTGATACCCACCAGGGACCAGACCAGCAGCTGCAATATCGCCGGCAGGGCATAACCCATCAGTTTGATGATGATGGCCATGAGCGCCATCTGCACAATCAGCGCCAGCACCAGCGAAGCGAAGTCAACACCGGCAAAGCCCGGAATCACTCGGCGCATGGGGCGCAACAGAGGCTGCGTGGCACGCGTGATGAACTGCGAGATGGGGTTGTAGAAGTCGGCGCGTACCAATTGCAGGATAAAGCGCAGCAGTACCAACAGCAGATACAGGCTGCCCAGTGTCTGCACTATATATACAGCGGCCATATTCAGTCCGGTCATGATGTCTCCTCAGGCTAGTTCTTTTGACAGTTCGGCAGAGCGCGCGGCGGCAGCTTGCATGGCGCGGGCGACCATGCCTGGCAGGTCATCCCGGCTGAAACTGTTGATGGCTTGTTCGGTGGTGCCGTTGGGCGAGCAGACGCGGCGGCGCAATTCGGCGGTATCCACATCACTGTGCACGGCCATGTCCGCAGCGCCAAGGGCGGTGAACAGGGTCAGGCGTTCGGCGATGTCGCGCGGCAGGCCGAGTTGCTCGCCGGCATTGGTCATGGCTTCCATCAGATAGAAGAAGTACGCCGGACCACTGCCGGACACTGCGGTGACTGCATCGATCTGTGCTTCCTGATCCAGCCACAGGCTGATGCCCACCGCGTTCATGATCTTTTCGCTCAGCAGCTTCTGTTCGGCGGATACTGCCGCCGAGGCATACAGGCCGCTGACGCCCTGACCGCGCAGGGCCGGGGTGTTGGGCATGCAGCGAACGATGGCGGTATCGGCGCCCAGCCATTCGGCCAGACTGCTGCAGGCAATGCCGGCGGCAATGGAAATCACCAACTGGCCGGGTTTGCGCTGGACCGGCAGATCACGGCAGACCGCCTGCAGAACCTGCGGTTTGACGGCCAGCACCAGCACATCACATTCGCTGGCCAGCTGCGCATTATCGGTCGAGGTGCGGATGCCGAACTGGCGGTTGAGCCTGTCCAGCTGCTCGCTGTTGTGATCGCTGGCGATGATCTGATTGGGTTTGAAGCTCTGTTGCAGCATGCCGCCAATCAGGCTGGTGGCCATGTTGCCGGCACCGATGAATCCGATAGTCGGGGCTGTCATGGAGTTATCCTTCGAGATGTGGAGTGGAGTAATCACGCGCGCCGAACACTGCGCTGCCGATGCGGACAATGGTGGCGCCTTCCTGCACCGCCTCGGTGAGGTCATCGCTCATGCCCATCGACAAGGTATCCAGCGGCAGTTCCAGGGCCGCCATGGCTGCGCGCAGCGCCTGCAGTGGTTGCCGGCGTGCGGCGCTGTCGTCAGCCGGAGCGGGAATCGCCATCAGTCCGCGTAGCCGCAGGTTGGGCAGGGCAGCGATATCTTGCGCCAGTTGCGGCAATGCAGCGACCGTCACGCCGGATTTGCTGTCCTCGCCACTGATGTTGACCTGCAGACAGATGTTCAACGGCGGCAGCTGAGGCGGGCGCTGCGCCGACAGGCGCTGTGCGACCTTCAGCCGGTCGACGCTGTGCACCCAGTCGAAGTGCTCGGCGATGGCGCGGGTTTTGTTCGATTGAATGGGACCGATGAAATGCCAGACCAGTGGCAGATCCTGCAGTTGCTCGATCTTGTCCAGCGCTTCCTGCAGGTAATTCTCGCCAACATGGGTCAGCCCGACGGCCCAGGCATCACGGATGGCACTGACCGGACGGGTTTTGCTTACGGCCATCAGGATGATGCTTTGCGGATCGCGCCCAACAGTGTGCGCTGCACGCGAAATGCGTTCACGAACGTTTGCAATATTCTCTGCTATCGTGGACATTACGGACGTTATTTACCTTGCCAATGGAATTGACCTGCCGAGCATTCTACATGCTTGCAGGTTGCAATGGGGAACCCTATGGATATAACCGAGCTGTTAGCCTTCAGCGCCAAGCAGGGCGCGTCGGACTTGCACCTGTCGGCCGGACTGCCGCCCATGATTCGAGTGGATGGCGATGTGCGCCGGATCAACGTACCGGCACTGGAACACAAGCAGGTTCATGCACTGATCTACGACATCATGAACGATAGACAGCGCAAGGACTTCGAGGAATTCCTCGAAACCGACTTTTCCTTCGAAGTACCCGGTGTCGCCCGCTTCCGGGTCAACGCCTTCAACCAGAACCGCGGTGCCGGCGCCGTATTCCGGACCATTCCTTCCAAGGTGCTGACCATGGAAGATCTGGGCATGGGCGACGTGTTCAAGCGGATCACCGACGTTCCCCGCGGGCTGGTGCTGGTCACCGGGCCGACCGGCTCGGGCAAGTCCACCACGCTGGCGGCCATGCTCGACTACCTGAACTGCAACAAGTACCAGCACATCCTCACCATCGAGGACCCGATCGAATTCGTTCACGAGTCGAAGAAGTGCCTGGTCAACCAGCGTGAAGTGCACCGCGACACCCATGGCTTCTCCGAAGCCCTGCGCTCGGCGCTGCGGGAAGATCCGGACATCATTCTGGTAGGTGAGTTGCGTGACCTGGAAACCATCCGCCTGGCGCTGACCGCCGCGGAGACCGGTCACCTGGTCTTCGGCACCCTGCACACCACGTCCGCGGCCAAGACCATCGACCGGGTGGTCGACGTCTTCCCCGGCGAAGAGAAGGCCATGGTCCGCTCGATGCTGTCCGAATCCCTGCAGGCGGTCATCTCCCAGACCCTGCTGAAGAAGATTGGCGGGGGCCGGGTGGCGGCACACGAAATCATGATTGGCACACCGGCCATCCGTAACCTTATTCGTGAGGATAAGGTGGCGCAGATGTATTCGGCGATCCAGACCGGCGGTAATCTCGGCATGCAGACGCTGGATATGTGCCTCAAGGGGCTGGTGACTCGTGGTCTGGTGAGTCGCGAAGCCGCACGAGAAAAAGCCAAGGTAGGCGAAAGCCTCTGATAGACAGAATGACGGGCGCGGGACTGCGCCCCGAGACGAGGGCATTATGGAGTTCGAAAAACTGCTGCGACTGATGGTCGAGAAGGGCGCTTCCGACCTGTTCATCACCGCCGGCGTTGCGCCGAGCATGAAGGTGCACGGCAAGATACTGCCGGTGACCAAGACGCCGCTGTCCCCCGAACAGACCCGGGAAACTGTGCTGGGGGTGATGTCCGAAGCCCAGCGTCGTGAATTCGCCGAGAACAAGGAATGCAACTTCGCCATCAGTGCCCGTGGCGTTGGTCGTTTCCGCGTCAGCGCCTTTTACCAGCGCAACCTGGTGGGCATGGTGCTGCGTCGCATCGAAGTGAACATTCCGACCATGGAAGAGCTGCGGCTCCCGGAGATCCTCAAGCAGCTGGCGATGACCAAGCGCGGTCTGGTGATCTTCGTCGGCGCCACCGGTACCGGCAAGTCAACCTCGCTGGCGTCGATGATCGGTTACCGCAACAAGAACTCCAGCGGGCATATCATCTCCATTGAAGACCCGATCGAATTCATGCATCAACACCAGAACTGCATCGTCACCCAGCGTGAAGTGGGTATCGATACCGACAGTTTTGAAGTGGCATTGAAGAACACCCTGCGCCAGGCACCGGATGTGATTCTGATCGGCGAGGTGCGAACCCGAGAGACCATGGATCATGCGGTGGCCTTTGCCGAAACCGGACACCTGTGTCTGGCCACCCTGCATGCCAACAACGCCAACCAGGCGCTGGACCGCATCATTCACTTCTTCCCGACCGAAATGCACCAGCAGGTGTGGATGGATCTGTCGCTCAACCTCAAGGCCGTCGTCGCCCAGCAGTTGATCCCGACGCCGGATGGCAAGGGCCGCCGCGCTGCCATTGAAGTGTTGCTCAATACCCCGCTGGCCGCCGACATGATCCGCAAGGGCGAGGTGCACGAGCTCAAGCCGCTGATGGCGCGCTCCAATGAAGTGGGCATGCAGACCTTCGATCAGGCGTTGTATAAGCTGTACAGCCAGGGCGAGATCACTTATGAAGACGCGCTGGCCCACGCTGACTCGGCCAACGATTTGCGGTTGCTGATCAAGCTGGGTTCGGAGACCGACGGCAAGCACCTGATGGGCAATGCCGTGGAAGGGTTTGCGCTGGAAGAGTCGGACGACAACCGGCGGCGCTGATACCGCCGGTTGTAGCGACTGTTACGCTTGATAGACCAATTGACCCTGGCACAGGGTGTGGGTAACCGCGCCCGGTGCGCTCTGGCCGATAAAGGGGCAGTTGGCGCCCTTGGACAGCCAGTGCTGACCGATCTCGCTGCTCACCGCGGGGTTGAACAGAGTGATGTCGGCGCTGGCGCCTTCGGCAAGCCGTCCGGCCGGCAGACCGAAAATGCCCGCCGGACCGCAGGTCAGTCGCGCCAGCAGGGCCGGTAATTCCAGCAGACCGTCCGCCACCAGGGTCAGTGCCAGCGGCAACATGATTTCCACGCTGCTGATACCCGGCGCCGAGGCGGCGAAGGGCACTCGCTTGGCTTCCGGCTCGTGAGGCTGATGATGCGAGGCGATGGCCTGGATCACACCGTTCTGCACCGCTTGGCGCAGAGCCCGTCGGTCACTGCTGCTGCGCAGCGGCGGCATGACATGCAGCAGACTGGAATAGCCTTCCAGATCCTCATCACACAACAGCAATTGATACATGGCCACATCGGCGGTGACCGGCAGGCCGCGAGCCTGGGCGTCGGCGAGCATGTCGACGGCACGTGCGCTGCTCAGGCCACTGAAGTGCGCACGCACGCCGGTCTGTTCGATCAGCAGCAGATCCCGCGCCAGGGCCACGGTTTCCGCGCTTTCGGGAATCCCCACCAGGCCCAGCCGCGCTGCGGTCGGCCCTTCATGGGCGACGCCGCCTTCGGCCAGCGCCGGGTCCAGCGGGGTGAAGATCACCGGCAGATCGAAGCCGGCGGCGTATTCCAGTGCGCGGCGCAGGATGCGGTTGCTCTTCATGGGGGCCAGACCCTGAGTGAAGGCCACACAGCCGGCGTCACGCAGAGCCACCAGTTCGCTCAGGTGTTCGCCATCCAGTCCGCGGGTCAGGGCGCCGATGGGGAATACCCGTGCCTGGCCGGCGCGCTCGGTGCGGTCCAGAATCAGTTCAGCCACGGCCGGGGTATCCAGTACCGGGCGGCTGTCCGGCGGACAGCACAGGCTGGTGACACCGCCAACGGCGGCAGCACGGGTTTCGCTGGCAATGTTGCCCTTGCGGCCGAAGCCTGGCTCGCGCAGGCTGACGTTCAGATCGACCAGGCCGGGGCAGGCGATCAGACCACGGGCATCGATGGTCTGCGCTGCGACGAAACCGTCAGGGGCGTTGCCTAATGCGCGTACCTGGCCGGCATCGAGGTGTACATCGGTGATTTCATCAAACTGGCTGGCGGGGTCGATGACCCGCGCACCTTGAATGGTGATACGCATGTTCATTGCACTCCCTGGCTGGACTGGCGCTGGGTGGTCTGTCCGGCCATGGCCATGGACATGACGGCCATGCGCACGGCGATACCGTAGGTCACCTGATTGAGAATCACCGATTGCGGGCCGTCGGCCACGGCTGATTCGATTTCCACGCCACGGTTGATCGGGCCGGGGTGCATGACCAGGGCGTCGGGTTTGGCCAGTGCCAGGCTGTCGCTGGTCAAACCGTACTGGCGGTAGAACTCCCCTTCGCTGGGCAGCAGACCGCTCTGCATGCGTTCCTTCTGCAGGCGCAGCATGATCACCACGTCGACATCGCGCAGTCCGACCCGCAGATCATTGAATACCCGCACACCGTATTGTTCGATGCCGACCGGCAGCAAGGTGCGCGGGGCGATGATGCGGATATCCGGGCAACCGAGAATACGCAGTGCTTCCATGTTCGAGCGAGCTACCCGTGAATGCATGATATCGCCGACGATTGCTACCGAGAGTTGCTCGAATCCCGCCTTATGCCGGCGGATGGTCAGCATGTCCAGCATCGCCTGGGTGGGATGCGCGTGATTACCGTCGCCGGCGTTGATGATGGCCACATCCGGGCAGACATTGCGCGCGATGAAGTGTGCGGCTCCAGAGTCGCCGTGACGTACCACGAACATGTCTGCGGCCATGGCCTCGAGATTGCGCAGGGTGTCGTACAGGGTTTCGCCCTTGCTGGTCGAGGAGGTCTGCACGTCAAGGTTGAGCACATCGGCGGACAGGCGTTTGGCGGCCAGCTCGAAGGTGCTGCGGGTGCGCGTGGAGTTCTCGAAGAACACGTTGCACACGGTCTTGCCGCGCAGCAGGGGTACTTTCTTGATGGCGCGCTCGCCGACTTCGAGGAAGGAGTCGGCGGTGTCCAGAATCTCGGTCAGCAGTTCGCGGGACAGGCCGTCAATGCCGAGAAAGTGGCGTAGCTGGCCCTGTTGATTGAGTTGCAGTTGGCTGGGTTTCAGGCTCATTGGGCTCTCATGACGTGGTGACGGTGGTCAGGGTCAGTTGCAGCGGATCGGGACCGGATAATTTTACCCGCTGGCCGGCGGGCAGAGCCAGACTGGCGCCGAGAATATCAGCACGGATCGGCAGTTGGCGGGCCTCGATATCCACCAGTGTGACCAGGGTCACCGAGGCCGGGCGGCCATAATCGAACAGCTCGTTGAGGGCGGCGCGGATGGTACGGCCCGTCATCAATACGTCATCCACCAGGATCAGATGACGGTCATCGACGCTGAACGGCAGCTCGGAGGGGCGTACGCCCTGTTGCAGGCCGATCTGGGCGAAATCATCGCGGTAGAAGGCGATATCCAGCGTGCCCATGGGCGCCTCCGGCAGCCACTGATCACGCAGCTGCTCAGCGACCCAGACGCCGCCGGTATGGATGCCGACAAAGGCCGGATCCGTGCGATGATTGCGGTCCAGCCAGGCAATCAATTCCTGACCCATGCGTTCCAGCAATGGGCCGACTTCAGGCAATGCGCTCATTCGTTCTCCTTTTGGCCGGCCAGCCAGGTTTCCAACAGTAGCGCAGCGGCCAGGCTGTCGACCGGATTGTCGCGGTAGCTGGATGGCGTGCCGCGACCAGTCTCACGCAGGGTTTGTTTGGCTTCGAAGGTGGACAGGCGCTCATCGACACAATGCACCGGCAACTGAAAACGCCCGTGCAGGCGGCGAGAGAATTTCTCCGCGCGGGCGCTCATCTCGCTGGGTGTGCCGTCCATGTTCAGGGGCAGGCCGACCACCAGGGCATCGGGCTGCCATTCGCGCAGCAGGGCGGCGATCTGCTCCCAATCGGGAATGCCGTCGCGGGCGCGCAGTTCCTTGAGCGGTCGGGCATTGCCGGTGAGCGTCTGACCGACCGCAACACCGATCTGCCGGGTGCCGTAGTCGAAACCGAGCACGCGTTGCAGTGGTGCCGCCATCAGGCGTGCCCCGCTTGACTGCTGAGCAGACTGAGATCAACCCCGAGATGGCGCGCGGCGGCATCCAGACGCTGCTCGGCGGCCAGTTCGAAGAGGATCTGATAGTTGGCGGGGCAGTTGAGCCAGACGTTGTCGGCTAGCTCCTGATCCAGTTGGCCGGCGTCCCAGCTGGCATAGCCCAGGGCGACAAAGACCTCGGTGGGCCCGCTGCCACTGGAGATGTCCATGAGAATATCCCGCGAGGTGGTCAGCTGCAGCGGGCCGAGATCCAGACTCGACTCCCACTGCTGCGGGCCGCGATGCAGCACAAAGCCGCGCTCGGCCTGCACCGGGCCGCCGCTGAAGACGACGCGGCTGCCGATCTCAACAGGGACGCTCAACTCCGGCGAGGTCTGTTCCAGCACATCGCCGAGATTCAGGCCGCTGGGTTGATTGATCACCAGCCCCATGGCGCCGTCCTCGTTGTGCTCGCACAGGTAGATCACACTGTGGGCAAAACGCGGATCTTCCATGTGCGGCATGGCGATCAGAAAATGATGTTTCAGATAGGTCGGTAAGGTCTGGGTCATGCGGCATAGTATTGGGCGCGCGGGCGCGGAGGGCAAGCGCATCCTCAGAAGCTGGAAATCCGGTCGCCGGGCTCGAAGCGCCAGGTGCGGATGATCTCCAGTACGTCGACATCCATCAGCTCGCCGGTGAAAGGTGCGTAGGGCGCAGCCAGACGGACGATACGCAATGCCGCATTGTCCAGCACCTGGTGCCCGGATGATTCGAGTATCTGCACATCCCGCAAGGAGCCGTCACGATTGATCGCCACCAGCAGCCGCAGGCCGCCGTAGATGCCCTGGCTGCGGGCTTCGGAGGGGTAGTTCTGGTTGCCGACGCGCTCGACCTTGCGGCGCCAGGCGTCTTTGTAATACGCCCCCTTGTCGCGCATGGTGGAGGCGGCAGTGAGTCGGTGCACGCGCGGACGCTTGGCGTACTGTTGCCGCTCTTCGGCGAGCTGAGCCTCCAGGCTGGCGATGTCCTGTGACAGGGTAGACATGTCAAAGCGCTGGCGGGTCGGTGGGGCCGTCAGTGGATCGGGTTGTGGCGGGGTGCGAACTGCCCGGTCGGGGGCGGGCGCGGTGGTGGTGACTATCTTTTCCGGCGCTTTGGGAGCCGGCGGCGGGGCGGCAGGCTCCGCGGGCGACACCGGTTTTATCTCACTGTCCTGAAATACCGCTTCTTCCGGTGTACTGGGTGCGGCCTTCTCATCCAGAGTGCCACTGCCTTCCTGGTCGAACTGCGCCAGGTAATCGGCTTTCTCCGGCTGGGTGTCGGATGGCTGGCTGGCCAGGGTGATTTCCAGGGTTCGAGACAGCTCGCTCGGGCTGGGCAGGTCGAAGGTGATCCCGAGAATGACCAGGGCATGCAGAACGGCCGCCAGGAACAGGGTGAATCCGAGGCGGTCCCTGGGCTCGATGGTCGGGCCGCCCGACGGGGCGGCCGGTTGAACGGGGGTAGGCGGCGTCGCTGCTGCTGTATTCATGCTATCCATAGACTTGGGGGCGTACTGCAGCGCAGTCTGCCCCTGTCGGGGAAAAAAGTCTACGCACCGACTCGCGCTTTGAGTTGTTGCGCGATGATATCCATCAACTTGCCGCCGATATCGGTATCGTAGGCCGCATCGATCTCGCGAATGCAGGTCGGGCTGGTGACGTTGATTTCCGTGAGGTAATCACCGATCACATCCAGGCCGACGAACAGCAGGCCGCGGCGGCGCAATTCGGGGCCGATTTCAGCGGCAATCCAGTGATCCCGTTCGGTCAGTGGGCGAGCCTCGCCACGACCGCCGGCAGCCAGGTTGCCACGGGTTTCACCAGCCTGGGGGATGCGCGCCAGGCAATAGGGTACAGGCTCGCCATTCAGCATCAGAATACGCTTGTCGCCATCCTTGATCTCGGGCAGATAACGCTGGGCCATGATCTGCTGCTGACCATGTTCGGTCAGTGTCTCGATGATGACACTGATGTTGGGGTCGTCTTCGCGAACGCGGAAGATCATCGCCCCGCCCATGCCGTCCAGCGGCTTGAGAATCACATCCCGGTGTTCGCTGATGAAGTCCCGCAATACATCGGCGCGGCGCGACACTGTGTTCGGCGGGCAGCACTGTGGGAATTGGGTGGCGAACAGTTTTTCATTGCAGTCACGCAGGCTGGCGGGACGATTCACCACCAGCACACCGGCGCGTTCGGCAGCTTCGAGGATGTGCGTGGCGTACAGGAATTCATTGTCGAACGGCGGGTCCTTGCGCATCAGAATCACATCAAGCTGATCGAGTGGTGCCTGTTGCATGTCACCGAGTCGGTACCAGCATTGCGGATCGGCGAACACGTCCAGCGGACGCATGCAGGCCATGGCCTTGCCATCCTGCAGATACAGATCCTGCGGTTCCATATAGTGCAGTTCCCAGCCGCGCTGCTGCGCTGCCAGAAGCATGGCCAGGGAACTGTCCTTCTTGTAGTGGATCACGTTGATCGGATCCATGACGATGCCAATGCGAATGCTCATGGTTGGGGTCGCTGTGGTGATTGAGAAGTAGCGGCAGTCTACCAAATTTGCTCCAGCAGGGATGAAAGATCAGAGCAGCCGGCATGCAAGTGACAATCCCGGACTGGGCGGGAAGGACTTAGTGGCGGTATGTCTCAGGTTTGGGAAGGGTTTATGGATTGCCTGGCAAATCTATGTTAAAAGTAGCCGGAAATGGAATTGGCCGGTCTCAGCCGGGAACCAGACCACCTTGCAATTGACCGTCGTTTATAACAAGGGCTGTGTTTATGGAAGAAAATTTCGAGAGCCTGAAAGTCATGGTAATTGATGACAGCAAGACCATTCGGCGTACTGCGGAAACGCTGCTGAAAAAGGTCGGATGTAACGTCATTACTGCCGTTGACGGCTTTGATGCCCTGGCTAAGATCGCTGACAATCACCCCGATATCATCTTTGTCGACATCATGATGCCCCGTCTTGATGGGTATCAGACCTGCGCTCTGATCAAGAACAATTCTGCGTTCCGTGCCACGCCGGTAATCATGCTGTCCAGCAAGGACGGTCTGTTTGACAAGGCCAAGGGCCGTATCGTGGGCTCTGATCAGTACCTGACGAAGCCATTCAGCAAGGAAGAGCTGCTGGGGGCCATCCAGGCCCACGTTCCGCAGTCGGAAAAAAAGATGGCCGGCGTAGCGGGCGTCTAACAGCTCGCCGACTCAATTTGAATATCCAGGGGGATAAATGGCTCGCATTCTAGTAGTTGATGATTCGCCGACCGAGTTGTACAAGCTCACCGGCATGTTGGAAAAACACGGTTTTGAAGTACTCAAGGCAGAAAATGGCGCCGATGGCGTAGCGCTGGCGCGCCAGGAAAAGCCCGATGCCGTATTGATGGATATCGTTATGCCGGGGCTCAATGGTTTTCAGGCCACTCGCCAATTGACCAAGGACCCGGAAACCACGAATATCCCGGTGATCATAGTGACCACCAAGGATCAGGAAACCGACAAGGTCTGGGGCAAGCGTCAGGGGGCCAAGGATTACCTCACCAAGCCGGTCGAGGAAGCGATCCTGATCCGCACGGTGAAAGCGGTGCTCGATACCTGACAGCACCCGCTTCACCGGTACATGACAACAGGGACGGTATGTCAGACACAACACATCCTTTCGATCTTCTTCAGCAGTTGGCGGCACGCTGTCGCCAGCGCGCTGCCGGATTGCCGGCACAGCAGGCGGTAGCCGAGACCTGGAGCGGTATCGGTTTCCGCTTGGCTGGCAAGCCGATGGTTGCGGCCATGGGCGAGATCACTGAAATCCTGCATGAGCCACGTTATACGGCGCTGCCCCGGGTCAAGTCCTGGGTCAGAGGCGTCGCCAACGTGCGCGGCCGACTGTTGCCGATCATCGATCTGAGCCACTTTCTTGATGCACCAGCCACCACGCCGCGCAAGCAGCGCCGGGTGCTGGTGCTCGACCATGACGAGTTGTTTGTCGGCCTGTTGGTCGACGAGCTGTTCGGTATGCAGCACTTCCCAGTTGACAGTTTTACTACCTCGGTGTCTGGCCTCCCAGAAGAGCTCAGGCCGTTTGTGGTGGGCGCCTATACCGGTGAACAGGTATCAATGATATTCAATTTCCGGGCATTGGCACGCGACCAGGCGTTTCTTGACGTGGCGATCTGATCGAGGCGGGGCGGGCCGGTGTTGCCGGTACGTAATTCAGTACTTTAAGAAGCATGCGGTAGGCCAGGAAGGGGCCAGAAAATGAAAAAGCTTGATACCAATATACTGTCAACCTTGCGCAGCAATCGCACGATCAGTGGCCTGTTCGCCGCACTGATTCTGTCGTTGATTCTGCTGTTCATCAACTTCGTATATCTGAACGTTCAGAGTTCATACGATACGGAATACATCGGTCACTCCGGTGAGCTGCGAGTACTGTCCCAGCAGATTTCCAAGTCGGCAACGGAGGCGGCCACGGGTACGCCGGAAGCCTTCGGCCTGTTGCTGGAAACACGTAACGATTTCGAGCAGCGCTGGGGGTACCTGTCCAATGGACGCGAGGAAACCGGCCTGCCGGCGACCCCGGGTGCGTTGCAGGAGCCGCTGTCGCGAGTGCAGGCTGACTGGGACAAGCTGCGCGGCAATGCCGACGCCATTCTGAACAGTCGGGATACGGTACTGTCTCTGCATGAGGTAGCCGCGACACTGTCTGATACCGTGCCGCAACTGCAGATCGAATACGAAGACGTGGTAGATGTGCTGATCGACAGTGGCGCTGCTGCAGACCAGGTATCCATTGCCCAGCGACAGTCGTTGCTGGCCGAGCGGATTCTCGGCTCGGTGAACCGGGTACTGACCGGTGACGCTGATGCGGTAATGGCAGCGGACAGCTTCGGCCGTGACGCTGGCCTGTTCGGTCGGGTGCTGGAAGGCATGCTGCAAGGCAATGACGTGATGAACATCAGTCAGGTAACCGATCCTGATGCGGTGAGTCGACTCAACGAAATTGCCGATCTGTTCAGCTTCGTATCGGATTCGGTTGATCAGATCCTGCTGACCTCCCCGGAGCTGTATCAGGTTCGTCTGGCGGCCAACGATATCTTCACCGATTCCCAGGTGCTGCTGGATAACGTTTCAGACCTGTCTCAGGGTTTTGAGCAGCGCAGCGAGGCCCGCTGGGTGAATACCCTGTTGGGTTACATCCTGGGCATCATCGCTCTGGGCAGTATTTTGCTGATCGGTCTGCAGATGACCCGTGAAACCCGCCAACGTCTGGCCGAGACTGCAGCAACCAATGAGCGTAACCAGACAGCGATTCTGCGCCTGCTCGATGAAATTGCCGATCTCGCCGACGGTGACCTGACTGCCGAAGCGACGGTAACCGAGGACTTCACCGGGGCCATCGCTGACTCGATCAACTTCTCCATCGACCAGCTGCGTGCGCTGGTGGAAACGATCAACCACACGGCATTGCAGGTCGCCTCGGCGGCACAGGAAACCCAGGGCACAGCAATGCACCTGGCCGAAGCCTCCGAACACCAGGCGCAGGAAATTGCCGGCGCCTCGGCGGCGGTCAACGAGATGGCGGTATCCATCGACCAGGTATCGGCCAACGCCGCCGAATCGGCTGCGGTAGCGGAGCGTTCGGTAGCCATTGCCAACAAGGGTAACGAAGTGGTGCAGAGCACCATCTCCGGCATGGACGTCATTCGCGAGCAGATCCAGGACACCTCCAAGCGTATCAAGCGTCTGGGTGAATCGTCCCAGGAGATCGGTGACATCGTGAGCCTGATCAACGACATTGCCGACCAGACCAACATTCTCGCCTTGAACGCTGCGATCCAGGCCTCCATGGCCGGTGATGCAGGCCGAGGCTTCGCGGTGGTAGCTGACGAAGTACAGCGTCTGGCTGAGCGCTCCTCGGGTGCCACCAAGCAGATCGAAGCGCTGGTGAAAACCATTCAGACCGATACCAACGAAGCGGTTATCTCCATGGAGCAGACCACCTCGGAAGTGGTCAGCGGCGCGCGCCTGACTCAGGACGCCGGTGTTGCTCTGGAAGAGATCGAGAAGGTATCCACCAGCCTGGCAGCGTTGATCCAGAACATCTCCAACGCAGCGCGGCAGCAGGCTTCCTCGGCGGGTCATATCTCCAACACGATGAATGTCATCCAGGAGATCACCTCGCAGACCTCGGCGGGTACCACCACCACCGCACGCAGCATTGGTGAACTGGCCAAGCTGGCCGACAGCATGCGTCAATCGGTGGAAGGCTTCACCCTGCCCGGGCAAGGCTGAGCGCAGCGGCGGCCGGGATGCTGCCGCGAATAACAGCACAGCGGGAGTCGCACAGTGCACAGAACGCCACACTGGTCATTGCAGCAGTTGCCAAACATGGATGGGTCGCAGTTCCGTCAGTGGCAGGGGCTGTTGGAAGCGCGCACGGGCGTGTGCGTCAGCGAACAGCGTCAGGCCTATCTGCAGACCAGCCTTGGTGCGCGCATGCGAGAATTGGGCATACGCGACTACCAGGCCTACTACGAATACGTTACCGAAGGCATCAGCGGGGCACTGGAATGGTCTGCGCTGATCGAATGGCTGACGGTGCGCGAGACCAGCTTCATGCGTCATCGCGCCTCCTTTGACTGCGTGGCATGGTTTCTCGCCCAACGACAGGCCACGGGCAGTGATCGACCGCTGCAGTTGTGGAGCGTCGGGTGTGCCAGCGGGGAAGAGGCCTACTCGCTGGCGATCATCATGGAACAATCCTTGGCGGTGCTCGGTCAGCAGCGGCGTGATTACGGTATCTGGGCGACGGATATCAGTCAGCATGCGCTCGATCAGGCCCGCAACGGCTGCTACCCCGAGCGCCGATTGGGCGGTCTGAGCGACAGCGAACGTGAACAATGGCTGGAACAACTGCAGGATGGACAGTATCGGGTAGCGCCTGCGCTGCGCGACCGGGTGTGTTTCACTCGACTGAATATCCTGGAACTGGCCCAGGCTCCGATCCGGGACCTGGATATCATTTTTTGCCAGAATTTACTCATCTACTTCCGACGCTGGCGCCGTCGTGACCTGCTCAACCAATTGGCAATGCGGTTGGCGCCGGGCGGCATACTGGTAATCGGACCGGGTGAAATAATGGACTGGAACAATTCCCTCCTGGAGCGGGTACCTGATGATCGGGTACAGGCTTACCGGCGGCGGGACAGCATGGAATGTCTGGAGTGACTATGGGTGATCGGCATGATTATGTCGCCCTCGACTGGGTCAAAGGTGAGATTTCCGAGACGCTGAATCAAGCGCGTCACGCCCTGGAAGCCTTTGTAGAAAACCCCGAGGATACGACGCGCCTGCGTTTTTGCCTGACCTATATTCATCAGGTTCATGGCACATTGCAGATGGTGGAGTTCTACGGCGCGGCGCTGCTGGCCGAAGAAATAGAAAAACTTGCCCAGGCCTTGATGCATGGCACTTGCCGCCGTGAAAACGAGGCGCTGGAAGTGCTGATGCAGGCGATCCTGCAAATGCCCGCCTACCTGGATCGGGTGCAGAGCGGACGGCGAGATCTGCCGCTGCTGTTGCTGCCGCTGCTCAACGACATGCGCACCGCCCGCGGTGAGAAGCTGTTGTCGGAAAACGCCTTGTTCAGCCCCGAGCTGAATGCCGATAAGGGTGCCGGCGATACTCAGCAGTCCGACTTTGGCAGCGAGCAGGTGGCCCGGCAGCTGCGCAAGTTGCGTCAAGCCATGCAAATTGCCCATGCGGCTATCATTCGCGAACAGAGCGTACCGGCCAGCAGTCATCAGCTGGGCCGTGTTTTCAGTCGCCTTGAAAGTCTGTTCCAGGGCACCCGCTTTGCCGAATTGTGGAATATTTTCGCCGGTGTAGCCGAAGGTCTGGAGCTTGGCACCATCGACAATGGCGCGGCCATTCGTCAACTACTGCGCCAGGGTGACCGTGAATTGCGGCAACTGCAGGACGAGTCGGTGTCGATCGCCGATCGCGCACCTGCTCCAGAGCTGCTGCGCAACCTGCTGTTCTATGTGGCCAAGAGCAGTGGCAATAGCCCGCGTCTGGATGCGCTGAAAAAGCACTATCGGTTGAATCCGCTGTGGAGCGAGACCGCTCAGCAGGCGCAGGCCAGCGACAGCCGCATGGTCGGCCCGGACCGGGGCACTATGTACTCGGTTGTCCAGGCCCTGGACGAGGAGCTGTTGCAGGTCAAGGAACGCCTGGACTTGTTTGTACGCAGCAGTGATCGGCGTCCGGACACTCTGGATAGCCTGCTGCCGGCGATGAAACGCATTGCCGATACGCTGGCGGTGCTGGGGCTTGGTCAGCCGCGTCGGGTGCTGCAGGAACAGATTGAGCGGGTGGAGATGCTGGCGTCCGCTGACAGCATGCCAAGCGATGCGCAACTGATGGAAGTGGCCGGCGGTGTGCTGTATGTCGAAGCCAGCATGCGCGGTATCTTCGCTATGAATCGTTCCGGCGACGCGCCCGATGAAGAAGATGATCAGCCCCGGCAGCTGGCCGGTGCCCAGGATATGTTGCCGATCCAGCAGCAGGTGGTGTTGGAAGCGCGCAACGCACTGGAGCAGACGCGCGAAGCAGTCAATGCCTTCATTGCCGGACAGTGGGACCATACCCAGCTGGAGCCGGTTGATGATCTGCTCAACAGCGTGCGCGGTGGACTGGCCATGCTGCCATTGGCGCGTGCCGCCGATGCGGTTGCCGCTTGCCGTCTGTACCTGAGTCAGCAGTTGATGCGCGATCGCAAGGTGCCCGACTGGGAAGCACTGGATGCGCTGGCCGATGTGATCACCAGCATCGATTACTACCTTGAGCGGGTGGTTGAAGATAATACCGACCGTGGTGACAGCATCCTGGCCGTTGCCGAGGAGCGTCTGGCGCTGCTCGGCTATGCGCCAGGGAACATTGCCGCAGCCCCGGCGTCGCCTGTCGAGCCTGCCGTCAGCCAGACCTCGGATGAAACAGAAGAGGCAGATGAAGAAGAGCTCGATGCCGAGCTGCTGGAAATCTTTGTTGAAGAAGTCGGCGAAGTACTGGAAACGCTCGACGAGTTTACGCCCCGCTGGCAGGCCGATGCGCAGGACATGGCGGCCCGCGCCGAGGTGCGTCGTGGTTTTCACACCCTCAAGGGCAGCGGCCGCATGGTCCGTGCCGGGGTGTTGGCCGAATTGGCCTGGTCGGTCGAGAATATGCTCAACCGGGTTATCGACGGCAATGTACCGCTCACCCAGCCGATATTTGCCACCGTCAATGCGGTTCGCGCCTTGGTGCCCGCCTTGTTGGATGATTTTGCTGCCGGCCGGCAGCAGCAGTTGCCTGAAGTGGAGCAGCTGACAAAACAGGCAGATGCCTTGTCCCGTGGCGAAAGCCTGCCTGTCGTCGAAGAGGCTGAGGAGCCGCAAACAGGGGTGGCCGAGGCGGTCAAGGCGGAGCTTGACCCGCTGCTGCTGAAGATATTCCGCAACGAAACCCAGACGCATATCGAACAGATCAACGGCTATATCGGCATATGTGATCAGAGCGGTCTGCCGTACCCGCTGAGCGATACCTTGCAGCGCGCCTTGCATACACTCAAGGGCAGCGCACACATGGCCGGCATCCAGCCTATCGCGGTACTGGCGACGCCACTGGAGAAGCTGGCCAAGGACTTCAAGGGCAATCTGATCCCGGCCGATCAGGCTGTCGTCGAGTTGCTGCGCGACGCAGTGAGCATGCTCGAGACGTGGTTGGTACGGGTCGATGCAGCGTCCGACCAGGTTGTTCCCGGGACCCAGACCTTCTTGCAGCGCCTGGATGTGGTCTACCGGGACGCTATGCGGAAACATGACAACAGTCGTTCCGATCTGGACGGGTCGTCCGATGCCGGACTGGTGTCGATCTTTCTTACTGAGGGTGTTGACCTGCTGCTGGATGTGGCGGACGAGCTGGCATTGTGGCCGCCGGCCGCGGCTATTGACCATGCCGGTCTGGCGCGGGCCTTGCGCGCGCTGGCCGAGGTAGCTGCAGAAGTCGAGCTGCTGCCCATCGAGGAACTCTGCCAGGGTCTCGAAGATGCGCATGAAGCCCTGGTCAGCCAGCGTCTGTTGTTGAGCCCCGAGGTTGCCGACTGCCTGGCCCAGAGTCATGAACGCCTGATCGGCATGATGGATCAGGTTGCGGCGCACCAGCATGTGCATCCTGCCGGGGATGAGTTGAACGCACTGCAGGCGCTGTTTCAGGTAGGCAACGAGAATGTGCCGATGGCGCCAGTAGCGAGTACCGCTACAGAAGTGTCAGCCAATACCTGGAACCTCGGTGATGTGGGTACCGATGCTGAGTTGGTGGATATCTTCCTCGAAGAAGCCCAGGAAATCCTCGATACGTCCTCCAGCAGTCTGCAGCATTGGTTGACCGACACCAGTAATGAGGCGCCGCTGCATGCCCTGCTGCGTGATCTGCATACGCTCAAGGGCGGTGCGCGCATGGCGGAAGTTCGCCCGGTGGGTGATCTGACCCACGAGCTGGAATTCCTGTATGAAGGGCTGGTGGCTCAGCGCTTTACGCCGATGGAAGGCTTGCCCGAGCTGCTGCTGACCTGTCAGGACGCCCTGACCGAGATGGTCGAAGGTATTGTCGCGGACAGGTCGATCAGTGATGGTATGCAGCTGATTCGGGTGATTCGCGACTTCCGCGCGCAGCCGGACCGGCCACCGCAATGGCCCACCGAGGCCGTTGCCGAACCGCTCGCAGCCGAGAACGCCGAAGCGCCGATGCCAGCGCCACCCGTTGCTCTGGCAGCCGATTCGGGCATGCTCGGCATGTTCATCGAAGAAGCCCGGGAGCTGATGCAGCCCTGTGCCGATCTGCTGAGCCGCCGGGAAACCGAGCCTGCGGCTGCGGATGAGTTACTGCATCGTATCCAGACCCTCAAGGGCAGTGCCCGCCTGGCCAGTCATAACACCGTGGCCGAACAGGCGCGACTGCTGGAAACAACCTTGCAGCAGGCGGAGCCCGGTCAGGATGACAGCCTGAGTGTGATGTTGGCCGAGCTGCAGAATAGCGTCGAACAACTGGCCGGTGGGCAGTTATTCCCCAGCAGTGACTGGAAGCTGCCGACTGTTGCATCCGCGGCGCCCCTATCGATACCGGCAGCGCCGGAGCGAACGCTGGCTGAGATTCGCAGCATTCTGCAGCAGGCCATGGATGGGGCCGGCCCGTCGCGTACCGCGGGCAGTCGCGGGGGCATGCAGGAGACCATCAAGGTGCCTGCAGGGCTGCTTGAAGAGCTGGTCAACCTGGCCGGCGAGACATCCATCTTCCGCGGCCGCATTGAGCAGCAGGTCAGTGATATCAGTCAGACGCTGACCGATATGGAAAGTACCATCGAGCGGGTACGTGACCAGCTGCGACGGCTGGATATGGAAACCCAGGCGCAGATTCTGTCGCGCCACCAGGAGGAAATAGAGCAGGGCTACGAGGACTTCGACCCGCTGGAAATGGACCGTTATTCCCAGCTGCAGCAGTTGTCGCGCTCCTTGTTCGAGTCCGCTTCGGACATGCTCGATCTGAAGGAAACCCTGGCCACCCGAAGCCGCGATGCGGAAACCCTGCTGTTGCAGCAGGCGCGGGTCAATACCGAATTGCAGGAAGGCCTCATGCGCACGCGCATGGTGCCCTTCGAGCGCTTGTTGCCTCGGCTGCGCCGGGTGGTACGACAGGTCTCCAGCGAGCTGGGCAAACAGGTCAGTCTGGCGGTGGGCAATGCTGAAGGCGAAATGGACCGCAGCGTACTTGAGCGCATGATGGGTCCGCTCGAGCACATGTTGCGCAATGCCGTCGACCACGGGATTGAGCTGCCGGCGCTGCGGGCTGCGGAAGGGAAACCGGAAGAAGGCAATATCAGCCTGGATGTGCACCGCGAAGGCAGTGAAATCGTCATTCGATTGAATGATGACGGCCGGGGTGTCGACTTGCAGGCCGTGCGCAACAAGGCGGTTGAGCGTGGCCTGATGGACGCTGATGCGACGCTGACCGATCAGGAAGTGCTGCAGTTCATTCTCGAGGCGGGTTTCAGTACCGCCGAGCAGGTGACGCAGATCTCCGGGCGGGGTGTCGGCATGGATGTGGTCAATGCCGAGATCAAGCAGCTGGGCGGCAGCATGACGCTGTTCACCGAGTCCGGTCTGGGTACCACCTTCATCATTCGCCTGCCCTTCACCGTGTCCGTGAACCGGGCGCTGATGGTGTATTCGGGTGAAGACCTGTATGCCATTCCGCTGAATACCATTGAGGGGATAGTGCGTATCTCCGGCTATGAGCTGGAAGCCTATTACGCTCCGGATGCGCCGCCCTTTGAATATGCCGGCAAGCACTACGATCTGCGCTATCTCGGTGATCTGCTGGTCACCGGCCAGCAGCCCCGCCTCGGCGGTCACAGCCTGCCACTGCCGGTGATTCTGGTGCGCGGTGCCGAACACAGTGTCGCGGTGCAGGTTGATGCACTGGCCGGTTCCCGGGAGATCGTGGTGAAGAGCCTCGGCAAGCAGTTTGCCGTGGTGCCCGGTATTTCCGGGGCGACCATTCTGGGTGACGGTCGGGTGGTGGTGATTCTGGATCTGCTCGCGGTCATTCGTGCGCAGCAGGCACTCTACTCGCAACAGAAGCTGGCGGCTGAACGGGCCACTGCGGCCATACCCCAGACTCGCCGGTCGACCCTGGTGATGGTGGTGGATGACTCCATCACCGTACGCAAGGTGACTACCCGGTT
This sequence comes from Pseudomonas sp. FME51, assembly GCF_014897305.1. Lineage (NCBI taxonomy): Bacteria > Pseudomonadati > Pseudomonadota > Gammaproteobacteria > Pseudomonadales > Pseudomonadaceae > Pseudomonas > Pseudomonas sp. FME51. Next base: position 84,282 of record NZ_JABUYN010000009.1, on the reverse strand, counting down.
GCTCGAACGTCACGGTATGGAAGTGGTGACCGCGAAGGATGGTGTTGATGCGGTTGCGCGGCTGCAGGATATCCAGCCGGACATCATGCTGTTGGATATCGAGATGCCGCGCATGGATGGGTTCGAAGTGGCTACTCGGGTGCGCCACGACGAGCGGCTGAAGGACCTGCCGATTGTCATGATCACCTCGCGTACCGGGGAGAAGCACCGCGAGCGGGCACGCAGCCTGGGGGTGAACGAATACCTCGGCAAGCCCTACCAGGAAACCCAGTTGCTGGAGGTTATCGGTAGTCTGGTCAATCTGCGTGACTGAGGCGCCGGCGGTCGCGCTGCTGGTGAGTTCCGAGCGCGGCCGCCAGGCGTTGCAGCAGACAGTCCGCAGTTTCGGCTACCGGGTAGTGTTTGATACCGCCCCGGTGGGTATGGAAATCGCAGAGTTGGCCGGGATCGTCGCTGATGTGTGGTTGCTGGATATGGCGGATGAGTCCGAGCTGGCCGACTGGTTGCTGGAATTCAGTCCGGTGCCGGTGGTGATGGGCTCAGGTGAGATACCGTCCCCGGAGGATGAGGAGCATGTGCGCTGGCAACGCCGGTTATACGGCAAGCTCAGCACCTTGCTCGGGGAGCCGGTGCATGCGCCACCGGCATTGACGCAGCGGGCTCCGACATCGGCCGCACCTTGTTGCGTGTGGCTGCTGGGCGCCTCACTCGGTGGGCCGGCGGCAGTCAAGCGGTTCCTCGATGCGCTGCCGGCGGATGCACCGATCGCCTTTGTTTATGCACAGCATATTGATGCGGGCTTCGAGCAGCAGTTGCCACACATACTCGGGCGGCAGAACGCCTGGCAGATTCGCAATAGCGTCGAAGGCGGTCGATTACAGCATGGTGAAGTCTTGGTCGCGTCGATCGGCCGGGCGCTGAGTTTCGGGCCGCAAGGCCAGGTCAAACTGCATGATCGGCCCTGGCCCGGAGCCTACCAGCCGGCAATAGAAGTGCTGTTGGATGAGGTTTCCCAGGCCTACGCACCGAGCTGCGGCGCGATCATTTTCAGTGGCATGGGTGAAGATGGCGTCGCTGCCTGTGGGCGCATGCGTCGGCAGGGAATGGAAGTCTGGACTCAAAGCGCTGCCAGCGCCGCGTGCGCGACCATGCCCCAGGCCGTGCTGATGGCCGGTCACAGCAGCCGCGAGGGTTCACCCGAAGAGCTGGCCGCAGCCATGCGTCAATGGCTTGAACAGGAACGTCCGCCGAGCGCCTAGCGCCGCGGACATCAAGAGGATTCACGGAATGTCAGATGCACTGGAAAGCCTCAATGGCCTGGTTGTCCCGTTGGCGGAGCAATCCCTGTTGCTGCCCAACGTGGCAGTGGCGGAGTTGGTCGGCTATCGTCTGAACCAGGCGGCGGAGCAGGGGCCGGCATGGTTTCTCGGTTGGACCCTGTGGCGGGATCAGCGGGTGCCGGTCATCGATCCGGAAGTGTTACTGGGCCAGTTTGCAGAGGAGCCGCCGCAGGCACCACGTGCCTTGATCCTAAACGCAGTAGGCGAGAGCTCGGGGCTGAGCTTCATCGCTCTGCGGGTGCGCGGCATTCCCCGTTCGAAGAAGGTGCTGCGCGGAGAAATCGAAGCCGCGGGCAGTGCCAGCGAATTCATCAGCCAACCGGTACGTCTGGCCGATGAAGCGGACACCCTGCTGATTCCGGATCTGGCGGCCATCGAGCGGGCGCTGGAGCAGGTGGGCGTTCTGCGGGCCTGACCTGCTCAGGACGCCTGCACCGGGAACAGTAACCGCGCCTCAGTACCCCCACCGGCGCGGTTGAGCAGCTGCACACTGATGCCGTGGCTGTCGGCGATGCGCTTGACGATCGCCAGGCCCAGCCCGGTGCCTTTGGTAGAGCGGGCGCGGTCACCACGGATGAAGGGCGTGAACAGATCTTCCCCTTCGCTCTGGTCGATCCCGGGGCCGCGGTCCAGCACGCTGACCACGACGCAGGGATGAATTGCGCTGGGTTCCAGGTGGCTGCAGATCTCCACACCGGTGCCGCCATGGTTGAGGGCGTTTTCTATCAGGTTGGTCAACAGGCGTTTGATCGACAGGCGGCGCAGCAGCAACTCGGGCACGGGCTCCAGGCACAGGCGTACCAGCTCCTCACTGGCGTTCACTGGGGTAACCACTTCGCGAATCAACCCATTCAGATCACAGGGCTCACAAGGCTCGGCGCTGCCGTCACGGATATAAGCCATGAACTGGTCGAGAATCGCATCCATGTCCTCGATATCGCGAATCATGCCTTCAGTGAGTTCCGGTTCGACATCCGACATCAGCTCGGTGGACAGGCGCATGCGGGTCAATGGCGTCCGCAGGTCATGGGATACCCCTGCCAACAGCAGTGAGCGGTCACTGTTGGCCTGTTCCACATCCTGCGCCATCTGATTGAACGCGCGGTAGACCTCGGCGATCTCCGCCGGGCCGCTGGTATCCAGCAGGCGTACGCTGTGACCCTGGCCGATGCGTTGTGCAGCCCGCTCCAGCGTCTTCAGCGGCCGGTTGAGCTGGCGTACGAAGATCCAGGCTGCCCCGGTGGAGAGCATGCCGATCAGGCCCAGCCAGCTGACCACCAGCCAGATCCGCTGTCCGCGCAGGGGGTGGGCATAGAGCGGTACCTTCAACCATTGATCGCCGTAGCCGGGTTGGTGCACCCAGATGGCAGGCTGCTCCTGGGTCTGCACCCGGATCTGGGTGCGGTCACCGAGCTCGTCACGTAATTGATTGGTGAAGACCCCGGAGTAGGGCCAGTGAATTTCTCCGGCGGGAACCAGGCTTTCGGGCACCAGCTCCAGGCCGGTGAGTTCTTCCAGATCTGCTCGGGCATCGGGGCCGCTGGCCCAGTAGGCCTGTACCAGCATGGCGCTGCCATGGCTGTATTGACGGTCGACCAGCAGGTCCTCGTTGCTCATCAGATAGACCAGCGTGAGGATCTTCGAGAACAGCGTGACCAGCAGTACCAGCAGCAGAGTGCGGGCAAAAAAGCTGCGCGGCAGCAGCGGGTGCCAGCCGGGACCGCCCTTCACTGTTGCTGGCCATCCGGAACAAAGACATAGCCGACACCCCAGACAGTCTGGATATAGCGCGGCTTGGATGGATCGGGTTCGAGCAGGCGGCGCAGACGGGAGATCTGCACGTCGATGGAGCGCTCCAGCGCATCCCATTCACGTCCGCGGGCCAATTGCATGAGTTTGTCGCGGGTCAGCGGTACGCGCGGATGATGCACCAGCGCCTTGAGTACCGAGAACTCGCCGGAGGTCAGCATGTGCACTTCGTCGCCGCGCTTGAGTTCGCGGGTCGCCAGGCTGAGCACGAAATCACCAAAGGTGACTTCATTGTCATCGGCCGAGGGCGCGCCGGGAATCTGCGGCGTCTGACGACGCAATACGGCCTTGATCCGGGCGACCAGTTCGCGGGGGTTGAAGGGCTTGGGCAGATAATCGTCCGCGCCCAGTTCCAGGCCCTGAATACGGCTGGTCTCGTCGCCCTTGGCGGTCAGCATGATGATCGGCGTGGTGGTGCCACGCTCGCGCAAGCGCGCGCAGGCCTTGAGCCCATCTTCACCGGGCAGCATCAGATCCAGCACAATCAGTGAAAACAGCTCTCGATCCAGTAGCCGGTCCATCTGTACTGTGTCTTCGACCGCGCGGGCACGGTAGCCTTGTTCGCTGAGAAAGCGTTCAAGCAGGCGACGCAGACGTGCGTCGTCATCTACGATCAGGATTTTCTCGCCTTCATTGCTCATACGGACACCATCGTTTTCGAAGAAATATATTGTCGCTGATGCCAGTCGTACAGGGGGCCGGCCATTGTTACAAGAGGTTTCTTGCATTGGCGAACCTGATCCATGATCAGCGTATGCGGGCAAGGCTGCGTACCGCAGCGGCGACTCGGTTATACTGCTGCGCCTGAGATTAACTGATGTGGATGCCCAGTCATGGATAGTATTGCCTCGCGTATCGCCACCGAACTGGCAGTGCGCCCCGAACAGGTTGTCGCCAGTGTCACCCTGCTTGACGAAGGCGCCAGCGTGCCCTTCATCTCCCGCTATCGGAAGGAAGTGACCGGCAGTCTGGATGATACCCAGTTGCGCTACCTGGAGGAACGACTGCGCTATCTGCGTGAGCTGGAAGATCGGCGCCAGAGTATTCTTTCGAGTATCAGCGAGCAGGGTAAACTGACCGCCGAGCTGGAGCGCGACATTCGTCAGGCCGAGACCAAGACCACTCTCGAAGATCTGTATCTGCCATACAAGCCCAAGCGCCGCACCAAGGGCCAGATTGCTCTGGAAGCTGGTCTCGGGCCATTGGCCGAGCAGCTGTATGCCGATCCGGGTGTCGATCCCGAGCAGCTGGCTGCCGATTTCGTCGATGCCGACAAGGGCGTGGCGGACATCAAGGCAGCGCTGGATGGCGCCAAGTACATCCTCATGGAGCGCTTCAGCGAGGATGCGCGACTGCTTGAACGTCTGCGCCAGGCATTGCGTCAGGACGGCCGAGTGGTCTCGCGGCTGGTAGCGGGCAAGGAACAGGAGGGTGCCAAGTTCCGTGACTATTTCGAATACGACGAGCCGCTGCGCAATGTGCCATCGCACCGCGCACTGGCGATCCTGCGGGGCCGCAACGAGGGTGTGCTGAATATCGCCCTGGAGCTCGGTGAGCCGGATGCTCCAGCCACGATCAGCCATCCCTGCGAGGGCATGATCGCCGAGGCGACGCAGATCCGTGATCAGGGCCGGCCTGCGGACAAATGGCTGGGCGAGGTGGTGCGCTGGACCTGGCGGGTCAAACTCTCCGGACACCTGGAAACCGAACTGCTGGGCGAGCTGCGGGAAGCGGCGGAAGACGAAGCCATTCGCGTATTTGCCGGTAATCTCAAGGATCTGCTGTTGTCCGCGCCGGCTGGACCGCGTGTCACCCTGGCCATGGACCCGGGTCTGCGTACCGGGGTCAAGCTGGCGGTGATCGATGCCACCGGCAAACTGGTGGATACCGCCACCATCTTTCCGCATGCGCCGCGCAATCAATGGGATCAGTCGCTGGCGGTACTGGCCGCGCTGAGTCGCCAGCATCAGGTCAATCTGCTCGCCATCGGCAACGGTACCGCCTCGCGGGAAAGCGACAAGCTCGCCGGCGATCTGCTCAAGCTCTGCCCCGAGTTGAAAATGCAGAAGATCACCGTCTCCGAAGCAGGCGCCTCGGTGTACTCGGCCTCGGAATTGGCCGCCAGGGAATTCCCGGATCTGGATGTGACCTACCGCGGCGCGGTGTCCATCGGCCGCCGCTTGCAGGACCCGCTGGCCGAGCTGGTGAAGATCGAGCCCAAGGCCATCGGCGTCGGGCAGTATCAGCATGACGTGTCCCAGCTGAAGCTGGCGCGCAGTCTGGATGCGGTGGTGGAAGACTGTGTAAACGCCGTGGGCGTGGATCTGAACACGGCCTCGGCGCCGCTGCTGACGCGGGTCTCGGGATTGAATCCGACCATTGCGCGCAACATTGTCGACTACCGCGATCAGCACGGCGCCTTCGGCAGCCGTCGCGAGCTGCTCAAGGTCAGCCGGTTGGGTGACAAGACATTCGAGCAGGCGGCGGGCTTTCTGCGGGTAATGAATGGCAGCAACCCGCTGGATGCCTCAGCGGTGCACCCGGAGGCCTATCCGCTGGTCAAGCGCATCGCCGAGCAGACCGGACGCGACATTCGCAGCCTGATCGGTGATTCGAGCTTCCTGCGTACGGTCGAGCCGGCGCGTTACACTGACGAACACTTCGGTATTCCGACCATCACCGACATCATCGCCGAACTGGACAAGCCCGGTCGCGATCCGCGCCCCGAGTTCAAGGCCGCTGCGTTTCAGGACGGCGTGGAAAAGATCAGTGACCTGAAGCCCGGCATGGTGCTGGAAGGCGTGGTCAGCAACGTGGCCAATTTCGGCGCCTTCGTCGATATCGGCGTGCATCAGGATGGTCTGGTACACATTTCCATGTTGGCCGACAGCTTCGTCAAGGACCCGCGTGACGTGGTCAAGGCTGGCGATATCGTCAAGGTCAAGGTATTGGAAGTCGACATACCGCGTCAGCGCATCAGCCTGACCATGCGCATGGGCGACCAGCCCGGTGAGGTTGCCGGAGGGCGCAACAGCGCACCGGCAGGCGAGCGCAACAACCGCTCGCGTCAGCCGCGCGCGGACAAAAACCATGCTGGCACCAAGCCGGATACCGGTGGTACGTTTGCCAACCTGTTTGCCAATGCCAAGAATCTGAAGAAGCGATAACCATGAGCCACCCGAAGCTGAATGATATTCACGACAATCGCATGAGCGCCTTTACCCAGACGCTGGGCCTGGAGCTGATCAGTCTGGAGCAGGACGGCTGCAGCATGCGCCTGGAGATCGGTCCGCAACATTTCAATGCCGGTGGGCGCGTGCATGGCGGGGTGACATTCTCGCTGTTGGACTCGGCCATGGGTGCGGCTGTGTATGCGCGGCTGGACGACCATGAGACAACCGCTACCATTGAATGCAAGATCAACTACACGCGCGCTGTCACCGGCGGTGTGCTGGAGTGCCGGGCCAAGGTAGTACACGCGGGTACCCGCACCATGGTGGTCGATGGCGAGGTCTGGCAGGACGGCACATTGGTGGCCAAGTGTCTGGGTACCTTTGCGCGCATCTGATCTGCTGATTGCTGAAGTGGCACCGTTCAACCGGAGCCAGTTGTTTTCCCTGTTTGAGGAGTGACACGCTTGTCACCATTGTTGAACCAACGACTCGACCTGCTGGCGCAACCGTCACTGCGTGACAGCCTCAATGCCTGCATGCGCGGTATCGAGAAGGAAAGCCTGCGCATTGATGCGCAGGGCGCCCTGTCACAGCAGCCACATCCCGCCGGACTGGGTTCGGCGCTGACCCATCCGACCATCACCACGGATTACTCCGAGGCGCTGATCGAGCTGATCACGCCGGTGTGCGGGAATATCGAGGAGCTGTTCCAACGGCTCGACAGCACGCATCGCTTCACCTATGGCGAGCTGGGTGAGGAGCGGCTGTGGACCGAGTCCATGCCCTGTGCCTTGCCCGCGCGTGACCAGGATATTCCGATTGCCTGGTACGGCAGCTCCAACGTCGGCATGCTCAAGCACGTCTACCGGCGCGGTCTGGCGGTGCGTTACGGCAAACCAATGCAGTGCATTGCCGGCATCCACTACAACTTCTCGTTGGCTCCCCAGCTATGGGAGGCGTTGCGCCAGCAGGATAGAGACGCGCGCAGCCCGCAGGATTATCAGTCCGAGCGCTACGTGGCGTTGACCCGCAACTTCCACCGTTACGCCTGGCTGCTGATGTACCTGTTCGGCGCTTCGCCGGCGCTGTGCGCGAGCTTTCTGCAGGGGCGTGATCATCAGCTGGAGCCACTGGGCGAGAAGAGTCTGTATCTGCCCTACGCCACCAGTCTGCGCATGAGCGATCTGGGCTACAACAACGATGCCCAGGCGGGACTGAGCGTCTGCTACAACAGTCTGGAAAGCTATATTGCCAGCATGCAGAAGGCCATCAGTCTGCCCTATGCGCCTTATGCGGCGCTGGGCACCCATGATGCGGACGGGCAATGGCAGCAGCTCAACACCAACCTGCTGCAGATCGAGAATGAATTCTACAGTTCGATCCGCCCCAAGCGGGTGACCCACAGTGGCGAGAAGCCGGTGCATGCCCTGGGCGCACGGGGAGTGGAATACGTCGAAGTACGTTGCATGGATATTGACCCCTTTTCGCCGCTGGGTATTGAGCCGAGCACGGCGCATTTCCTCGACAGCTTCCTGCTGTTCTGTGCGCTGGCCGAGAGTCCGGCGATGTCCGAAGAGGAGTGCCGGTTGAGTAATGAGAATTTCGCGCTCACCGTCAAACGTGGTCGCGAGCCGGGTCTGCAGCTGACGCGCAAGGGGCAGCCATGCAGCCTGAGCGAATGGGGCGAGCACCTGCTGGACAATATAGCGGCCTGTGCCAGGCTGCTGGACGATGCCCAGCAGACCAGCGCGCACAGCGACAGCCTGCAACTGCAACGCGCCAAGCTGCAGGATGCCTCCTTGACGCCGTCGGCACGGGTATTGGAAGCCATGGGCGAACATGGCAACAGCTTCTTCCGCTTTGCCCTGGCACAGTCCGAAGCACATCGTGAACATTTCCTGTCGCGCCCGCTGGATAGCCGCGAGCAGCAGGATGCCGTCACTGTGGCCCGGCAATCACTGATTGATCAGGCCGAGCTGGAAGCGGCGGACAGCATTGATTTTGATACCTACGTGGCGCGTTATCTGAGCCAGTAAGGGCGGAGGGCCGGGTTGACTGAATTTTCCGCGGCTGGCAGTTGTCTTATGCCAGCTGATCAACCACCGGTATGGTGATTGACCCGACTGCCGCTGGCACGGCTAGACTGTGGAAAATTCAATCAAGGAGCCATCATGAAAGCCGTACTGTGCAAAGCCTATGGACCTGCCAGCACGCTGTCGCTGGAAGAGGCCGCCGATCCGGTGGCCAAGGAAAACCAGGTCGTCATTGACGTCCATGCCGCGGGCGTCAACTTCCCCGATACCCTGATCATCGAGGGCAAATATCAGGTCAAACCGGCATTCCCCTTTTCTCCCGGTGGTGAAGCGGCCGGCGTGGTGGCCAGCGTGGGTGAGCAGGTCACTCATCTGAAACCGGGTGATCGGGTCATGGGGCTGACCGGCTATGGCAGCTTTGCCGAGAAGGTCGCGGCTGCCGGCACCCATGTGCTGTCGATGCCCGACGATATGGATTTCACCACCGCTGCCGGCTTCAGTATGACCTACGGCACCTCCATGCATGCACTGACCCAGCGCGGCAATCTGCAGCCGGGTGAGACTCTGTTGGTGCTCGGTGCTTCCGGTGGTGTTGGTCTGGCCGCCGTGGAAATCGGCAAGGCCATGGGTGCCCGTGTCATCGCCGCTGCCTCCAGTGATGAAAAGCTCGAGATCGCGCGCCAGGCGGGTGCCGACGAGCTGATCAATTACAGCGAAGGCGATCTCAAGGAGCAGGTCAAGGCACTGACCGGTGGGCAGGGCGCCGATGTGATCTACGATCCGGTAGGCGGCGATCTGTTCGATCAGTCGATGCGCTGCATCAACTGGAAAGGGCGTCTGCTGGTGGTCGGTTTTGCCAGTGGCCGGATCCCCGAGTTGCCCGCCAACCTGGCGCTGCTCAAGGGCGCTGCGGTGGTCGGTGTGTTCTGGGGTGCCTTTGTCACTCGTGAGCCACAGGCCAACCTCGACAACTTCCGTCAGCTGTTCAGCTGGTTTAGCGAAGGTAAGCTCAAGCCGCTGGTATCCCAGACCTTCGAGCTGGATCAGTATGAAGCCGCGCTGACCACCCTGACCACACGCCAGGCGGTGGGCAAGATCGTCATCAAGACGCGCTGAGAACAGCTTCAAGCCTCAAGTTGCCCTCCTTGAGCAACCACTGATCGTTCCCACGCTCTGCGTGGGAATGCCTGCCGGGACGCTCTGCGTCCCTTCCCACCGTTGCGCAAGCCGGCCAGATCGGCCACTGTCCCTCAGCTGCCGACGAACCCCTGCTGGCGCCATGCTTCGTAGACCAGTACCGCAGCACTGTTGGACAGATTCAGGCTGCGGTTGTCCGGATGCATGGGAATGCGCAGCACTTGCTCCGGCGGCAGGGCGTCGCGGATATCAGCCGGCAGGCCGCGGCTTTCCGGCCCAAACAGGAACAGATCTCCCGGCTGGTAGCTGACTTCGCTGTAGCAATGACGGCCCTTGGTGCTGAGCGCAAACACCCGGTTGGGTTGCACCTTGGCCAGGCAACTGGCCAGATCGGCATGGGTCTGCACCGGTGCATATTCATGGTAATCCAGCCCGGCGCGGCGCAAGCGCTTGTCATCCAGTTCAAAACCCAGCGGTTCGATCAGATGCAGCTGACAGCCGGTGTTGGCGCACAGGCGGATGATATTGCCGGTATTGGGTGGGATTTCCGGTTCTAACAGGGCGATGTGAAACATGGCAGAAGGGTCCGCAAAAAAACGCAGCTGAGTGTAACTGAATTGCCGAGCGTGGACGTAGAAGGATAGGGCGGTAGCGGCATAAAAAAAGGCAGCCCACGGTGTGAGCTGCCTTTTTGTCATCTGCCGGAAACGTACAAAACAGTCAGAACGCCTGGCTGTAGAACAGCGCATAGCTTTCGATGCCATCGTTTGGCTGTTTTATTCCTGCGTTGGAGTAGTGGATGGCGCGCACACCGAGGCGGCTGCCACTCGGCAGCACTACGCCAGCGCCCAGACGATCCTCGAAGTGGAAAGCCGAGCCCATGTCACGCTCGCCCACGTCGGTCGAGGAGAACAGGGATACACCGATGCCAAACTCGACGAAGGGGCGCACGCGGTTGCCATTGAACTGGTAAACCAGCACGGGGCTGAACGACAGGGAGTGCGCGCCCGAGGCTTCGCTGCCCTCCCAATAGGTGTAAGCGGTGTCCCAGTAGCCAGTAAGGTAGCCCCGCTCGCTTTGCCACCAGTGCTTGTCCCAGTCGTGGGACAGGCTGGCGCGCCAGGTCATCTCACCTTGGCCGGTAACACCGACGGAGGCGGAAACGTGATTGTCGTTGTCATGGGCGTGTACCGGAGCCACGGCCAGGGCAGTACTCGCCAGTGCTGCCAGGGTCAGGGCGGTCAGTTTATTGTGCTTGCTCATCAGGTCTCCTTGTTGGTTGTCTGTGGTGCCGGAGCCTCGGCGGATTGCCAGCCACCGCCCAGGGCGCGATACAGGGCCACTTCGCTGGTCAGCTGCTGCAGACGGTAGACGAGTTGCTGTTGTTGTGAGGCGAACAGTTCCCGCTGGGCATCGAGCACCACGAGGTAGTTGTCGACGCCCTCGTCATAACGTTGCTGGGCCAGTTCGTAATACTCGCTGGTGGTCACTACCAGATCGTTCTGCGCCTGCAGCTGTTCATCAAAGGTGCCCCTTGCGGCCAGTCCGTCACTCACTTCACGGAAGGCGGTCTGAATGCTCTGTTCATACCGGGCAACGTTGATGTCCCGCTGGATCTCACTGTACTCCAGGTTGGCTTTGAGCCGGCCCGCAGTGAAGATTGGAATATTGATCTGCGGAATAAAGCTCCAGGTGCCGGAGCCGCCGTCGAACAGGCCATCCAGGTCAGCGCTGGCGGTGCCGGCAGAGGCGGTCAGGCTGATGCTGGGAAAGAATGCAGCGCGGGCTGCGCCGATATCGGCGTTGGCGGCGCGCAGTTGATGCTCAGCGGCGCGGATGTCCGGCCGCTGCTGCAATACATCCGCCGGCAGGCCTGCGGGCAGGTCGGCCAGCAAGGGTGCATCCAGCTCGGTGCCCAGCAGCAACTCCGACGGGATGCTGGTGCCCATCAGTAACTGCAGGGCGTTGTGGTCTTCGGCGAGTTGGCGGGTATACAGCGCCAGCTGTACCCGGGCCTGTTCCACCAGACTGCGGGCCTGACGTACATCCAGTGCCGAGGCAATGCCACCGGCATGGCTGGCTTCGACCATCTCCAGGCTCTCGCGGTAGCTGTCCAAGGTGGCCTGGGTCAGCTCCAGCAGGGCGTGGTCGGTATTCCACGCCAGCCAAGCATTGGCCACGTCGCTGACCAGCGCAATCTGTACGCTGCGTTGGGCCTCTTCGGTAGCCAGATAACGTTCCAGCGCGGCGCCTTGAAGGCTGCGTATCCGCCCGAACAAGTCCAGTTCCCAGGCACTGGTGCCGAGGCCGACGCCGTACTGGCTGTTGATGCCGGACTCGCCAGAGGGCGACAGGTCACTGGGTAGCCGTTGCCGGTTGCCGCTGCCATCCACGCCGATGCTGGGCAGCAGTTCGGAGCGCTGGATGCGATACAGTGCCCGGTAGGCCTCGACATTCAGCGCGGCCTGGCGCAGGTCGCGGTTGTTTTCCAGCGCCAGATCAAGCAGTTGCTGCAACTGCGGGTTCTGGAAGAACGTGCGCCGATCCAGCGGCATCGCGCCAGCAGCGGTGGGCTCCGCTCCGGCATAGGCTGCGCCTTGCGGCCAGGCATCGGCTACCGGCGAGGATGGTTGCTGGTACTCGGGAATCAGGCTGCAGCCGGACAAACCGAGGGCGACAGCCAGAGTCAGATAGCGGATTTTCATAGTGTGTCTCCTGCGGCGCTGGCATCTTCCACAGCAGCTTTGCCTTTCTTGCCTTCAAACAACTTGACCACCAGCACGAAGAACAGCGGCACGAAGAACACCACCAGTACTGTGGCGGTGATCATCCCGCCGACCACGCCAGTCGCGATCGAGTGCTGACTGCCCTGGCCGGCACCGCTGGCCAGGGCCATGGGCATTACCCCGCAGGTGAAGGCCAGCGACGTCATCAGGATCGGACGCAGTCGCAGCCGAGAGGCTTCGATGGCGGCCTGTACCAGACTGCGGCCCTGGTTTTCATACAGGTCCTTGGCAAACTCGACGATCAGGATGGCGTTCTTCGCAGTCAGGCCGACGGTAGTCATCAGGCCGATCTGGAAGTACACATCGGCGGTCAGGTCGCGCAAGAGAGTGGCCGATACCGCGCCAATGATCCCCAGCGGTACCACCAGAATCACCGCGACCGGGACCGACCAGCTCTCATACAGCGCGGCCAGGCACAGAAACACGATCAGCACGGTCAGCGCGTAGAGCATCGGTGCCTGGCCGCCGGTCTGGATTTCCTCATAGGACAGGCCGGTATAGGCAAGGCCGATACTCGGTGGCAGTTCCTGCATGATCCGCTCGATGGCCAGCATGGCATCGCCGGTACTGTAGCCGGGCGCCGGCTGGCCGAGGATTTCCACCGAGGAAATGCCGTTGTAGCGCTCCATCTTCGGCGAGCCGTAGGTCCACTGGCCGGTGGCGAAGGAGGCAAACGGGATCATCTCGCCCTGCTGGTTGCGCACGTACCATTTGTCGAAGTCCTCGGGGGCCAGGCGCGAGTCCATATTGCCTTGCAGATAGACCCGTTTTACCCGGCCCTGGTCGTTGAAGTCGTTGACGTACATCGACCCCCAGGCGGCGGACATGGTTTCGTTGATCGCGGCGATGCTCAGCGAGTGGGCGCGGGCCTTCTCGCGGTCGATATTGACGCGGAACTGCGGTTCGTCATCCTTGCCGTTGGGGCGTACTGCCATCAGCACCGGGTCCTGGTTGGCCAGCGTCAGGAATTGATCCCGGGCGGCCATCAGTTGGTTGTGCCCCAACCCGCTATTATCCTGCAGATAGAAGTTGAAGCCCATGGCGTTACCCATTTCCAGAATTGCCGGTGGCGGGAAGACCAGTACCTGGCCATCCTTGATCTGGGCAAAACGTTGCTGGGCGCGCTGGGCAAGGCTGAATACGTCCTGGCCGGAATCGCTGCGTTCCGCCCAATCCTTGAGCTGGACGAAGGCCATACCCGAATTCTGGCCCCGGCCGGCGAAGTTGAAGCCGTTGACGGTCATCACCGAATCGACAATGACCTGTTCATCCTCCAGCATGTAATTGCGCACGTCGGTCAGCACCGCTTCGGTGCGCTCGGCCGAGCTGTTGGCGGGCATGCGCACTTCCACCATCAGCAGGCTCTGGTCCTCGTCAGGCAGGAAGGCACCGGGTATCTGGGTGTATAGCCAGCCGGTGCCACCGACGGTCAGCAGAAACACCAGCAGATAGCGGCCGCGCCTATGCAACATGCCGCCAACACCCCGTTCGAAGCGCTGGGTGCCCCGATCGAAAACACGGTTGAACCAGCCGAAGAAGCCTTTCTTCTCCTGATGCGCACCGGGTTCGGGGGCTTTGAGGAAGGTGGCGCACAACGCAGGGGTGAAGATCAGCGCGGTCAGCACCGAGAGGCTCATGGCGATTACGATGGTGGCCGCAAACTGGCGATAGATGATGCCGGCGGAGCCGCCGAAGAAGGCCATCGGAATGAACACCGCCGACAGCACCATGCCGATACCGACCAGCGCACCCTTGATCTGGTGCATGGATTTGCGCGTGGCCTCCAGTGGCGACAGCCCTTCGTCATGCATCAGACGTTCGACGTTCTCCACCACCACGATGGCATCATCCACCAGCAGACCGATGGCCAGCACCATGGCGTACATGGTCAGCACGTTGATATTCAGGCCGAACAGCGGCAACAGGGCGAAGGTGCCGAGCAAGACCACCGGCACGGCCAGGGTCGGAATCAGCGTGGCGCGGAAGCTCTGCAGGAACAGGTACATCACCAGGAACACCAGCACAATGGCCTCGATGATGGTATGTACCACCGAGCTGATCGACGCTTCGACCACCGGCGTGGTGTCGTAGGGATAGACGATCTTCACCCCATCGGGCAGAAAGGCTTCCTGCTGATCCAGCACCGCGCGGACGCTCTTGACGGTCTCCAGCAAGTTGCCGCCAGGCGCCAGGCGTACGGCAATACCGGCAGCGGGGGAACCGTTGAAGTTGCCCGAGATGGCGTAACTGTCAGCGCCCAGACCGACCTCGGCAACATCCTTGACGCGGACCTGAGAGCCGTCCTGGTTGACCTTGATGAGAATTTCGCGGAACTCGTCAGCCGTGCTCAGGCGGGTGCTGCCGATCACCGTCGCATTGAGCTGTACGTTGGAATGCGCGGGCAGGCCGCCGAGCTGGCCAGAAGAAACCTGCACGTTCTGTTCGCGGATGGCCTGGGCCACATCGCCAGGCGTCAATTGATAGCTGTTGAGCTTGGTCGGATCCAGCCAGATGCGCATGGCATTCTGTGAGCCGAGCAACATGAAGTCGCCGACGCCTTCGATACGCGAGATCGGGTCCTGCAGGTTGGAGGCGATATAGTTGCCCAGGTCGAAGTTATCCATGCGCCCGCTTTCATCGACCAGGGCGATGATCTGCATGAAGTTGACCTGATACTTGACCACCCGGATGCCCTGGCGCTGAACCTCCTCGGGCAGTTTTGGAGTGGCCAGCTGCAGCTTGTTCTGCACCTGCACCTGGGCAATGTCAGGATCGGTGCCCTGCTCGAAGGTCACGATGATCTGCGCGCTGCCATCGGAGTTACTATTTGAGGACATATAGCGGAACCCATCCAGACCACTGAGCTGTTGCTCGATGACCTGTACCACTGTGTCCTGCACGGTTTCCGCCGAGGCGCCGGGGTAGGCGACGCTGATACTCACTGCCGGGGCGGCGATATTGGGGTACTGGCTGATCGGCAAGGTTTTCAACGACAGGGCACCGGCGATCATCACTACGATGGCCAGGACCCAGGCGAAGATCGGCCGGTCAATGAAAAAATGCGGCATGGGGGCTCTCCTCAGTTGGCTGCGGCGGTGACCGGCAGGCCAAACTCGGCAACCAGATTGATATTGCCGGCCGCAACCGGAGCGACTTCGGTTCCGTTGCGCACCAACTGCAGGCCCTCGGTGATTACACGCTCGCCATCATTGATACCGCTGCCGATCAACCAGGCATTACCGACGGTGCGCAGGGTTTCCAGCTCGCGCTGCTCGACGGTATTGTCTGGCTTGACCACCCAGGCGTTGGCCACCCCGCGGGTATCGCGGAATACCGCCTGTTGCGGCACCAGGATGGCATTTTCCTGCACCCCCTCCTGCAATTGCGCGCGTACGAACATGCCGGGTAACAGCTTGCGGTCAGGGTTGGGGAACTCGGCGCGCAGGGTCACGGCGCCAGTGCTCGGGTCGACCGTCACCTCAGAGAATTTCAGCGTACCGGGTAGGGGATAGGCACTGCCGTCATCCAGCTGCAACCTGACCCTTGCCTGATTTTCTCCGCTGGACTGCAGGCGGCCGGATTCCAAAGCACTTTGCAGTCGTAACAGGCTGGTGATGGGCTGACTGACGTCGACATGGATGGGGTCAAGCTGAGTCACGGTGGCCAGTTCCTGTGGCTGGCCGTTGGTGACCAGTGCACCCTCGGTGACCGCCGAGCGGCCGACCTGGCCGGAGATCGGCGACAGTACCTTGGTGTACTGCACATCGATGCGTGCCACTTCCACCGCCGTACGGGCCTGTTGCCAGCCGGCCATGGCGTCATCGTATTGCTGCTGACTGACGGCGTTGGTGCTGAGCAGCCGCTTATAACGCTTGGCCAGATTCTCCGCGGTTTTCAAGTTGGCTTCGGTACGAGCCAACTGCGCTTCATAGGTGCGTGGGTCAATCTGATACAGCTGTTGCCCTTTTTCCACCTCGCTGCCTTCGGTGAACAGCCGCTCCTGCAAAATGCCGGTGACCTGTGGTCGGACTTCAGCTACGCGGTAAGCGCTGGTACGTCCGGGCAGGTCGGTGGTCAGCGTCAGCGCCTTGGCCTCAACGGTATACACCCCGACTTCCGGAATGCGTGGGGCCTGTGATTGCTCATCCGTTGGCTGGCCGCAGCCAACCAGAAACAGCGTTAGCGCTGCCAAAGGGGCTACCTTTGCAACGCGCAAAACTCGTGAGTACTTCACCGGCATTTCTCCATTCGGTATAAACGGCATGTATCGTAATGCGGTATAGTGTATCGGCAAGCGGTCTTTTATGTAAGGGTTTTTGCAAGACGATATGTCTACGATCGGGTTTGGACGTGGTAAAAGCATGCAAGCTCAGGTATATCAGGGGGCAGCAGAGCAGTGTGTGCCGCCCCCGGCATTGTGATTCGGTACGAGCGCCGTATTTATGGAGAAAAGAATGAGTCAACCACATGAACCGGATCACCCCAGGCAAGCAGGCATCCAGGTGATTGCCCGGGCCGCGCAGATCATGCGTGCCCTGGGCAAGGCCCCGCAGGGCCTGAGTCTGGCAGCCATCGCCCAGGAAGTGGGGCTGCCGCGGTCCACGGTGCAGCGCATCATCAATGCTCTGGCGGAGGAGATGCTGGTGGAACATGCTGGTCCGGGAGGGGGGGTGCGGTTGGGGCCGGCTCTCGGGCAGCTTATCAATCAGACCCAGACGGACATCATTTCCCTGACCCGCTCCTATCTGCAGTGCCTGTCTGAACAGTTACAGGAGTCGGTGTGCTTGAGTTCGTTGTCCGGCGACAAGGTCTACATCATCGACCGCATTGTTGCCGAGCGGGAGTTGCGGGTGGTGTTTCCCATCGGCGTCCATGCCCCGGCCTACGCGACCTCTGCTGGCAAGGTACTGCTCAGTGAAATGCCTGAAGCAAGCGTTCGCAGCCTGCTACCCGAGCCACTGCCGGCGCTGACAGCGAAAACGCTCAGCCTGCCCCGGTTGCTCGAGCAACTGAAGCGTGTTCATGCAAACAAGGTGAGCAGTGATATGGATGAGTGTGTCGAAGGGGTCGGTTCCTGTGCGGTTGCACTGGATACCTACCTGGGGCTGTTTGCCCTGGCTGTGGTGGCGCCGACTGCGCGGATTCAGCCGAGGGTCGAGCTTATCCGTGAGGCCTTGCTGGCCTGCAAGCAGGACATAGAGCGAGCCATCGGGCATCCCCTGCGGCAGGCTTGAGAGTCCACGACCATGGCTAAAACAACGCGTAAGGACGCCGCCTTGACACGGCAAGGCATCATCAGCGCTGGTGCCCGGGTGTTCTGCCGGGACGGTATTGCTGGCGCCACGCTGGAAGCGATCGCACAGGAAGCCGGGGTCACCCGAGGTGCTATTTATTGGCACTTCAAGGGCAAGCAGGGCCTGCTGCAAGCCTTGCTGAGTGAGCAACCTCTGCCATTTGAGCGAGCTATTCCTTCGGGAATCGCCTTCATGCCTGGCTGGGAGCTGCTATGTCAGGCACTGGAAGAAACCATGAACGATGATATATCGCGTCGGTTGTCCAGGATCATGCTGCATAAAAGCGAGCGGGTGGCCGGTCACGACCCGGTGGCGTCGCGTTTGCAAGGGATCCGCAGCAGCTTCATTGGGCAACTGCGCCTACTGCTGGACAATGGCATAGCCGACGGTGAGCTGTCCGAACATCTCGATGTCGAGCTGGTCTGTGACGTATTCCAGAGCTGTATCTCCGGACTGCTGTTCGAATGCCTGCAAGAGGCCGGACCGAGCCAGAAAAAAATAACCACCATGCTCGACACCTTGCGACACTTGCTACTCAATCCGCCGGCGCATTGGCTGCGTTTGGAAACGATTGGACTCCGTTGATTTCAAGTGGGCACAGAAGTTCTGGCCCGGTGCTTGCCTGGAAGTGGCGGTTCGTTTCGGACCCATGCCCAGGATTTCACTATTGAAGAGATGACGCTTTCTGCGCCCCGGTCCAACAAATCGGATACACATTGAGCCGGTTGAAAAAAAGGCGACCCCAGCCTGCCTGAACTGGAGCCACCCCAAAAACGCCCATTGCAGATTAGGCAGTTAGTGTGCCAGTTTGGTTGCAGCAGCATGATCATTCGGTTTCATCATCATCCGTGCCATCGACATCCAGCCCCAGATCCTTGATCTTGCGGGTCAGGGTGTTGCGTCCCCAGCCCAGTAGTTGCGCAGCATCCCGGCGTCTTCCAGCAGTATGTTTGAGAGCGATCTCGATCATGATGCGCTCGAACGCGGGCACCGCCTGATCGAGCAATTGGGTGGTACCACGGGCCAGCTCCTGATCGGCCCAGGAGCGCAAGCTCTGCTCCCAGTTGGCATCGACTGCTCCATCCCGTTGTTGAGTAAGCAATTCGGGGGGCAGATCCTCGACCAGGACTTCACGACTGGAGGCCATGACGGTGATCCAGCGGCAGGTGTTTTCCAGTTGGCGCACGTTACCCGGCCATGGCAGGCTGCGCAGATAGTCCTGGGTCTGTGGCGTGAGCACCTTGGGCTCTACGGCCAGCTCCTGAGCTGCCCGGGACAGGAAGTGCTGGGCCAGCGCCGGGATATCTTCCCGCCGTTCGGACAGCCGTGGAATATGAATGCGGATCACATTCAGGCGGTGGAACAGATCTTCGCGGAATCTGCCGGCCTGGACCAGCGCTTCCAGGTCCTGATGAGTGGCAGCGATGATGCGCACATCGACCTTGATCGGCGTATGGCCGCCGACCCGGTAGAACTCGCCGTCTGCCAGTACCCGCAGCAGTCGGGTCTGGGTTTCCGCGGGCATATCGCCGATCTCGTCGAGGAACAGGGTGCCGCTGTCGGCTTGCTCGAAACGCCCCCGGCGTTGCACGGCGGCGCCGGTGAAGGCGCCTTTTTCGTGACCGAAGAGCTCGGACTCCATCAGGTCGCGGGGGATGGCCGCCATGTTCAGCGCAATGAAAGGGTTGCGTGCCCGTGGGCTATGGCGGTGCAGGGCATGGGCGACCAGCTCCTTGCCGGTGCCGGATTCACCGTTGATCAGGACCGTGATATTGGAGTGCGACAGCCGGCCGATGGCGCGGAATACCTCCTGCATGGCGGGCGCTTCGCCGATGATTTCCGGTGTGTGGCTGATGCCGCCATCGGTTTCATGCTCCTCCTGCTCACGGCTGTGTGCCAGCGCCCGGCGCACCAGCGCTACCGCTTCGTCCACATCGAAGGGTTTGGGCAGATATTCGAAGGCGCCACCCTGATAGGAGGCCACGGCGCTGTCCAGGTCGGAGTGCGCCGTCATGATGATGACCGGCAGTTTCGGATGCCGCTCACGCATGCTCGACAGCAATTCCAGTCCGCTGGTGCCGGGCATGCGAATATCGCTGATCAGCACGTCCGGGCATTCCTGGCGGTTCAGTCGGGCCAGGGCGCTGTCGGCACTGTCGAAGCACACCGGCTGCACGCCGTCCCGCTGCAGGGCCTTTTCCAGTACCCAGCGGATGGAGCGGTCATCATCGACAATCCAGACATTATCAGTTCGAGTCATTCGTCCTCTCCCGGAGTGGTTTCCAGCGGCAGAAACAGGGTAAACAGGGTGCAACCTGGCACGCTTTCGCATTCAATCAAGCCCTGGTGCCGGGTAATGATGTTCTGGGTGATCGACAGACCGAGGCCAGTGCCGTCAGCGCGACCGCTGACCATCGGGTAGAAGATGCTGTCGATGATGCCCGCTTCGATGCCGGGGCCGTTATCGGTGATCTCGAGCCGGCACACCAGTCGATGGCGCTTTGGGCCGATAGTGAACTGGCGCAGCGTGCGGGTCCGCAGGGTGATCTGGCCATGCAGGGTGCCCGGGGCGGCCAGCAATGCCTGCATGGCATTGCGCACTATGTTCAGCACTGCCTGAATCAGTTGTTCGCGGTCGGCCATGAGGTCCGGAATGCTCGGATCGTAATCGCGCAGGATCTGCAGCTCGCCCTGGGTCTCGGCTTCCACCAGGCTGCAGACGTGCTCGGTAATCTCGTGGATATTGATGCAGGTGAGTAGCGGTGGACGGTACGGGCCGAGCATGCGGTCGACCAGATTACGCAGGCGATCAGCCTCCTGAATAATCACGTCGGTATAGTCCTGCAGCTCATCATCGGGCAGTTCGCGCGCCAGCAGCTGAGCCGCGCCGCGAATGCCGCCCAGCGGATTCTTGATCTCATGGGCCAATCCGCGCACCAGCACCCGGGTCACTTCCTGCTTGGACAGCTGCGCCTCTTCCTTGGTGATACGCAACAGCCGATCCCGCGGCAGCAGTTCCAGCAACACCCAGTTGGCCTCCAGCGCGTTGACCGGGGTAACCGAATAGTCGGCGATCAGGGTCTGGCCATTGGTCAGGTGCAATTGTGCTTCGCGCTTGGTGAACGGGTGTCCGTTGGCCACTGTATTGCGCAGGAACGGCAGTGACTCCGCCGAGTCGCTGAACAGGCTGTCGAGACGCTGGCCGGTAACCCGATGGCCACTGACTTCCAGCAACATCTCGGCAGCGGGGTTCATGTAATTGACCCGCAATCCCTCATCCAGCAGCAGTACTCCGGTGGTGAGGTTGTCCAGTATCTGGCGCAGGAAATGATCAGGGAGCATAGGTTGATATCCACGGCGCTATGGGCGGCTGTCGGCAATGATTGCAAAAAGTGGATTGCAAGAAGCGAACCAGGTTGGTGTGCGCACTGGGCGCAGGCGATGCCTGGCGGCCCGCAGGCTCAGCAGGCTGCTCGGGCGGTATCCGGTCGATACGCCACTATGGCACGAAAAAAGGGCATGCGCACCAAAGTGGTGCGCTAGGAAGGTCAGCCACCGGCACCGGGTCGGGGCACGTTAGGCGCACGGGGAGCGGCAGGTGCTCTGGGGGCCTGGTTGGCGCCGCCGCGCCCGGGCTGATTGAGGGAGGTGCGTTGCAGGTGCACGGTGATCGGCGAGCTGCGTTGCAGTTCTTCGCTGCGCGCATTGACCACCGCGACAGCGAGCTGATGGCTACCACGGTCAACATTGCGCACTGTCAGCTGGTGCACTGCGGAACCGTTACCGGGCACGCCGGCATCGCTCAATGTACCGTCCACGACGACACGCAGCAGGTGACTGCCGCTGAGCGGAGGATCGGTTTGGATCACCAGAGTCAGATCGCCTTCATTGCTGCGGATACTGCTGTCATGCGCGGGGCTGCTGATACTCAGTTCGCGGTAGAAACTGGCGCTGCGAGAGGTGTCGGCCTGCTGATCATTGCTGCGCGCCGGGGTGGCGACAGGTGCTGGTTCGATCACATTGGTCGGTCGCAGCTCGACAGTACTGGCGCCGGGGCGAGGCTGGTCGGAATAGATGCGGTTTCCTTGCGCATCGGTCCAGGAATAGATCTGCGCCGATACTGGGCTGGCCAGTACTAGCAGGGCACACAGGGTGCCGGGCAGCGGTAACCGGATCATGGTATGTCACTCCTTCGATGAGAAGCTAAGACTTGCATTCAATCAGCGTGCTGGCAAGTCGAAGCTATCGCAGTGCGACGCCGTTCAGGTATCGCCTGCAACCGGCGGTCGGTTGAGTGGGTGCCGTGGGCGGTAGAAGGGACCGAAAGGACAGAAAACAGATAAAACAGGCAAAAGACAACGCCCCCGAAAGAGGGGGCGTTGTCACACTGCGGTCAGACGCGGATCAGCGCGCCTTGGCGACCTGACGCCAGTGGTGCAACAGCGGCTCGGTGTAGCCACTGGGCTGCTCCAGCCCCTTGAACACCAGGTCCAGTGCCGCCTGGTAGGCCGGGGAGTTGGCGAAGTCGGTGGCCATGGCGCTGTACTCCGGATCACCGGCGTTCTGCTGGTCCACTACCTTGGCCATGCGCTCGAAGGTCTCGATCACCTGCTCCTTGCTGACCACGCCGTGGTGCAGCCAGTTGGCCATGTGCTGGCTGGAGATGCGCAGAGTGGCGCGGTCTTCCATCAGGCCGATATCGTTGATATCCGGCACCTTGGAACACCCTACACCCTGGTTTACCCAGCGTACGACATAGCCGAGGATACCCTGGGCGTTGTTGTCCAGTTCCTGCTGCTTTTCCTCGTTGCTCCAGTTGGCCTGTTCGGCCAGCGGCGCGGTCAGCAGACCGTTGAGCAGAGCGTCCTGCTCGTCCTGCAGGGAGATCTTCTCCAACTCCTGCTGGACGGCCTGCACGTCGACCTGATGATAGTGCAGCGCGTGCAGCACGGCGGCGGTCGGCGAGGGAACCCAGGCGGTGTTGGCGCCGGCCTTGGGATGACCGATCTTCTGCTCGAGCATGGCCGCCATCAGGTCCGGCATGGCCCACATGCCCTTGCCGATCTGTGCCTTGCCGCGCAGGCCGCAGGTCAGGCCGACCAGCACGTTGTTGCGTTCGTAGGCCTGAATCCACGCGGTGGGCTTCATGTCACCCTTGCGCAGTACCGGACCACCCTGCATCACGGTGTGCATTTCGTCGCCGGTGCGGTCGAGGAAGCCGGTGTTGATGAAGGCGACCCGGGCGCTGGCCGCGGCAATACACGCCTTGAGGTTGACCGAGGTGCGGCGTTCCTCGTCCATGATGCCCATCTTGATGGTGTTCTGCGGCAGGCCGAGCAGCTGCTCAACGCGACCGAACAGCTCATTGGCGAAGGCCACTTCGTCCGGACCATGCATCTTGGGTTTGACGATATAGATGCTGCCGGTGCGCGAGTTGCCCTTGCGCTGCAGGTCGTGGATGGCGATCAGGCTGGTGCAGACCGCGTCCATGATGCCTTCGGGGATTTCACTGCCGTCTTTCAGCAGGATCGCCGGGTTGGTCATCAGATGACCCACGTTGCGGATAAACAGCAGCGAACGGGCATGCAGGGACAGTTCGCCACCGTCAGCGGTGGTGTACTGACGGTCGGGGTTGAGCCGGCGGACCATCGCACGGCCGCCCTTTTCCATATGCTCTTCAAGGTCACCGCGCAGCAGGCCCAGCCAGTTGCCGTAGGCCAGCACCTTGTCTTCGGCGTCCACGGCGGCGATGGAGTCTTCGCAGTCCATGATAGTGGATACCGCCGCTTCCATCAGTACGTCTTTCACGCCGGCAGCGTCGGTCTTACCGATGGCGTGCTCGCGGTCGATCTGGATCTCGAAATGCAGGCCGTTGTGCACGAACAGCAGCGCATCCGGGGTGGCCGGGTTGCCCTGGTAGCCGGCGAACAGCGCCGGGTTCTGCAGACCGGTGGTCTGGCCCGACAGCAGGGTCACCTGCAGTTGACCGTCCTCAACGCGGTAGGACTCGACCTGGGTGTGGTCGCCCTGCTGCAGCGGGATGCTCTGGTTGAGGAAGTCACGGGCAAAGGCGATGACCTTGTCGCCGCGCACTGGGTTGTAGCCCGGGCCGCGCTCGGCGCCATCGTCTTCGGCGATCGCATCGGTGCCGTACAGGGCATCATACAGACTGCCCCAGCGGGCGTTGGCGGCGTTCAGCGCGTAACGGCCGTTCATGACCGGAACCACCAGCTGCGGACCGGCCTGCTGGGTGATCTCGATATCGGTATTGGCGGTGGTGATGCGGAAGTCCGCCGGCACTGGCTTCAGATAGCCGATGGAGGTCAGGAATTCGCGGTATGCAGCCATGTCGCGGATCGGGCCGGGGTTGGCGCTGTGCCACTGATCCAGCTCGGTCTGCAGGCGGTCACGTTCGGCCAGCAGGGCACGGTTCTTCGGCGCCAGGTCATGGACCAGTTCACTGAAACCGGTCCAGAATGCCGCGGCGTCGACGCCAGTGCCCGGCAATGCCTGCTGCTCGATGAACTGATGCAGGACCGGATCTATCTGCAGGCCCTGAATGTCGGTGCGTTGAGTCATGACAGGGTTCTCCTCGGATTACAATATGGCGATGCCGGCTTTGGCGACCTGAGCATCCTGATCCGGCTTGACGCCGGAAACGCCGATGGCGGCGACAACCTGGCCTTCCACTTTCAGCGGCACGCCACCTTCGAGCAGGCCGGAGACTTCCGGTGCAGACAGGAACGCGGTGCGGCCGCCATTGATCATGGCTTCGAACTCACTGGTGTCACGGCGGCCGAGTGCGGCGCTGCGCGCTTTTTGTGGGGCAATGTAGGAAGCAATCGGCGCGCAGCCGTCCATCCGGCGCATGGCCAGAATATGGCCGCCGTCATCGACCACAGCGACGGTGACCTTCCATTCGTTCTTTTCAGCTTCAGCGAAGGCCGCGTCGATCATGCGATTGGCTTCTTCGAGGGTCAGTACGGGTTTGCTCAGCATATTGTTATCTCCTGATAGTCAGTTGAGTGCGTCTTCGACGACTTCGATCCAATGGCGCACGGGGGTTCTGTTGGCTGAACCCAAATGGGTCTGGCAGCCGATATTGGCAGTGACAATGGTATCCGGTTGGCCGGCCTCCAGCGCGTTCATCTTGTTATCACGCAGTTGCTTGGCCAGCACGGGCTGGGTGATGGAATAACTGCCGGCGGAACCACAGCATAGATGACCGTCGGCAATCGGGGTCAGGCTGAAGCCGAGCTGACGCAAAACCGGCTCGACCCGGCCACCCAGTTTCTGGGCGTGCTGCAAGGTACAGGGGCAGTGAAAAGCCAGCTTCTGCGTGGTCTTGGCCTGCAGGGGTTGCAGGTCTTCCTTTTCCAGCAGTTCAACCAGATCCAGCGCCAGGGCACTTACTCTGACCGCCTTCTGAGCATAGACCGGATCATCCTTGAGCAGGTGGCTGTATTCCTTGATGAAGGCCCCGCAGCCGCTGGCAGTCTGGACGATCGCCTCGGCGCCGTTCTCGATGGCCGGCCACCAGGCGTCGATATTGCGCCGGGCACGGTCCAGGCCGGCCTGCTGGGCGTCCAGGTGATAATCCACCGCGCCACAGCAACCGGCCTCGCTGATCGGCTTGATTGAGATGCCCAGGCGGTCCAGCACCCGTGCCGCAGCGGCGTTGGTGTTGGGCGAGAGGCCCTGCTGGGCGCAGCCCTCGAGAATCAGCACGTGACGGGCGTGACGTGGTGCTGGGCGTGCCTTGGCTGTGACAGCCTTGGCCGGAATCTTGTCCTTGACCGCTGCCGGCATGAAGGTGCGTACCGCCTGGCCGGTCTTGAGCAGGGTGTTGAAAACCGGTGCATTGGGTACCACGTGGCGCAGCGCCGAGCGCAGCATGCGCTGCTGTAGCGGACGCTCGATCTGCTCAGCCATGGCTTCGCGGCCGATATCCAGCAGGGTGTGGTACTCCACGCCGGACGGGCAGGTGGTTTCGCAATTGCGGCAGCTCAGACACTGGTCCAGATGCAGCTGGGTTTCCCGGGTGGTGGCTTCGCCTTCGAGAAACGCCTTGATCAGATAGATGCGCCCGCGCGGGCCGTCGCGCTCGTCACCCAGTAGCTGATAGGTCGGGCAGGTGGCATTGCAGAAGCCGCAGTGCACGCACGAGCGCAGAATGCTTTCTGCCTCTTCGGCGCGCGGCAGCTTGCGTGCCTGTTCGGTGAGATTGGTTTGCATGGTCTTACCTCTTGTATCTCAGAGCCCGGAATACATCCGGCCGGGGTTGAACAGGCCCTGAGGATCGAGCTGCTTTTTCAGTTGACGGTGATAACGCTGCAGCAGCGGTGCCAAGGGCTGGAACGGACTGTCCGTTACACCGCCGCTATGGCAGGTGGCATGACCGCCATGGCGGCTGGCCAGCGCCTGAACTTCCTCGGCAGCGGCGTCGCTTTTCAGCCATCGCTGGGCGCCGGCCCAATCCAGCAGTACGTCGCCTGACAGGTCCAGCATCGGCGTCAGCGGTGGCAAGGACAGACGCCACAGTGGGCGAGGGTCTTGGAAAAACGCCAGTTGCTGCTCATTGAGCAGGGTCCAGAAATCCGCTTCCAGTTCACTGCCACCGATACGGTCGGCAGCCGAACGCACCGAACCTATGCCGCCTTCCAGGCGCAGGTGCAGATGGCCATCCAGATAAGCGGCGGCGGTGATCGGAATTGGCTGCTGGCCCCAGTCGGCCAGCTTCAACAAGGCCTTCTCGGCGGGCAGTTCCAGGCGCAGGTGATGGGTGCTTACCGGTTTGGGCAGTACCTTCAGGGACACCTCGGTGAGTACCCCGAGCTGGCCGAAACTGGCCGCCATCAGGCGGGACAGGTCGTAGCCGGCAACGTTCTTCATGACTTCGCCGCCAAAACGCAGCAGCTTGCCGTGGCCGGTGATGACCCGGGTGCCAAGCACCAGGTCACGTACCGCACCGGACCAAGGCCGGCGCGGGCCCGACAGGCCGGCAGCGATCATGCCGCCGACGGTCGCCTGGCCGTTGAAGGTGGGCGGCTCGCAGGTCAGCATCTGGCCCTGTTCTTCCAGGGCTGCGAACAACTCGACCAGCGGCGTACCGCTGCGCACGGTTACCACCAGTTCGGTGGGGTCGTAATTGACGATGCCGCTGTGACCGCGGGTATCCAGTACCTGGCCGTCAACCGGACGACCGAGGAAGGACTTGCTGTTGGCGCCCTGAATGGCCAGGGGCGTGTTGCTGTGCAGGGCATCGAGCACCTGCTGCTGCAATTGCTGTTCGCTGGCTGACGCGGCGCGTTCGCCAGGGCGATGGGCGTGTTCGTGTTGAGCCGACATCAGAAGCGCTCCAGTTCAGGGAAGGGCAGTTCGCCATTATGGATATGCATGGCACCGAATTCGGCGCAGCGGTTCAGCGTGGGAATGTTCTTGCCCGGGTTGAGCAGCCCATCGGGATCGAACGCAGCCTTCACGGCATGGAAGGTCAGCAGCTCGTCATCGTTGAATTGCGAGCACATCTGGTTGATCTTCTCGCGACCCACACCGTGTTCACCGGTGATGGAGCCACCGACCGCAACGCACAGCTCAAGAATCTTGCCGCCGACTGCTTCGGCGCGTTCCAGCTCACCTTCCTGGTTGGCATCGAACAGGATCAGCGGGTGCATATTGCCGTCGCCGGCGTGGAATACGTTGGCCACGCGCAGGCCATACTCGGCGGACAGGTCGGCAATGCCTTGCAGCACCTTGGGCAGCTCGCGGCGCGGAATGGTGCCGTCCATGCAGTAGTAGTCCGGCGAGATACGACCCACCGCGGGGAAGGCATTCTTGCGGCCGGCCCAGAACAGCGCCCGCTCGGTGTCGTCCTTCGCCTGGCTGATGGCGGTCGCGCCGCTGTTCTCCAGGACCTGGCGGACCCGCTCGCATTCATCGGCGACGTCGGCTTCGACGCCATCCAGTTCGCACAGCAAGATGGCTTCGGCGTCCACCGGATAACCGGCGTGGATGAAGTCCTCAGCGGCGCGGATGGCCAGGTTGTCCATCATTTCCAGGCCGCCGGGGATGATGCCGGCGGAGATGATGTCCCCGACCGCCTTGCCGGCCTTGCCGACGTCATCGAAGCTGGCCATCAAGACCTTGGCTACCTGCGGACGTGGCAGCAGCTTGACGGTGACCTCGACGACGATGCCGAGCATGCCTTCGGAGCCGGTGAACAGTGCCATCAGGTCGAAACCGGGGGTGTCCAGGGCGTCGGAGCCGAGCGTCATGCGTTCGCCCTCGACCGTAACGATTTCCAGCTTCAGCAGGTTGTGCACGGTCAGGCCGTACTTCAGGCAGTGCACGCCGCCGGCATTTTCGGCGACGTTGCCGCCAATAGAACAGGCAATCTGCGAAGAGGGGTCAGGGGCGTAATACAGCTGGTGCGGTGCTGCGGCCTCGGAAATCGCCAGGTTGCGCACGCCGGGCTGGACTCGGGCGAAGCGACCTTCAGGGTTGACCTCAAGGATAGTCTTCAGTCGCGCGAGTACCAGCAGCACGCCGCCTTCCAGCGGCAGGGCGCCACCGGACAGGCCAGTGCCGGCACCGCGGGCGACAACAGGTACCTGGCGCTGGTGGCAGATCTTCATGAAGGTCTCGACCTGCTCAACGGTCTCGGGCAGCACCACCAGCAGCGGCATGACACGATAGGCTGACAGCCCATCGCACTCGTAGGGCTGCAGGTCTTCACGCTCGTGCAGCAGTTCCAGATCAGGCAGTGTCTGGCGTAGCTCGTTTATCAGTCCCGCCTTGTCCACGGTGGGCAGAGGGCCGTCGAGCTTTTCATCATAGAGAAGGTTCACGGATATCACCTGTTTCCTGTCGATGGTCTGAGGACCAGCTTATGGTCCCGAATACTGCTGCTTTGGGCGGCAGACGTCCAGCCTAAAGCTCGGTGGTCTGACCAGTTTCTTTCGGCTTTATTGGGGTTTATAAATACGTAAGTGCTGGAGATACAGGCGCTCACAAAATTATAGTGGATTTGTAATTTCGTCATCTCTACTCTGGTATGACCAGTTTTACCAAGAAAGGTGAGGTCATGGTTGAAGGTGCTTCGGAGCGTCGCCAGGTCGGCGATGTGGTTGCAGACCGTATCGAGAAGCTGATAGCGGATGGTGTATTGAAAATGGGGCAGATGTTGCCTTCCGAGCGACAGCAGTGCGAGAAGCTGGGTATTTCTCGCAGCGCTCTGCGTGAGGGGTTGAAAGTGCTGCGGGGCAGGGGATTGATCAAGACGTCTCAAGGGCGTGGTTCCTATGTTGCCAGTCTGATGGGCAACCGGGACGAAACGCCGATGATGCATCTGTTCAACAACCACCCGCGGACACTGTTCGATTTGCTGGAGGTGCGGGCGCTGCTCGAAGGTGAGTCGGCACGATTGGCGGCTCTGCGTGGAACCGATGCGGACTTCGTGCTGATCCAGCGACGTTACGATGAGATGGTCGCGGCCCATACCAGCGGACCGGTTCAGGATCCGGAAGCTCTGGCGCAACTGGACCACGCGTTTCATCTGGCGATCTGTGATGCGTCGCATAACCCGGTGCTGGCGCATACCCTGCAGTCGCTGACCAAACTGCTGCTCAGCTCGGTATTTGCCTCGGTACAGAATCTGTACCACCGGCCGCCCCACAAACGGCAGCTGGATCGTCAGCATGCACGGCTCTATCACGCAGTGATGGAGCGGTTGCCGACCCAGGCCAAGCGGGCTGCGGTGGATCATATTCATAGTATTCGCGACAACCTCCGGGATATCGAGAACGAGGGTCAGCGTCTGGAACGCGCGACCATGCGGCTGGAAGGCTGGCAATAAAAATGGGCGGTACACGCAAGATGTACCGCCCATTCTTTACCACCCCGAGGATCAGCTTCCCGTGGTGGTAATCCCCGCCGCACTCAGCGGATCACTGACACCAAACACGTAGATCGCCAGCATGGTCAGCAGGCCGGCGAAGATCACGTAGTAGAGCGTCGGCAGCAGCGTCTTGCGCAGCGTGATGCCCTCGCGACCCAGCAGGCCAACAGTGGCCGATGCCGCAACCACGTTGTGAATGGCGATCATGTTACCCGCCGCTGCACCTACCGATTGGCCAGCCACGATCATGGCGCCAGAGATGCCCAGCAGCTCAGCCGTATTGAACTGGAACTGCGACAGCATCAGGTTGGAAGCGGTGTTGGAGCCGGCGATGAAGGCACCCAGCGCGCCGACAGTGGGCGCGAACAGCGGGTAGACATCACCCACGGCGTTGGCGACGGCATTGGCCATGGCCACCGGCATGGAGGGCAGGTCGGACAGGTTGACCCCCGAGTTGATCAGGATTCGCACCATGGGGATGGTGAAGATCAGCACGAAGCCGGCGCCGATGATGGTGTTGGTAGACTCGCCCAGCGAGCGTCTGAACTCGGTGAACGACATGCGATGCACCATGGCGGTGACCAGCACCACGAACACCAGGATGCCACCAGGCAGATACAGCGGCTCCAGGCTGGCGGACAGACCCGCTTCACCCATGATGTTGGTGAACTTGAAACTCAGGCTGTTGAGCAGACCCTTGAGGGTATCGTTGGTGCGCGACAGCACCAGCGTCGCAGCCAGCAGTACATAGGGCAGCCAGGCCATCCAGATGGCGATCGGGCGCTTGCCGGCCACGTCATCCAGCTTCATTTCGACACTGCCCATCCAGTCGGCGGGCCAGTCCTTCGGATCAGCGAAGTCCCAGTTCTCCTTGGGCATCAGGAAGCCAGCCTTGGCGGCAGGTACCACGATGGCCAGGCCGACCAGGCCACCAATGATGGACGGGAACTCCGGACCGAGAAACACACCGGCCAGCGCATAGGGAACGGAGAAGCACACCGCGGCAAACAGAGCGAAGGGAGCAACCGCCAGGCCTTCTTTCCAGGAGCGGTTCGCACCGAAGAAGCGGGTCAGGATCATGACCATGATCAGCGGCATCAGCAGGCCGATCAGGGCGTGCATGATGGCGACCTTGGAAACGATCAGCTGGAAGAAGGTCGGCCAGTCAGACCCGACAGTGGCCAGGCTGGCGCCGATACCGGCTTGATCCAGGCCAGCGCCGACACCGACGATCATCGGTGTGCCCACCGCGCCGAAGGACACCGGCGAGGACTGCACGATCATGCCGACCACCACAGCGGCAACGGCTGGGAAGCCCAGCGCTACCATCAGCGGTGCGGCGACCGCAGCGGGGGTACCGAAGCCGGAAGCGCCTTCAATGAAGCAGCCGAACAGCCAGGTAACGATGATTGCCTGCACGCGGCGATCCGGGCTGATGCCCGAGAAACCCTTGCGGATGGCCAGGATGCCGCCTGAATGCTTGAGTGTATTGAGCAGCAGAATCGCGCCGAAGATGATCCACAGGATGGAGGCCGTCAGTACCAGACCCTGAAGGCTGGAAGCGACGACTCGAATCAGCGTCATGTCCCATGCGAGCAGAGCGATAGCAACGGTTACGAAGAAGACGACTGGCATTGCATATTTCGCCGGCCAGCGGAACCCGACCAACAGGACCCCCGCCAGAACCAGAGGAAAGAATGCAAGTAGAGACAAAAGCGTTTGGCTCATCTGGATTTCCCTTATTTTTTTATATGAGGAATGCGCATTGCAAGTGCGACATTAACTCGATCGGTAGAATACTGCTATTACCGGAGGGGCAGGTCCAGATGTTATCTCAGTGGTCGGACCAGTATTTTTATTCACCCAGGCTGAGCGAAGCGCGGTAGTCAATGAATTGCGGGCCTGACTGGGTGGTCATGCTGGCGATCAGCAATTGCCCAGACTGGTCTGACCAGTGGTGTTGTGGAGGTTGGAAATGAACAGCGGGGTGCGGCAAGAAGTCGCAGGGCGAATATCACTGCAGCAAACGACGAGCCCCGTCAGGCCGGGGCTCGTAGAGGATCAGCTGTGGTCCGCAGCAAAACGCCGCAGACCGTCCGAATCAGACACTGTAATACAGGTCGTATTCCAGCGGATGGACGAAGGTGCGTACCTTGAGTTCCTCGGCCGCCTTCAGCTCTAGGAAGGCATCGATAAAGCCATCAGTGAATACGCCGCCTTTGATCAGGAAGGCGCGGTCCGCATCCAGTGCTTCCAGCGCTTCCTTCAGGCTGCCGCACACCTGCGGGATTGCCTTGGCCTCTTCCGGCGGCAAGTCATACAGGTTCTTGTCGGCGGCGTCGCCAGGGTGAATCTTGTTCTGGATGCCATCCAGCCCGGCCATCAGTAGAGCAGCGAAAGCCAGGTAAGGGTTGGCGGCCGGATCCGGGAAACGCGCTTCGATACGGCGGCCTTTCGGGCTGGACACATAGGGAATACGGATCGAGGCCGAGCGGTTGCGGGCCGAGTAGGCCAGCATGACCGGGGCTTCGAAACCGGGAACCAGACGCTTGTAGGAGTTGGTCGACGGGTTGGTGAAGGCATTCAGCGCCTTGCCGTGCTTGATGATGCCGCCGACGAAATACAGCGCTGTCTCGGACAGGCCGGCATAGCCTTCGCCGGAGAAGGTATTCTTGCCGTCCTTGCTGATCGACATGTGTACATGCATGCCGGAGCCGTTATCGCCATACAGCGGTTTGGGCATGAAGGTAGCGGTCTTGCCGTAGGCATCGGCAACATTATGAACTACGTACTTCAGGTTCTGTACTTCGTCAGCCTTGGCGACCAAGGTATTGAACTGCACGCCGATTTCGTTCTGGCCAGCGGTAGCGACTTCATGGTGGTGCACTTCGACGACCTGGCCCATCTCTTCCAGCGCATTACACATGGCGGTGCGGATTTCGTGGTCATGGTCGACCGGCGGCACCGGCATGTAACCACCCTTGAGCGCTGGACGGTGACCCTTGTTACCGGTCTCGAAAGAGGCATCGGTGTTCCATGAGGCCTGTTCGGAGTAGATTTTGAACATGGAGCCGGAGACGTCAGACTTGAACTTAACTTCGTCAAAAATGAAGAACTCGGGTTCCGGGCCGAAGAAGGCGGTGTCGCCGATGCCGGTGGACTTCAGGTATTCCTCAGCCAGCCGAGCAATGCTGCGCGGGTCGCGCTCATAGCGCTGCATGGTGGTGGGCTCGATGATGTCACAGACCAGGATCAGGGTCGGCTCTTCGGTGAACGGATCCAGCACGGCGGTGCTGTCATCGGGCATGAGGATCATGTCGGACGCTTCGATACCTTTCCAGCCAGCGATAGAGGAGCCATCGAACATCTTGCCCTCGTCGAAGAACTCCTCGTTGACGTCGCGGGCCGGCATGGTGATATGTTGTTGCTTGCCTTTGGTGTCGGTGAAGCGCAGGTCAACCCACTTCACATCAAATTCGTTGATCAGTTGAATCGCTTTCGACATGTTCTTCTCCAGAAGGAATCATTTTCCAGGTAACGACCTGGCGCCTGTCTACACTGTTCGTGCGGAGCCTGAATGCACTCCGCGGTGGTTCGAGCTGTCCGTAACCGAAGCAGCAAAAGCTGTGCCACTATCGCCAAGCCGCTGAAAACCCTGCTGCAGCGCGGTCGACCGATCGCCGTGGGGAATGGGCAGCATTATCGCGCACTTAATGGGTGCGTGGAACAGTTGTCGCGCACCATATTGATGCGCCGGTCGGTTTTTCATGGTGCAAGCACGGTGACGCCAGCGCAGGTATAATGCCCCGCTTTTGCGCCACTCACCCATATCGACCTGCCAATTATGAAACTGATCATCAAGTTCTTCCCCGAAATCACCATCAAATCCCGCCAGGTACGCAAGCGCTTCGTTCAGCAGCTGAAAAAGAATCTGCGGGTTTTGCTGCCACAGATCGATCCGGGGGTCCGTATCACTGGTGATTGGGACAGTCTTGAACTCAGTGTGACGGACGATCCTGCTTTGCAGGCACGGATCATTGAGCGTTTACGCAACA
Source organism: Pseudomonas sp. FME51 (assembly GCF_014897305.1). Lineage (NCBI taxonomy): Bacteria > Pseudomonadati > Pseudomonadota > Gammaproteobacteria > Pseudomonadales > Pseudomonadaceae > Pseudomonas > Pseudomonas sp. FME51. The sequence continues at coordinate 50,759 of NZ_JABUYN010000009.1, read as the reverse complement.
CACCCGGTATCGCCCACTTCAATGAGGTGCACGAATACCCGCTCGGCACGCTGGATGAGCTGGCGCAGCTATGCGTTGACTGCTTCGGCGCTGAGCTGAAGGGCAAGATCTTTGCCGTGCGCTGCAAGCGGGTGGGCCATCACCCGTTCACCTCGACCGACGTCAATCGTTTGGTTGGCAGCCGATTGATGGAGCAGACCGGTGCGCTCGGCGTCTCTCTGCGTGAACCGCAGGTCCAGGTGCAGCTGGAGATTCGCAATCAACGGGTATTCCTGATTCAGGCGCGGCATGAGGGGATGGGTGGTTTTCCGCTGGGTACCATGGAGCCGGTCTTGAGCCTGATGTCCGGCGGTTTCGACTCCACCGTAGCCAGTTATCAGATGTTGCAGCGCGGTCTGCTGCCGCATTTCGTCTTCTTCAACCTTGGCGGTCGTGCCCACGAGCTGGGCGTGCGTCAGGTTGCGCACCATCTGTGGGAGCGTTACGCCGCCAGTCATCGCCTGCGCTTCATCAGTGTGCCGTTCGAGGGCGTGGTGGCGGACATTCTGGAGAATGTGGAAAACAGCCAGATGGGTGTGGTGCTCAAGCGCATGATGCTGCGCGCGGCCAACCGCGTCGCGTTTCGCCGTGGCTACCAGGCGTTGGTAACCGGCGAGGCCATTGCCCAGGTGTCCAGCCAGACGCTGCCGAATCTGTCGGTCATCGACCAGGCCAGCGAGCTGTTGGTGTTGCGTCCGCTCATCACTACCAGCAAGACCGAGATCATCAGGACTGCCCGGCGCATCGGTACCGAAGCCTTCTCCGCCAGCATGCCCGAGTATTGCGGGGTGATTTCAGTCAGCCCGGACATTCACACCAATCCGGCCAAGGTCGCCGCAGCCGAAGCCGGATTCAATTTCGCTCTGCTGGACGACGCTGTGCTGCAAGCCACCCATACCGACTGCTGCGATCTGGAGCTGGACATGGAAGGCTCCGAGGTGGAAGTGGTACAGCAGGCGCTGGCCGGGCAGGTAGTATTGGATATACGCCCGCCGGACGAGCAGGAAGCGCGCCCGCTGATGCTTGAAGGTATCGAGGTGCAGGCCGTGCCTTTCTACCGATTGAACAGCCATTTTGCCGAGCTGAACCCCGGGCGGGCCTATCTTCTGTACTGCGAAAAGGGTGTAATGAGTCAACTGCATGCCCAGTATCTGCTTGATCGCGGGCATGACAACGTAAGAGTTCTGCGTCTGTCGACCCCATGAATCTACCGGCGGTCGCGCAATTTCGTTCAAAAAACATACACTGTCATCTCAGTGTCTGTATAATGCCGAACTCATTTTTTCAGTCAGCCGGCTGTTTGCCGCGCAATTCAGGACCTCCACAGTGATCGAGAATCTCCGAAACATAGCCATTATTGCCCACGTCGACCACGGCAAGACCACGTTGGTGGATAAGCTGCTGCGTCTGTCCGGCACGCTGGACCGCAAGGAGCTCGAGAACGAGCGCGTAATGGACAGCAACGACCAGGAAAAGGAACGTGGTATCACCATCCTGGCCAAGAACACCGCGCTGAAGTGGAAAGACTACGACATCAACATCGTCGACACCCCCGGCCACGCCGACTTCGGTGGTGAGGTTGAGCGCGTGATGAGCATGGTTGACTGCGTACTGCTGGTAGTCGACTCCATCGACGGCCCCATGCCGCAGACCCGCTTCGTGACTCAGAAAGCCTTCCAGGCCGGCCTGAACCCGATCGTGGTCGTGAACAAGATCGACCGTCCGGGTGCTCGCCCTGATTGGGTTGTTGACCAGATCTTCGACCTGTTCGACAACCTCGGCGCCACTGAAGAGCAACTGGACTTCCCGATCGTTTACGCCAGCGCCCTGAACGGTATCGCCGGTCTGGATCATGAAAAACTGGAAGACAACATGGACTCGCTGTTCCAGGCCATCGTTGACCATGTGCCGGCGCCGACTGTTGATCCCGAAGGCCCGTTCCAGATGCAGATTTCCCAGCTGGATTACAACAGCTTCCTCGGCGTGATCGGTGTAGGCCGGATCAACCGTGGCAAGGTCAAGACCAACACGCCGGTGATTGCCATCGGCGCCGACGGCAAGAAGCGTCAGGGTCGTATTCTCAAGATCATGGGCCACTCCGGCCTGCAGCGAGTTGAAGTCGAAGAAGCCCAGGCCGGTGACATCGTCTGCGTCAGCGGCATGGACGAGCTGCACATTTCCGACACCCTGTGCGACATGAACAATGTTGAGGCGTTGCCGCCGCTGACCGTGGATGAGCCGACCGTATCCATGACCTTCCAGGTCAACGATTCACCGTTCTGCGGCAAGGATGGCAAGTTTGTTACCAGCCGCAACATCAAGGAGCGGTTGGAAAAGGAACTGCTGCACAACGTTGCTCTGCGCGTTGAAGACGGCGACTCGGCTGACAAGTTCAAGGTCTCCGGCCGTGGCGAACTGCACCTGTCGGTGCTGATCGAAACCATGCGTCGTGAAGGCTTCGAGCTGGCCGTTGGCCGTCCGGAAGTGGTCATCAAGGTGGTTGACGGCGAGAAGCAGGAGCCCTACGAGAATGTCATCATCGACATCGAAGAGCAGCATCAGGGTGCGTTGATGGAACAGATGGGCCTGCGCAAGGGCGATCTGACCAACATGGCACCGGATGGCAAGGGTCGCATCCGTCTGGAATACACCATTCCAGCTCGCGGTCTGATCGGCTTCCGTAACAGCTTCCTGACCATGACTTCCGGTACCGGTATCCTGACTTCGACTTTCAGTCACTACGGACCGATCAAAGGTGGTGATGTTGGCCATCGTCAGAACGGCGTACTGGTCTCCATGGCTACCGGCAAGGCATTGACCTACTCGCTGGAAACCCTGCAGAGCCGCGGCAAGTTGTTCCTCGAGCCAGGCCAGGAAGTGTATGAAGGCCAGCTGGCCGGCATCCACAGCCGTGACACTGACATGGTGATCAACCCCACCAAGGGCAAAAAGCTCGACAACATGCGCGCCTCCGGTAAGGATGAAGTCATCGCCCTGGTACCGCCGATCAAGTTCACTCTGGAACAGGCACTGGAATTCATCGATGACGACGAGCTGGTCGAAGTAACGCCCAAGTCGATCCGTCTGCGCAAGAAGTTCCTGAACGAGACTGACCGCAAGCGCGCCAGCAAAAACTGATCCGCTAGCCAGCAGTTCAAAAGCCCTCGACGGTTAACGCCTCGGGGGCTTTTTTATGGTTCATCGCGGATTAGCGGGAATTTAGTAGGGACGGCGGACAAGCTGGGTTAAGTTTGGGTCACCACAACACCAACCAGACCCAACTGCCGCCGTCGCTATGGATGCTAAACTTCTTGACCTCTTCTGGGAAGGGTTTGAGCTGGAGAGCCATGAACAGCTCGATGCTCAGAACCTCTGTCTTCGCCTGACACCCAAACCCTCGCAGCCGCCGTTCTGTAGCGGTTGCGGGCAGAGTACACCCCTCATTCACGATGTTAACCGACGCCGGGTGCGCGAGCGCGACCTGTTCGGTTACCGCGTGTGGTTGGATGTCCCGGTGCGGCGGGTACGCTGCCCGCGCTGTGGAACGCGCCGGGAGCAGATTCACTGGCTGGCAGGCCGGCGGGCGCTCACACAAGGCATGGTCGGCTATATCGAATCCCTCGTTCGTCTTTTGCCTATCAAGCAAGTGGCTGAGCTGCTCGGGCTACACTGGCATACTGTCAAGGACATTGATTACCGGCACCTGCAGCGGGAGGTTGTCCCGGCGGATCTGAGCCTTGTGCGCCACCTGGTCATGGACGAGTTTGCCTTGTACAAAGGGCACCGTTACGCGACGGTAGTTATCTGCGCGGATACACAGCAGGTGCTCTGGGTTGGTGAAGGTCGTAGCCGTGAGTCAATACAGCCATTCTTCGAATGGATGGGCGAAGCCGTTTGCCAGCGCATTCAAGCTGTTGCCATGGATATGAACACCGCCATGGATCTGGAAGTGGAGCACCACTGCCCACAGGCCCGTGTCGTCTACGATCTCTTTCATGTGGTGGCCAAGTTTGGCCGGGAAGTCATTGATCGGGTCAGAGTCGATCAGGCAAATCAGCTGCGTCACGACAAGCCGGCTCGGAAGGTGGTCAAGCAAAGTCGTTGGCTGCTGCTTAGAAATCGCGCCAACCTCAAGGAGACCCAGGCTATCAAGCTTGCAGAGCTGCTACAGGCGAACCAGCCACTGATGACGGTTTATCTGTTGAAAGACCAACTGAAAGAGCTCTGGTATGCACCCTCTGAAGCAGAAGCCAAACAACGGTGGGAAGACTGGTTCGGGATGGCTATGAGTAGCGACCTTGCTCCTCTGCAGCAGTTCGCCAGGCGTCTTGCGGGGTATGTCGACGGGATTATTTCCAGCGCCCTCTACCGGATGAACACCAGTGTTCTGGAAGGCATGAACAACAAGATCAAGGTCATCAAACGAATGGCTTACGGTTACCGGGATAACAACTACTTCTTCTTGAAAATCAAAGCAGCGTTTCCCGGTAAAATGCGATGAACCTTTTTTATTCTCCCAAACCATTCCTCACATGCCGCCTGTTCTGCCCCGTAGGAGCTGGGCGATGGCAGCTCTAGTCGCATATGGGTCAGTGCAGCAGCGGCCTATCAAGTCGTTCAGGCAGCAGGGGGAACACGTTTTGTAATCGGATCACTGTCTCGACGAAATGCAGAATATTTTCTCGTTCCTGTCGAAATCACGACTTCCTGTTCGACTACCAGAAGACCGCAGCATTGAGCTGTCGCTATTTCAGCAACCTGGAGGAAGTGACAATGTCCCGAATGATTTTCGTGAACCTGCCCGTCATTGATCTCGATGCATCGATGGCGTTCTACAAGTCCATCGGCTTTGAGAATAACCCGCATTTCACTGACGATACGGCTGCGTGCATGGTCTGGAGCGAGACGATCAATGTCATGCTGCTCACGCATGCCAAGTGGCGCACCTTTACCCGTCGTCCAATTCCACCAACAACATCCAGCGAAGTGATGCTGGCCCTGTCGTGCGACAGTCGCGAGGCTGTCGATGCGATGAACGAGACGGCTGCGGCAAATGGTGGGACTGCTGATATCAATCCCGTTCAGGATCTTGGTTTTATGTATAACCGTAACCTCGCTGATCCCGACGGCCACGTCTGGGAGGCAATGTGGATGGACCCGGCGGCGATACCGCCGAAAGATTCAACAACCTGAAGTGAACGCGCATAGCATCGTGCTCCAGCCGGCCGCTTTACGTTAGGCCGCACGAGCCAGTGCGTTCGCTCCCTCAATCAACTGGAGTCTTCCAATGATTCCGACCATTACAGCCTTTGAGAGCTCACCGGATGAGGGGCAGGGACTGGCGCGTGACATGCGCGTTCGCTGGGCGCTCGAGGAAGTGGGCCAGCTTTACGACGTTCGACTTGTTTCGTTCAAAGCGATGAAGGAACCCGCGCATCGTAAACTTCATCCTTTTGGCCAGATTCCGACCTATGAAGAAGGCGATCTTGTTCTGTTTGAGTCGGGGGCGATCATATTTCATATCGCCGAACGCCATGCGGGCTTGCTGCCGAAGGACGCGAATGCGCGGGCGCGAGCGATCACCTGGATGTTTGCCGCGCTCAATACCGTGGAGCCGCCGATCGTTGAGTGCGAGCAAGTTCTTTACCAAGAGCACGACAAGCCTTGGTACGAGGAGCGTCTGCCTATGATTGAGGATCGCGTTCGCGCGCGGTTGAACGATCTCTCCATCCGGCTAGGGGAGGCCGACTGGCTCGACGGTGCATTCAGCGGCGGCGACCTCTTGATGGTGCTGGTGCTGCGGAGGTTGGAAGGAACGGGTATTTTGGAGGGATATCCGAACCTCTCCACCTATGTCGCTCGCGGTGAAGCGCGGCCCGCCTACAAACGTGCATTTGACGCTCAATTGGCAGTTTTTACCAGTAAGCAGCCCGGTCGATTGTAAGGTGCGTTAGGCGCTATGTGCCAATTGCTACGTAGGAGAGTCGATGATGATTGAAGGTGTAGTTCTTCTCGCCTTCGTTGCGTTCTTCCCATGGACGGCTTCGCGCTCGCCGTTACTGATCTCCGCCAGCGCCTTGTATGTCCTGGGGTCATTCTTTGTTACCGTGGGCTTTAACGTACCCATGAACAATCGGCTGGGGCGCCTGGATGCGGAATCAGCGGAGGCTGCTGCATATTGGCCCCAGTATGTCCGTCAGTGGGTGCGATGGAATCACGTACGCACTCTTGCCTCAGCCGCGTCCTGCGCCTGTAGCGCTCTGGCGTTGGGGTAGTGAGCGAGACCAGGGTGGCAAAGGCTTAACCGAGAGCTGCAGCCGACCGCAACTGCGTTCAGGCGTTTGGACTCTTACGTAACATCATCGCGAGGTTCCAATGACATCTTTCGCACTTATCGTTAAGCATCAAACCCAGCCCGGGAAGCGAGATGAAGTCCGTAAGGTCTGGGAAAAGCACATGGCGCCGGCCATAGCCGCCAACCTGGGGCATACCGCGTACTTTTACTGCTTCGACAATGCTGACCCGGATTCAATTAGCGCTTTCCAGCAATACGCCAGTGCTGAGGCATCACAGGCGTTCCTGAAGACTGACAGTTATGCGGCTTATCTCAAGGATGTTGAGCCGCTTCTGGCTGGCCCTCCGCAGGTCACGGCACTGACGCCGGTATGGTCCAAAGAGGCCTGACAATTCAATCAAGCCGGCTCCGCTACGCAGGCCGGCTTAACTCAGACGTTAGGTGCAATAAACGGAGAGCGAGATGCGTCAAGACGAAATAAAAGCGCTTTTTGATCAACAAGCTGCAAGCTATGACGCGCAGTGGGCGAAAACGGCACCGATCCGAAACTGCCTGCATCTGCTTCTTGGGTCGATGTTCGCTGAGCTTCCTGAAGATGCACATATTCTATGCGTTGGAGTGGGAACGGGTGACGAGCTGATCTACCTTGCGTCTCAGCATCCTGGTTGGACTTTTGCTGCTGTCGAACCATCCGGTCCCATGCTTGATATCTGTAGGCAAAGAACCGAGGAAGGAGGCGTTGCATCTCGCTGCGTTTTTTATGAAGGTTACCTCGACTCACTTCCCACTATCGAGAAGTATGACGCTGCAACCTGTTTCCTGGTCTCTCAGTTTATTCTGGAAGAACATGAACGCTCCAGGTTTTTCAGCGAAATTGCTGCCAGGCTCCGGCCTGACGGGGTTCTTGCAAGCTCCGACCTGGCATCAGATGTTGCATCGCCAGAATACGAGGTGTTGCTTCGTGCTTGGATAAATATGATGTCCGCAGCGGATATTTCACCTGAGGCGGTGGAGCGCATGCGCAAAGCTTACGCCAATGATGTTGGTGTTCTACCTCCGGCCAAGGTTGCGTCGATCATTGAGTCTGGAGGGTTCGAGCTTCCTGTTCAGTTTTTTCAGTCTGGATTAATTCATGCGTGGCTCTCAAAACGAGCCTGAAACAATGTTGCTTAACCAGGCAATGCATGGGGCTAGCGCGTGATTGCGGCGTGAGATGTCATGATGAATTATGGTGACTGAAGAAGAATACCCGGACGGTTCTATATCACGCGGCTGAGCTGGGCTGGAGAATCTTGAATGAAGTTATTGTTGGTAGGGGCAAGCGGTTTGGTCGGCAGTCATGTGCTGCAACGGGCACTGGCCGATGAGCGTATCAGCGAGGTGGTGGCACCTTCGCGTCGCGCGCTGGATGAGCACCCGAAGCTGTTCGCGCCCTTGATTGATTTCGAGCAACTCCCGGCAGATGCGCCCTGGTGGCAAGCCGATGCGGTGATATGCACCCTTGGCACAACCATGAAGCTGGCTGGATCCAGGGAAGCATTCAGGCGCGTGGACTATGACTATCCCCTGGCGGTGGCGAAACTCGCCCGACAGCACGGTACACCGACTTATGCTCTCAACTCTGCGGTGGGCGCCGATGCGACTTCGCGCTTTTTCTATAACCGGGTCAAAGGGGAATTGGAGCGTGATCTGGCCGGCTGTGGTTTCACTTCGGTCACCCATGTGAGACCGGGCTTGATCAGCGGCCCACGTCAGGCGTTTCGGGCAGGAGAGCGGACGGGGGAGTGGGTACTGAAAGCCCTTGGCCCGCTTTTGCCCCGGAACTGGCGCGTTAACCCGGCTGATAATATTGCCCTGGCCTTGCTGGAGGCGGCTATTGCCGCGCAGCCGGGTGTGCACGTTATCCGGTCAGGGGCGTTGGCTTGAGCGCTCCCGCAGGATCTCCACCCCGGATATGGGCGTTGTGGGTCGAGTTGGGTTTGCCATGGAAATGATGGTTATACTGGCCATATGGTATTATTATTTCTGGATCAGCGAGGACAGCGTCGGCCAGGAAGTGAACGCGGTAATCAATCCGTTCCCGTTATTCAATAAATCGAGATATGTGAAGCGGACTCCCCTGACCTATGCCCGTTGACCTGCAAGCGCTCTACCCGAAGCTGATCAATTTGATTATGGACACTGTCTTCGTGGTTGATAGGGGCGACCAGATTGTATTTGTGAGTAATGCCTGTGAGCAGCTGCTCGGTTATAGCGCTGATGAGTTGATGGGCACATTGATCACAGACTATATGCATCCTGAAGACCTGGCGGCCACACGAGCCTCTATTGTCCGGGTCATGAATGCTCAGCCCCACGTTGATTTTTACAACCGTTATATCCGCAAGGATGGAGGTGTCGCACACATCCTGTGGTCTGCGCGATGGTCCGAGGAGGTGGGTGCGCGGATCGGTGTTGCGCGGGATGTGACGGCCCTAAGGCAGGCCGAGGCGAAATTGCGCTTCCTCGCCCATCATGATCCGCTGACAGAATTGACAAATCGGTCGCTGTTCAATGAGCGACTGGACTCGGCCTTGCGATCGGCACGCCGCCACCAGGCCACTCTGGCTTTGCTGTTTCTGGATATCAATGACTTCAAGAGAATCAATGATACCCACGGCCATGCGGCGGGCGATCGTGTGCTCTGTGTGGTTGCACGACGGCTGGAAGGCTGCTTACGTGAAACGGACACGGTGGCCCGCATGGGTGGGGACGAGTTCACTGTTCTTTTGACGGATATTCAGTCGGAAGATGCTGTTTCCAGCAAAGTAGAACAGATTCTCAAGGCCATGGCCGAGCCGCTGGGTGCTGAGTTCGGCGAAATCAGAATGCCGTCCTGCAGTATTGGCGTGGCCTGTTATCCTGCGGACGGGGAGGATGCTGATAGTCTGCTCAGCCACGCGGATGGAGAGATGTACCGGATAAAAAGACATTGTTCGGTCGCGGGGTGACAAGCCTGCCGGCCATCTGTTGTAGATATCCTTTGCAACTCTTCGGCACACCTCGCGGGTTTGGGCGAAGAGCAGACGTTTAGGCCCAACATCATCAAAACGTAGCGGTGAACCATCTTCAAAACCCTCCCTGAACCGCTATTGCGCATGGTCGTAGTGCATGAGCTGGCACAGCTGCGCGTGAAGGAACACCACAAGGCCTTATCCTGGCTTTGCGGTATCCGGCATGCACCAAGTTGCTTGGTCAGGTCGACCGGATCAGGGTCGAAACTCAGGAAGCCGGCATGCGCATCATCAACAAGATCGGACCGCTGGACAATCCTGCCGACCGGGATCACTGCCTGCAATACATGATTGCCATTCCGTTGATGTACGGGGAGCTGACGGCGGAGCACTATGAGGACGCTGTGGCTGTCGATCCGCGCATCGATGTACTGCGCGGCAAGATGGAGATGGTTGAGAACGCAGCTTTCAGCAAGGATTACTTCGATCCGGCCAAGCGTTCCATCGGCAACGCTATCCAGGTTTTTTTCAAGGACGGCGGCAAGACCGAGCGGGTCGCGGTCGAATATCCGCTTGGCCACCGCCGCCGCCGGGCTGAGGGGATTCCGCTATTGCTGGAGAAGTGCGAGGCGGCCGTGGCCGGCCATTTCGGGCCGAAGCAGGCGGCGGCGATCCTTGCCGCCTGCGATAGTCAGCAGGCGCTGGAGGAGATGCCGGTGAACGAGTTCATGGATTTGTGGTACTTGTGACTCAGTGTGATAGCGTGGCTGGACGAGAAGGGATAACGGACATAAAACTACATGCTTAAAGTAATTGCTCAGGACTTCATCAAGCCGGAATGTATCGAGAAGGTCATGCCTCTGTATCGGGAGCTGGTAGCAAAGACCAAAGAAGAACCGCTGTGCCTGGCCTATGATCTTTTCATTGACCAGAAGGACCCTGGGCATTTCATATTTATAGAGGAATGGCCTGATCGCGCGGCTTTGGACGCGCACTGCAATACTGAGCATTTCAAGAGGTTGGTGCCGCTGATTAACCGGCACCAAAGGTCACCTGGCACTGTTCTGCTTATGGATTCATTCGAGTGACTCGCGCCAAAGCCTGACGTTAGCCATCCTCCTCAGGAGCCTTGCTCATGGCTCTTGATCAGGTTGTGAATCAGATCTATCGGCAACGGGAAAATGATCGTGGAGGCGTTGCTGGTACTCATATCCGCCAATGTCTGCAAATAGCGCAGTTGCATCGCCCCTGGTTCACTGGACATGATCCGCGCCGCTTCGACCAGTTTTTCCGAGGCCTGTAACTCACCTTCGGCATGAATCACCTTGGCGCGGCGTTCTCGCTCAGCTTCGGCCTGACGGGCAATGGCGCGCACCATCGACTCGTTAAGATCCACATGCTTGATCTCGACGTTCGCCACCTTGATGCCCCACTCGTCAGTCTGGGCATCCAGAATCTCCTGGATATCCGAGTTGAGCTTGTCCCGTTCGGAGAGCATTTCGTCGAGGTCGTGCTTGCCGAGCACCGAGCGCAGTGTAGTTTGTGCCAACTGGCTGGTCGCATCGGCGAAATTCTCGACTCGAATGATTGCCCGCTCCGGATCAACCACGCGATAGTAGAGAACCGCGTTGACTCGCACGGTCACGTTGTCCTTGGATATGACGTCCTGGGCGGGAATATCCAGCGCAACCACCCGAAGATCTACCCGTACCATCTGCTGGATGCCGGGAAGAATGAAGATCAGACCGGGGCCCTTGACGCCCTGAAAGCGACCGAGAAAGAACACGACCCCGCGCTGGTACTCGGGCAGAATCCGGATGGCCGAGGCTAGAATGATAAACAGCAGAAACAGCGGGACCAGATAGGATGCGAGCTCGAACATGATGGATCCTCCCGAAATTATGGGTTGCGTTTGTCATGGATGGGTTTGAGATGCAGCAACAGGCCCTCCACTTTCTCGATAAGAACCGGTTGCCCAGCCTGGACAGGATGATCAGACACGGCGTTCCAGCGTTCGCCGCTGACTTGCACGTGGCCGCGGTAACGCCCTTGCCGAGCGCCTGCCCACAGTTGGAAGTCGTCGGCAGCGATACCGTCTTGCCCTACCATATTGTCGACCCCACTGGTTGCCGGCAGGCGCCGCAGACGGACAATTCGGGTCAGGACCCACAGCATGAAGCCGGCAGCGACGGCAGCGATTCCCCCAATCATTGGTAGCGACACCTGCTGGTGCGTACCGTCCATCAGAATCACCGAGCCGAAAATGAACGCAATGATCCCGCCAACACCGAGAATACCGAAGCTGGGGGCGAATGCTTCAGCCATGATCAGTGCCAGCCCGAGTATGATCAGCGCCAACCCGGCATAGTTGACCGACAGGATCTGGAACGCGAACAGAGCCAGGATAAGACATACCGCGCCGAGAATGCCCGGGAACAATTGTCCGGGGTTCGACAGCTCGAAAATGATCCCGTAAAAACCGATGATCATCAGAAAGAAAGCGATGTTGGGATTGGTGATAACTGACAGCAGCCGGGTCCGCCAGTTCGGATCCACCTGCTTGATCGTCAGGTTGGCGGTCTCAAGGGTCTGGTTACCCGACGTCATCACCACGCTACGGCCATTGATCTGTTGCAGCAGATCCTCGACATCAGTGGCGACAACATCCACGATGTTGCGCTCCAGCGCTTGCTGCGCGTTCAGATTGACCGCTTCGCGCACCGCTTCTTCCGCCCAGTCGGCGTTGCGGCCATGGCGTTCAGCCAGGCTGCGGATGTAGGCAACCGAATCCTCCAGTACCTTGCGCTCCATCGCAGTGTTACCCCGCCGGGGTTCACCTTTATTCTCCTTGGCATCTGGGTCAGATGCCGGCTCCGGCTTGTCGGCGCCCGGCATTGGGCTTATCTGCACGGGGGTAGCCGATCCCAGATGCGTAGCTGGCGTCATTGCGGCAATGTGGCTGCCATACAGGATGTAGGTGCCGGCACTGGCCGCACGAGCACCGGCGGGCGTCACGTACGTGGCTACGGGTACGGGCGAGGCCAGGATGTCCCGGATGATCATGCGCATGGATTCCATGAGGCCTCCCGGAGTATCCATGCGGATGACCACCAAGGCTGCCTGCTCTTCTTCCGCCTGCTCGATACCCCGTGCCACATAGTCCATCGTCGCCGGGCCGATAGCGCCTTCAACCGTGAGCACGATGGCACTGTGTTGGCTCTGCTGGGCCTGCGTGCCGGTCGTCAGAGTGACCAGCAAGAAGAGTATGCTCACGCCGACAAGACTGGCGGTGAAGGCAAGTATGCTGCGGCTGTCAGGGAGGTAAGTAGGCACTGGCAGTAGCTCCCCGCTGAGTAGTGGGAGGTATTCATTTCAGCCTAGCAGATCATCCGGAATACGCTCGAAAACGACGTGACGTTCGCCCCGTTGCTCAGTGGACACGCACCGAGACTCCCGTTTAGCCCGGAGTGAAAAAGCGCGTGGCCGGATCACTTTCTCGACGAAGTGCGAGAATATTGTCTCGTTCCTGTCGAAATCGCGTCTTCCTGTTCGACTACCAGACGACCGCGCATTGCTGTTGCTATTTCAGCAGCTTGGAGGAAGTGAACAATGTCTCGACCGTTTTACGTTACATCAGAGGAGGGTTCTGCATGAATCCAAGGATCAGCATGATTACCCTGGGCGTCAGGGATTTGAAAGAGTCGGCTCACTTCTATGAGCAGGGGCTTGGTCTTCCGAGGATGGACTCACCGCCAGAGGTAGCGTTCTTTACGCTCAATGGCAGTTGGCTCGGACTATATGGCCGCGAAGCGTTGGCGGAAGATGTGGGAGTACCTTCGGCTGGCAGCGGCTTTGCCGGTTTCACAATTGCGCATAATGTGGATTCGGAAGCGGCCGTGGACGAACTCATGGAACAGGCCGTTTCAGCAGGGGCTAAACTGGTGAAACCTGCTCAGAAGGTGTTTTGGGGTGGTTACTCCGGATACTTTGCCGATCCCGACGGCTATCTTTGGGAGATCGCGCACAATCCCCTCTTTTGGGTCGGCCCGAAGGATGAAGATGTATAAACAGGACATGCAGCCGACGCTAGGCGGTACAGGAGGTTTTCTCGATGATAATCGGCATCACCATCACCTGAGCAAGTCATGGAAAGTGAAGGTCTCAAGTAGTTCGCAGATGGTGCAGGGGATAGATCAGCTATGAAAACTCATAAACCGCTTTCATCGAAAAAACCACCAGCGCCCGGTGAGAATCATCAACTCATCGATGACTGGATTGCCGATGCCAGGCCTGCCCTGACCCCGCTCCTCAAGGCGCTGGATAAGCAGATCGGTATGCTGCTGGATGAGCCACGCTACGCCGTTAAATGGAGCAAGGCGTATTACGGTTCGGCCGGTCGGGGCTGGTGTATCGAACTCGCGGCTTATGATGTCTCTTTCAATATCGTTTTCCTCAATGGCAGCCGGCTCGATGCACCGCCGGAGCTTGGGGATGAAACGCGTTACGTGAAAATCAGGCGTTCTGAAGAGCTGGAATCTGCTCAGCTGCAGGCGTGGATCAAGCAGTCATGCAATATGCCGGGCTGGGCATGGTGACGGCTTCCGATCTGGCCATATTGGGTGTTGGCAGTGCATTCTTGAGATTAGTGATAGGTCTCGCTGCATACCATCTACGGATGCTGGGTCGCCGGCACCTGAACCATGGCGCCGATACCGATGCGCCGTCGAAACCCTGAGTCATCAACACCGGAGATATCCATGTACACAGGCCATTGCCAATGCGGCGGAGTGCGCTTCCAAATTGTGGGTGAGCTTGAGCCGATTCAGGTCTGCCATTGCTCCCAGTGCAGGCGAGCACAAGGCACGCCCTTCGCGAGCAATATCCCGGTGCAGGAAAGTGCCTTCACCCTGCTCAGCGGTGCGGAGCTGCTCAAGTCCTTCGAGTCATCCCCCGGTAAGCATCGGGTGTTCTGCAGTCATTGCGGATCACCGCTGTACAGCACCAAGGATGGTATGCCGGGTGTGCTGCGCATCCGTGCCGGCTTGCTGAGCGAGCCGCTGGCTACATCGCCTGGTGCGCATATCTATGTGGGTTCAAAAACCAACTGGTGGCCGATCAATGATGACCTTCCGCAGTTCGAGACCGGTTTTGTTCGACCGGAATAAACAGCACCAGCGCCAGAGCTGAGGCAGCAAATAGCACGATAGCCAATGCCAGTGCGGGGGTGACCGGTAAGGCGGCGACGAGGGTGGTGCCGATAGCGGCGCAGCTCATTTGCAGAAAGCCGAGCAGTGCCGAGGCCAGTCCGGCCTGTTTACCAAAGGGCTGGAGGGCGATGGCGGTGCCCAGTGGGTTGATCAGCCCCATGCCGAAGAGATAAAGCACGATGGCTATGGTGAGGGTGAGCAGGCTCGGTGCGGCGGCGAAAACGAATAGAGCAAGCCCTCCGGCCAGCGCAATGCTGATGCCGAGCAGACCGGTGCGGTACTGGCCCCAACGACGGGCCAGGCGTGGGGCGAGCAGGCCGGCGCCCATGACGATGAACACCGTGGCGGCAAAGAACACACCCAACTCCAGGGCGCTGAAGCCGAGGCCGTTCATCAGTACGGCAGGGGCGGCGGCGAAGAAGGTATACAGCCCGCCGATCACCAGACTTACGGTAAGGGCGGGCAGTACGAACCGAGCGTCCATTGCCAGGCGGCGATAGGCGCTGGCTACGGTGGTAGCTGTCAGCGCAGTGCGATTAGCGGGAGGGTGGGTTTCGCGGATGCCGCTCCAGTAATGCAGAGCCAACACGGCGGCGAACAGGGCCAGCATGATAAAGATGATCTGCCAGCCGAACAGGCTGTGAATAGCGCCGCCCACCAATGGCGAAAAGCCCGGTGCGGCTGACATGGCGATCATCACCAGAGCTAGCGCCCGGGCCAGGGCTTCGCCGTCAAACAGATCCCGGGCGATGGCCCGCGACAGCACGACAGCGGCGCAGGCACCCAGGGCTTGAACCACCCGACCAACAATCATGAAGCTGAGGCTGTCGGCCAGCGCGCAGAGGAGGCTGCCGAGGGCAAAGGTCGCCAGCCCTCCCAGCACCAACCATTGCCGACCGAAGCGATCCGAGAGCGGCCCGACCAGCAGTTGCCCGAAGGCGAAGGCGATAAAGAAGCTGCTGAGGGTCAGCGCCAGATCCTGGGTTGATACGCCGAGGTCGGCGCCAATATGCGGAAAGGCGGGAAGAATGATATTGGTCGCCAGCGCGCCCAGCGCCGCCAGCCCGGCGAGCAGAAACAGGGTGCTGCCGGTGAGCGCTCTTGTCTGGTTGGCGCTGCTGGTTGCTGAAAGCGTGGGCATGTTTTTCTCTTTGTTATTCAGATGGGGTTCAGGCGCTGCTGCCCTGGTTATTGGCCGCATCAATCCAGGCCCGTGTCTGCTCCAGCAGCTCGTCAGACAGGGCCGGATCGTCACAGGCACGGGCGAAGACCAAAGCGCCGACCATGGCGGCCAGATTACCGATGGCTGCCTGTCGCGCATCGGCGACGCCCTTGTCATGTAGGGCGCTGGTCATGCGTTCGACCTGTCCGCGTAGCCCGTCCGTTATAGCTGTCCGGGCTTCGGGTGTCTGGCGCAAGGTCTCGGCAGCCAGGCCCGCCAGTGGGCAGCCTCCAGACACATTTTCGCGGTGGCGCGGCGACAGATAGGCCTTGATGTAAGCATCGATATCCAACCCTCTTCCGGGCGTGGATTCACAAGCGGTGGCCAGGGCGCAGGCGATCAACTCATCCTTGGAGCGGAAGTGCCCATAGAACCCGCCGTGGGTCAGGCCCGCCGCGTTCATCACCTCAGCCACGCTGACCGCTTCGAACCCCTTGGCGCGAAACAGCCGGCTGGCGGCATCCAGAATTTTGAGCCGGTTCTCGGCCATCTGTTCTCGACTGACCCTCACTTGATCCTTCTCCTGTGGTGGTTGACTTTTACATGATGGTCATCATAATCGAAAACGCATACATGACAAGCATCATGTATAAAGCGTGCCGATAAATTGAATAACAGAGCAGGAACCGCCATGACTTCACCGCTGGAGTTTTTCTTTGATTTTCGCAGTCCCTACAGTTACCTGGCATACAGTCAGCTTCACGAGTTGAACGCCGAGATTGTTCTGCGGCCGATGTCAGTGCTGAAGGTGATGGATGCAGTCGGTAACGTGCCGACGACCCTGGTGTGCGCCGTAAAGGGCCGCTATGCCCGGGCCGACCTGGTTCGCTGGGCGCAGCGTTACCAGGTGCCGCTCAATCCCGGGGACATGAAGCGCACGGACGGCGAGGCCTGTTCGCGCGCGGTGCTGGCGGCAGACTCTGTTGAACAGGCGGCGGCCATTACCGGCGCGCTATTTCGTGCCTGCTGGGGTGAGGGTAAGTCGCTGACCTCGGTAGCGGATATTTTGAGTGCGCTGACGGAGGCGGGGATAGATGCGACGACGCTGGGCGCTCGTATTGATGACCCTGCCACGGTGGCGGCGCTGGAGGCCAATACCAAAGAGGCCGCCGCGCGGGGCGTATTCGGCTCGCCGACGATCCTTATCGGCGAAACCATGTTCTTCGGGAATGACCGCCTCGATTTCGTGCGGGAGCACCTTGCGCTTCAGGAGACAAAATAATGCAGGCTGACAATAAGCCCCTGGCTCTGGTAACGGGCGTTGGCCCGGGGACGGGCGCGGCGGTGGCCCGTCGTTTCGCCGCTGGCGGTTACCGCGTCGCCATGTTGGCGCGTAATGCGGATAGGTTGGCTGCCCTGGCAGCAGAGATTCCGGACTCCATTGCCGTGCCCTGTGATGTGACCGATGCGGCTGCGCTTGAGGCGGCGATCTCGCGTATTGGTGCGCCGAAGGTAGTGATCCATAACGCGGTGGGCGGCGCCTTCGGTAACTTCATGGATATCGACCCGGCTGTGTTGCAGCGCAATTTCGACATCAACACCATGGCGCTGCTGCGTCTGGCGCAACTGACCACACCGGCGATGGTGAGCGCGGGCGAAGGGGCGCTGATTGTTACCGGTAATACCTCGGCGCAGCGGGGCAAGGCGGCTTTTGCCGGGTTTGCACCGACCAAGGCGGCGCAGCGGATTCTGGCTGAATCCATCGCCCGCGATCTTGGCCCGAAAGGCGTCCATGTTGCCTATCTGATTGTTGATGCGGTGATCGATGTGCCCTGGCAGCGCGAGCGGTTGCCGGACGCAAAGGATGATTTTTTCATCCATCCCGATGCGATTGCTGATGAGATCTACCACCTGGCCCACCAGCCGCGTGGCGCCTGGTCGTTCCTCGCCGAGGTACGGCCGTTCCATGAACCCTGGTAAGGAGAACAACGAATGAGTAGTAGCGAAACTGCATTGTCATCGGGGCCGGATGGGCTGACCCTGCTTCGGGGGTATGTGGCTTCCGGTCACGCCGCGCCGATGGGGCAGACCCTGGGCTTTTCTCTGGTGGAGGTGGATGAGGGGCATGCGGTGATCGAGGGACGCCCCGATAGCAGTGTGTATAACCCGATGGGCTCGGTGCATGGCGGCTATGCGGCGACCCTGCTCGACAGTGCCTGCGGCTTGGCCGTGCATACACGACTTGCCGCTGGCCAGGGCCACACCACGCTGGAACTCAAGGTGTCCTACCTGCGGGCCATGAGCGAAAACAGCGGGCTGGTGCGGGCGGTGGGGCGGGTAGTGTCCATGGGCCGTCGTGTGGCATTTGCCGAAGCCACGCTGCATGACGGTGATGGCCGCCTGTGTGCTACGGCGACATCGACGTTGTTGGTGTTCGAGTCAGCCTGATCTGGCCGCACTGACGTTCTCGGTCTCGCACTGCTGCACGTTGCCGGGACGGTGCTACGCTCTAGTCAGCGAAACGGGAGCGGAGGCAGGCGTGAATTACTGGCATTGGCTCTATGAGCGAGTAAAACGCCAGCTGTGGTGGCGGGCGGTGGTCTTTGGTATCGCGGGGATGCTCACGGCGGTGCTGGCGCTGGTCGCGGAGCGGGTCTTCCCTTGGGAGATGCCGTTCAACCTGAGCTCGGATGCAGTGGATAGTCTGCTCAATATCATCGCTTCGAGCATGCTGGCGGTCACGACATTCTCGCTGGGGGTAATGACCGCGGCCTTTGGCGCGGCAACCACCAACGTCACGCCGCGGGCGACCAAGTTGTTGATGGAAGACGAGCTGACCAACAACGTGCTGTCGACCTTCATTGGCGCCTTCCTGTTCAGCATCGTTGGCATCATTGTGCTCAAGACCGGCTCCTACGGTGAGCGTGGGCGGGCGGTGCTGTTCCTGTTCACTATTGTGGTTATCGGGCTGGTAGTGATCCAGTTGTTGCGCTGGATCAACCACCTGATCTCGCTGGGCCGGGTGGGCACGACCATCGACCGGGTCGAGCAGGTTGCCGGCGCGGCGCTGACCGAGCGCCTGGCGGTGCCCTATCTGGGCGCCAACCCCTGGCCCGATGTGGGCGCGGTGCCACCGGGCGCGATTCCGGTGTACGCCAGCGCCATCGGCTATATCCAGTTTATCGATATCCCGGTGTTGTCCCGCCTATGCGAAGAAGCGGACTGCGAAGCCTACTTGCCGCTTAACCCGGGCGCGTTCGTGTTCGAGGATACGGTGGTGGTCTGGCTCCATTCGCAGCAGGATCTATCGGAGGTTTCCGGGCAGATGGCAGATCAGTTTGTGATCGACACCAACCGTAGTTTTGAACAGGACCCGCGCTTCGGGTTGGCGGTCATGTCGGAAATCGCCTCGCGGGCGCTATCGCCGGCCGTCAATGACCCGGGCACGGCCATCGATGTGATTGGTCGTCTGACGCGCCTGCTGTCCCAATGGGCGGGTGGGCGGGACGATGTGCCCGTCGACTATGCACGCCTGCATCTGTCGCCGCTGGGCGATGACGACTTGCTTGAAGATGCGTTCATGCTGATAGCTCGCGATGGCGCTGGGATGATCGAGGTGCAGCTGCGGCTGCAGAAGTCGCTGGCGGCATTGCAGCGGCGGGGCAGTACGAGCTTTCGTCAGGCGGCCGCCAGACAGTCGGCCATCGCGTTGCAACGCAGTGAGGTGGCGCTGACCTGTGTGGCAGATCAACAGCGGCTGCGTGAAGCGCTGGAATGACCAGTTCAGTTTGCTGAGGCTGAAGGCGAAGCTCAGAACGACCGCAGCATCCGCCCCAGCAGTTCCATCGCCTGCTCGCTGTCCGGGCCCCAGGCGTGGCCGTGGTTCAGGCGCGCGCAGTGGCGAAAGCTCTGGCTGGCGGAGAAGATCGGGCCGGGTGCCAGGCTGATGCCCTGGGCCAGGGCTAATCTGAATAACTGCAGCGAATCGACCTGCTCGGGAAACTCGAACCAGAGGAAATAACCACCGTCGGGCTGGGTCACGCGGGTGCCCTTGGGGAAATGGCGGGCGGCGGAGGCGAGCATCGCCTCCTGTTGGCGTTGCAGGGCATGGCGTAATTTGCGCAGGTGGCGATCGTAGCCGCCATGCTGCAGGTAATCGGCGATGGCGGTCTGGGCCGGCACCGAGGGCGAGATAGTGGTCATCAGCTTGAGCCGGGCGATGCGCTCGGTGAAACGCCCGCCGGCTACCCAGCCCACCCGGTAGCCGGGTGCCAGGGTCTTGGAGAAAGACCCGCAGTGGATCACCAGCCCTTCGCTGTCCAGCCCCTTGATCGGCATGGGCGGACGTTCGCCGTAATGCAGTTCGGCATAGACATCGTCTTCGATCAGCGGCACCTGATGCTCCTGCAGCAGGTTGTACAACTGCTGTTTGCGGCTGTCATCCAGGCTGGCGCCGAGTGGGTTCTGAAAGCTGCTCATGAACCAGCAGGCCTTGATCGGCAGGCTGCCCATACGTTCGCGCAGTACCGCCAGATCGATGCCGTCCCGTGGGTGCACGGGAATCTCCACGGCCTTCAATTGCAACCGTTCGAGTACCTGCAGGCAGGCATAGAAGGTCGGTGACTCGATCGCCACCAGATCGCCGGCCTGGGTCACGCTCTGCAGCCCGAGGTTGAGGGCTTCCAGTGCACCGTTGGTGACCACCAGTTCTTCTATCGGCAACCTGACCCCGCTGACCATGTAGCGCAGGGCGATCTGGCGCATCAGGTCGGGATTGCCTGCGGTCATGTCGGCGATGATGTCATGGGGCGACAGGTTGCGCAGGCTGCTGGTCATGGAGCGGGCCAGGCGGGCCATCGGGAACAGGTCGGGGCTGGGAAAGGCCGAGCCGAAGGGCACCGTATGCGGGTTCTTCAGTGAGCCGAGTACCGAAAATACCAGCTCGCTGACGCCGACCTCGGTGGTCGGCGGCACTGCTGGAGTGGGCTGCGGGTCAGGCAGGGGCAGCCCGGCCAGGCTGCGGACAAAGTAGCCGGAGCGGGCACGGGCCTGGATCAGCCCGCGATCCTCCAGCAGGTAATAGGCCTGGAATACCGTGGACGGGCTCACGCCATAGCTCTGGCTGGCCTGGCGCACCGAAGGAATCCGCTCGCCCGGCGCCAGAATGCCGGTGCGAATCAATTCGGCAATGGTATCGGCCAGGCGCTCGTAGCGTTTCATCGAATGGTTCCATGCAGTCAGTAGCTGGCCGGTGCCAGAAAGGTTGATTCGGCCACAACCGGTGCGCTGTTGTCATCCTCTGCGGCGAGTCTGAAGCGGATGCGCTGGCGTGCCGCGGGAGGTTGTTCGCCGGTCCAGACCACACTGAGCGGCAGATCGTGGATATCTTCGGCCGCCAGCTGCACGCTGGTCGGGGTCGCCAATTGCAGACCCTGCGGTGCATCGAGGGTTATCTGAAAGCGGCCGGGTCGTTGGCTCTTGTTGATCACCTTGAGACTGTAGCTGTTCTCCAGCTGGCCGGCGCTGTTCTCGCGAAACAGATTGCCGCGGTCGCGGCTAACATCCAGCGACATCATCGGCCGGCCCAGCAGCGCCACCACGAACAGGCCGATCATCAGCGCCAGCATGCTGCCGTAGCCAAGCAGCCGGGGTCGCAGCCAGCGTGTGGTGCCGCCTTGCTGAGCACGCTCGGAGGTGTAGCTGATCAGGCCGCGCGCATAACCCATGCGGTCCATGACGCTGTCGCAGGCATCGATGCAGGCGGCGCAGGCGATGCATTCGAACTGCAGGCCGTCACGGATATCGATGCCGGTTGGGCAGACCTGCACGCACAGGGTGCAGTCGATGCAATCCCCCAGGCCCTGCTCGGCCGGCTTGCTGTCCCGGCGCCGCGGTCCGCGTTGCTCGCCCCGTTCGGTGTCATAGGCGATGACCAGTGTGTCGCGGTCGAACATAGCGCTCTGGAACCGCCCGTAGGGGCACATGTCGCGGCAGACGTTCTCGCGTAGCCAGCCGGCGTTGATATAGGTGGCGGCAGTGAAGAAGAACAACCAGAACGCTGCCTGGGCGCCCAGGTCGAGGGTGAACAGACCCACGGCCAGCTCGCGGATCGGCGTGAAATAGCCGACGAAAGTGAGCGCCGTGGCCAGGCTCACGCCCAGCCAGATGGCGTGCTTGGCGCCGCGTCGCAGCAGCTTGGCGACGGACCATGGCGCGGCATCGAGGCGCACGCGCTGGTGGCGGTCGCCTTCGGTGACCTTCTCCGCCCACATGAACACCCAGGTCCACACGCTCTGCGGGCAGGTGTAGCCGCACCAGATGCGTCCGGCGACCACCGTGATGAAGAACAGGCCGAAGGCGGCGATGATCAGGATCGCCGACAGCAGGATCAGATCCTGAGGCCAGAAGGTCGCGCCGAAGATGTGAAATTTGCGGCTGGCCAGATCCCACAGCACGGCCTGACGCTGGTGCCAGTTCAGCCAGGCCGTGCCGAAGAACAGTAGGAACAGCAGGCCGGCGCCGAGCAGGCGCAGCCGCCGGTAGTGCCCTTCGAAGCTGCGGGTATGAATCGGCCCGCCGAGCTGGGCAGGCGTGTTGCGTGCAATGGTGGCGTCGATGATCTCGACGGGAATACGTTCACCCATGGTCTACCCCATCAATCATGAATCAGGCTGATGACATGATCGTGAGTGGGCCTGATATGAAACAGACTCAGGTTTTCGATAAAAAACCGTATCAGCAGCAAAGCCGCGTAGTTAGGGGGTGACGCATTGTCGCAGGCCGCTCTGTTATGACGGAGCGGGGATTACTGCCATGAGCAGCTTGCCATGACAGGGCGCTGATACGGTTTTCAGCACGGTATCTGAGCCTGTTTATTTGTTAGTTGATGTTGCATAGTGCCCGGTCGAATCCAAATTGCCATGAGGCTGTCGCTGCATGTATTACCAGCAAAACAAGTGCGAACGGGGCGGGCCTGGTCCGCGTGAAAGGAGGCGGGCATGAATCTGGGTGCTCTGCTGTGGTTGATGGCACTGCAGGCGGCGGGCGCGGTGATCAGTCATTTTCTGGTGCCGGCGCTGCCGGGACCGATTATCGGCATGGTGCTGCTGGTGCTGGGCCTGGTTTTCCTCGGCGAGGTACCGGAGTCGCTGCAGCGGACCGCGTCAGCACTGCTCGGCTATCTGCCGCTGCTGCTGGTGGTGCCGGCGTCGGGCATCATGCTCAGTCATGATCGCCTGCTGGCGGACTGGTTGCCCATCGCGCTGGCGCTGGTTGGCTCGCTACTGGTAGCCGTGCCGTTCTGTGGCTGGCTGCTGCAATGGCTGATCCGCCGTCAGGAGAGCCGCCAATGATCGCTCTGCTGGTAACCATCCCGGTATTTGCGCCGATGTTGACCATAGCGGCCTATCAGGTGGCGCTCTGGGTGCAGCGTCGTACTGGTTCGCTGCTGCTGCAGCCGGTAATCGTGACGCTGATGCTGGTGATCGCGATGCTCCTGCTGCTGGATATCGATTACCTCATCTACCGCGAAGCCGCGGAGCCGATCGCCCTGTTGCTCGGCCCGGCGACCGTGGCGCTGGCGGTGCCGCTGTACCAGCAACGCCAGCGCATCCGCGTGTTGCTGTGGCCGATCCTGATCACCCTGCTGGTCGGTGGTGTGCTGATTGTGGTGCTGACCCTGCTGCTTGGTTGGCTGCTGGGTGCGCCCTTCGTCACGCTGATGTCGCTGGCGCCCAAGTCGGTGACCATGCCGATTGCCATGCTGCTGTCCGAACAGGCTGGCGGTGATGCAGCGATGACCGCGGCGCTGGTGATGCTGACGGGGGTGATCGGTACCGTGATGGCACCGCCGCTGCTGCGTCTGGCGCGGGTTGATTCACCTGCGGCGCGGGGGCTGACCCTGGGCATGAACGCCCATGCCATCGGCACAGCTCATGCGCTGCGCGAAGGTGGCGAATGTGCTGCTTTTGCGGCGCTGGGGATGAGTCTGCTGGGGCTGGCGACGGCATTGCTGCTGCCCTGGTTTGTGGGCTGAATAAAAATGGGGGCCTGCATTGCGCAGGCCCCCATTATCTGCAGAACGTCAGCTCAGGCTTCACCCATGCCTTCGGCAGGCTGACTGGCGGTTCCAGAGCGTACTTTCTCCTCAATGCGCCGACCCACTTCGGCGTCGACGTTACGCCAGTATTCAAAGGCACGCTCCAACACTGGGCTACGCACGCCACCGAGCAGACTGCCGGCGACCTGCTCGACCAGCTGGGCGCGTTCCTCGTCATTGAATACCTCACGTACCAGGGTTCCCGGCTGGCCGAAGTCATCATCCTCGGCATGCAGCGTATAGGCGCTGCGCACCATGTCGCCGTCCGCTTCCCAGCCATCTTCCATCTTGCCGGTACTGTCCGCCCAGCTGCGATCGCCGCTGTTGGGTACATAGACCGGTGCGTTGCCGCTGTGCTCGTAGGTCATCTGACCGTCGAACATGTAGGTGTTGACCGGTACTTTCGGGCGGTTTACCGGCAACTGATGGAAGTTGGTACCGATACGGTTACGTTGTGCGTCGTTGTAGGCGAAGGCGCGGCCGAGCAGCATCTTGTCGGGAGACAGGCCTATACCGGGCACCGTGTTGCCGGGGGAGAAGGCCGCCTGCTCGATCTGGGCGAAGAAGTTCTCCGGATTGCGGTTCAGGGTCATCTTGCCGACCTTGATCAGCGGATAATCCTTGTGCGACCAGATCTTGGTCAGATCGAAGGGGTTGAAGCGATAGGTGGCGGCGTCGGCATAGGGCATGACCTGCACAGACATGATCCAGCTCGGGTGCTCGCCGCGGGCAATGGCCTCGAACAGGTCGCGGCGGTGATAATCCGCATCGATCCCGGCCATGTTGGCAGCTTCGGCGTTATTGAAGAACTCCATGCCTTGCTCGGTATGGAAGTGGTACTTGACCCAGAAGCGTTCGCCGGAAGCGTTGATCCACATGTAGGTGTGGGAGCCGTAGCCGTTCATGTGGCGCCAGGTGCGCGGCAGGCCGCGAGGCCCCATCAGGTAGGTCACCTGATGCGCCGACTCGGGGTTGTTGGTCCAGAAGTCCCACTGCATATGGTTGTCGCGCAGGCCGGAGTCAGGCAGGCGTTTCTGGCTGCGGATAAAGTGGGGGAATTTCATCGGATCACGCACGAAAAAGATCGGCGTGTTGTTGCCGACCAGGTCGTAGTTGCCTTCGTCGGTATAGAACTTCAACGAAAATCCGCGTACGTCACGCCAGGTATCCGGGCTACCCATCTCGCCGGCGACGGTGGAGAAGCGCGCCAGCATCTCGGTCTGGCTGCCTCGCTGGAACAGTGCCGCCTTGGTGTAGGCGGACACATCTTCGGTGGTTTCGAACACACCGAAGGCGCCGGAGCCCTTGGCATGGGGTTGGCGCTCGGGCACCTTTTCACGGTTGAAGTGGGCCATCTGCTCCAGGAAGTGCACATCATGGAGCATGATCGGGCCGTTGGCGCCAATGGTCAGGGAATTGCGATCGCTGGGTGCCGGTGCGCCGGTGCTCATGGTCGAGCCGGTTGCTGGCTTGTCGGTATCACTCATGGGGCATCCTCTTGGTCAGGCGTGTAGGGGGAAGCCTTCAGCGTTCGGCTTCTCGTCACTACTGTAGACCATGTTGTGTGGACAGGTGCCGGGTGAGCACAGGCTCAGAGCCTGTCGCGCCCATGCGGTCGATCCAGATCCAGCAGCGGGCCAGCCGGTACTATGCCGGTCGGGTTGATGGTGGCGTGGCTGCGGTAGTAATGGTCCTTGATGTGTTGCATGTTCACGGTCGCTGCCACACCGGGCCACTGGTACAGCTCGCGCACATAAGCCGACAGATTGGGGTAATCCACAATGCGCTTGAGGTTGCATTTGAAGTGGCCGTGGTACACAGGGTCGAAGCGAATCAATGTGGTGAACAGCCGCCAGTCGGCTTCGGTCAGGGCGTCGCCCAGCAGGTAGCGCTGACCGGATAGACGTTGCTCAAGCTCATCGAGCATATCGAACAGCGGCCAGAATGCCTGCTCGTAGGCTTCGGTGGTGGTGGCAAAGCCGGCCTTGTATACGCCGTTGTTGATGCGGTCATAAACACGCTCATTGATCTCGTCGATCTGTGCGCGCAGTGCTGCTGGATAGTAATCGCCCGGCTTGGCGCCGATACCGTCAAAAGCGCTGTTGAGCATGCGGATGATTTCCGCCGACTCGTTGTTGACGATTCGCTGCTGTTGTTTGTCCCACAATACCGGCACCGTGACCCGGCCGCTGTAGTCGGGATCATTGGCGGTATAGACCTGATGCATGTAATCAGCACCATTCAACGGGTCGGCAACGACGCCTGCATCGGGGTCGAAGGTCCAGCCATGTTCGCGCATCAGCGGGTTGACCACGGATAGGCTGATCATGTCTTCCAGCCCTTTGAGCGCGCGGAAGATCAGCGTGCGGTGAGCCCAGGGGCAGGCCAGGGAGACGTACAGATGGTAGCGGCCTGCTTCGGCATGAAAGCCACCGTCGCCGGTAGGGCCGGCGCTGCCATCGGCGGTGATCCAGTTGCGGTATTGTGCTTCAGTGCGGACGAAACGGCCTTGGGTGGAATCCGTGTCATACCATTTGTCGACCCATTGTCCATCGATAAGCAGACCCATGTTCTGTTCTCCTGTGAAGGGAATGAAAAGCTGTCTCTGTTACAGACAAGCTTGATGGGTCCATGGTCTATCGATTCTGGGCTGATGTTAAGCGCAAAAACAGCCGCTAATATATCTATTAATTAGATGTGTTGGCGGGTGATGGGCAGGGCTGAAGTGCAGTCCGGATGCCGGAGCTGCGCTGGAATCAGTCGTTCCAGCGGCCCGGCTCATAGGAAAACACCGGCAGCGACAGCGACCAGCGGATGGCTGACAGACGCAGGGCCAGGCCGCAGCTGAACGAGGCCAGCAGGGTGACGTCATGATTGACGCCCAGTTCGAGCAGGCTGAGATACAACAGCGCCACCAGCAGCGAGACGCTGGCATACAGCTCCTTGCGCAATACCATAGGGGTACGATTGCACAGCAGATCGCGCAGGATGCCGCCGAAGATACCGGTGGTGATACCGGCCATGATGACCACGGGCGTCTCATAGTCCAGCCGCAACGCGACGTTGCAGCCGATGACGGTAAAGGCAATCAGACCCATGGCGTCGAGGATCAGGAACAATGAATGCAGGCGATGCATGAATCGCGCAATCAGCATGGTCAACAGGCCAGCGGAGATGGTCAGGTAGATGTACATCGGGTGCTGGGTCCAGGTGACCGGATAGTTGCCCAGCAGCATGTCGCGGACCGTTCCGCCGCCCAGTGCAGTGATGAAGGCAATGAAGGCAACACCGAACATGTCCATGTTGCGCCGGCCTGCGGCAAGGGCGCCGGACATGGCCTCGGCGGTAATGGCTATCAGATAGACGTAAAGGAGCACACAGGTATCCTCCGAACTGTGTTGCCTCTCCCCCTGTCCTTTTACCTGAGAGTTTACGCAGTCATTGACTGCTTGCCCCTTCGGTGGGTTGCCTGGCAACCTCTCTCCAGCTGGCGTTACGGTTGCACCGAGTGCCATACATGGCAACTTGGGCTTCCGGATCTGATTCGCAGTAACGGTGCCTGAGCGATTATGGGAGTTTGCGCCTTCGGCGGAGGCGCGTGGCCTCTCTCTCCTGCGAGCCGGCGATTATACATAAAGCGCCGGGTATTGGTATCTCTGGCTGACCGATTGTCACAGGTCGGCGGTGGCGCGGCAGATTGGTTACACTGAGGCCTGTTATCGTCATCGCGTTGCCGATGAAATGATCTGACCAAGCGGGGTGACCCATGTACCAGCAGATACTCGAGTTCTGGTTTGAGGAGCTCAAGTCGGCTATGTGGTGGAAGAGGGATGAGCAACTGGACCAGTTGATTGGCCAGCGCTTCGGCGCGCTGCATCTACAAGCGATCAGCGGCGAATTATGGCAATGGCGTGCCACAGCGGAAGGCCGACTGGCCGAGATCATTCTGCTGGATCAGTTTTCACGCAATATCCATCGCGGTCAGCCTGAGTCCTTTGCCCATGATGGCATGGCGCTGGCGCTCGCTCAGGAAGCCATCGCTGCTGGCGCGGACATGGCGCTTCCGGTGATGCAGCGCAGCTTCATTTATCTGCCATTCATGCACAGCGAGTCGCTGCTGATCCATGAACGGGCGGTAGTGCTGTTTGGCACGCCCGGGATGGAAAGCAGTCTGAACATTGAGCTGCAGCACCGGGATATTCTGCGGCGCTTCGGTCGCTACCCGCATCGCAACAAGATTCTGGGGCGAATCTCCACCGAGGAGGAGCGGGTATTCCTGACTCAGCCGGGCTCTTCGTTCTGAGCGCCGATCCGCCGTATCTGTACCAACTTTTTATGAGGAGTACCCTATGCGCTTCAACACTCTGACGCCCGCACCGCTTGCAGCGGCTGTCGTTACCCTGGCTGGCTGCAGTACGAATGTCACGGAGCGTGCTACCACCGAGCCATTCCATGCCGAGCTGAACTGTGCTCGCCTGCCGATTACCGCTACACAGCAGGATGGTGATCAGTTGTTATTGAGCGCCAAGGGTGAGCAGTTTGTGTTGACCCAGGCGATCAGTGCTTCAGGCGCCCGGTATGTCGCCGAAGGTGAGCCGGAAACCAGTCTGTGGTTCAAGGGTGAACAGGCCAGATTGGTACTGCAGGGGGTGGAGTACCCGCACTGTGCGCCATCGACTGCGATCATCGAGCCGTTTCGCGCCTCGGGCAACGAGCCCTTCTGGTCGGTGATGTTGGAGGGGGGCATGTTGACCCTCAATCGGTTGAACGAAGGCGAGTTACCCGCTCAGGCCTATGCTGCCGGCGAAGCGGACGGGTATTTTTACACACAGGGCAGTCATCCGGTCAGCCTCGAGGTCAGTGATCAAATATGCCAGGACAGCATGAGCGGCATGCTGTATCCGCAACAGGTCAATGTTCAGGTGGAGGGTACCCGTTTGAATGGGTGCGGCGGTGACCCGGCGCGATTGCTGCAGGGCGGTGAATGGGTGGTGGAAGACATCAATGGCGGCGGTATCATAGACCGCTCGCGCGTGACGCTGAATTTTGGGGCGGATGGTCGGGTAACCGGGCGCTCCTCCTGTAACAACTTCATGGGAGAGTATCAGCTGACCGGGGAAGGCCTGAGCATCAGCCATCCGGCCACCACAC
Source organism: Pseudomonas sp. FME51 (assembly GCF_014897305.1). NCBI lineage: Bacteria > Pseudomonadati > Pseudomonadota > Gammaproteobacteria > Pseudomonadales > Pseudomonadaceae > Pseudomonas > Pseudomonas sp. FME51. The sequence continues at coordinate 21,814 of NZ_JABUYN010000009.1, read as the reverse complement.
GGAAAGCCTGCGCGCCATCGCTGATGGAGCAGGAACAGCGAGTGTTGCACAATCTGGACACACTTCAGCGCTTTGACATCGACGACACCGGCGCATTATTGCTGCATTCTGCCGATGGCTCACTTAAGGCCCGACTGGAATACTGATAACAACTCAAGGAGATTCATATGCTGGCGCTGGTACTGGGTTTGCTACTTTTTCTGGGCGTACATTCCACACGCCTGTTTGCCGCAGACTGGCGGGCTGCGCAGGTCAGCCGTCTTGGACTGCTACCGTGGAAAGGGATGTATGCCATTGTCGCTCTGATCGGCTTGGTGCTGATCATCTGGGGTTACGGGCAGGCACGTCTGTCGCCGACCTGGCTGTGGGTCTCGCCGGTCTGGACTCGCCACCTGGCGGCATTGCTGACCATCCCGGCCTTCATTCTGCTGGCCGCGGCCTATGTGCCCGGGACACGCATCAAGGCCCGCACCGGTCACCCGATGCTGCTGGGCGTGAAGTTCTGGGCCATTGCCCATCTGATCGCCAATGGCACGCTGGCTGATCTGTTGCTCTTTGGCGGCTTCCTCGCTTGGGCTGTGGCATTGTATGTGGTGTCGCGCCGTCGCGATCGTCTGGCTGGTGTGAGCTATCCAGCGGCGGGCTTCAGCCGGGATGCGATCGCGATTGTGGTCGGGCTGGTGGCCTGGGTGGTATTTGCCCTGCTGCTGCATGGTCCGCTGATCGGCGTCAAACCCTTCGGCGGCTGACCTGCTGGCTGGTTGAGGTGGCGGCGATCTCAGGTCGTCGTCGCCAAGGTTGTCGAGCTGTTGTCCATCACACGGGCAGTCTCACTGCCGCGTCAGGAGCATCATCATGCAGTTGCTGTATCCCGAGATAAAACCCTTTGCCCGCCATGATCTGGCTGTCGAAGCGCCCCACGTACTCTATGTCGATGAGAGTGGCCAGGCAAATGGCCTTCCGGTGGTGTTCATCCATGGCGGCCCGGGGGGTGGTTGTGACAGCCTCAGTCGGCGCTTCTTCGACCCATCGGTCTATCGCATCATCACTTTCGACCAGCGCGGCGCCGGGCGTTCCATCCCCCACGCCAGCCTGGAGAACAACACTACCGCTGCGCTGATCGAGGATCTGGAAGCGCTGCGCGAGCATCTGCACATCGACAAGTGGGTGTTGTTCGGCGGCTCCTGGGGCTCAACCCTGGCGCTGGCCTATGCCCAGGCGCACCCGCAGCGGGTCAGCGGCATGATTCTGCGCGGCATCTTTCTGTGCCGTGACGAGGATATCCGCTGGTTCTACCAGGAGGGTGCCAGCCGGGTGTTTCCGGATTACTGGGAAGACTATCAGGCGCTGATCCCCGAGGATGAGCGCGACGACATGGTGGCGGCCTATTACCGCCGGCTGACCGGTGACGATGAGATCTGTCAGATGCACGCAGCGCGTGCCTGGTCCGGCTGGGAAGGCTGCTGTGCAACCCTGCGACCCAGCACCCAGGTGGTTGAGCGCTTTACCGAGACGCGGCGTGCCTTGGCCATGGCGCGTATCGAATGCCATTACTTCATCAACAAGGCCTTTCTCGAGCCGAACCAGCTGCTCCAGGATATGCCGAAGATCGAGCATATCCCGGGCATTATCGTGCATGGCCGCTATGACATGATCTGCCCGCTGGATAACGCCCACGCGCTTCATCAGCGCTGGCCGGGCAGTGAATTGCAGATTATCCGCGAGGCGGGTCATTCTGCGTCCGAAGCCGGCATTGCCGATGCACTGGTACGAGCGACCCAGAGCATGGCGCGGCAACTGCTGCAGCTGGCGCCGGAGGCGGAATAAGTGAAGGGATTGTTGCAACGGGTCAGTCAGGCCCGCGTTGAAGTTGAAGGCGGCATAGTGGGTGCGATTGATCATGGTCTGCTGGTACTGGTCGGCATCGAACCTCAGGACGACCAGGCCAGCGCCGACAAGCTGTTGCACAAGCTGCTCAACTATCGGGTTTTCAGCGATGCCGAAGGCCGCATGAACTGCTCGGTGCAGGATGTGCAGGGCGGATTGCTATTGGTATCCCAGTTCACGCTGGCCGCTGATACGCGCAAGGGCTTGCGTCCGGGGTTCTCCACGGCGGCGCCACCGGAGCAGGCCGCCGCGTTGTTCGATTATCTGCTGGCGCAGGCCCGGAAGAGCTGGCCACAGGTGGCTACCGGACGCTTTGGTGCGGATATGCAGGTGCATCTGATCAATGACGGACCAGTGACCCTGCTGTTGGAAACCTGATTTCAGCTCGCCTGAAAGCGCCCCCACAACAGAACCAGCACTGTTGCAGCAACGCCCCAAGCGAGCATGGCCAGCAACAGGGTGGCGGGCAGCGGCAGCCGCCCTGCGCTCCAGGCGACCACGGCCAGATAGATGGCATAGGGCAACAGCGACCATAAGCCGAAGATGGCGGTAGTACGTAAATCCGCCGCCGGACGCGCGCTGCCGATGATGTAGTGAGCGATCACCGCAAAGGTCGGAAACAGCGGCACCAATCCGGCGATATAGAAACTTTTCGAGCGCGCCAGCAGCGCAATGAGCAGAACCGCCAGTGCGCCGAGCAGCGCCTTGAATGCAAGTGAAATCATGAAGTCCATACCGGGCCGATGCGCTGCTCACGCTATGCCCGGCAGGTTATCAAGTCAAGCGCGACACCCATTGTGAGAGTGGATTGTGGGAGCTGACTATAGGAGCGTTCACCGCGCCTTAGCCCAGCGCTTCCTCCACGAATTCCAGCCGATCCTGGCCGAAGAACATATCGTCACCGACGAAGAAGGTCGGGGCACCGAATACGCCTCGCTCAATGGCTTCTTCGGTGATCTGACGCAGCCGGTCTTTCACCGCGGGGTCGTTGATCTTCTGCAGGACTTCAGCAATATCGAAACCGTGGCGACCCAGCACGGCGGCGACTACCTCGGGATTCCCCATGTCCAGCTGGTCGACCCACATGGCCTGAAAGACCGCATCGACATAGTGTAGGAACTGCTCGGTACCCAGATAGGCGGCTGCGCCACGCATCAGCTGCATGGTGTTGATCGGGAAATACGGATTGTGCTGAAACGCCACCCCATAGCGCCGGGCGTAGCGCTGGAAATCCTGTCTGGTATAGCGCCCTTTGGCCGGTACGGTCGCCGGTGAGCTGTTGCCGGTGGCCTTGAACACACCGCCCAGCAGAATGGGTTGGTAGGCCAGTTCGGCGCCATGGCGCTGGGCTATATCGGCAATCTGGGTCCAGGCCAGGTAGCTGGCTGGGCTGCCCACATCAAAATAGAAATCGATTTTCTTGTTCATTGTCAGTTGTCCTGTGATGAGTGATGGGTTCAGAAGGTTTCCATCCATGGCCGCAGATCCAGCTCATGGGTCCAGGCATCCCGCGGTTGGCAATGCAATTGCCAGTATTGTTCGGCAATGTGTTCGGGATTGAGAATCCCGCCCTGATCTTTCAATGCATAGCGTTCGGGGAAGTTGTCACGGATGAAAGCGGTATCGATGGCGCCGTCGATGATCGGGTGCGCTACATGAATGCCCTGCGGCCCCAGCTCGCGGGCCATGCTCTGGGCCAGGGCGCGCAGGGCGAACTTGGCACCGGCGAAGGCGCTGAAACCGTCACCGCCACGCAGGGAGGCGGTAGCGCCAGTGAAGATGATGGTGCCGTGGCCACGCGGCAACATGGCCTTGGTCGCCTCCCGGCCGGTGAGAAAGCCAGATAGCGCAGCCATTTCCCAGACCTTGCGATATACCCGCTCGGTGGTTTCGGTGATGGAGAAGCGCACGTTGGCGCCAATGTTGAATACCACCACCTCAATCGGCCCTATGTCCCGTTCGATGCTGCTGAACAGCGCGACCATCTGTTCTTCACTGCGGGCATCGCAACCAAACGGATGGGCTTTGCCACCGGCGGTTTCGATGCTGCTGGCCAGCGGTTCCAGCTTGTCGGCCTGACGGCGGGTGATGCACAGGGTGAAACCCTCACGGGCAAAGCGTTGGGCTATGGCCCCGCCGGTGGCATCGCCGGCGCCGATGACAACAGCTACAGGTGGTCTGGACATGGTGACTCCTCATTGGTTCTTTTTTGGAACTCAAATGATAGTCAGTTTCTTTTTGGAACTTGTCAAGCTATCCTGTGGGCCTATACCCCGATTAAGGAGTCGATTATGCGCTGGGAAGAGCTGGATCAGCAGCCCTGTTCATTGTCCCGCACCCTGGCTGTGGTCGGTGATCGCTGGACCTTGCTGGTTCTGCGTGACTGCTTTCTCGGTGTGCGGCGGTTTGATCAATTCGAGAAGCGCCTCGGTGTTACCCGTCACCTGCTGGCTGATCGTCTGAAGAAGCTGGTCGAGCATGGCGTACTGGTCAAGGTGCCCTATCAAGAACGGCCGCTGCGCGAAGAGTACCGATTGACCGAGCGCGGGCTCGATCTGCATCCGGCGATCATGGCGCTGGTCAGTTGGGGTGACCGGCACATGGCCGATGAGCGCGGTGCGCCGATCCGACATATCCACAAGGGTTGTGGTCAGGTTATGCGGCCGGTCTCGGTCTGCTCCGAATGCGCTGAGCCGGTTGGTGCGCGGGATGTGCGGGTGGAAGTCGGTGAAGGTTGGCAGGATGAGGCCGGGGTGTTGTTTGCGCCGGCGGCTGGCTGATCAGAACAGCCGCGAAATCAGCGCGGTCACCGCCGTCTCCACACGCAATATGCGCTCACCCAGCTGTACCGGCTGAAAGCCTGCTGCGCTGAGCTTGTCGACTTCATAGGGAATCCAGCCACCTTCCGGGCCGACGGCCAGGCTTACCCGCCCCGTCAGTGCGCGTGGGCAGGCGGGGAAGTCACCGGGATGTGCCACCAGTGCGGTAGTGTCGGCAATCAGAGCGGGCAGATGATCCTCAACAAAAGGCTTGAAGCGTTTTTCGATACGCACCCTCGGTAACACCGTATCCCGTGCCTGCTCCAGCCCCAGCAGCAGGTTCTCGCGGATCACCTCAGGTTGCAGGAAAGGTGTCTGCCAGAAGCTTTTTTCTACCCGATAGCTGTTCAGCAGCACGATCTCGGCCACGCCAAGAGTGGCGCAGTGCTGCAGAATGCGGCGGAACATCTTGGGTCGTGGCATGGCCAGCAGCAGGGTCAACGGCAGTTTGGCCGGCGGCGGGTGGGTGAGAGTGACCTGCAGCTCGGCCTGTTGCGTATTCAGCGATACCACCTCGCCTTCGCCCATGCAGCCGTCTATCTGACCGACCCGCAGGCTATCACCGACGACCACCTGCTGGATCTCCAGCATGTGTTGCAGGCGCCGGCCACTCAGTCGGACCCGCTGCGGAGCGGTGAAATCCTGCTCCTCAAGCAGCAGCAGGTTCATGCGCTGGGCTTATCGTTTTCGGTATCGGTTTCGCGGACCACCGGCTTGAGCACGCTGCCGAACAGGATGCCCACTTCGTACAGCAACCACATGGGCAGGGCCAGCAGTGTCTGGGAGATGACATCCGGGGGCGTCAGCACCATGCCGACGAGGAAGCAGCCAACCACCACATACGGGCGAATCTGCCGGAGCTTGGCTACGTTTACAGCACCTGCCAGCACCAGCAACACAGTGGCGACCGGAATCTCGAAGGCCAGACCGAAGGCGAGGAACAGCGTCATCACAAAACTGAGGTAGCTGTTGATATCGGTCATCACAGCTACCCCGTCGGGAGCCGTACTGGTGAAGAAGCCGAATACCAGTGGAAATACCACGTAATAGGCGAAGGCCATGCCAGAATAGAACAGGACAATACTGGAGGCCAGCAGTGGCACGGCGATGCGTTTTTCATGTTTGTACAGACCGGGAGCGATGAAGCCCCAGATCTGATGCAGGACGAAAGGCATGGCCAGGAACAGGGCACTGATCAGCGCCAGTTTGAACGGCGTCAGGAAGGGCGAGGCCACATCCGTCGCGATCATGCTGGTGCCTTCCGGAAGAAATACCCGCAGCGGCTCGGAAATGAAAGTGTAGAGATCATTTGCGAAGTAGAACAGCCCGGCGAAAATCAGCATCCAGATCAGCACGATGCGCAACAGCCGGGAACGCAGTTCGGTCAGGTGAGCGATCAGCGGCATATCACCGCCGGTGGTCTGTTCGGGTAACTTGTCACTCATTTGGGCGCAGCCGGATGATCGTCAGAGGGAGCGTCGGTAGTATCGGCGACGGGCGGTGCAGGTTCGACAGGTGCAGCAAGGACATCCGTATCTGCTGAGTTTTCCGACTTTTCGTCAGTTGGCGCGGTGGTGCTGCGCTTGACGTTCGAGGTGCCGGGCTTTTTCGCCAGATCGGCCATGATCTTCTCGTTGTGCAAGGTCTGGCGTATTTCGTCAGCGCCCAGTTCGCGTTCTACCTGGCTGCGTACATCAGCCAGGCTGCGCTTGATCCGCCCCAGATACAGGCCAGCCATGCGCACTGCGCCGGGCAAGCGCTCGGGACCGAGCACCAGCAGGGCAACGATGGCGACTACCACCATCTCCAGAAAACCGATATCGAACATGGACCGTCAGTCCTTGTGAGGGGTGGATTCCGTTTTCTTTTCGGCCTGGACATCCAGCGTTTCGCCGGGCTTGTCCTCTACCCCTGGCTTGTCGTCGTCATTCATCGACTTGCGAAAGCCCTTGATGGCTTCACCTACGTCCGACCCTATGCCTTTCAGTCGCTTGGTACCGAACAACAGAATGACGATTACCAGGATGATCGCCAGCTGCCAGATACTGATTCCGCCTAAACCCATCTCAACCTCCAGGGCAGTGCCCTACTCGTGTGTCCGCGCTGCTTTCTCGGCCAGGCCGGATAAATCAAAGCGCCGTTCCAGTTCTTTCAATATGTCATCTGGGCCGAGGCCCAGATGACTGAGCATGACCAGGCTATGAAACCACAGATCGGCGGTTTCATAAATCAGCTCGCTCTTGTCCTCGCTATGCTGACAATCCTTGGCGGCCAACAGCGTTTCGGTGCATTCTTCGCCGACCTTTTCCAGGATTTTGTTCAGACCTTTGGCATGCAGGCTGGCGACATAAGAGCTGTCGGCGGCGGCCTGTTTGCGCTGTTCCAGCACCTCAGCCAGACGCGCCAGGGTGTCATTCATGCTTGTGCTCATAGATATATTCCGGGTTCTTGATGACAGGATCACTATCGTGCCACTGGCCGTCCCGGAAAACCTTGTAGAAGCAGCTTTCCCGGCCGGTGTGGCAGGCGATGCCACCGCGCTGCTCGACCTGCATGATGATCACGTCGTTGTCGCAATCCAGCCGCAGCTCGTGTAAGACCTGTATATGGCCCGACTCTTCGCCCTTGCGCCAGAGTTTGCTTCGGGAGCGCGACCAGTATACGGCGCGGCCTTCCTTAGCGGTAAGTGTCAAGGCGTCGCGGTTCATCCAGGCGACCATGAGCACGCGGCCGGTGGCGGCGTCCTGGGCAATGGCGGGTATCAGGCCGTCGGCATCCCATTTGATGCAGTCCAGCCAGTCGGTATCGGTTCGGGTATCGGTCATTTCGGTCGGTATGTCCGTCGGTTCGGGTCATCGTCGTCGCGGCGCAGCACCAGCCAGCCGCCAGCGGCCAGCAACAGCCAGTACATGGGTTGGGCGTCGGTCCATAGATGCATGTCGGTGCCCAGGCCATTGGCGCCCAGCGCCACCAGCACCACGCCGATCAGGCGCAGAGCGACAGTGTCGGCGCGGCGGCGGGCGGGAGCATGGCGATCTTGCTGAGCGATATTGTCCAGCGCGCGGTGGGTGGTCTCCAGCAGCGGCGGGATGCGTTCCAGATGCTGGCGCAGGTTCTGCAACTGCTGCCGCGGGCCGGCGCGTTCACGCATCCAGCGTTCCAGATAGGGCTTGCCGGTGCTCCACAGATCCAGGTCGGGATACAGCTGGCGCCCCAGACCCTCGATATTGAGCAGGGTCTTCTGCAGCAGCACCAGTTGCGGCTGCACTTCCATATTGAAGCGGCGTGCGGTCTGGAACAGGCGCAACAGCAGCTGGCCGAAGGAGATATCCTTCAGGGGGCGCTCGAAAATGGGCTCGCAGACGCTGCGAATGGCGGCCTCGAATTCATTGACCTTGGTCTCCGGCGGCACCCAGCCGGAGTCTATGTGCAGTTGCGCCACACGACGGTAATCGCGTTTGAAGAAGGCCATCAGGTTGCGCGCCAGGTAGGTCTGGTCTTCCGGGGTCAGGCTGCCGACGATGCCGAAATCGATGGCGATGTACTGCGGCTCCTGCGGATGGCTGCGCGAGACGAAGATATTGCCCGGGTGCATGTCGGCATGGAAGAAACAGTCACGGAACACCTGAGTGAAGAATACCTCCACGCCGCGTTCGGCAAGTTTCTTCATGTCGATGCCGGCAGCGCGCAGGGCGTCGATATCGGTCACCGGGATGCCACTGACGCGCTCCATGACCAGCACCTTGTGGCGGCACCAGTCCCAATGAATGACCGGTACATAGAGTACCGGGGAGCCGAGGAAGTTGCGCCGCAGCAGGGAGGCGTTGGCGGCCTCGCGGTACAGGTCGAGTTCATCGAAGATGGTCTGTTCGTAATCACGCACGACTTCCACGGGGCGCAGTCGGCGCCCTTCGCTCGAGACGCGCTCAAGGGTGCGTGCGGCCAGATACAGCCACTGGATATCCTGATGGATGGTGTCCTCGATGCCGGGTCGGACCACCTTGACCACCACATCGCTGCCATCATGCAGCAGCGCGGTATGCACCTGTGCAACCGAGGCAGAAGCCAGTGGGGTGTCGGAAAACTCGGCAAATACCGCTTCGATCGGCAGCCCCAGTTGTTCTTCGATACGCTTGCGTGCCTGCTCCGGAGGGAAGGGCGGCACCTTGTCCTGCAGAAAGGCCAGTTCGATGGCGATGTCGTCAGGTAGCAGATCACGACGGGTGGACAGAATCTGGCCGAATTTGATGAAGACCGGGCCCAGGCTTTCCAGGGCCAGACGCAGGCGTGCGCCACGGGTCAGGTTGCGTGGCGCCGGGTAAAGCTTCCAGGGTCCAAGCAGCAGCAGGCGGCCATACCAGGGCAGCGGCAATGTCTGAATCAGTTGGTCCAGGCGGTAGCGGGTAAACACCAGCAAGATGCGAAACAGGCGCAGAAAAGCGGTCAGGTTCATGCGTCGTCAAGTCCAGTGTCAGGTTGCTCAAGACGGTGGACGCGCGCGTCCAGCCGGTCAAGCTGCAGGCGCAGGTCATGAAGCAATGCGGCTGAGGCATCGGCTTCAGCGTGGCCGACCAGCTGGCGGCCCTCTTCGGTGAGATAGTCACCGATGCTCCGTTGCAGATTCTGTTGGGCCGTGCCAAGCCAGTGTCGACTGCCCCGCGCGCGATTGCCGGCGGCATGCGCGGCTACCGGGCCAATCCAGCGCGCCAGCGCAGCTTCGCCGTCAATCTGCAAGTCGCCGAAGATGTTCTGCAGTTGCACCAGTACCTGGGTATCACCGGTCAATTCGAGCTCCGGTGACAGCAGCAGTTGCTGACGGTTGCTGCTGAGCCCCAGGCGTGCCAGCAGGCTGGCCGGTGCGCTGAGGGTGCAGTCTGCCTCGCCGTCATATTCCTGCATCAGGCGAATACCGGCTTGGCCTGGCAATACATATATCTGCAAGGCAGGCTGGCGCGCGCATATCAGAATGACGCGGCCTTCCAGTGCTGCCAGCCGTTTGGCCGTCAGTGGATCCTGTTTGATGGCCAGCGCCAGGCTGTGCTCGATGCCGGCCAGCAGGGTGCGACTCAACATCAGGGCTTGATACCGCGATGCAGGGCCACAATGCCGCCGGTCATGTTGTGGTAGGTCACTCGGGCGAAGCCGGTGTCTTCCATCATGCCCTTGAGTGTTTCCTGATCCGGATGCATGCGGATCGACTCCGCCAGATAACGGTAGCTTTCCTTGTCACCGGTGATCAGGCGGCCGATCAGCGGCAGCATGGTGAAGGAATACTGATCATAGGCCTTGGACAGCAGCTCGTTGCCCGGTTTGGAGAACTCCAGCACCAGCAGGCGGCCGCCGGGTTTGAGTACGCGCAGCATGGAGGCGATGGCGTCTTCCTTGTGGGTGACGTTGCGCAGGCCGAAGGCAATGGTGATGCAATCGAAATGGTTGTCCGGGAACGGCAGTTTTTCCGCATCGGCCTGCACGAAGCGCACGTTGCCGGCCACGCCCTTGTCCAGCAGGCGATCACGGCCTACGCGGAGCATGGAGGCGTTGATATCTGCCAGCACCACTTCACCGGTCGGCCCCACCAGACTGGAGAATTTGCGGGTCAGGTCGCCAGTGCCGCCGGCAATATCCAGAACCCGGTTGCCTGGGCGCACACCGGACAATTCGATGGTGAAGCGCTTCCATATCCGATGAATGCCGCCCGACATGAGATCGTTCATCAGGTCGTATTTGGAGGCGACCGAATGGAAAACCTCGGCCACCTTGCCGGCCTTTTCCGATTCGGGAACGGTCTGGTAGCCGAAGTGGGTAGTACGATCCGAGCTGGACTTGTCTGTCATGAGAGCATCTGCCTTGGCAAATTGATGGGCCATTCTACCTGTATTCGAGAGCCCAGAGGGGCTTTTAAGCATGACAACCTGTCGCATGTAGACTCACGATGCGGCATGCTATGCGTCTTTTTTCAACCATACTGGAAGGGACCGAGATGGCAACCGTAGAAATCACCCGCGAGCATTCATTGGGCAAGGACGCAGCGAAAGAGCGTGCCCAACTGATGGCAGACAAGCTGGCCGCCAAACTGGATGCCAAGTGTACCTGGCAGGACGATGAGCTGACATTCCAGCGCAGCGGCGTCGACGGCAAGATCCGGGTCGGCGATGACAATGTGCACGTGGCGGTCAAGCTCGGCATGATGCTGACCCCGATGGCGGGCATGGTGAAGGGCGAAATCGAAAAAGCCCTGAACAAATACCTGGTCTGAGTCACGACAGCGGCAGCGCCAATCAACTCTGCTAAGCTGGATATTCTCACCGACAGCGGCTCACGAGGGTTTATTCATGGCGGACAAGAAGAAGCGTGAAAGCAGGGATTCTCATTGGGTTGACGGCTTGGAAGGTTATTCCCGACAGATCTGGCTGGCGGGTCTGGGTGCTTACACCCGCATGGGTAAAGAAGGCGCCAAGCTGTTCGAGTCGCTGATCCGCGATGGGGAGCAGGCAGAACAGACAGCCACAGACGAAGCCGAGAAGACCAGCGGCAAGGGCTCGCGCAACAAGAAGGATCCGCTGGAGGGTGCTCGCTCCAAAGTCGACAAGGCGCGGAGCAAGCTGACTGACAAGTTCGGTGGTCTCGAGGAAATGTTCGACAAGCGCGTGGCCAGTGCCGTTGAGCGGTTGGGGCTGGCGCGTCAGGAAGAGTTGCAGGTGCTGGAAAGTCGTATTGCCGAGCTGACCCGTGCGGTGGAGCAGCTCAACGCCAAGCCCGCGCGCCCTCGCAAGCCGCCGGCTGCCGCTGCGGCCACAGCCAGTTCCACAGTGATCGCCGATTCGGTGGCCCAGGCGGCCAGTGAGGCCGCGGCTGCTCCTGCAGCCAAGGCCGCACCCAAGCGGCGAGCAACCAGCAGGTCGGCTGCTGCCAAACCTGCAACGCCCAAGCCTGCAGCATCTAAGGATGGAGCGGCCAAGCCGGTCAAAGCCACCACCCGCCGCCGCACCACGGCGCCGAAAGCGGCTACTCGCGGCAAATCCGCGCCCGCCCCGGCCAGCAGTGCCGAGCCGGGCAAGCCGTCAGAGGAGTAGAGCTGTGATATGAAGCCAGCCGAGTCCGGCTGGCTTCATGACCTCAGAGCATCACTTTCACTACCGACGTATCCGGATCACGACTGGCGCCGGCCGCCTGCAACTGGTCGAGATAATCCTGCCACAGCGCATCCTGCCGTTCGCCCAGCTCCAGCAGATAGCTCCAGCTGAACAATCCGCTGTCATGGCCGTCATCAAATACCAGCTTCAGCGCGTAGTTTCCCGCCATCTCGACGGCCGTCAGCGCCACGTTTTGTTTGCCGGTCTGCAGCACCGGCCGGCCATGCCCCTGCACTTCCGCCGAGGGTGAGTGCACCCGCAGAAACTCTGCCGGCAGACTGAAATGTCGGCCATCAGCGTAGTGCAGATCCAGCGTACGCGACGCCTTGTGCAGTTTGATCTTGCTGGGTATTGGAGTGGTCATGGCTGGCTCGTTTCAGATCAGTTAGAGAATATAGCGGGACAGGTCTTCATTGACCGCCAGCTCGCCCAGGTGCTCGTCCACATACGCGGCATCGATCACCAGCTTCTCGCCGTTCTGCTTGGAGGCCAGATCGCCGGCGCTGAAGGAAACTTCTTCCAGCAAGCGTTCGAGCACGGTATGCAGACGACGGGCACCGATGTTCTCGGTCTTCTCGTTGACCTGCCAGGCGATCTCCGCCAGTCGGGCTACGGCACTGTCGGCGAATTCCATTTCCAGGCCTTCGGTCTGCAGCAGTGCGCGGTACTGTTCGGTGAGCGAGGCATCCGGTTCGGTCAGGATGCGCTCGAAGTCTGCCGGTGACAGTGACTTGAGCTCGACGCGGATCGGCAGGCGGCCCTGCAGTTCGGGAATCAGATCCGACGGTTTGGTCAGATGGAAGGCGCCCGAAGCGATGAACAGGATATGGTCGGTCCGCACCATGCCGAACTTGGTATTCACCGTGCAGCCTTCGATCAGCGGCAGCAGGTCACGCTGTACGCCTTCGCGGGACACATCGGCACCGCCGCCGCTGTTGGCGCGCTTGCTGACCTTGTCGATCTCATCAAGGAAGACAATGCCGTTCTGTTCGACCGCATCGATGGCGCGGGTCTTGAGATCGTCCTCGTTGACCAGGCGGGCGGCTTCCTCGTCACGAATCAACTTGAAGGCTTCGCTGACCTTGAGTTTGCGCGACTTGCGCTTGTTCTTGCCGAAGCTGGAGAACATGTTCTGCAGCTGGCTGGTCATTTCTTCCATGCCGGGCGGCGACATGATTTCCACGCCGACTGGCGTATCGGCTACGTCGATATCGATTTCCTTGTCGTCCAGCTGACCTTCGCGCAGGCGTTTGCGGAATAGCTGGCGGGTGCTGTTGTCTTCGCGCACGGGCTGGTCAGTGGTGCCATCGCGTGGCGGGGTCAGCAGGGCATCGAGAATGCGCTCTTCGGCGGCATCTTCGGCGCGGTGGCCGACTTTGGTGATTTCCTGCTCGCGGAGCATCTTCAGCGCCGCATCCACCAGATCACGAATGATCGATTCCACATCCCGACCGACATAGCCGACCTCGGTGAATTTAGTGGCCTCGACCTTGATGAAGGGCGCTTGAGCCAGGCGCGCCAGGCGGCGGGCGATTTCGGTCTTGCCGACGCCGGTCGGGCCGATCATCAGAATGTTCTTCGGGGTGACTTCATGGCGCAGTGCATCGGGCAGCTGCTGGCGGCGCCAGCGGTTGCGCAGCGCGATGGCGACGGCGCGCTTGGCATCCTGCTGACCAATGATGTGACGGTCCAGTTCGTGGACGATTTCGCGGGGTGTCATGGACATGTGGCAGATTCCCGGGCGCCTCAGGTGTTGGCGTCCAGCTCCTCGATAGTGTGGTTCTGGTTGGTGTAGATGCAGATCTCGCCGGCGATGTTCAGGCTCGACTCGACAATCTCGCGGGCTGACAGCTCGGTGTGACGCAGCAGGGCGCGAGCCGCCGACTGGGCGTAGGGGCCGCCGGAGCCGATGGCGATAATGCCCTCTTCGGGCTCAAGCACATCGCCGTTGCCGGTAATGATCAGCGAGGCATCCTTGTTGGCCACGGCCAGCAGGGCTTCGAGACGGCGCAGGGTGCGATCGGTACGCCATTCCTTGGCCATTTCCACGGCGGCGCGAACCAGCTGGCCCTGGTGTTTTTCCAGATGGGCCTCGAAGTGTTCGAACAGGGTGAAGGCATCCGCCGTGCCGCCGGCAAACCCAGCGATCACCTGGTCGTTGTACAGGCGACGAACCTTGCGAGCGTTGCCCTTCATCACGGTGTTGCCCAGCGATACCTGGCCATCACCACCGATTACCACTTTGCCGTGGCGGCGTACTGAAACGATTGTAGTCACGCGCAGCTCCTGTTGGCTGTTCAGATAGCACGCAGCACGCTGCACGCGCTGCCTTTGCCATTATCTTGGGGCTGGGGAAGAGGAATTCAAGATATCGGCAGCCAATGCTGCCGATGGTCGGAACATCAGGGGGCGGTGGTGCGCTGCTGGCGGAGCAGATTGTTGAAGCCGTTGCCGGACAGTGTCTGTTCGGCTTGGGTCCTTTTGCTCTGGTCGGCGAACGGCCCGACCTGTACCCGGTGCCAGAGGTCACCATTGGCCAGCTTGGCATTTTCCAGACGGGCATCCAGGCCCATCAGGATGATCTGTGCGCGCACCCGGTCCGCTTCGCTACGCTGACGAAATGAGCCGGCCTGCAGGTAATAGCGGGTAGTGGACTCGGCTTTGCTCGCGGGTGCTGGCTTGGGTGTCGGCGGTGGAGCAGGGCGTGGCGTGGGTACCACCACCTCCGATTCGGGCAGCAAGGTGTAAAAGTCATAGCTGGGGCCGGCGGGTTTTGCCGGCGCCGGCTTAGCGGCGGGTGGCGGCGGTGCAGTATTGCGTTTCACCGTGTCGCGACCAGGCTCCAGCTGGAACAGAAAGGCGATGAACAGACCCAGCACCAGCCCGCACACGGCAATCAGCCAGGCGGGTATGCGCCGACCGGGTTTGGACCGGGCGCGGCTGGCGCCGCGACGGGGTGTTTTGCGTGCTTTGGCCATGCGACTTACATGCGCTCCAGAGTGGTGATGCCGAGCAGGTTAAGGCCTTGCTGCAGGGTGCGTCCAGTCAGTGCTGCCAGACGCAGGCGACTGTCGCGTTGTGCCGGCTCGTCGGCGGCCAGAATCGGACAGTTCTCGTAGAAGCTGGAGAAGCGCCCGGCCAGTTCATACAGGTAATGGCACAGTGAATGTGGCGTGCCTTCGCGGGCTACGTATGCCAGCAAGTTGCCAAACTGTGCGAGATGAGCCGCCAGATCAACCTCGGCGGCCTCTTGCAGTACCAGCGGCGCCAGATCGTCCAGCTGCGACATGTTGCGGTCGATCTTGCGGAACACGCTGGCCACCCGGGTGTAGGCATACATCAGGTAGGGGGCGGTGTTGCCTTCAAAGCTGAGCATCTGCTCGAAGTTGAAGTTGTAATCGCTGCTGCGATGCTTGGACAGGTCCGCATACTTGACCGCGCCGATGCCGACCGCGCGGGCAATCTGCTTCAGCTCTTCGGGATCGAGTTCCGGGTTCTTCTGCGCCACCAGCTGATAGGCGCGCTGTTCGGCCTCGTTCAGCAGGTCGATCAGTTTGACCGTGCCGCCGTCGCGGGTCTTGAACGGCTTGCCATCGGCGCCGTTCATGGTGCCGAAGCCCATATGCTCCAGCTGCATGTCCTGCGCTACGAAACCGGCCTTGCGTGCTACCGCGAAGACCTGCTGAAAATGCAGAGCCTGGCGCTGATCGACAAAATACAGCACGCGATCGGCCTGCAGTACCTGGTGGCGATAGCGCATGGCCGCCAGGTCCGTGGTCGCATACAGATAGCCGCCGCCCGCCTTTTGCACGATCACTGGCAGGGGTTTGTCTTCGCTGGTCTTGAACTCGTCGAGGAACACACAGCGGGCGCCGTCGCTTTCGGTCAGCAGGCCAGCCTGCTGCAGGCTGTCGACCACATCGGCAAGCTGGTCATTATAGGCACTTTCGCCACGCACATCGGCGGGCGTCAGGCTGACGCCAAGACGGTCATAGATTGCCTGGCAATGGCCAAGGGAGATGCTGTTGAAACGATTCCACAGCGCCAGACACTGCGGGTCACCCGCCTGCAGTTGGACCACCCGTTCACGGGCACGGTTGGCGAACTCCTCGCTTTCATCGAAGCGCTTCTTGGCCTGGCGGTAGAAGTTCTCCAGATCGCCCAGTTCGGCTTCGGCGACTGGGGTACCCAGATAGGCCAGCAGCATGCCGAACTGGGTACCCCAGTCGCCGACGTGGTTCTGGCGTATCACCTGGTGACCCAGAAACGCCAGTACCCGCGCCACGGCGTCGCCAATGATGGTTGAACGCAGGTGCCCAACGTGCATTTCCTTGGCCAGGTTGGGGGAGGAGTAGTCCACGACCACGCGCTGGGTCGGATCGGCCCGTGGAATGTTCAGCTGGGGATCGTCCAGCGCCATCTGCAGTTGTGCTGCCAGCCAATCACGTGCCTGGAAGAAGTTGATGAAGCCGGGACCGGCGATGTTGACCTCGGCTATTGCTGCGTTTTGCGGCAGCGCGGCAACCAGCTGTTCGGCCAGGTCGCGTGGCTTCATGCGGGCTGGCTTTGCGAGCATCATCGCCAGGTTGCTGGCAAAGTCGCCATGGCTCTTGTCCCGGGCGATCTCGACCTGAATGTCAGGAGAGATATCGGCTGGCAGGACGCCTTGGCTTTGCAAGGTGCTGACGGCACTGGCGAGCAACTGGCTGATCAGGTTTTTCATAAGTAGGGGAGTATCCGGCAACGGCATGTGGAAAACCCGGCATTATCCGACTTAACGGGCTGCTTGCCAAATCCCTCTGTCTGACAGGGTCAAGATTCAGAACATGTCCAGTGGGTCGACATCAATCGACCAGCGTACGCGGCGCGCCAGGGGGTGCTGTTCCAGCGCCGACAACCAGCTGTGCAGCAATTGATGCAGGGTTGAGCGCTGTCCTGCCAGCACCAGCAATTGCGCGCGATGGCGGCCGGCACGGCGCTCCATTGGCGACGGCACGGGGCCGAGCAGATCGACACCGGTAATGCCGAGCGTGGCGGTAAGCTGTTCGGCCAGCTCGCAGGCTTCGTCGAGAAACTGGTTGGTCTGCGCCGATGAGTTGGATTCGGCGCGCAACAACGCCATGAAGCTGTAGGGAGGCAATTGCGCTGTGGCCCGGGCAGTCAGCTCGCGTTCGGCGAAGCGACTGTAATCATGTTCGGTCAGATCCAGCAGCAGCTGGTGCTCGGCCATATGTGTCTGGATCAGCACCTGGCCGGGTTTTTCTGCGCGTCCGGCACGCCCTGCCACTTGGATGATCAGTTGTGCCATGCGCTCGGGGCCGCGAAAGTCGGTGGAAAACAGTCCGCCATCAGCATCAAGGATCGCCACCAGTGTGACGTCGGGAAAATGATGACCCTTGGCAAGCATCTGTGTGCCGACCAGTAGGCAGGGTTCGCCGCTCTGGATGCGTGTGAGCATGCTTTGCATGGCCTGTTTGCGGGTCATGGTGTCGCGATCGATGCGCAGTACCGGGAAGTCCGGAAAGCAGTTGATCAGGTGCTCTTCGGTGCGCTCGGTACCCGCGCCAATGGGGCGCAGGTCCTGGCACTGACATTTCGGGCAGGTGCGATCGACGCTACGCTGGCTGCCGCAATGGTGGCAGTGCAATTGCGCGGGTGATTGATGCAGCGTCATGCGTGCATCACAGCGACGACATTCGGCCATCCAGCCGCAGTCATGGCACATCAGGGTGGGTGCAAAACCGCGACGGTTGATGAATACCAGTACCTGATTGCCCTGGCGCAGGTGTTCACCCATCAGCTGGATCAACGGGCGCGACATGCCGCCCTCCAGTGGTCGGCTGCGAATATCCAGGCACTGGAAGGTCGGTGGGCTGGCATTGCCGGCGCGTTGGGTCAGGCGTAGACGCTGATAGCGTCCGGGCTGTACGTTGTGCAGGCTCTCGAAGGAGGGTGTGGCGGAGCCCAGAATGATACTCACCTGTTCCAGATGGGCGCGATAGACTGCCAGATCCCGAGCGTTGTAACGCAGACCATCCTGCTGTTTGTAGGACAGGTCATGTTCTTCATCGACAATGATCAGGCCCGGTCGCGCCAACGGAGTGAAAATGGCCGAGCGCGTACCTATGATGATGCCGGCCTCGCCCTCGCGGGCGGCAATCCAGGCATCAAGTCGTTCGCGGTCATTCAGTCCCGAATGCAGAATCACCACCGGTACGTTGAAGCGGCGTCGGAAGCGTTCAAGGGTCTGCGGAGTCAGCCCGATTTCGGGAATCAGTACCAGTGCCTGGCGATTCTGCTGCAGACAATGTTCTATCGCTTGTAGATAGACCTCAGTCTTGCCGCTGCCGGTGACGCCTTCCAGCAACCAGACATTGAATCCGTTGGCGGCGAGAATGGCGTCCAGGGCCGCTTGTTGTTCCTCATTGGCGGTCAGCGGCGTTTCCCTTATTAAAGGCTGTGGCTCGCTGGTATGGTGCGGTGACTGATTGATCCGTTGTGCCAGGCCTTTGCGCTCGAGGGATTCGAGGGCGTCGCGGGTCAGCCCCCATTGATTGATGAGGGCATGGGACAGGCCATGGGGGTGTCTGGCCAGCACCTGAACCGCTTCCTTCTGTTTTGGTGCGCGACTGATGGCTGGGTGTTCTGGATAGGCGCCCGGCAATAGCTGCCAGAGCAGGTCTTGTCGGGCGAGGGCGGGTTCGCCGCGGCGCAGCAGTACGGGTAGCGCGCTGCTCAGCGTGTCGCCCAGACCATGTTGATAATAGCTGGCGGTCCAGAGGCAGAGTTTCCAGAGACTCTCGGGTAGCAGTGGCGTGTGGTCGATCAGCTCGTCGGCGCGTTTGAGCTTGCCTGCAGGGACGGTCGAATGCTCGCTGATGGCGGCAATCAAACCGACCATCTGGCGGTTGCCGAAAGGCACGCGGACGCGCAGTCCCACCTGCAAGTCATCCATGCGCAGGCCCGCCGGAGCGCGATAGTCAAACAGACGGCGCAGGGGCGAGGGGAGGGCAACCTGAAGAATAGGTCCTGACACTATGACGTCCTGTTCTGACAAGCTGCTGATGGTAGCATTGCCCGAAGTGATATGCAGGGCCAGAGCGCCCTGAAAAAGCACGGCGCTTGGCTATACTGTGTTTTCAGGGGGGTGTCCGAGCCGGACACCCGTAATGCTTGCGTGGCAGCGGAATTCTGTTATCATCGCCGGCCTATTTTCCGGTCCGTTCGTTTGTTCGATGCCGGGTAGCATCATCCAGTGCGGTGCCTGATCAGGTTGGTCCGGTGGCGGCACACAAAACCGAGGAATCACCCATGAAAGCTGATTTGCATCCTGCGTACGAAGAAATCGAAGCCACTTGCGGTTGCGGCAACGTCATCAAGACCCGCTCCACGCTGGGCAAGGGTATTTATCTGGACGTCTGCTCCGCATGCCACCCGTTCTACACCGGCAAGCAGAAAGTTCTGGACACCGGTGGCCGTATCGAGCGCTTCAATCAGCGTTTCGGTGCTGTCAGCACCAAGAAGTAAGATTCGGAAAGCCGTTTCGATGGCATTGTCCGTTTCACAGAAGGCGCCCCAATGGGGCGCCTTTTTTGTTGTCTGGCTGTTGGCTGGGGCGGCATTGGCCGATAGCTGCAGTCAGCCTGGCGCAGGTGATCCGGTTGTCAGTCGTCATGTCATCGATGGAGATACGCTGGATCTGGTTGACGGTCGGCGGGTGCGCCTGATTGGCATCAATGCTCCGGAAATCGGGCGTAGTGGCAAGCCGTCCGAGCCTTATGCGCAAAAGGCCAGGGTTGGGCTCGAGCGGCTGGCTGGTGAGGATGGGCTGCGGCTGGTGATTGGAGTAGAGCCGAAGGATCGTTATGGGCGTACGCTGGGGCACCTGTTTGATGTCCGCGGTGCCAATATTGAAGGCCAGCTGCTGCGCGGTGGAATGGGTTTTGCGATCGGTATTGCACCCAATCTTGCACTGCTGGATTGTCATCTGGGTCTCGAGGCCCGGGCTCGGGGTGAGCGACTGGGGGTCTGGAGTCAGGTACCAGTGATGCGTGCGGCAGATATTCGAGCGGGTGGCTTCCATCTGATACGGGGTCGGGTGGTCACGGTCGAGCGTGCCGGTCGCTATGTATGGGTTGGGATGGACGGGCCCTTGACGTTGCGTCTGACTGACGTCGGTAGCGGGCGCTTCGGTGGGGTCGATAGTTGGCCGGGGCGCCAGTTGGAAGTGCGCGGTTGGGTGGTGGATCGACAGTCTCGACGCCGTGGCCATAAGCGCTTCATGTTGCCGCTGCTCGAGCCCCGGATGGTGAATGTTGAATGATTGCTGCAGATCGAGGAAGAAGTGACCTTAGTTTTGCTGCTAAGACTTCCGGATAGATGCTGTGAATGATCTTGTGAGGGTACAGCCTTTTCTGTATTCTCATTCGTCCATAACACAATAAGCAACTTGACCGGAAAGGTAATCATGTCTGATCTGAGAACTGATGCGCTCGAATATCACGCCAGCCCGCGTCCGGGCAAACTGAGCGTCGAGCTGACAAAGCCTACTGCCACCGCGCGTGATCTGGCGCTGGCATATAGTCCGGGTGTTGCAGAGCCTGTGCGCGAAATTGCCAAGGACCCGGAAAATGCCTACAAATACACTGGTAAGGGTAACCTGGTTGCGGTGATCTCCGACGGCACCGCTATTCTCGGTCTCGGCAATCTGGGGCCGCGGGCCTCGAAGCCGGTGATGGAGGGCAAGGGTGTGTTGTTCAAGCGCTTCGCTGGCGTCGATGTCTTTGATATCGAAGTTGAAGCTGAAAGCCCGCAAGCCTTTATCGACACGGTCAAGCGTATATCCTGCACTTTTGGTGGTATCAATCTCGAAGACATCAAGGCTCCAGAGTGCTTTGAAATTGAGCGCGCTCTGATCGAGCAGTGCGATATCCCGGTCTTCCATGATGATCAGCACGGTACTGCCATCGTCACTGCGGCCGCCATGATCAACGCACTGGAGCTGGCAGATAAGAAGCTGGAAGATGCCAAGATCGTCTGTCTGGGTGCGGGTGCTGCAGCGACCGCCTGCATGAAGCTGCTGGTCAGTTTGGGTGCGGCTATCGAAAACATCTATATGATCGATCGCAAGGGTGTGATCCACTCTGGCCGTGACGATCTGAATGAGTACAAGGCTGTCTTTGCTTCCGAGACCGATAAGCGCACATTGGCTGATGCTATGAAAGGTGCTGATGTGTTCGTTGGTCTGTCGGGCCCCAATCTGCTGCAGCCGGCCGAGCTCAAGCTGATGGCCGAGAATCCTGTTGTATTCGCCTGCTCCAACCCTGATCCCGAGATCAGTCCTGAACTGGCTCACGGGGCCCGTCCGGATGTGATCATGGCTACTGGCCGCTCGGATTACCCGAACCAGGTTAACAACGTACTTTGCTTCCCCTTCATTTTCCGCGGTGCTCTGGATGTTCGTGCCTCGCGTATCAATGATGAAATGAAGATGGCAGCTGTGCATGCAATCTGTGAGTTGGCCAAAGAAGCGGTGCCTGCCTATATAGCCGAAGCCTACGGTGGGTTGGCGATGGAGTTCGGTCGGGAGTACATCATTCCCAAGCCGATGGATGTGCGTCTGATCGAGAAGGTGCCGGCGGCTGTTGCCCAGGCTGCTATTGATAGTGGTGTTGCTCGCCTGCCTTACCCGGCGCATTACCCCTTGAAGTCGGTTGAAGACTGCTTCTAAATGGGTATATGAAAACCCCGCCTGGTGCGGGGTTTTTGTTGGGTGCAATATTTATGTAACAAACCCCTTGACGTAAAATCTGGCGGGTCTATAATTCGCCCCTCGCAAGCCGCGGTGCTTTTTAAAAAGCCCAGGCCAATCAATAAGTTAGCAATAACTTGGGGGTTGACAGGCAAGCGGAACGGCGTAGAATGCGCCGCTCACTGAAGAGGCCGGTTTGATCGCTTCTTCAAGGTGAGAAAGGA
>NZ_JABUYN010000056.1:0-403 GCF_014897305.1 Pseudomonas sp. FME51 | reverse complement strand
GAGTCGATCTGTCGGGTAATCCAGATCGCTCCGTCCGGTTATTACGTGCATGCAGCCAAAGCCCGTCAACCCGAACTGCGAAGCGCTCGTGCCAAACAGGACGAGCTGTTGAGCGATAAAATCCAGCGAGTCTGGGATGACAATATGCAGTGCTATGGCGTCGTGAAAGTCTGGAAGCAACTCAAGCGTGAGGGCATTGATATTGCTCGCTGCACGGTACAGCGGCTGATGCGTCAACTGGGCCTGCAGGGCGTTCGTCGCGGTCATGTGATCCGCACCACCATCCCGAATGAGAACGCGATTTGTCCGCTGGATAGGGTCCAACGCCAGTTCCATGCGGATCGACCCAATCAGCTATGGGTGTCCGACTTTACTTATGTTTCAACGTGGCAAGGCTGGCTCT
>NZ_JABUYN010000055.1:0-413 GCF_014897305.1 Pseudomonas sp. FME51 | reverse complement strand
TCGACTCCGTAGCGGTCACGGTACTCGTCAACGAAGGCGTTCAGGGTTTGTTGCGGCGGTCGAGCTCCGCCTGGGCAAAATACGCACTGGCCAGGCGCAGAATCTCGTTCGCTTTGCGCAGTTCCCGGTTCTCGCGTTCCAGAGCCTTGATGCGCTCTCGTTCCTCGGTCGTCTGGCCGGGGCGGTGGCCAATATCAGTCTGGTGTTTGCGTATCCAGCCATGCAGCGTCTGGGGGACACAGCCGATCTTGGGCGCAATGGATTCGATGGCTGCCCATTCGGAGGGGTAGTCCTTCAGGTTCTCCAGAACCATGCGCACAGCACGTTCACGGACTTCAGGGGAATAGCTATTAGATTTCTTCATGCCTCATTCTCTCAAGAGTTGAGGCCTCCACGAAACCCGGTGCGATTCA
>NZ_JABUYN010000008.1:0-246141 GCF_014897305.1 Pseudomonas sp. FME51 | reverse complement strand
CTTCATGCCTCATTCTCTCAAGAGTTGAGGCCTCCACGAAACCCGGTGTGATTCATTAGCGACATTTAAACTATTTTTGCTTGCTAGTTTAACCCCATCAACTGGGGTAATGCTCTCGATCTTTGCTCTGAAGTTAAGTAATCGCAACGTTGAGCTTGTGGAGCTGTAATCCCATGTATCATCCCGGAATATCGATCTAGGGCTTCCATCTTTATTGATTGTAACCACCATATCATCAGCAGGTTTTAGGTGTGAAAATTCATTTGGTAGATAAACTTCCTTAACAATGGGGTTACGCAACATTAATTTAGACAAACTATTATCCTCTTCCTGCGCTGCTAGCCAACCGGGTCAAGATTTCAATCTGCCTACTCCAATGTCGGTTATAGTTCCCCATTTCTATCTCGTCTTCGGCCTGCCTTATTACATCCTCAAGCCCACGATTATTTTTGCTTACAAAACCTAAAATTTCGTCAATCCTAAATATTGCGGGTTTAACAACCGCTTCATGATGCTCTGAGTCATTTCGAATAATTGACGTGGCATTTAGCGCTTCTCTCAGACTCAAAAGTTTATGGACATCTTCAAAATCTTCATGGACTGCGAAGTATTCACAGAAAAGACAACTTTCGAATGTACCGCAGGTTGGCTCAGGGGCTTTAGAGTTAAACCCATTGGCTCTCGAAGGAATTTCACCGTTCATGTTAGTACAAGCCCCGGAGGCGATTCGTTCAGATTCGTCTTCACTTGCAAGACTCACTGGAAGGGGACTACTAGCTGTTCGATTAAAATACTTAACTTGAGAACTCAGCTCTTCATGATAACGATTCATTTCCTTAGCCTGAGATTCTATATCAATTGATGTATATGCTCTTGCTGTAGTTGCAATTGAGTTATTTAGTTTTTTTGCAACTAAAGAAACTTTACCTTGTGATTTACGAATGAAATACTCACCTGTAAGCTGTCGTATATCCCTTGATGAAATTTTGGTAAGTCCTTTAAATAGGATGGATTTCCTGATGAGGACCGAACCACTACTTCTATCGAATCGTTGCAATTTATTTTTCTCGCCAATTTTGACGAACAAGTACTCTTGCGCATCACCAGGTAGCCCTAGACTTTCAGCCCACTCTCTTAACTTGAAATACTTTATGATCTCTCGCTTCAAATGGTTGGGCGCTTCAAACTTTACCGTTCTGCCAGCACGAAATTTATGCTTCTTTGCAAAAGCACTCGAACCCACCTTACTGAGATCTATATCGGCTATTTTAAGATCAAGTGTAGGCTGAACATTTGCCGCTGTGAACGCAAGATAGATCTGAAAAAAACAGAATACACTTAAGTTATAAGCATAGACCTTGTGAGGTATTAATTTTCCGTTCATCCATTCATTTCTATTACGAACAAGCGCTCGATCATAAAAATCGGATTTCTCCGATAATTTACTTTTAAAATTTTTTGCCAGAACATCTTTTATTTCTTGAAACGGTAATGGTTCGCCTTCTTTGGTAAAGCAATTTGGCAAACTCACCAAAGACGTACCTAAACTTGAATGCCAATATAGATGTTCACGCTCATCATACGGTGGGCTAACCGGAATTGGATATTGATTATTTAAAATAGAGTCAGCAAATTGATTGAAATAAACAGCACATGCACGTAAGTAGTCCTGTCCATCCTGAAGACTTACAGACCTGCCCTCGTTTACTGTAGTAGACTGCCGGCTACGATGTTTAGGTATAAGAGCAAGAATCTCATTATTCGATAGCTGAAATGCCCACTGGATAAAACTTCGTGCTGTATTTAAGCGCTTTAAAATCGACGATGGCTTAAGAGACGAACCGCCATTCAACCTCCCTTTTTGATCAAGTATAATTTGATAGCGCTTATACTCACTCACTAATCCTTCTAATGTGGTTGGCTTCAAGCCTCCATCAAAGTCACAAAAGTGAAAGAAATGCCGCAAGCAATGCAGGTTTTGCCTAAGCGTTTCATCGCGCCACCCTTTATGAAATGAGGTATACAAATAGTTTTTGAGCCACTCAACTCTTTCTAACGATAAAGATTTGTTATTAACAGGGCTAGGGATATAGTGTTTACCACTCAGGAAGCCTTCTGAATCCATTGCGCGTTCCAAATAACACACTCTGCCAATATCCACTTTAAAGTGCACCCCATCCGACCGGATTCCTTTTATCACTACAGATTGGGGCGCATACACTTCGGGTAATTTCTTAGAGTTGACTTCAATTAAAGGACGGCTGGCGAGAAATTCATTCATCGCCGTAACCACACATCATCTCACCAAAAGCCTCTTGTATGTCATAAAATTCTAAAAGCTCAGAGTCAAAGTTGAGATACCCTTCAGTCGTTTTAAAGTTGCTGTGGTTCAATCGCTGCCTAACATGATCAAAGATTTTTGAATCAGGATAATCCTTTGCTCTCATAGATCTCACGATATTCATACCCATCGTTGCTCTGAGGTCATGGAAAGTGAAAACTTTAAAGTCTGGTTCATTATTTTGGATACGAGAAATGAACCGACCCAACTCATTCCTGAGAGACTGACCGTTCTTGGGCACCATCATAGGCGCTTTAATATTCCAGGCCGCGTTAGGATCCTGGCGATCGAGGATTTCTCGTTGAGCTGTATAGTAAGGATTTCCGTCTCGGGTTAAAAATACATAGTTATCGTCAGTATCACCATAAAAACTATTATCAAGAAGTCTACGGTCTTCTGCACGCTCACAGTCGATATAGGCCATCAAATCATGAATTAGCTCACGTCTAAAAATCAGCCTATTTAATCTACTACCCTTCGTATCAGCCTTGTAGCGCTGACCTCCATTTATAACAACATGAGTCATCGACGGATCAGCTTCTAATTCACTATAAGCTTCTTTAATACAGCCAATACTTAATGTACCTACGGTTTGCTGCCTAGCTCCTGTTTCAAGTGCGACTCGAATCATTAATTCCAATTCAATCGAGGCGTAATTTTTTCTAAATCCATCAAAAATAATTTTCTGCTCTCCCGGGGTTAAAGGACGCAAACTACCCCCGTCTCTTAGCTTCCCTAATGGAGAGTTTTGATGTCTGCTGCTCTTAATCCTAAGGTCATTCGTAATGACCTGAGTGCTTCGAACTAAACCCACCCGATTGGTGATCATTATCGACTTTCTTATCGGGGTGAATGGCTTATTTTCTAAACTTTCTTCCGTCACCAGAGATTCATAGCGGATGTTTTTATAGAAGTGCGCAACCGTAGAAAGTACGTTATTAATGCTTTCGGCACTAAAATCGTGATTATCCAAAACTTTACTCATGAACACCCTGAATTTTTGCGGTGCACGTTCGTAGTAAAGTTTAGGAAGATCAAGAAAATGCTGCCCTGTGTCTTCTAAGTACTGGAGATAGTACTTTAAGTGAGTTGCTCTTGCTGTGAGGGTTCTCATATTAGAAAGACTTGGCTTCTCCAACTGGCCAAACAGATATGCATTCCCAATATCCCAGGGCAGACCGTTTGACTGAAGAATCACAGGCATCTTCGGAAAGTAGCCGCTCCCCTCTATGCCGGAAAAGCTGTATTCATACTCGTCAACCCCTTTCCCTTTTTGCCACACCAATCGGCCTTTGTGGAAATAGCCTAAATGGATAACTCTCGCTGTTGATTTAAAAACATCATTGAGGGTGGCTTTCATAAGAATAGAAACTCCTTTGGATGTACATCATCCAGACATGAGTTTCTTAGCATGTCAACCTTTAAAGAGATGCATGCAACTCATGCAGCGCACTGCGGTAATAATCCAGGGTGAAGATGATGCGGTGCATCGGCTCGTTGGCATCCGCCGGCAGGTAGACCGGTTCCGGCGCGCCACCCACCAGGCGAGTGTTGAATTCGCTGGCAAAACAGTCCGCGAACAGTCGGATCAGATCATGGCAATCGTATGTCATAGAGTGATGGACAATGCTCGGCAAATTGATAGGATGGGCTGCTTTTCTCCCTTACGCAGTATCGCGAAATGACTCATAGAACCCTCCCCCGCTGGCGCCGCAGTGTAACAGAACTGCGTGCGCTGATCTGGCTGGCGCTGCCTATCATTGCGGCGCAGATGTCGCACACTCTGCTCGGCTTCGTGGACACTGCCATGGCCGGCCGGGTGAGCGCTGTCGATCTGGCTGCGGTGGCGCTGGGGAATTCGTTCTGGGTACCGACCTTTCTGTTTCTGACCGGTGTGCTGATGATCATCACCTCGAAGGTGGCCGCCAGCAGTGGCTCCGGCCGCCTGGAGGAAACCGGGCCGCTGGTGCGTCAGGCAGTCTGGCTGGGGCTGTGTATCGGGGTGATCTGCGCGGTGTTGCTGTTTTCCGTGGAGCCGTTGCTGTATTGGGCAGGTGTCCAGGAAGAGCTGATTCCCAAGTCCGTCGGCTATATCAAGGCGGTGGCGCTGGGCTTTCCAGCGGTGGGCATGTACCAGGCATTGCGCGGGCTGAGCGACGGTTTGTCGCGCACCAAACCGACCATGATCATCGGCTTTCTCGGGCTGCTACTCAACGTGCCGGCCAACTACGTGCTCGTATACGGCAAGCTGGGCTTCCCGGCCATGGGCGGCGTCGGCTGCGGTGTTGCTACCACGCTGGTGATGTGGTTCATGCTCGGCTGCATGGTGATCTATCTGAAACGCTCGAAGATCTACGATGCCTGTCGTCTGTTCGAGCGCTTCGAGTGGCCGCGCTGGCCGGTGCAGCGGCATCTGTTGGGGCTGGGTTTGCCGATTGGGATATCGCTGTTTTCCGAGACCAGTATGTTTGCGCTGATTGCCCTGTTGATCGGCAGTCTGGGTGCGGTGGTGGTCGCCAGTCACCAGGTGGCGCTGAATCTCACATCGATCATCTTCATGGTGCCCTTCAGTCTTGGCCTGGCCATCACCGTGCGCGTCGGCCATAACCTCGGTATGAACGGTGCGCGGGCGGGGCTGTTTGCTGCCAAGGTGGGCATTACCGTCGCACTGCTGTTCGCCGTGGTGGCTGCCAGCGGTATCTATCTGTTGGCTGATTGGCTGCCGTATCTGTATACCAGCGATCCGGAAGTGCTGGCGCTGTCGACTGCGCTGCTGTTCTACGCGGCGCTGTATCAGTTCTCCGACTCGGTGCAAGTCGCTTGTGCCGGGGCGCTGCGCGGCTATCAGGATACGCGGGTGCCGATGCTGCTGACGATGATCGCCTATTGGCTGGTGGGTCTGCCCAGCGGCTACATACTGGGCCTGACCGATCTGCTTGGACCACCGCAAGGGCCGGCGGGATTCTGGAAGGGTTTGATCATCGGCCTGAGCGTGGCGGCAACATTCCTCTCAATCCGCCTGGCGATTGTTGGCGGCAGACGCAAACAGCGCTTTCCGCAGAACAAGAGCCATCTGGTGACCCGCTGATCGTTCCCACGCTCCAGCGTGGGAACGCATGCTGGGACGCTCTGCGTCCCGGTTTCGGCACTGCACGGGCGGCGGGCTCGGACGCTGGAGCGTCCACGGCGCGGTTACCACGCAGGAGCGTGGGAACCATCGGTTGTTGGGATGGCTCTGTGTCCCGGTCCCACCATCGTACAAGCTGCCGGCTCGGAAACGGAGTGCCGGCTCCTTATCAGATCGTTCCCACGCTCCGCGTGGGAACGCATGCTGGGACGCTCTGCGTCCCGGTTTCGGCACTGCACGGGCGGCGGGCTCGGACGCTGGAGCGTCCAGGGCTTTACTCCGAATCCCGCTTCCTGATCAGGTAGTGAAACTCCCCTGCCCGCTCCTGCTGCTCCAGCAACTCATGCCCTAGAAAGCTGCAAAAACGTGGTATGTCTCGTTGCGTTGACGGGTCGGTGGCCAGGACTTCCAGGCATTCGCCAGCGGCAAGGTCGCGCACGGCGTTGTGCAGTAGCATGACGGGTTCAGGGCAGAACAGTCCGCGGGCGTCGAGTTGGGTTGGTGCGGTTGTCATAACATCGGACTCTGAAACGTAATGCTGGATTATCCGCAAATCACCCGCCACTTGCCAGTCGTGGCTCAGGAGGCAACACTGTGATTATTCATCGCCATATCAAGGAGTAAACATGATCAAGGTTCTGATTGAACGCATCATCGCAGAAGGTTTGGAAGCACCTTACGAAGCCGCCGCACGCAGCATTCTGCAACAGGCCATCCAGTCTCCCGGTTATCTGTTCGGTGAGTCCTTCATTGATCTGGAACGCCCCAACCAGCGCTACGTGATTGTGACCTGGCAGAATCGCCATTCATGGGAACGCTGGGAGCATTCGCCGGAGCGCAAGGAGTGCCTGGATTTGTTTGCGCCAATGCTGATGGAAGAGGAAAAGGTTACGCTGCTGGAGCCGCTGTAAGACCAACCCATGCGGCCGGGTTCTGGCGTTGTGCAGTTGGTTGGTTCGGACGCAGGAGCGTCCAAGGCGCGGTTCCGACGCGGGAGCGTGGGAACCATCGAGCGGGGGTCGCTCTGCGTCCCGTTCTCACCGCCATGCGGGCTGCCAGTTTGAACGCAGAGCGTCCGGGGCACGGTCCGATCGTTCCCACGCTCCGCGTGGGAATGCATGCCAGGACGCTCTGCGTCCCGGTTTCAGCACCTACCTGTTACTCTGCAACCTGCTTCGCTACCCGGTAGCTCCCCGAATGCAATATGCGTACGTGACAGGTTACTTCTTCCCTGTCGCTGTATAGCTGTTTGCAGGAGATGGTGGCGCGGATGTCTGCTTCGTCCAGCGCGTCCTGAACATGTTCCAGGCACTGGATGACTTCCCGGTAGCGCTGTTTCATCGGCAGTTTGAAGTTCATGATCGCTTCCCGGCACCAGCCGCGGGTCAGCCAGCGGGCGAGCATGGCGCTACTGCGTGCGGGCTTGTCGACGATGTCACAGACCATCCACTGCACCGGCTTTTTCGGTTTGAACATATAGCCATCGGCTTCGATATGCTCGACCTGGCCAGTATCCATCAGGCTTTTGGCCATGGGACCGTTGTCTACCGCGATCACTTCCATGTGGCGGTTGACCATTTGCCAGGTCCAGCCGCCCGGTGCAGCGCCGAGATCCACGGCGGTCATTCCGGGGGCCAGACGGCTGTCCCACTCGTCCCGGGGGATGAAGTGGTGCCAGGCCTCTTCGAGTTTCAGGGTTGACCGGCTGGGTGCGTCGCGAGGCACCTTGAGGCGCGGGATGCCCATTGGCCAGGGCGCTGCGTTACCAGCCCAGGACCACCCGACGAAGATTCGCTGACCGCTTTCGAAGAATACGTGCAGCCGTGGCGCATCGGTTTTCGCTGGGCGTACGAAGCGGGTTTTGGTCAGGGCTGTTTCCAGCGGGCGACCGAGTTTCTTGGTCAGCGCGGCGAGGGCTTTGCCATCATTGGTGTCCGCTGTTTCCAACCACATGCTGGAGGCGATGGGGCCTTTGGAGCAGGCGGTGATGATGGGTGAGATGCGGTCTTCGGCTGGTACGTCCAGCCAGGTGCCGACGGCCCACTGACGGACAAAGATCAGCTGACGGAAGTCGAGTTTGCGCATCAGGCGGCCAGCATCTCCATCCTCTGGGCAGACAAAACGCACCACGGCGGTGCCGTCGCGGGTAACGGCATAACCCGCGATGCCCTTTTCCGCGGACAACTCCTGCATTTCAGCGGCGGCTTCACTTTCAAAGCCCGGACGGCAATGCAACAACAATTCCTGCATGACAAACCCCAGAGTCAAGATCGGGCGCTACTTTAACGCTGCCGGGGGGTGTGGTGCCAGTGACATTGGTCGCGGCGGAGACTTTTCGGGCTGGGAGTGCATGTCGTGATACTCCGCGCCCCATTCTCACCGCCGTGCGGACTGCCCGTTCGGACGCAGGAGCGTCCACGGCGCGGTTACCACGCGGAGCGTGGGAACCATCAGAAACCGAGCCCTGGCTCCACCCGATCGTCCCCACGCTCCAGCGTGGGAATGCATGCCGGGATGCTCTGCGTCCCGGTCTCCACCGCTGTGCAAGCGGCCAGTTCGGACGCGGAAGCATCCACGGCGCGGTTACCACGCGGAGCGTGGGAACCATCAGAATCATGGATACGTGGCGAGGCGGCTCTTGTTGCCTTGGCCTGCGTCCATGCTTCCAGAGCCGCAATGACTGCGGGGCTCTCGGGCGCTCGGACCAGATCCACATGCAGTATCGGTTCATCGATCTGTCAAATAGTGAATCAAACTCATCATGTTAATGATAAACTTCGATTTCATTCATGATAAGGAAAGGGCCATGCTCGAACTTCGTCATTTGCGCACGCTCGCCACGCTTCGAGAGGCCGGCAGTCTGGTGGAAGCCTCCGAGCGGCTGCATCTGACGCAGTCGGCGCTGTCCCATCAGTTGAAGGATCTGGAACAGCGACTGGGCACCAGTCTGTTTGTGCGCAAGACCAAGCCGATACGTTTCACTTCCGCGGGCCTTCGGCTGCTGCGTCTGGCGGATAATCTGTTGCCCCAGGTGCGCCAGGCGGAACGGGATCTGCAGCGGCTGTCGGGAGGCCAAGCCGGCCGGTTGCATATGGCGATCGAGTGTCACAGCTGCTTTCAGTGGCTGATGCCGACCATCGATCAGTTCCGTAATGCCTGGCCTGAGGTGGAGGTGGACTTTGCCTCAGGCTTTTTCTTTGCTCCGCTGCCCGCGTTGGCACGCGGTGAGCTGGATCTGGTGGTGACCTCCGATCCGCAGGATATGGTCGGGATCAGCTATGTGCCTCTGTTCACTTATGAGGCGATGCTTGCCATCGGCAATCAGCACCCGTTGACGGAGCGCAGCCATATCGAGCCCCAGGATCTGGCGGGGGAAACGCTGATTTGCTACCCGGTAGAGCGCAACCGGCTGGATATCTTCACTCAGTTTCTGGAGCCGGCTGGCGTTGAGCCGATCGATGTGCGCAATGCCGAGCTGACCATCATGATGATGCAGTTGGTAGCATCGGGACGGGGCGTGTGCTGTCTGCCGAACTGGGCGATCACCGAATACCTGCAACGCGGCTATGTCAGTGCCCGACCGCTGGGCAGCGAGGGTTTGTTCGGCACGCTGTATGCCGCCGTGCGCGAGGACATGCTGGACATGTCCTATATGCAGGATTTCCTGCTGACAGCGAAGGATATTTCCTTCGCCACGTTGGAGGGGGTCAAGGCCAAGGTGGCGTGAAGCGCGGGGGCGGCGGGCGACAACAGAGTGCTGGCTCAGCACCAGATCATTCCCACGCTCCAGCGTGGGAATGCATGCTGGGATGCTCTGCGTCCCGCTCCCCACCGCTGTGCAGGCTGCAGCCGGAGGCGGCTATCACTAGAACCAGGGTTGTATGTCGATCAGGCCCTGCTCACCTGCATAGTCCCGGGCGCTGGAGTAGCGCCAGTGCTCGGGCCGGTCTACATAGCCTCGTTTGACGGGGTTCTGATGAATGTATTCGAGTTTTTCTTGCATCACCCGTTCACTGCAGACCAACTCGGCATGCGAGCCTTCCTGCCATAGCTGGTAGACCCTATCCTGTTTGTGAGCCCGCTTGGCAAAGCGCAGCTGGCGTAGGGTACCTGAGGAGTTTCTCCTTTCCAGGTAGCTGATGACTTGCCGCGCAGTGAAGGATTTGAAGCTGCTGACCGCCGCAGCCAAGTCCGGCGCTTGGGCAACGTAGTGTAGGTGGTTTTCCAGAATTACGTAGCCATAGAGCCGCAAGCCATGTTGTTCCTGCTGATAGCGCCAACTATCAAGCAGGATATCCACCAGTGCGGGCTGGTTGAACAGCGGTAGCCACTCCAGCACAGTGCAGGTGAGAAAGTGTGGTTGATCCGGTGTGGTGATGAGATAACGGCTGCGTCCCATGGCTGCTTCCCTGATGCCTGATCTTGGTGGAGCTACAGCATAGCGGTGACCTGTGTGCCGGCGGACCGGGATGGTCGGATCTGTGACGCGCTTCGCGGTTCTGCCGTTAGACCTGATCACTTTGTGCATGCTGGTCGATTTGGACGCTAGAGCGTCCACGGCGCGGTTACCACGCTGGAGCGTGGGAACCATCGGTTGTTGGGGGATGCTCTGCGTCCCGCCCCCACCGCTGTGCAGGCGGCCAGTCACCACCCGGGAGCGTGGGGACCATCGGTTGTTGGAGGCTCTGCGCTCCGGCTTTGCGTCCATGCCGCTTCGCTACAAACCGTCTCACCGTGGCAATTTAATATCGGGAGATTCAATTTGCAAAAATGTGAATTACCGCAATTTGTCTCATATTTCACCCTTTTAGGCTAGTGTCGCCTTTGTAAGCAGGGTCTAGGGTTTGTGTCGGGCTGGCCGCAAGGTTGGTCCATCTATCCCTATCATGAAAATAACAAGAGACTTCATCATGAAAGCACCTGCATTCAAATTCACCAGTCTTGCTCTGGGCATGCTGCTCTCGGCGGGCGCGATGGCGGTTAACCCGGGTAATCCCGACCCCGGCCCGGGCACAGGCACGGGCTTTCCCGGTGTTGCCGATTTCGCCGCAAGCGGCCCCTATTCGGTAACCAACAGCAACGTCAACACCACCTGCGCGGTCTACCGTCCCCGCACCTTGGGTGAGGCAGGCGTGCCGCATCCGATCATTCTGTGGGGCAATGGCACTGGCAGCTCGCCGAGCACCTATCGCGGTTTGCTGGAGCACTGGGCGAGCCATGGTTTTGTTGTGGCAGCGGCGCGCACCTCCAACGCCGGCTCCGGTGAAGAAATGATCGATTGCCTGGATTATCTGGTTGATCAGAATGGCCGCAGCACCGGCACCTTCTCCGGCCAATTGGACATCAACCGCGTTGCTACCGCGGGTCACTCCCAAGGCGGTGGCGGTAGCATCATGGCCGGTCAGGACAGCCGGGTGACGGTCAGTGCGCCCTTCCAGCCTTACACCATCGGCCTCGGCCATCGCAGCTCTTCGCAAAGCAACCAGAGCGGTCCTATGTTCCTGATGACGGGTGGCGGCGATACCATCGCCTCCCCGACGCTGAATGCCCGACCGGTATACAACCGCGCCAACGTACCGGTGTTCTGGGGTGAGCGGCGGTCGGTCAGCCACTTTGAGCCGGTCGGCAATGCCGGTGAATTTCGCGGTCCGGCGACTGCCTGGATGCGTTATCACCTGATGGATGACCAGAGCGCGGAAAGCACCTTCTACGGCAGCAACTGCGGTCTGTGCGGCGACAGAAACTGGGACGTTCAGCGCAAGGGTATCAACTGATAGTGCGATAAGGCTGTAATCAGGCCAGTCACCTTCGGGCGACTGGCCTTTTTTGTGCCTGTTTTGCAGCCATCGCGAGTGCCGTTTCGCTATGCAGCAATTTGTCTCGTTTCGTATCCTTACGATCTGACCGTTCAGTCGCTTATCTTTTTACCATGGACGGGACACTTTATTCCTTGGTATCATCCCGCCACTATAACTTCCAAAAGTACAATACCAAGGCATCAATTTTATGAACACCCACGCTACTCCCCTGTCCATGGCCCTGTCCCAACGTCAGTCCGACGAACGAGCCACACCCATCAGCGCTTTCCGTATGGCCCGCCGTTGGTGGCTTGAGGGTCGCCGCTTGAACCTGTCGCTGCTTGCCGAAGAACTGGGTATCGGCCGTGCGACGCTGATGCGCTGGGTCGGCAACAAGGATCTGTTGATGGGCGAAATCCTCTGGTCCCTGTACAAGGGCATTTATGATCAGGCCATCGAGAAAGCCCAGGCTGACCGTCCGGAAAAAGGCATCGACTTTCTGGGTCAGATCTACATGGATGTGAACATCGCGCTGATCAATGCCAAGCCGATGCATGACTTTCTTGCCGCTGAACCGCAGTGGGGTCTGCAGCTACTGACCTCGAATATCTCCGGCCTGCAAAAGCGTCTGATGGATGAATGGCAGGCGTTGTTCGAGGAAGAGATTGAGGCTGGACGCATCAACCCGGAAATGGACGCCGAAAGCCTGGCTTATTTCATTATCCGGATCGGTGAAGGGGCGATTTACTGCGACCTGATCTGCGGCCGCACCCCCGATCCAGCCCCCGCTGGCAAGGCGTTTCGCCTATTGGTCAATGGCCACACCCGCTGAGAGCTCTTCACCTCAGCGTCGGCGCAATGGCCATTCGACGATGAAGCAGGCTCCACCAAGAGCCTGCGATGCATCAGCCAGCGCCCTGCCGCCGTGCCAGAACATGATGCGGCGCACTATCGATAATCCCAACCCGTAGCCACCCGATGAGCGCGTCCGACTCAGGTCCATGCGCATGAAGGGGGTGAATATTTTTTCCCGGTAGGCTTCGGGAATGCCTGGGCCGTCATCCTCGATGGATATCCGGCACATGCCGTGCTGTATACGCGTAGTGATCTTCACCTGGCTAACGGCATGGCGCATGGCATTGCTGATCAGATTGGTGATTGCTCGCTGAATGTAGCGCGGCTCGGCGTCCACATGCCGGCCCAGCCCCCATGAATTGTCTACATGCTCCAGCCGGATCTTGCTGTCCAGCGGCGCCAGCTCGGCCATGACGTGCTCAACCATTCCTGGAATATTGGTGCCTTTCATGGTAATGGCCGGTGCACCCTGCTCCAGGCGCGCATAGGTCAGGATCTCGTCGACCAGCCGGTCCAGTTCGCTGAGGTCGCCGTCCATGCCGTCGACAAAGCGTTTGCGGTCTTCATCGCTGGTTGCGGTTTCGAGCATTTCCAGGCCAAACCTCAAGCGCGCAACCGGCGTGCGCAACTCGTGGGACACCGAGCCGATAGTTTCCCGCTGAATTCGCATCAGACGTTGCACGTGCCCGGCCATTTCATTGAAGGCGCGCGCCAGCCGTCCCACCGAGTCCTGACTGTCCATGTTCACCCGCACATCCAGGTTGCCGCTGCTGATATGTACAGCCGCGGCCTCCAGTGTCAGTAGGCGCTGTTCCAGTTGGCGCACCAGCAGATAGATCAGCAGTCCGATCAACGTCAGCGCGAGCAGCCCCATAATGGCCATCAGTTCCGGCGGATACGCACTCATCTGGTACAAGGGGCCCAGATGCAGAATCCACTGTGTGCCGGGAATCTTCAGATACAGCAGCACCGAATAGCCATCGGGACCGAGCGCCATGACGGTGTCACTTTCCTCCAGACGACGGATCTGGTCGACGTCCAGATCTGATTCGTGCTGGCGGGTCAGCTGCAGGGGGTAACCGAAGCCCTTCTCTCGACGCAATTCATGCAGACGGGCTGGCATATCCGACTCGGGCCCCCGGACCAGTTCGTCGGCAATGAGAAACAGGGTGGCGCGGCCGAGTTGCTCGGAAATCCGCTGGATATCCGCCGTCAGCACCGCTTCGCCTTGCATGTCCACCAGCGCCAGCGCGCGTACATCCTCGCCGACAGGCAGCACCAATACCCGTCCTCTGATCAGCTTCGCCCAACTGGACGAATCCAGATGTAACGATTCCATCGGCTGGATCGCCAGGGGTACGCCCATCAGTCGCTGCCAGACATTCATTGCCTGACGTCGCTCGGACGCGTCCATGGGTTGCAGGTTGTCGGCCATCAGCCGGAACGTACCGCTGGCGATACGCTCGCGGTAATCCGCGGCGCGAACATCATTGATCAGATGTACGCTGAGCAGTGTTACCAGCGACACCGTGACCAGAACCAACAGCATGCCGCCATAGATGCGCAGGAAAATCGAGTTCACGGCAGGTCCGGTTCGGGGGCGACGAACAGATAGCCTTTGCTACGTACCGTTTTGATCAGTCGCGGCATGTCGGGATCGTCACCGATCTTCGGGCGGATGCGGGAGATGCGGACATCGATGGAGCGGTCCTGGCCGTCGTATTCGATACCTCTGAGCGCGACGAAGGTTTCTTCACGACTGAGAATCCGTCCGGCGTTACTGGCCAGAAGCCACAGCAAGTCGAATTCGGCGCCGGTCAGGTCAATCAACTCACTGTTCAGCCAGGCTTCGCGGCGGACGCTATCAATGACCAGAGCGCCAAAGGTCAGGCGGGTGACGGGCAGCTGCGGCGCCTCTGCTTCGGCGCGCCGCAGCAAGGCACGGATACGCGCCAGCAGTACCTGGGGCCGAACCGGTTTGTTGACGAAGTCATCCGCGCCCAGATCAAGACCCTTGATATGGTCCTGGTCGTCACTGCGCGCGGTCAGCATCAGTATGGGCCGGGCAAAACCGGCGGCGCGCAGGCGGCGGCAAATGGACAGGCCATCTTCGCCAGGCAGCATCAGGTCGAGTACGACCAGTGCCGGCGGATGGGCCAGAATGCGGTCGACGGCTTGGGCGCCATCTTCGATCAAGTCGATCTGCAGCCCCTGAGACTGTAGAAACTCACCAATCAACGCGGCCAGTTTCGTGTCATCTTCGACAATGACAATACGTTCTTTTTCTACGTGCATTCCCGCTACCCTTGGGTTACGTCCGGAAGGAGCCGCAGATTGTATCATTGGCACAAAAAAAGGCCGGCTAAATGCCGACCTTTATCTGGGTTACGGATCAGGCTTTGTCGATCTGATCCTTGAGAGCGTTCTTGGCCCGCCCTTTCACCTGCTGAGCTTCACCCTTGCGCTCCTGCATCTTGCCCTCGGCACGCGTGCTCGGCTTGCTGCTGGCCTGCTTGCCCTTGCCGACGACTTCGTTCACTTTACCTTTCATCTTGTCTGTAGTGCCGCTCATGATCTGAACCTCTTTTATGGGTACAGAACAATTGACCGGGTGAAGCGACAAATGTTGCAGTTATTTCACCAGCAGCACGGGCACCTTGACGTCATGCACCACCCGAGTCGCAACCGACCCCATGACCAGGTTGCCCAGACTACCCATACCGCGGGTACCCATGACAACCGTGTCGCAGTCATACTTTTTCACTGCTGCAACAACTTCCGAGACGACTTCACCTACTTCCTGGTGAGCCTCATGGCGGACGGAGGCGGCCTGCAACATCTGTACTGCCTCGGCGTTGACTGTCCCGGCGTGCTTGATCGCGCCCTCGCGCAGATCTTCAAGCATGGTCGCCGGCACGTAGTTGCCGTAGAGGTTGGCTTCACGCTGCACATTCAGTACATGCACGAGGATGTTCGGATAAGCTTTTGAAGCTTCAACCAAATATTGGACCGCGCGTTTAGCGGAGTCAGAGCCGTCGAAAGGAACCAGAACGTTTTGCATAGCTACCCCCTTGTGTTGTTCATGCTTTCTAACACTGAGGATAGTCGCTAAGCCCCCGCAGCGCATATGATCTGCGTCAATCCTTTGCCATTACATCAGGTACGCGGCAGGGTGACGCCACGCTGGCCCTGGTATTTACCACCACGATCCTTGTAGGACACTTCACACTCTTCGTCCGATTCGAAGAACAACATCTGCGCCACGCCTTCGTTGGCGTAGATCTTGGCCGGCAGCGTGGTGGTATTGGAGAATTCCAGAGTAACGTGGCCTTCCCATTCCGGTT
Organism: Pseudomonas sp. FME51; assembly: GCF_014897305.1. Taxonomy (NCBI): domain Bacteria; kingdom Pseudomonadati; phylum Pseudomonadota; class Gammaproteobacteria; order Pseudomonadales; family Pseudomonadaceae; genus Pseudomonas; species Pseudomonas sp. FME51. Next base: position 230,676 of record NZ_JABUYN010000008.1, on the reverse strand, counting down.
CCAGCGGGGTGACGTTGACGATGATGCCGCAACGAGCGTAGGTGCTCTTGCCCAGGCAGATGGTCAGTACGTTGCGCGGGATGCGGAAATATTCCACAGTACGCGCCAGTGCGAAGGAGTTCGGTGGGATGATGCAGACGTCGCTTTTCACGTCGACGAAGCTCTTCTCATCGAAATTCTTCGGGTCGACGGTGGCTGAATGGATGTTGGTGAACACCTTGAATTCATCAGCGCAGCGTACGTCATATCCGTAGCTGGACACCCCATAGGAGATCACCCGCTCGCCTTCATCACCGCGCACCTGGCGCTCGACAAAAGGCTCGATCATCCCCTGTTCCTGGGACATGCGACGTATCCAACGGTCCGATTTGATGCTCATGGGTTTGTCCTGATCCAAGCGAAATTAAAGGCGTGGATATTAGCATTGCCTGGGTATGAAAGTCTTCTGATTGGGGCGAGAGCCTTGGAGGCTGCACGGGAATGGGCGGGGAATCCCGGGCGTCCTGCAGACGCCGTCGCGGCGGGGCGCCCCTCCTACAAAGCACGCGCTGATCTGATGATTTTGTAGGAGGGGCGACTCGCCGCGACGCTGCCCGTAGGGCAGCTCTTCACCGCGCTATCAATCGTCGCTGATGCTGATATCCGGCATGGCATTCTGGCCGGCGCGGGCGGCGATGCGGGCGCCGACGTGTCGGGCCATGTCCTGGTAGATCATGCTGATCTGGCATTCCGGCTCGGCGATGACGGTGGGTTTGCCGCCGTCGGCCTGCTCGCGGATCATCATCGACAGCGGCATGGAGGCCAGCAGATCGACGCCGTACTCATCCGACAGCCGCTCGCCACCACCTTCACCGAACAGATGCTCAGCATGACCGCAATTGGAGCAGATGTGCACAGCCATATTTTCCACCACGCCCAGCACCGGGATGTTGACCTTGTGGAACATCTCGATGCCCTTGCGCGCATCCAACAAGGCAATGTCCTGCGGCGTGGTGACGATGACCGAGCCGGTGACCGGCACCTTCTGCGCCAGGGTCAACTGAATGTCACCGGTGCCCGGCGGCATGTCGATCACCAGATAATCCAGCTCATCCCAGGCGGACTGGGTGAGCAATTGCATCAAGGCGCCGGAAACCATGGGGCCGCGCCACGCCATGGGGGTGTTGTCATCGGCCAGAAAAGCCATGGTCATGACCTGCACACCATGGGCGCGTGGCGGAACAAAGAATTTCTCGTCACGAACCTGCGGTCGGGTGCCTGAGGGCACGCCCAGCATCATGCCCATGCTCGGGCCATAGATGTCAGCATCCAGCACGCCGACGCGCGCGCCTTCGGCAGCCAGCGCCAATGCCAGATTGACTGCGGTAGTGGATTTGCCGACGCCGCCCTTACCGGAGGCGACAGCGATGATGTTCTTGACGTTGGCCAGCGAGGGGATGCTGCCCTGCGCCGGGGCGGCAGACACTTCCCAGCGCACCTTGATATCGGCCGACTCCACGCCCGGCACGTTCTCGACGGCCACCTTGAGCATCTGGGCGATGCCATTGATGATGTTGTTGGCCGCATAACCCAGCACGAGCTCGGCGCTCACCCGGGAACCATCCACCTGCAGTGACCGCAGACAGCCCGAGGCCAACAGGTCAGTCTTGAGGTAGGGATCCTGATAACTGGCCAGGGCCCGTTCTACAGCGGAGCGGTCAATCTGCGTCATGGTGTACATCCTATGGGGAACAATATCCCCACATGCTACTGCCTGTGACGCCGATTGACCACGCCCTGCGACCTACTGCTGCTTCAGGGCGTTACCGACTCGGCTGCGTCATCGCTGGCGTTGTCGGTGTGATCCAGCTCGCCTGGCGTCGGAGACTCACCTGACTCGATGCTGTCATTGGTCTCGGTAGTTTCTACCGGCTCGCCTGCGGACTCCGGCTGACCTTCTTCGACCAGCTCCAGCAGTGCGTTGAGCAGGTTCTCACCGCGATCACCGACCATGTCCACAAACACGTCGCGGACCGGCAGGCTGAGCTCACGGAATGCGGCACGCTCTTGCGGGGTGAGGCGGATGATTTCGATGTCGCTGTTCTCGGTGATGATATCGAGACGCTCGGCATTCAGACGGGTCTGGACTTCATGGATATAGGGCACCAGTTCCACCACCGCGTCTTCGATGATCTGTTCGTGCTCGTCGGACAGGTTGTCATACCAGTCGCTGTTGGCCATGACAGTTGCGATGAACTGCGCCTGGTTGGCGAAGATCATGTAGTCCTGCACCTGATAGAAGTCCATCTCCTGGTGAGCAAAGACCGGCTGGATGTTGCCATCCAACTGCCCCAGCTGCAGGCCACTGTACAGCTCGCCGTATTCCATGGTGGTCGGGTTGGCGCCGTAGGCACTGTAGGTTTCGCGCAACAGGCGGTTATCCATGGTACGGATGGCCAGACCGGCGAAATCCTCGGGGGTACGCACGGCCTTGTTGGCGGTCCAGACCTGCCAGCCTTCGGGCACGATCGCCAGCGGGTGCAGGCTGCGCTCGCGGAAGGCGTCGATCAGGTCGTCATTCTTGAGGAATTGCTCGTCGTTGAGAATCTGCGTGTTGCGCAGCTCGTCGTCGGTCAATACGAAGTTCAGGCTGAAGAGCTGGGACTCGGGCACCGTGCCGCCGAGAAAGCCCGACCCGAATGCCAGTTGCACCGAACCGGCCTGTACCTGGTCATAGATATCGGTGAGACCACCGAGCTGACCGTAAGGAAAAAGTCGCACTTCGACTTGCCCATCGGTTTTCTCGCTGACGATCTCCGCGAAGCGGTTGGCGTATTCGTACTGCACGCTGTCCTGGATTTCCTCCAGACCGAAACGCCAGACTTCCACTTGTCCGGTTGCCGGCTGCTCGTCGGCTGCCGTTTGTGCTTTCTGCTGCTCGTCATCGCCGCCACAGGCCGCGAGAATCAGCGCCGCAGCGCCTACCCATCCATTTCGCCATTTCATGGAACTTTCCTCTTCGATTGTTCTGATTAGCACTGAAACATTATCACAGGGTCCTGAGATGTCCATGTGACGGCCCGTGCAATTGGAAAAAAGATGCTGTATTTTGAAAAAAAGCGAAAAACGCAGCGGTATGGCGGCTTTATTCTTCGTATAGAAAGGATCAGGAAGGAAATATAATGCCCGAGCCCGCAGCAAGGCAGGCAAAGCATTCAAACAAGAACGCGCTCATCAGAATACTGGGCCTGGCTGACCGGCTGATCGAGCGGGTGGAGAAGTTCATCCTCGGCGGCAGCGTTCTGTTTCTTACCGGCCTGCTGATTCTGCATGTACTGGGCCGACAGCTGCTGGACCGCGGCGTCACCGGCCAGGTCGAACTGACTCAGTTCAGTCTGGTGATCATGACCTTTGCCGGCCTGGGATATGCTGTGCGCCGGGCTCGCCACATCGCCATGTCGGCGTTCTATGATCAGTTGCGCGGCTGGCCACGCAAGGCCCTGCTGGTCTGTATCTGCATTACGTCGGGTGCGCTGATGCTGTTTCTCGCCTGGCATGCCTGGGCTTACGTGGATTCCATCCGCGCCATGAGCCGCACCTCTTCCGCACTGAGCATTCCTCTCTGGATTCCCTATCTGATCGCACCGATCGGCTTTGCCCTGGCCACCATCCAGTATTGGCTGACGGCCATACGCAATCTGACCTCGGACAAGCTCTACCGCTCGTTCACCGAGCTGGAGCGCTATGACGAGGTGCCTGTCGATCACAGTAATCAGGAATAACGCATGCTGACGCTGATCCTCATCATTACCGTCCTGTTGCTGCTGCTGGGCTTCCCGATGATGTTCCCGCTGCTCGCTGCCAGCCTCATGCTGCTGTTTCTGGTATTGCAGATGGACAATGTCGGTTTGCTGATCGGGCAGATGATCAGTGGTGTGCAGACCTGGGCGCTGGCGGCTGTGCCGCTGTTCATTTTTGCCGCCGACCTGATGACCCGTGGGCGTACTGCCAATCGGTTGCTGGATCTGGTGCAGAGCTTTGTCGGGCATCTACGCGGCGGCTTGCCGATCACCACCGCGGCCAGCTGCACCCTGTTTGGCGCGGTGTCCGGCTCGACCCAGGCAACGGTGGTGGCCATGGGCGGGCCAATGCGGCCGAAGTTGCTGGAAAAGGGTTATTCGGACAAGTTCAGCATCGCGCTGATCATCAACGCCAGCGACATCGCCCTGCTGATTCCGCCGAGCATCGGTCTGATCATTTATGGCGTGGTGTCCGGCGCATCCATCGGCAACCTGTTCATTGCCGGCATCCTGCCCGGCCTGTTGTTGCTGCTATTGTTCTCCGCGTACTGCTGGATCGCCTCCATTCGCATGGGGATCGAGCCCGAGCCGAAGGCTACCTGGCGGTACCGCTGGCAGGCGCTGAAAAAGGCAGCCTTGCCGCTAGGCTTTCCGCTGGTGGTGGTCGGCGGTATTTATGGCGGTCTGTTCAGTCCGACCGAGGCAGCGGCGATCGCGGTGCTCTATGCGGTGGTGCTGGAGATCGTCATTCTGCGCTCGGTCAAGGTAACCGAGCTGTGGGATATAGCGCTGTCGACTGGCCTGATCACTGGCGTGGTGTTCATTCTGGTGGCGGCGGGCAACGCCTTCACCTACACCATTTCCTTTGCCGGTATTCCCCAGGCGATTCTCAATCCGATCATTGCCGATATTGGCCATAGCCAGATGATGGTGCTGTCGCTGATCGCGGTCTCCTTTTTTATCGGCTGCATGTTCGTTGACCCTATCGTGGTCATTCTCATTCTTACGCCGCTGTTCAAGCCGGCGGTTGCCGCCGCCGGGCTGGACCCGGTGCATGTGGGCATCATCGTCACCCTGCAGGCGGCCATCGGTTCGGCGACACCGCCCTTCGGCTGCGATATCTTCACCGCCATGGCGATCTTCCGTCGGCCGTACTTCGATGTAATCCGCGGTACGCCTCCGTTTATCGCGCTGCTGATACTGGCGACCATCCTTCTGATCCTGTTCCCCTCGATCTCCCTGTGGCTACCCTCGCTGGCCAGCTAATCCCGGCGTAGGCGGCAACCCCCAAGGCGCGCTTCGCACGCCGTCGCGGCGAGGCGCCCCTCCTACAATCGGTGCGGCGGTCTGGTGGCTTTTTGTAGGAGGCCCGACTCGGGGCGACGCTGGCCGCCAGGCCAGCCAATCTCGGCAGGCACGGACTCAGGCGGCAATCCCCGGGCGCGCTTCGCACGCCGTCGCGGCGAGGCGCCTCTCCTACAAACGGTGCGGCGATCTGGTGGTTATTTGTAGGAGGCCCGACTCGGGGCGACGCTGGCCGCCAGGCCAGCCGATCTCGGCAGGCACGAAGTCAGACGGCAATCCCCGGGCGTCCTGCGGATGCAGCGGGCCGTCACGCCACTATATTCAGCTCAGCGTCATGAAGGCTACTGCCCGCTCTGCGGCCTGGTCGATCAGGTCTGCCTGGGTCAGGCCGCTGCTTTTCAGCGGTTTGAGGTCATGGTCTCCAGTGTCCAGCCAGCTCACCTGCAGCTGATTCGACAAAGTATAGGTCGCCACCTCCTCCGGCTTGCCGAGCGCGTCGCGGGTGCCCTGCAGGATCAGGCTGCGGGTGCGCAGCGGGGCCAAGTGTTCGGTACGCAGCTTTTCCGGCTTGCCGGGCGGGTGGAATGGGTAACCGAAACAGATCAACCCTGCCGACTGCAGCTCGTCAGCAAGCAGGCTGGCAACCCGCCCCCCATAGACTTGCCGCCGATATACAGCGGCTGCGGCCCTGCCCGGTAATGTTCGCGAAAGCTGTCCTGCAAAACCGGCATGGGATTGGGCGGTCGTTTGCCACCCCCTGCCCGCCTTGTGGCCATATAAGGGAACTCGAAACGCAACACACGTATGCCACGCGCAGCCAGTGCCTCGGCCAGTTGGTTCATGTAGTCACTGTCCATCGGCGCGCCAGCGCCATGGGCCAGTAACAGCGTTGCCTGCACCCGAGTGGAAGGGTTGGTTTCGAGAAAAGAGGACGACACGGGTGCTCCGAATATTATTGCCTTGGGTTCACGTAGCGATGCGCTGACATCTACCTTACATCGACAACAGGTTTTTCCAACCAGACACCTTGACGCAGGCCATGTGCGACATCATGCCACATCGAGGCCGGGTGCCATCTCTTCACAGAGGCACCCACGGGGACTATCCTTGTCCACCCGGTCATTGAGCCTATGGCCGGCACCGCCCGGCCTCCGGGCAGACGCCAGGGTAGCAGCGCGATTTCGCCTTGTCGCGGGAGCTTTCATCGTTCAAAAACCTTCCTCGACAAACATCAGCGAACCGCTGTGAATCCTGCCGTGCTGCCCCCTTAAGTGGCCATTACATTGACACGTGTCATTGCAAACAGTATGGGCATTCCTCATACTTGCCGCCGCTTTGACCCCCTTTAACCATTGCTATCCGTGGAATCTCTCGCATGAGCACAGCTACCACTCCGACAGCCTATAACTACAAGGTGGTACGCCAGTTCGCCGTCATGACGGTGGTCTGGGGTATCGTAGGTATGGCATTAGGTGTCTTTATTGCGGCCCAGCTGGTCTGGCCCGCACTCAACTTTGACCTGCCCTGGACCAGCTTCGGACGCTTGCGCCCGCTGCACACCAACGCGGTCATTTTTGCCTTTGGCGGTTGTGCCCTGATCGGCACGTCGTTTTACGTGGTGCAGCGCACTACGCAGGCACGACTGATATCAGACAAAATGGCCGCCTTCGTGTTCTGGGGCTGGCAGACTGTTATCGTGCTCGCCGTGATCACCTTGCCGCTGGGCTATACCAGCACCAAGGAATACGCCGAGCTGGAGTGGCCGATCGACATTCTGATCACGATCGTGTGGCTGGCCTACGGTCACGTGTTCTTCGGCACCATCGCCAAGCGCAAGATGAAGCACATTTACGTAGCCAACTGGTTCTACGGGGCGTTCATCATCACCATCGCGATTCTGCACATCGTCAACAACATGGCGATGCCGGTGAGCATGTGGAAAGCCTATTCCATGTATGCCGGTGCTACCGATGCGATGGTTCAGTGGTGGTACGGTCATAACGCCGTAGGCTTCTTCCTGACCGCGGGTTTCCTCGGCATGATGTACTACTTCGTGCCCAAGCAGACCGAGCGTCCGGTATATTCCTACCGCCTGTCCATCGTGCACTTCTGGGCACTGATCGGCCTGTACATCTGGGCTGGTCCGCACCACCTGCACTACACCGCACTGCCTGACTGGGCTCAAACCCTGGGCATGGTGATGTCGCTGATTCTGCTGGCTCCAAGCTGGGGTGGCATGATCAACGGGATGATGACGCTGTCCGGCGCCTGGCACAAACTGCGCACCGACCCGATCCTGCGCTTCCTGGTAGTGGCACTGGCCTTCTACGGCATGTCCACCTTTGAAGGCCCGATGATGGCCATCAAGACCGTGAACGCCCTGTCGCATTACACTGACTGGACCATCGGCCACGTACACGCCGGCGCTCTGGGCTGGGTTGCGATGATCTCGATCGGCGCCATCTACCACATGCTGCCGAAGGTGTTCGGTCGCGAGGAGATGCACAGCATCGGCCTGATCAATGCGCACTTCTGGCTGGCCACTATCGGTACTGTTCTGTACATCGTATCCATGTGGGTCAACGGTATCACCCAGGGTCTGATGTGGCGCGCAGTCAACGTTGACGGCACGCTGACCTACTCCTTCGTCGAGGCGCTGGAAGCCAGCCATCCGGGCTTCATCGTCCGCTGGATCGGCGGCCTGTTCTTCCTGATCGGCATGCTGCTGATGGCCTACAACAGCTGGCGCACCATCCGTGCTGCCCAGCCGGCCGAAGCCCAAGCCGCAGCCCAGATCGCCTGAGGAATTGATTGATGAGACAGCATGAGATTGTTGAAAAGAACGTTGGCCTGCTGATCGTGCTGATCGTTGTTGCGATCAGCTTCGGTGGCCTGACCCAGATCGTGCCGCTGTTCTTCCAGGACGAAACCACCCAGCCGGTTGAGGGCCTGCGGCCCTACACCGCGCTGGAGCTGGAAGGTCGCGACATCTACATCCGTGAAGGCTGCGTCAGCTGCCACTCGCAGATGATCCGTCCGTTCCGCTCTGAGACCGAGCGTTACGGCCATTACTCCGTCGCCGGTGAAAGCGTCTGGGAACACCCCTTCCTGTGGGGCTCCAAGCGTACCGGTCCGGACCTGGCCCGTGTTGGCGAGCGTTACTCCGACGACTGGCACCGCGCGCACCTGATCAACCCGCGTGACGTGGTACCCGAGTCGAAGATGCCTTCGTACCCCTGGTTGCAGGAAAACGTCCTGACTGGCAAGCACACCGCCCGGAAAATGGAAGTCATGCGCAAGCTGGGCGTTCCATATACCGATGAAGACATTGCCGGAGCCACTGAAGCGGTCAAGGGCGCAGCTGAAATCGATGCGCTGATCGCCTACCTGCAGCATCTGGGCACTGTCATCTCCGACCGCCGGTAACTACCAATGGATATCAATACTCTACGCGGCATCGCCACCATCTTCGCCATGGTGGCCTTTATCGGCATCGTCTTGTGGGCCTATAGCTCATACAAGAAGAAGGATTTTGATGAAGCCGCTCATCTGCCCTTCGCTGACGATGATGAAGACCAGAAAACGCGTGAGCAGCAAGACACCAGGAGTAATGAAAAATGAGCAATTTCTGGAGCGGGTATATCATTACCCTCACCGTCGTCTTCCTTCTGCTGATCACCTGGATCCTGTTTGCCACGCGCAAGGGACAACGGCCGGACCAGACTGACGACACTACCGGCCATGAGTACGATGGCATCGCGGAACTGGATAACCCCCTGCCCCGCTGGTGGTTCATGCTGTTCGTCGCGACCATCGCGTACTCAGTGATCTATCTGATCCTGTACCCAGGCATGGGCAAGTTCCCCGGCGTACTGGGCTGGACTCAGGTTGGTCAGTACGAGCGTGAAGTGGAACGTGCTGAAGCGCAGTTTGCGCCGATCTTCGCCCGCTACATCGATATGCCGATCGCCGACGTGGCCCGTGATGAAGAGGCAGGCCGCATCGGTCAGCGTCTGTTCGCCACCAACTGCTCGGTATGTCACGGCTCTGACGCCCGTGGTGCATTCGGCTTCCCTAACCTCACCGACAATGACTGGATCTGGGGCGGCGAGCCGGAACAGATCATGACCACACTGCGTCAAGGCCGTCAGGCTGCCATGCCGGCATGGTTGGCAGTCATCGGCGAGCAAGGCGTGCGCAACACGGCAGGTTACGTGCGCAGCCTGGCCGGTCTGGAATCCGAAGGTATGGATCTGGAAGCAGGCAAGCAGGTGTTCAACACCAACTGCGTGGCCTGCCACGGTCCGGACGGCAAGGGCAACCCGCTGCTGGGCGCACCTAATCTGACCGACGATGTATGGTTGTACGGTTCCAGCATGTTGCAGGTTCAGCACAGCATTCGTGCCGGCCGTAACGGCAACATGCCTGCCCAGGCTCACCTGGGTGACGACAAGCTGCACATGCTTGCCGCCTACGTCTACGGCCTCTCGCTGGAAGACAAGTAACCCTCAGCGACGCCATGTCGCATGGTGCACACCGCCCGGCCCAGTTATTCTGGCCGGGCGGTGACGCACGTCTCCTGACCAGATATCTCCTGGCCAGGCTATCCCTTCTTATAACGATATGGCCAGCCTGATATGAGCGAGAAAATACCCGTCAAAGATGTCTCGGCGGACAAGATCGAAACAGTCAATCTGTATGCCAAGCGCGAGAATATTCACACGCGCTCCTACCAGGGCTTCTTCAAGAACATCCGTCTGATAGGTGTCGCTGCCCTGTTTTTGCTGTTCTTCGGCACCGTCTGGTTGAATATTGGCGGCCAGCAGGCCGTGTTGTGGGATCTGCCAGCGCGTCAGTTCCACATCTTCGGCTCGGTTTTCCATCCGCAGGACTTCTTTCTGCTGTCCTTCCTGCTGATCATCTGCGCCTTCGGCCTGTTCTTCATCACCACTTTTGCCGGTCGTGTCTGGTGCGGCTACACCTGCCCACAGACCGTTTGGACCTGGATCTTCATGTGGGCCGAGCGCGTCACCGAGGGTGAGCGCAACGCGCGCATCAAACTCGATGCGGCGCCCATCAGCGTCAACAAAGTCCTGCGCCGCAGCGCCAAGCATGCGCTGTGGATCGGTGTATCGCTGGTTACCGCGCTGACCTTTGTCGGTTATTTCACTCCCATCCGCGGGCTGGTGGTGGACTTGGCCACCTTCAATCTGAATGGCTGGGCTGCCTTCTGGATCTTCTTTTTCACCGTAGCAACCTATATCAACGCCGGCTGGCTGCGTGAGCAGGTGTGCTTCTACATGTGCCCCTATGCCCGCTTCCAGAGCGTGATGTTCGACGAGGACACCATGGTCGTCACCTACGACTACCATCGCGGTGAAGACCGTGGTCCACGCAAGAAAGGTGTGGAGCCGGCTGAGCTGGGTCTCGGTGATTGTATCGATTGCACCATGTGCGTACAGGTCTGCCCCACCGGCATCGACATCCGCGATGGCCTGCAGCATGAATGCATTCAGTGCGCCGCCTGTATCGATGCCTGTGACGAAGTCATGGACAAGATGGACTACCCGCGTGGTCTGATCCGCTATACTACCGAGAGCAACATGGCTGGGCAGAAGACCCGCATCCTGCGTCCGCGTCTGATCGGCTATGGAATAGCGCTGGCGATCATGATCGGCATGTTCATACTCACCATCGGCAACATGGCCCAGGTGAACCTGGATGTGCAGCGCGACCGAAACGTTCTGTATCGGGAAGCGCGTGGCGGTGCCATCGAAAACGTGTACATAATCAAGGTCATGAACAAGGGTCAGCAAGCCCGCACCTTCAACCTGACGGTGGAAGGCCATCCGGAGCTGAATCTGCAACTGGCCAATGACCGTCTGACCATCCAGCCCAGCAGCCTGCTGCAGGTGCCGGTCAACGTGCAGCTGGATCCCGAGTTCATGCAAGGTACCAATATACCGATCACCTTCATCGTTACCGCGGCAGATGACGAGAGTATCTCGGCCACATCCGAAAGCCGCTTCATGGGCCCGACAATCAGGTAATAAGCATGCAACACGACGAAAACATACCACCTTGGTACAAGCAGTTCTGGCCCTGGTTCCTGATCAGCATTCTGGTACTTGCCGTGGTCATCGGCCTGGGGCTGCTGTACGTCTCCATGCTCAATCCCGACAGCATGGTGCGTGACAACTATTACAAGGAAGGTCGGGCTATCAACATGCACATGGGCCGTGACCACCTGGCCAGCGAGCTGGACCTGAGCGCGGAATTCTCGGTCGACGAGCTGACCGGGGACATCAGCCTGGCACTGGATGGTCAGCTGGAGCAGCTGCCGCCCCGTCTGCTGCTGGAGCTCATATCGCCGACGCATGCCGAGCGTGACCGCACGCTGATGCTGCAGCAGATTTCCGGCAATCACTATACCGGTCAGCTGGAGCGCGGTATTCAGGGCCGGCATTACATCGACCTCAGCGACCCGGCCCAGCCGGGCGAAGACGGCTGGCGCCTGACCGGCGAAGTCACTCTGGTCATGGGACAGCAGCACCAGCTCTCCGCAAAATGACCCAACTCACGCCCTGCTATCACTGCGGCGAACCGGTTCCGGCCGGCTCGTCGTGGTTCAGCACTATTCTGGGTGAACAGCGCGCCATGTGCTGCCCCGGTTGCCAGGCAGTGGCTGATGCCATCGTCGCTGGCGGGCTTGAATCCTACTACTCGCACCGCACGGAAAACTCCGCCAACCCCGAAGCCTTGCCACAATCCCTGCAGGATGAGCTGGAACTGCTCGACCGCAGCGATGTGCAGCAGCGCTATGTGCACAGCGACGGCGATCAGCAGCAGATCCAGTTGCTGATCGAGGGTATCAGTTGCGCTGCCTGCGGCTGGCTGATTGAAAAGCGTCTGCAGCAGATGCCCGGGGTTATCGAGGCCAATCTCAATCTCGGCAACAATCGACTGAACCTGAGCTGGGACGCCACCCAGAACCGGTTGTCCGCCCTACTCGGCGAGATCAAGCGCATCGGCTATGTCGGTCATCCTTATGAACCGGACAAGGCCAGCGAGCAGATCGCCCTGGAAAACCGCCGCTACCTGCGCCGCCTCGGCCTCGCCGGTCTGATGTTCATGCAGGTGATGATGGCGACCATGGCCCTGTGGGATGGGTTCAATCAGGACGTGACCCCGCAGATGGCCGTCACCTTGCGCTGGGCCGCGTTGCTGATGACTACGCCGGTGGTACTTTACAGTTGTGCGCCGTTTTTCCTCGGCGCCTGGCGGGATATGAAAAACCGCCGGCTGAGCATGGATGTCTCAGTGTCGCTGGCCATTGGCGGAGCCTACCTGGCCGGCATCTGGGCAACACTGACCAGCTCCGGCGAAATCTATTTCGATTCCGTGGTCATGTTTGCCTTCTTCCTGCTGGCCGGCCGTTATCTGGAACGCCGCGCGCGCCAGCGCACGGTGGAAAGCACCGCCAAGCTGGTCAACCTGCTGCCACCCAGCACCCTCCGGCTGGATGACGCAGGACAGCCGCAGCGCATCATGCTGGATGAAGTGCGCCCCGGCGACCTGCTGGAAATCAAACCCGGTGAAAGCATTCCTGCCGACGGCATCATTACCCGGGGTCTGAGCAGCATTGACGAATCGGCACTGTCCGGCGAGTACCTGCCGCTGGCCAAACAGCTGGGCGATCGCGTCACTGCAGGCACCCTGAATGTGGAAGGACCGCTGCAGATTCAGGTGAGTGCGGTGGGCGCCGAAACACGTCTGTCGGCCATTGTCCGGCTGCTGGAGCGAGCCCAGGCCGACAAGCCCCGACTCGCCTATCTGGCTGATCAGGTGGCACAGTATTTTCTGATCATCGTACTGCTGTCCATCATCGTGGTCGGCGGTCTCTGGTGGTGGCAGGTCAATGGTGACACCGCATTCTGGATCATCATCGCCATGCTGGTCGCTACCTGCCCCTGCGCCCTGTCACTGGCTACACCCACGGCCCTGACCACGTCCACCGGCAGCCTGCAGAAGCTCGGTCTGCTGATCACCCGTGGCCATGTGCTGGAAGGGTTGAACAAGGTCGACACGGTGATTCTCGACAAGACCGGAACGCTGACCGAGGGGCGCATGACCCTGGAGCGCGTCCTGCCCTTCCCCGGTCATGACGGCGATCTGGCGCTGCAGCAGGCGCGCATGATCGAGTCCCGCTCCGAGCACCCCATTGCCCGCGCCTTCGGCCGCAGCGCCGCCCAGGCCGATAGCGTCACCAGTCATCCGGGGTTGGGTCTGGAAGGTCTGTGCGACCAGCAGCTGCTGCGCATCGGCAAGCCCCAGTACGTTGCCGAGCTCGGCAACTGGACTGTCCCCGACATACCCGAACAGGCCGGCCAATGGTTGCTGATGGGCAACGATGACGGTCCGATTGCCTGGTTTGTACTCAATGATCGGCTGCGAGCCGATGCCAGCGCGCTGATCACCAATCTCAAAGCCCGCGGCATGCGCGTCGTGCTGTTATCGGGCGATCATGCTCCGGTGGTTGAGCGAATGGCGCGGACTCTGGGCATTGAAGAGGCCATCGGCAATGCCACCCCGGCGGACAAGCTGGCCTTCGTTCAGCAACTGCAGAGTCAGGGCGCCAGGGTGCTGATGCTGGGTGATGGGGTGAATGATGTCCCGGTACTGGCCAGCGCCGATATTTCCGTGGCCATGGGCGAAGCATCCGATCTGGCGAAGACCAGCGCCGATGCAGTGCTGCTCAGCAGTCACCTGCATGTACTGACCGATTCTTTTGTGGTGGCGGCCAACACCCGTCGAATCATGATCCAGAACCTGTTCTGGGCAGGGGCGTATAATGCGGGCGTACTGCCACTGGCCGCCCTCGGCATGGTATCCCCGGCGTTGGCGGCAGCAGGCATGTCGGCCAGCTCGCTGCTGGTGGTACTCAATGCGCTGCGCCTCAATCGGTTGCCCCGCAGCCCGCAGCGCCTGAAGCCCACCCCTCTACAGGAGCAGACTGCATGACCATTCTCTATATTCTGGTGCCGGTCGCCATTGTGCTGGTGATCATCGCCATCTGTGTATTCAACTGGGCTGTCAACAGTGGTCAGTACGATGATCTCGACAGTCCCGCCCACAGCATTCTGTTCGATGAGGAAGACCCTGCGCATCTGGCCGCCCGCAAGGCAGCCGATACCCAGGCAGACGGCACGGCGCCGAAGGATGATCAGCCGGACGAGGGCACCTGAGCATGGAACTGTTACCGCTGTTTCTCACCGCGCTGGTTCTGGGGTTGTTGGGCGGTGGTCATTGCATCGGCATGTGCGGCGGCCTGATGGGCGCATTGACCCTGGCCATCCCAGCCGAACAACGCCATGGCTGGCGCCTGTGGCGCGTATTGCTTGGCTACAACTTCGGCCGCATTGCCAGCTATACCTTGGCCGGTGCGCTGGTCGGCAGTCTGGGTTGGCTGATCCAGGATCTCGGTCTGGGACAGGGACTGAGAGTTCTCGCCGGTCTGTTGATGATCGCCATGGGCCTGTACTTGGCCAGCTGGTGGTCCGGTCTTACCCGCATAGAAGCGCTGGGTCGCGGCCTGTGGAAACACCTTGAACCCCACGCCCGTAAACTGCTGCCGGTCAGCCGGCTGCCGCAGGCGATATTACTGGGTTCGTTATGGGGTTGGCTGCCCTGTGGGCTGGTCTACAGCACGCTGGTCTGGGCCAGTAGCCAGGGTGACGCAGCGGTCTCCGCCGGCCTGATGGCCACCTTCGGCCTGGGCACCCTACCTACCCTGCTGGCCACCGGGCTGTTCGCCAATCGCATGATGGCGATCCTGAAAAAGCGTGCCGTGCGCATCACCGCCGGGCTGCTGATTATCCTGTTCGGTATCTGGACCATTCCCGGCCCGCATACGGCCTGGCTCATGGGTGGTCATCACGGCGCAGAACCGCATCATGCAGCGCCCCATTCCGGGCATTGAACCCAAACCAATGATAGAATCCCGGCTTATACGACAGACGGTTGTTTCACAGGCCGTTTGCCTGCTCGCTGAGCCAGATAGCTGAGGATATGTCTTCATGACCACCGCGACGCCGTTGCTCGCCCGCGAGCCGCACTGCAAGGATTGCAGCTTGGCCTGCATGTGCCTGCCCATTTCTCTGCAGGCAGACGAGATGGATGCGCTCGACCGCATCGTCAAACGTGGGCGTCCATTGAACAGGGGTGACGTGCTGTTTCGCCAGGGCGACGAGTTCACATCAATCTTTGCCCTGCGCTCCGGTGCGCTGAAGACCTACAGCCTGTCTGATGAAGGTGACGAGCAAATCACCGGTTGCCATCTGGCTGGCGAATTGATCGGCATGTCAGGAATGGACAGTGGCCGCTATACGGTTACCGCCACTGCGCTGGAAACCACTTCCGTCTGTGAGATCCCCTTCGAAACCCTCGACGAGCTGACCGCCGTCCTGCCGCAGCTGCGCAAGCAACTGATGCGGCTGATGAGCCGGGAGCTGCGCGAGGATCAGGAAATGATGTTGCTGCTGTCGCGCAAGAATGCCGATCAGCGTATCGCCACGCTGCTGATCAACCTCTCGGCGCGCTTTCGTATGCGCGGCTACTCGGCCAGCTCCTTCCGTCTGGCGATGTCGCGCAGCGAGATCGGCAATTATCTGGGCCTGGCAGTGGAAACCGTTTCCCGCGTATTCACCCGATTCCAGCAGCAGGGGCTGATCACCGCCGAAGGCAAGCAGATCGAGATAGTCGACTATATTCAGCTGTGTGCGTTGGCCGGTGGCCAGAACGATTGAATTGAACCAGGGCCCGCTTATCCCATGATTTTTGACGAATTCACCATCAAATCGCTGATCCGCCCGGTGCCGGGCTTTCCCAAGGAAGGCGTCACCTTCCGTGACATCACGCCGTTGTACCAGTCGCCGCGCGCCATGCGCATGGTGGCTGACAGCCTGATTCAGCGTTACGTGGAATCCCCGGTCACCCATATCGGCGCCATCGATGCCCGCGGCTTTCTACTCGGCGCGGTATTGGCCTACGAGCTGAACAAGCCGCTGGTCCTGTTCCGCAAGGCTGGCAAGCTGCCCGCCGATTGCCTGCGCGAAGCCTACGACACCGAGTACGGTGAGGCACATCTCGAAGTACACCGCGACTCCCTGAGTGAGGGCGATCAGGTGTTGCTGCTGGATGATTTGATCGCCACCGGCGGCACTTTCCTCGCCGCGGCACGGCTGGTGTCACTGCTCGGCGCGGAAGTATACGAAGCAGCTGCGATCATCGATCTGCCTGATCTTGGCGGCTCACGTCTCATGCAGGATTCCGGGATCGCCACCTTTACGCTGTGTGCCTTCGAAGAGTCCGAATAATTCATGCCCGCGGCGGCTGCAGGATCTGACCTGATCCAGCGGGGAACACCCACGTACCGCCGCGCCAGCCTGGCGCTGTTTCTCGCTTCGCTGGTCATCTTCGGCAACCTCTATGCCATCCACCCACTGCTACCCCTGATCTCTGCGGAGTATCAGGTCAGCACGCTGCGGGCGAGTAATGCTTTCACCCTGACCAGTTTGACGCTGGGTCTGTCATTGCTGTTGCACGGCCCTTTGTCTGATGCGTTCGGGCGCCGCGCGCCCTTGATAACAGGCATGACGGTAACGGCGCTGTTGACCCTGGGCATGGCCTTCGCCGGCGATTTCGAGACTCTGCTGTGGCTGCGTGTGGCTCAGGGCGTTGCACTTGGCGTGCTGCCGGCCACCGCCATTGCTTATCTGGGCGACAGCATGAACCGCCAGGCGCTGATTGCCGCCGTTGGTTTGTATATTGGCGGTAACACCCTGGGAGGCGCCGGAGGGCGTGTGTTGGGTGGGTTCATTGCCGACCATTTCGGTTTGCAGATGGTGTTTATGATCATCGGCGCGAGCAGTCTGGTCTGCGCTCTGGCGGTCGCACTGCTGCTGCCTCCTGCCAGTGCCTTCAGGCCTCAGCCATTATCCTTGGGCGGCAGTCTGCGCACTTTTCGCAGCCACCTGAGCAATCGCGCCCTGCTCCCGGCCTATCTGGTCGGTGGACTGGGATTCATGGTGTTCATCAATCTCTACACCTTCATCACCTTCCGCCTCAGTGCCGAGCCATGGCAACTGGGCGCTGGCAGCCTCGGCCTGCTGTTTCTGACCTATATGGCCGGCACCTTCTCCGCCGGCATGTCTGGACGTGTCGGCGCGTCCCAGGCTCCCCAGGGTATGGTGCTGGGTGTGCTGGTGTTCATGGTCGGCTGCCTGATCACCCTGTCGGATCAGCTGTGGATCATCATCACCGGCCTGATATTCAACTCCTTCGGCTTCTTCCTTACCCACTCGCTGGCCAATAGCTGGGTCAATCAGCACGCCGCACACGGCAAGGCCAGTGCGTCATCGTTGTATTCGGTGTTCTATTACCTCGGTGCGGCGGCAGGTATCTATTATCTCGGGCCCTTCTGGAAAGCCGCCGGCTGGCCGGCCGTGGTTGGCGGCAGCCTGTTGATACTGGTCGTCAATCTAGCGCTGATTGCTTATCTATACCGGGGTCAATCAGGACGCTCACAGCACGCCTGACTGGACGTCGCCGCCGCGCTTGCTTATCATCACTCGCAGAACAAAAACCGAATCCTGTCTCAGGATACGACAAGCCAAGGAAATGTCGGCATGCCCATAGCTACCTTGCCCCCCGATACCCGTCTACTGCTGATTGATGATCATCAGATCTATCTCGATGGCCTGACCCTTACCTTGAATACCTTGTGCAAAGGCATTGAGTTGGACCACGCGCGCAACGCCAGCGAGGCGGAACAGCAGGTCAAGCAACATACCTATGACCTGATTCTGCTGGATCTGCACCTCCCGGACAGCAACGGCCTGGCCCTGCTCGAAAAGCTGCGCGTCATCGATCCGCTGACTCCGGTGGCGATCCTCACCGGCAGCAATAACCCGAGCGATATGGATGCTGCCCTGCGCCTCGGTGCGGCCGGCTTCATCAGCAAGACCGCCGACGGCCAGATGCTGGTCAGCGCCGCGCTGCGACTGTTGTTCGGTGAGCAGGTGGTCATGGCCAGCGAACACCAACCGCTGGACCGCCAGACAAACGCCCGCACCCTGGGCGTTACCCCACGGCAGCTGGAAATCCTCGACCTGCTGGCCGAAGGGTTGCCAAACAAGGTGATTTGCCAGCGCTTGTCGCTGTCCGAAGACACCGTCAAAACCCACCTGAAAGCCGTCTTCGCCGCCCTCAACTGCCACAACCGCACCGAATGCGTAAACACCGCACGCAGGCAAGGCTTGATCAGCAGCTAGCCAAGCGCCGGCTCCCCACCCGATGGAAAGCGTCCACAGCCCAGACGCTTCGCAGAACGTGGGGAACCTGCAAAAAACAAGCGCCTTGCAGCATATGGACAGCCAGCAGAAACCAACGCTGACTCCCCACCCGATCGTTCCCATGCTCCAGCGTGGGAATGCATGCCGGGACGCTCTGCGTCCCGATCCCACCACCGCGCAGACGGCCAGCCCGGACGTCGGAGCGTCCACGGCGCGGTTCCCACGCAGGAGCATGGGACCATCAAAGGGGGGGCAGACGGCCAGCACTATGCTTCTGCTTTCTGCAGCAATGTTTGCACGATCCGCCGCAGGCGTGCGGGGAGGACGGGTTTGTAGATGACGGGTATGCCGGCTTGTTCTGCGGCGGGAGACAGGGTGCTGCTTGTGTCGGCGGTGACCAGTGCGGCCGGGCCTGTGTAAATGCCCGCCTCGCGCAGCGCTTCGATCAGCTCCAGTCCGGTCATGTCGCCTTCCAGATGGTAATCCGTGAGTATCAGGTCCACCTGTTCATCCCGCGGTCCGCCCTGCAGCAGTCGATCACCCTTTTCATGACACTCGACCTCGCAGCCCCAATGGCGCAGCAGGGTTTCCATCGCTTCGCGGTTGACCAGATCATTCTCAACCAGCAGCACCCGCCCCTGCAGCGTCGTACTGCCGAGCATCGGGTTGAGCATGGCCTCTTCCTGCCACTCACCCACCGGCACCTCTATCCAGAAACAGGCACCCTGCCCCGGTTCGGACTCCACGCCAGAGGGGTATTCCAGCAGATGCTGAAGCTGTCGGCAGATCGACAATCCCAGTCCAACGCCTTTTTCCAAGGTACGTGCGGGGTTGCGCAGTTGGGTAAACTCCTCGAATACCCGCGCCTGTTCGTCGCGACTCAGCCCGCAACCGTTATCCACCACGGCGATGCGCACCTGCTCGTCCCGTTCGCTCACCACGACCTGCACACGCGTCGCGCCCGCGTGCACCAAGGCATTATTCAAATAGTTGCGCACCAGGCGTTCCAGCAGCATGGGATCGGTATACAGCGCGCTGCGCAGCGGGCAATTGAGTACCAGTTCAATATCCCGCTCCCGGGCACTGACCTCGAAGCCGGCGATCAGCCGCTGCAGCCAGCCATGCAGATTGATGTGGCGGAGCTGTGGCCGCACCATGCCCACCGAGAGTCGAGAGATGTCCAGCAGCGAGTTGAGCATGGCTTGCAGCAAATGGGTCGATTCGGCCAGGCGCGTGACGCTTTTGCGAGTCTCCGGTTCGATCACCTTTTCTTCCAGATGCCGAATGAACAGGGTCATAGCATGCAGCGGCTGACGCAAATCATGACTGGCGGTGGCCAGAAAGCGCGTCTTGCCATGGCTTTCCCGCTCCGCGCGGTCCCGCGCCGCCTGCAGTAGCTGCTCGTTGAGATAGGCGCGGCGCAGCATATGTTCATAGGCGTAGGCACCGATGCTGCCCATCAGGGTGAAACAGCCGAGGAACAGACCATTGCCCAGCACACTCTGCCGCGACGAACCGATAGCCACCTCCCCGACCAGATAGGCAAGCACGATGAACCAGGAGCCCAGCACCGAGTTGCGCATAGGCAGGCCCAACAGGAAGCAGCCCGACAGCAGTATCAGATACAGACCATCGTGGGTGACCGCCACCGGTACCTGCTGCGTCCGGCAAGCCAGGATGACCATGATCACCATCAGCCCGGTGCATACATATCCCAGGGTGGCGGTATTGAAGGCGGATCGCGGAGCCACCCGCCCCGGCCGATTGGAGTACCACAGGCAGAAGCACATCAGCAGCAGCACCAGCACCCGCACGGTGATGCTCAGTTGATGCACGGACGCCGGCAGGAAAGCGTAATCCACCCAGATGAACAGCAACATGAAGCCGATACTGGACACCGCCACCGGCCATACCCGGCTGCACATCTTGCGGTGCAGATAGGCCTGGAAGTCGGCCTCGATCGATGGCGGGAGCCGCAGCCGACCAAGGCGACGACTTTGGGCCAGCAAGCCGGGTTCATCCAGCGCGTTGGTGACGACGTCCATCATGTTCTTGTTGTCCTGTTTCATTCAGCACTGCGCCAAGCCTACGCCAAAACCCCGCCGAGCCGCCACAATGCGCCTGTTCTGCCAACTGACGCACAACCCAAACCTCTCAAGGCGGCTTCTGCCTGACGAGTTTGGTATAACGACCACCTTGTTCGTCAGAACCACCTGGCCACGCCCTCTCCTACACACGATGATTCCCGGTACGTACGTGGGTTGATTGCCTCGGGAGCCGTGACCTCTATACTGGGTGACTCAGTCATCTGTTTCACACCGGGGAAGTCACATGCCGCAAACCACCACCATTAACCGTCAGATCCTGCTCGCCTCGCGTCCCGTGGGCGCGCCGGTGCCGGATAACTTCAAATTGGTCGAAGCCGAGATTCCCGATCCCGGCCAGGGCCAGATGCTGCTGCGCAATGTGTGGATGTCGCTGGATCCCTACATGCGTGGCCGCATGAGTGATGCCAAATCCTACGCCGACCCGGTGGCAGTGGGCGACGTGATGCCCTGTGGTGCGGTCAGCCGGGTAATGGAGTCCAACCTCGATGGCTTTGCCGCCGGCGATCTGGTGATGTGCTACACCGCCGGCTGGCAGGACTACAGCCTGTCCAATGGCAGCATGGTATTCAAGCTGGACCCGAATATGGCGGAGCCATCCCAGGCCCTTGGCGTGCTCGGTATGCCCGGCTTCACCGGCTATATGGGTCTGCTCGACATCGGCCAACCCAAGGCCGGCGAGACGGTGGTGGTGGCCGCGGCCACCGGCCCGGTCGGCAGCGTGGTCGGTCAGGTGGCCAAGCTCAAGGGCTGCCGCGTGGTTGGTATCGCCGGCGGACCGGACAAGTGCGCCTATGCGGTGGACGAACTGGGGTTCGATGCCTGTCTGGATCATAAACTCGACAGCCTGGCTGATGATCTGGCCAATGCCTGCCCCGAGGGCATCGATGTGTATTTCGAAAACGTCGGCGGCAAGGTATTCGATGCGGTCATGCCGCTGCTTAATCCCCATTCCCGGGTGCCGGTGTGCGGGCTGATCGCCCAGTACAACGCCACCGAGTTGCCGTCGGGCCCGGACCGCCTGCCGCAGTTGATGCGCCTGATGTTGAGCCAGCGCATCCGCATGCAGGCGTTCATCATCTTCGACAATTATGGCCCGCACTACCCGGACTTTCTCAAGGAAATGACGCCTTGGGTCGCCGAGGGCAAGGTGAAGGTCAAGGAGCACCGGGTCGAAGGGCTGGAAAATGCACCCGAGGCGTTCATCGGGCTGCTCGAAGGGCAGAATTTTGGCAAAATGGTGGTCAAGATAGCCGACTGAGACAACGCATGACTCCAGCAACAAAGGTGCTCGACAAAGCCAAGGTAAGTTATCAGTTGCACCGCTACGCGCACGATCCGCAGGCCGAATCCTATGGCGGCGAGGCCGCCGACAAACTCGGGCTCGACCCACGGCAGGTATTCAAGACGCTGCTGGCCAGCACGGATACCGGCGAACTGTTGGTCGCGGTGGTGCCGGTCAACGGGGTGCTGGACCTGAAGCTGCTGGCCAAGGCCGCTGGCGCCAAGAAGGTTGCCATGGCCGACCCCGCCGCCGCCCAGCGCAGCACCGGCTATCTGCTGGGCGGTATCAGTCCGCTGGGCCAGAAGAAGCGCCTGCGCACCTTCATTGATGCCAGTGCCAGTGATTGGTCAAACATGTTCGTCAGCGGGGGACGGCGTGGTCTGGAGATAGAATTGCCACCACAGGATCTGGCCAGCCAGACCGGCGCCCGCTTCGCCGCCATCGGCCGGGCCGGCTGATCATCCATCGGACCCCAGGGACCACCTCAATGCCAACACACCTTCTCGCCATCGATCAGGGCACTACCAGCAGCCGCGCCATGATATTCGACGCGCAATGCCATCCGGTGAGCGTGGCGCAGCAGGAGTTCACCCAGCATTTTCCCCAGGATGGCTGGGTGGAACACGATCCAGAGGAAATCTGGCAGAGCGTGCTGGCCGTGGTCCGCGAAGCGCTGAGCAAGGCCGAACTGGACGCCGCGGATGTGCTGGCCATCGGCATCACCAACCAGCGCGAGACCACCGTGGTCTGGGATGCGGCTACCGGTGAGCCGGTCTATCCGGCCATCGTCTGGCAGGACCGGCGCACGGCGGCCTTCTGCGATCAGCTGCAGACCGAGGGTCATGAGCCCCTGGTCAGCCAGCGCACCGGTCTGCTGATCGATCCTTACTTCTCTGCCACCAAGCTGTGCTGGCTGCTGGACAATGTGGAAGGTGCGCGCGAGCGCGCTGAACGGGGCGAGCTGCGCTTCGGCACGGTGGACAGCTTCCTGCTGTGGCGCCTGACCGGTGGCCGGGTACACCGTACCGACGCCACCAATGCCTCACGCACCATGCTGTTCAATATCCATGACCAGCAGTGGGACCAGGAGCTGCTGCAACTGCTCGATATCCCATCCAGCCTGCTGCCCGAGGTGCTGGATAACGCAGCGGATTTCGGGCATACCGATGCAGAGCTGTTCGGCGTCAGCCTGCCGATTTCCGCGATGGCCGGTGACCAGCAGGCGGCACTGGTCGGGCAGGCCTGCTTTACGCCCGGCAGCGTCAAGAGTACCTATGGCACGGGTTGCTTCATGGTGATGAATACCGGCGACCAACCGGTAATCTCCTCCCATCGATTGCTGACCACCATTGGCTATCGACTCAACGGCCAGACCACCTATGCCCTGGAGGGCAGCATCTTTGTCGCCGGAGCGGCGATCCAGTGGCTGCGCGATGGTTTGAAACTGATCCGCCACGCCGACGAAACCGAAGCGCTGGCCGAACAGGTGGGTGATCAGAGTGGCGTGTATCTGGTGCCGGCCTTCACGGGTCTGGGCGCGCCCTATTGGGACCCGCAGGCACGCGGTGCCATCTTTGGTCTGACGCGGGATACCGGGATTGCCGAAATCGTCACGGCCGGTTTGCAGTCGGTGTGTTTCCAGACCCGCGATCTGCTGGAGGCCATGACTGCCGACGGCGCCATCGCCACCTCATCGCTGCGCGTGGATGGCGGCATGGTGGTCAATAACTGGATGGTTCAGGCGCTCTCCAACACCCTCGGCGTGCCGGTGGATCGCCCCCAGGTGACGGAAACCACCGCCTTGGGCGTGGCCTTTCTAGCGGGTTTGCAACAGGGATTGTTCGACAGTCTGGAAACCTTCGCCGCGCGCTGGGATTGCGAACGCAGCTTTCATCCGGCCATGCCCGAAGAGCGCCGCGAAGCGCTGTACACGGGCTGGCTGGATGCGGTGCGACGGATCAGGAATCAGAGCCCTTGAGCGGGGGCTCCGGCGGCGCACCGACGACCTCGTCCATCTCGTCGAGCGTCGCCACTTCCTCGGTCGGTACCGCCACCACCTCATGCTCTTCCCGCGCCTCGGCATACAGGCTCCAGGCGGCTATGAACAGGGCCGCGATCAACGGTCCAATGACAAAGCCGTTGAGCCCGAACAGAGCCATCCCGCCGAGAGTGGAAATCAGTATCACGTAGTCCGGCAGCTTGGTGTCTTTGCCGACCAGAATCGGGCGCAGCACGTTATCCGCCAGACCGATGACCACAGCACCGAATGCCGTCAATACCGCCGCTTGCCAGATGGCTCCGGTAGCCAGGAAGTAGATCGCTACCGGCCCCCAGATCAGGCCCGCGCCTACTGCCGGCAACAATGACAACACGGCCATTATCACGCCCCAGAGCAAGGCGCCCTGCAACCCCAGCGCCCAGAAAATGAAGCCGCCCAGCGCGCCCTGAATCACCGCCACGGCGATGTTGCCCTTGACGGTGGCCTTGACCACAGTGGTGAATTTGCTCAGCAGGTGGTGTTTGTAGATTTCCCCCAGCGGGATCGCCCGCTGCACCCTCGCCGCCACATGGCGCCCGTCGCGTAACAGGAAGAACAGCAGATAGAGCATGATCGCGAAGCTGATCAGGAACTGGAAGGTATTCTGACCAATGCTGAAAGCCTTGGTCGCCAGGTACTGACTACCGCTCATGGCCAGGCTGGAGATGCGCTCCTGCACACTGGAGATATCCGTCATACCGAAGCGCACCAGCAGGTCCTGGGCGAAACTCGGCAAGGCATTGATGACCTGCTCCAGATAGCCACCGAAGTCCAGCGTGCCCGAATCGATGCGCTGATAGACGGCCGCCCCTTCCTGAACCAGAGCCCCAGCCAGCAGACTGACCGGCAGAATCACGATAAACAGGATGATCAACAGTGTGGCCAGAGCCGCCATGCCGCGCCGCTGATTGAAACGTGCCTCGAAGCGGCGCTGCATCGGCTGAAAGATCAGCGCCAGGATGGTGCCCCAGAATACCGCACTGTAGAACGGCAGCAGCAACCAGACGAAGGCCACTGAAACCAGTGCCAACAGCAGAAGGAAGCTCTTGTTTTCGAGATTGTCGTTAGTCATGACCAGCGGGCCACTCCTGATTCCATAGAAGCCGTCGAGGATACCAGTGGCGGGCAATTGCAGATAGCACACGGGAGACTATTTGCGCTGACTATGTGCTCCGGAGCAAAAGATCAAACCCTCCATTGAGACCGCTGTCACAGTTGAAGAGACATTTCATTGCAGATGGGAGAGACAACATGAAGACCGCTTCGTTGATCATTGCCACCGCATTATTGGCCAGCCCGGTCGCATTCGCTCAGGACATCAGCTGCACATCCAATATGCAAGAACTGGCAAGACACTCCGCAGCCCCCCTCGACCAGCTCTCTGATGAGGCTCGCACCCAGCTGGAAGACCATATACGCCTGGCGGGCGAAGCCCAATCAAATGGCGATGAAGAAGGTTGTGTCGTGCATTCCAGCAAGGCATTGCAGGAGATCAACAGCATGGGTCAGGAGGATAGTCAGGAGTAGCGCAGGGCAAAAACAACAAAACCCGCTTATGGCGGGTTTTGTTAATTTGGTCGGAGCGACTGGAATCGAACCAGCGACCTTCTCGTCCCGAACGAGACGCGCTACCAGGCTGCGCTACGCTCCGTATTCGTGATGCGGCATTTTACATAATCGTTGTTTTTTCACAAGAGGGACTATGGAAAATTTCTTTTGCTGCCCGGTGGTTAGCTGGAATTGAGCCCTGTCTGATCAGCCTGCCCAGCCAAGTCAAAAAAACCCGTCGCGGCAATACCGGGACGGGTTTTGGTGTGCAGCCGGATTCAGTCTTCGACTGCTGCCGTGATCATCGTCGCCAGCTCACCGGAATCGAACAGTTCCTGGATGATATCGCTGCCGCCGACCAGCTCACCGCTGATCCACAGTTGCGGAAAAGTCGGCCAGTTGGCGTATTTTGGCAGTTCGGCACGTATGTCCGGATTCTGCAGAATGTCCACGTAGGCGAACTTCTGGCCGCAGCTCATCAGCGCCTGAACAGCCCGGGCGGAGAAGCCGCACTGGGGCGCGTTCGGCGCTCCTTTCATGTAGATGAGAACCGGATTGCTGGTGATTTGCTCTTGAATGGTATCGATGGTGCTCATGGAGGGTCCTCAATGACGTTTGGTTGCCCGAAATGGCGCCCAGTGTACCGCAAACCTCAGCACCTTGCGCAATGACTCCCATCGGGAAACAGAGCTGATTTGCCTTGCAGCGGATTTTCCCTATAAGATCACCGATTCTCACTTTTTCAGGTATGGCTTCTACCGGGCCGTCAGGCCATGGTAAGGCCTACTGTTTTCCGGTCGACAGCTGGCCAATGTAACCAGGTAGCACAAGATGACTGTACGGCATTTCCTTTCGTTGATGGATTGTTCCCCGGCAGAACTGGCTGGACTGCTGAAACGCGGCACCGAGCTCAAGTCTCTGCATCGTCAGGGGGTCATCTACGAGCCGTTGAAGAACCGCGTGCTGGGCATGATTTTCGAAAAGGCCTCCACCCGTACTCGGGTGTCCTTTGAGGCCGGCATGATTCAGTTGGGCGGCCAGGCCATTTTCCTGTCACCCCGCGATACCCAGCTGGGCCGTGGGGAGCCGATCGAAGACAGCGCCCGGGTACTGTCGCGCATGTGCGATGCCGTTATGATCCGCACCTTCGCCCATGCCACCCTGGAGACCTTTGCTGCCCATTCCCAGGTACCGGTGATCAACGGTCTGAGCGATGACCTGCATCCCTGCCAGCTACTGGCCGACATGCAGACCTTTATGGAGCACCGGGGCAGCATCAAGGACAAGGTTGTAGCCTGGATCGGCGACGGCAACAATATGTGTCACAGCTACATCCATGCCGCTATCCAATTCGACTTCCAGCTGCGTATCGCCTGCCCTGAAGGCTATGAACCGGATCAGGTATTTCTCGACAAGGCCGGTGACCGGGTCACCGTGGTGCGCGATCCCAATGAAGCGGTGGCGGGCGCGCATCTGGTCAGCACCGATGTATGGGCATCGATGGGCCAGGAAGACGAGGCCCAGGCGCGCATGCAGCGCTTCGCCCCGTACCAGGTAACCCCGGCGATGCTGGACCGCGCCGATGAGTCAGTGATTTTCATGCATTGCCTGCCGGCTCACCGTGGCGAGGAAGTGTCCTCCGAGTTGATGGATGACCCGCGCAGTGTGGTCTGGGATCAAGCGGAAAACCGTTTGCATGCCCAGAAGGCACTGGTTGAATTTCTGCTGATTGATTGACGGTAAGCCGATGTCCGATATTGTTCTCGAGCTGAATAACCTCGCCTGCGGCTATGGCGGACACAAGGTAGTGCAGGATCTGAGCATCCATCTGCGCGCAGGCGATATCGGTTGCCTGCTCGGCCCGTCAGGCTGTGGCAAGACCACGACACTGCGCAGTATTGCCGGTTTTGAACCCATCAACGACGGCGAGATTCGTCTGGGCGGCAAAGTATTGTCGAGCCTGACGCATAACGTACCGCCGGAACAGCGGCGGATCGGCATGGTGTTTCAGGACTATGCCCTGTTTCCACACCTGACGGTCGCGCAGAACATCGCTTTCGGCATCAACAAACATCCCAAGCGCAAACAGATCGTCGGCGAGCTGCTGGAGATGGTCAAACTCGGCAAGCTGGGCCAGCGTTATCCGCATGAGCTGTCTGGCGGTCAACAGCAGCGCGTGGCCCTCGCTCGGGCACTGGCACCGGAACCTCAACTGCTGTTGCTGGATGAACCCTTTTCCAATCTGGATGGCGAATTACGTCGCCGCCTGTCGGGCGAAGTGCGCGATATTCTCAAAGCCCGGGGAACCAGCGCCATGCTGGTGACCCATGATCAGAGCGAGGCCTTTGCCGTCTGTGATCAGGTTGGTGTACTGCGCGAGGGGCAACTGCAGCAATGGGATACGCCCTACAACCTGTACCACGAGCCCGCCACCCCTTTCGTCGCGAGCTTTATCGGCCAGGGGTACTTCATTCGCGGGCAACTGCTGACCCCGGACACGGTACAGACCGAGCTGGGCGTGATCCGCGGCAACCGTGCCTATCAGTTGGCGGCGGGCAGTGCGGTCGATGTGCTGCTGCGTCCCGATGACATCGTCGGCGAGGAAGGCAGCAGTCTGACGGCGACCATCACCGGCAAGGTATTCCTCGGCGCCAGCACCCTGTACCGTCTGCAACTGCCCACCGGCAGCACCCTGGAAACCATCTTTCCCAGTCATGACGATCACCCCCTGGGCGAAGTGCTGGGTATCCGCATCTCCGCCGATCATCTGGTGGTGTTTGCTGCGCAGGGCAGCGTCAATGTCAGTGCCCAACTGCCGCTCGAGCAGGTGCTGGAAGCGAGCTCTTCGGCCTGAATGTCTGGCTGCCGGCTTGGCAAGAGCCCGACAGCCCCGGATAATGGCGATCCCAACCAACCTGACGAGTCGTTTCATGCAGATTGCAAAAAATTCAGTGGTCGAATTCCACTACACCCTGTCCGATGCCAGCGGCGAGATCGAAAGTTCACGCCAGCACGATCCCGTCCTCTATCTGCATGGTCAGCCCGGCCTGCTTGAAGGTCTGGTCGAGGCACTGGAAGGTCGCGCAGCGGGTGATGCTTTCAGCATCGACCTGCCGGTCGACAAGGCGTATGGCCCACGCAAGGACAATGCCACGCAGAAGGTTCAGGTCAAGCACCTGCAAGGCGCTAAGAAATGGAAGCCTGGTATGCTGGCGGTGATTCAGACCGAACAGGGTCCGCGTCAGGTCACTGTGGTCAAGGTAGGCTTGTCCCAGGCCGAAGTGGACTCCAATCACCCTCTGGCTGGCCGCGACCTGACCTTTGAGGTGGAAATCCTGTCGGTGCGCGCCGCCACTGAAGACGAACTTGCCCATGGCCATGCCCACGGTGCAGGTGGTCATCAGCACTGATTGTGACTGATTGAAAGCCTCTTTCCGTCCGTTTCCGCACTCGACGAAAACGGACGGAAAAAAGCAACCAAGCATTATTGACAGATAAAGTGTATTATGGTTGTTTTTCCTGCCAAGAGGTGCAATTCATGTCGACTAAACCTGCCGTCAAGATCGTAGCCAAACCTAAAACAGCCCCGGCCAAACGCAAGGCTGATGCAGCTGTGGCCACCAGCGCCTCGATCAATGATCAGATCAGCGCGTTCCTCGCCTCCGGCGGCGAAATTCAGAACATTCCCAATGGCACCAGCGGCCAGACCTATGGCAAACCCGCTACCAAAGCGGCACCGGCCAAGACTCAGAAAGCCTGATCTCGGACGCAGAACCTGACGGCGGTCTCCACGGAACCTAGCGGCGATTATTACCCAGCAGTTCCAACTCCTCGTCATAGAGCGAGGTAAGCAGCGCAGTGCCGTCAGCTGCTACACGAAACCCACCCCAACGCGCATTTTCATACAGCGTTGCATGCCCTTCCTGAAAAAAGAACGCATTGGGTCCGAGACTGGCGCCACGCCCTCCCGGTCTGATCCGCATGGACACCCTGCCCGGCTCTCCGGTCGGCGCGTCGCCAGTGCCGGCAAAACTCGCCCGCGACTCCGCACCCAGTTGCAGATAGGCATATTTCGGCCATTCTCCGGCGTCGGCGCGCAACTCTTCATCCACCGCGAAACGTAACGCCATGTAGTCTCCCTGCATCAATGAGCGCGGGTCCACCGGGGCCAGGCGCAGTAGTACCAGCTGACCATCGCGCAGGGTCTTTTCATGCCCGTTCACGGCATACCCCGCCACCGCCATCACCAGCAACCAGGCAGCAACAATACCCACACGCGCTTTGCTCACGGAACTCTCCTCATCGGCACTATGACCGTCCGACGCAACACCAGCAGCAACAACCCGCTTGCCGCCAAGAGCATGGACTTGGTCAGCAAGGTGATATGCAGACTGTAATACAGATCGCCGAGGTACAAGGCAACGCCAGCGCCTACCAGCATGCACCACAAACGGTCACAGGCGTGAAATACCGCCAGCCACAAAGCCGCACCGATCAGCAATCCCGGCGTCTGAACACACAACGCAATGAGGATCAGAACACCCGCCAGAGCACCCAACCGAATCGATTGCTGCACTCCACGCATCAGCCACACCAGTGTCGCCAACAAGATAACCGCAGCGCCGGTGGGGTACAGCCATCGCAGATGAGCGGCGTCGACTGCAACCGAACCAAACCACGATGCGGCATGCGCATAAGGCTGCCCGAGCACCCCAAGGGCCAGTGCCAGGAGCGTTGCCGCACCGGTAACAGCGCGAAGCACGGCCGCGCGACTTGAAGCAGCCCAGCGAGCACGCCTGAGCCACAAGCAGACAGCCAGTGCGGCCAGGGCTACGCCATACAACGCCAATAAGGGATTGTTTCCTACCAATACTGCCAGGCTCACCATGGCAATCAACGCACAGAAAAATCGATGCGCCGAACCGGCTCTGGCCATCAACATGCCGCAACTCAGTACCAGCGCAACCAACGCGGGAATGCGTTCGTCAGCGCCCGTATGCAGTTCCAGTTCGATAATGGAAAACACCAGCATGGCCTGGCCGAGCAGGGACAATGCCAACCCCAGCTGCACCGCAAAAGCCCCTGAACTGCGCAACAACCAGATGGCTGACAGCAGCAGGATCGCCGCAGCAAAGATGCTCGGAAGCGGACTGGCATCCGTCATCATCACCCACGCGCCCAGCAACATCATTGCCGCAAACCAGGCCGCAATGGCAGACAGAAGCATCACATACCATGGCGCTCCCTCTTCCCGCTGCAACTGGGCATATCCGTCTTGTTGGATGACCTGTTGCTGCAGCAGATCATCCAGCAAGGCCTGTTTCCATGGAGTATTCATACGCCCTCCTCCCGATGCCAGCGCTGCAGCCAAACCGAGACCACGGCGCTACCCAACAGCAGGAACAGCCCCAGAGCCCAGAACTGCACCAAGCCGTCGATATCTTCCAGCAAGCGCGCCAGTCCAGCGGCAAGCACAACGACCAGCGAATAGAGTTGTAAGGCGAGCATCAGCAGGTCGCGCCGTACCCGCTGATAAACCGGAATGCCCAACAGATATACCGCGCCCAGCACGAGCAACGGATAGAGCTGTTCCGGCCGCCACCAGGTAAGCATCGCAGCCAGGGCCAAGGCAGCAAGCAAACCAGCGCCGGCCAGGCGCTGAATGGCTCTGGCCGTCTGCGGCAACCAGCTACTACGGCTTTCGAACAGCAGCAACAGCAACACATTGAAAACAGCAACCTTCATCAGCGCCGCCACGGTGTCAGTGCTATCCCCGACAAACCAGCCTGTGCTCAAGGCGAGATAACGTAGCAGCGCCAGGTTGGCGATACCCCAGAACAGTGCCCAGCAGGCAACCGAACGTGACAGCAGCGCCCAGGGCAGACTCAATGCCGCCCAGACCGCAAACAATTGCCAGATATCCGCACCGGTCTGATAAGTCTGACCGATCAGCGCCAGTAAACCGCCGGTGGTCAGCGATGCGCCAAACAGCGCGGCGCGATAGGCAACCGAGCCCCTGGCAACGACAAGCGCCGCACCCGCAAAACCACTGAGAGCGGCCATCGCCAGGCCCAGTTTGATGAAACGGTGCAACTGTTCCCAGTTGAATGCAAAGAAGAAGATCACCCCGAGCGCCAATAACAGACAGCCATAAAAGGCCAGCACGCGATCAAGGGCCAGCAGCCAATGCCGCGCAGCCGGTTGTGGCTGCTCCGGGGCCAGCTGCTCGGGCGTCAACAGTCCCTGCTCTGTCCAGCGGAGCAACTGATCACGCCGCCGTATATCGTTATTCAGATCCATTGACCCATCCATATCTTCAGCCGCTCGGTGAATTCAGGGACAGCCAGGAAGATATACAGACTGACCAGCACGTTGAGTACAGAGACCACCAGAAACAGTTGCGGAATGCTGATCCCTACGACTCCCAGCATCAGCATGGCGAACACCGCCGAAATCACCATCAGCAGGGAATTGAGAATATTGTTTGCAGCGATGACCCGGGAGCGCTCGCTGTCCTCGGTGCGGGCTTGAATCAATGCGTACAGCGGCACTATGTACAGTCCCCCGAACATCCCGAGCCCAAGGATGCAGAACATGACCGCCCAGGCTGCCGGCTGCAGTAACAGCTGCAACCAGCCCAACTGGCCGGCCTGCATATCAATGAAGCCCGCGCCACCCCACAACAGCAAACCAAACAGCGTCAGGCCACTGGCACCGAGGGGCACCAGGCCCAGCTCCACGGTCTTGCGGGACAAGCGCTCACAGAGCAGCGAGCCGGCGGCAATGCCGATGGAAAACACCGCAAGAATCAGCGTCACCACGGTCTCATCGCCGCCCAGGTAATCCCGGGTGAAACCGGGGATCTGTGCCAGGTAGGTCGCCCCGAGAAACCAGAACCAGGAGTTGGCCAGCAGTGAACGGGAAACCGGTTTGGATTGCTGCACCAACCCCAGATGGAGAATCCGTGCCGATTGACGCAGGATGTTCCAGTCCAGCTGCAATCCCGGCAGCGCAGCCGCGGTCGGCGGAATCGCCAGACTGGCGAGAAACCCCAGCAGCGCCAGACTCACCACCGCCACGGATACCCAGTTCGCCCATTCCTCGCCCGCCATCAACACGCCAGCGAACAGGGTACCGCCGAGAATCGCCAGAAAGGTGCCCATCTCCACCAGCGCGTTGCCGCCGATCAACTCACGTTCCGCCAGATGCAGCGGTAGTATCGAATACTTCACCGGGCCGAACAGCGATGATTGCGCTCCCATGGCAAACAGCACCATCAACATCATCGGCAAACTGCCTAACAGCACGCTGGCAGCCCCCGTCAACATGAGGATGATCTCGGCAAACTTGATGATACGAATCAGTACATGCTTGGGAAATTTCTCCCCTAACTGTCCGCCCAAGGCGGAAAACAGGAAGAACGGCAGGATGAACAACAGTGCGCTGAGATTGATCAACACATTGGGATCGGCAGTAACACCAATCTTGAACAGGATGGCCAGGACCAGCGCCTGCTTGAATACGTTGTCATTGAACGCACCCAGAAACTGGGTGATGAAATACGGCAAGAAGCGCCTGCTGCGCAACAGACTGAACTGAGACCGCTCAGACATCGCTGTCATCCTTCTCTTAACCTTCGCTGAAAAATGACAGCATAACGGAACAACATATCCATTGCGCGACAAGGCATCAGCCGCAGCTGGCCGAGTTACTCCACCTCAACAATCTGCAGACGCAGGTTACGCCGCTGGATCCACTGACGGATACGCTCCTGCCGGTCGGAAGTCAGAGGGTATTTACGCGCCAACATGAAGGCAGCCATGTACATGACCACCGGCCCGATGATGTAGAGCACCCGCAGGGACATCAGCTGCTGCTCGGTATGCACCGCCTGAGTGGCATCAAAACCGACCAGCGACAGCATGCCCAGCGAGAGGCCGAGACCGACCGCCATAGCCATCTTCTGCGCCATCCCGGACATCGCGAAGAACAGCCCAGTACGGTGCTCCTTGCTGCGCGCGGTATCCAGATCGACGATATCCGCCAACATCGACAACGGCAGGAACTGGAACGCAGCAAAGCAGAAGCCCTTGATCGCAAACATGATAGCGAACGGCAACAGCTGGCCGGCCTGCAGAAAGAACATGCCGAGAATACTGATACTGGATACGCTGACCGCCACACAGAAGGCGCGGTGTTTGCCAATCTTGCGACCCAGCGCCAACCAGAACGGAATACCCAGAATACCGATCCCGAAATACAGCAGATACATCATGCCGATGTGCGCCTGTATCTGGATGACATGTTGCATGAAGAACACCGACATGGCATTGCGGAACGACTCACCGGTGATGACAATCAGCAGAATCAACATCAGCCGTTTGAACGGACCGTTGTTCTTCATCACCCGCCAGCCCTTCTTCCAGTCAGTGCGCTGGACCGAGCGCGGCGGCGCTTCACGCACCCGCGTGACCACCAGCAGCACAGTAATCGGCAACAGAATCAACAATAGCCAGCCCATGGAAGCCAGAATGGGACCGTAGCCGATACCCAGCTCACCGTCGCGCCCAACCAACCAAACGGCAACACGCATCACCAGACTATCGGTGTCACCGGCCGCATAACGCGCGCCCAGGGCCTGAACGAGCGCGGGTGCCAGGGCCGCAATGAACAGACCCAGCAGAATGAACCCTTCACGCGACGCGGTAACCCGGCTGCGTTGATGATACTGCGTTGACAGCTCCGCCCCCCAGGCGCCATAGGGCAAGGTCACCATGGTCCAGCCGAAGTACATCAGCACGGTCCAGATCAGCAGATGCAGAATACCGGCGCCATCCGGCGGCATGAAGATCATCACCGTACCCAGCAACATCAAAGGCGTGCCCATGACCAGCCAGGGTTTGCGCCGGCCAAACCGCGTCTGCCAACGGTCGCTGAGCATGCCGATCAGCGGATCAGTCAGCACATCGGAAAACCGCGCGAGCACCAGCACCAATGCCATCAGCGCCATGTTCAGGCCCATTTCCTGGGCATAGAAAGGAGGAAGGTACACCGCCAGCGGGTAACCAATGATGGCCAGAGGGATGCCCACCGAGCCGTGGATCAGGATAGTAGAGCGTTTCAGAATACCGGACTGACTCATCGAGCGACTCCATTGATCAGGCGGAAGCTGGCACCGCCTTTATTTTCTAGTTGTTCTCACCTCTGCCAGATCAGCCCGCCGGTACGGCAAGCGAGTGCGCAGGGTCGATTCGAGTCTATGTCAGTCGGTAACCAATATCCGAGTGTGATTTCATTGCAGATGTTACCGAAAATGGCCAGATGACCACCCCTCCCGCTCCACCCCCAACGCCACCGCGGCTTCCGGACAATATCAGGCGCAAAGATGGTGGCTATTCAGAACGCTGATAAACGTTTCCACGACCGCTCGTCCCGCTACATGCGAATAACATTAATAGTTGTTTGACAATTATTCTCATTGCGATTAGCTTGTAGCCATTATTGAAAACCTTGGAGTGGCGCCGATGTACGTATGTCTTTGCAAGGGGATTACCGATACTCAGATTCGCGATGCCGTTACCGACGGCGCCTGCAGTATGCGTGACCTTCGAGAGCGTCTGGATGTAGCTAATCAATGCGGCAAATGCGGCCGTGAGTGCAAATCCATTATCGGTGAATACCGTGAGGCCGCCACCGCCAGCTTTATTAATGCAGGGCAATTCGCAATGGCGTGAATGCGTCTTGTATTCTGCCGAGAAACATTTCTATCTATTTGATTTGCAAGGGCTGTGTTTGACAGTCCGCCTTTCCGGTAGCACACTCAGTTGATTGATCCCGCACTGAGGAATTCCGTCATGAAAGGCGACGCACAGGCAATCCGCCATCTCAATATTCTGCTCGGCAACGAGCTGGTTGCCATCAACCAGTACTTCCTGCATGCACGCATGTTGCAGGACTGGGGTCTGGACAAGCTGGGCGACCACGAATATCACGAGTCCATCGATGAAATGAAGCACGCCGATGCCCTGACCAAGCGCATCCTGTTTCTCGAAGGCATCCCGAACCTGCAGGATCTCGGCAAGCTGATGATCGGCGAGAACACCCGCGAAATCCTCGAGTGCGACCTGCGCCTGGAAATGAAAGGCATCCCCGACCTCAAGGCCGCCATCGCCTACTTCGAGAGCATCGCTGATTACGGCAGCCGTGAGCTGGCAGAGGACATCCTGACGTCGGAAGAAGAACACGTCGACTGGATCGAGACTCAGCTCAGCCTGATCGACAAGGTAGGTATAGAGAACTATCAGCAGTCGCAGATCAGCTGATAGCTCTGTGCTGACCTGACCCGGCCCGCTTCATGCTTTGAGTTACCTTTGCAGCGGGAGCGGCCTGCATGCGACACGCCGTAAATACATCCATGTAGGCTCATTGATGCCATCCCTGGCATCAAACGGTCGCAGGCAAGCCGCTCCCGCTGCAAAGGATGGATATCGTCGGCGCCGCGGGTTTAAAATCATCAGCCACACAGTGCATCGCAGAAGAGGTTGGCCGGCAGGGCCGTGCCGACCGTCGTGTCGCCATGGATGGCGACCGCGAGCTTACATGGATGTACTTGCAGCGTGTCGGCACGGCCCTGCCGGCCAACCTGTTCCCAGCAAGCACCAGTAGACACCAACAACCTTCTATCGCTTTCAGTTATCCAAACTTTCCAAAATAGCGGATAACACCGCAGCCGGATCCTCAGCGCGCGTGATGGGGCGACCGATCACCAGATAGTTGCTGCCGTTTTCCATGGCCTGATGTGGCGTCACGATACGCTTCTGATCGTCGGCACTGGCATCATCCGGGCGGATACCCGGCGTCACCAGCTTGAAATCCTCATTCAGCACACTTCTGAGCGCCTTAGCTTCCCGCGCCGAGCAGACCACGCCATCCAGTCCACAGTCCTGTGTAAGACGCGCCAGACGCTGCACCTGCACCATGGGCTCGATATCGATACCCACCTCCAGCAAATCCTCCTGCTCAAGGCTGGTCAGCACTGTAACCGCCGTCAGCAGCGGACGTGGGCCCGAGCGGCGCTCAAGGATCTCGCGGCAAGCTTCCATCATGCGCCGACCACCGCCGGCATGCACGTTCACCATCCATACTCCCAACTCAGCAGCCGAGCGCACCGCGCTGGCAGTGGTATTGGGAATGTCATGGAATTTGAGATCCAGAAACACGTCGAAGCCCTTGTCCTGGAGCGTCTGCACTACAGCGGGTCCAGTTGCGGTAAACAACTCCTTGCCCACCTTGAGGCGGCACAATGCCGGATCGAGGCGTTCGGCCATCGCGACCGCTGATGCTGCATCAGGGAAATCCAGAGCAACGATTATCGGGGTATTGCAGGGCATTTATCTTTCCTGTATCAAATGGGTCGCAGCGACGGAGTGGCTACAGCCAATTCTCGCCCCTTCAACGGTCTTATCGTCGACCATCCATGGCAGGTCGGGCATTGCCAGTGCAACTGCTTACCGGAAAAGCCGCAGGCCTGACAACGATATTTGTGTTTATCGATCAACAGCGTTTCGACGATCCCGCGCAGAATCATGAGGTTGGCATATCCTCGCGGCTCGACATTATCCTTGTGCAGATCGATCAGGTACAGCAGTCCGCTCAGTGATGGCTGCTGTTGCAGGTGGGCAAGCACATATTCACTGGCCGCAGCGAGCCCGGCACGCTTATGCAGCTCATCGGCGCGTGCCAGCACCGTTGCCACCATCGGGGGGTGTTTATTTTCCAGCACATCGTCAAGATAGGCCAGCAGATCCAGCGTCCCTCCATCGGCCAGATGTCGCAGCAAGGGCAACGCCTGAGGCACGAAATCCGCATCGTGCGTCGCCAACCGGCGCAACCACTTGAGCTCGTCCCGCTCACGTCCCTGCCCCGCCTCCAGCTCGGCCAGCATGAGCATGGCGCGCACGCTCCCGCGATGGACAGCCAGCGCGTCCAGCAAATGACGCCGTGCCTGCGGCCACTCATTGCGCGCCTGCGCCTCGCGGGCCAGCTCGCAATGATAATGCCCCAGCGTGGTAGCGAAGGCGCTCCGCTCCTTGACCAGGCGCTGCCCCACCGCCACAGCACGCTGCCAATCGCGCTCGCGCTCATAAATGCGTACCAGGTCGGCCAACGCGTCGGCACGCAGACTGGAGCCCGAGTCCACCAACTCATCCAGCAAGCGCTCAGCACGATGATGCAGCCCCACCGCGAGATAATCGCGGGCCAGTTCGAATTGCACTCGATCGGCCTGCAGGGAAGTGAGATTAGGCCGCGCCAGAAGATTCTGATGAACCTTGATGGCACGTTCCACATCACCGCGCTGACAGAATAGCTTGCCGATGGCTATGTGCGTTTCGACTGTTTCCGGGTTGACCTCAAGGGCTCGAATAAAAGTTTCGATCGCCTCGTCCGGCTGCTCGTTGAGAAGATAGTTGAGACCGATGAAGTATTGCTTGTCGAGCGCACTGCCATGGGGAGCCAACATGAAACCGACTTTGATTGCTTCTCGTCGCCCGAGAAACCAACCCACACCCAGCGCCCCCATGAACAACCCGAGGAACAACAGCTCCTGCATGGTAATCAGCCTTTGATAGCCTGGGTGCGCAGCTTGTCGACTTCCTTGCGATAGCGATTGAGCTCATTACTCTGGACCATCATGCGCAGACGCAGACGGGCCGTCAGCAACCAGCCAATGAAAATACCCAGCAGACTGCCAAGAATAAAGGCAATAACGATGAACAGGGAGATAGGTAACTCGGGGGAGGATATTTCGAGAAATTGCAACGCGATGTTCTGCTGATTTTCCAGCATGAAATCAATGGTCGCCAGTGCCACCAATAATAGAACGATGATCAGCACCGCGCGTTTCAGCCATTGCATGCCACCACTCCCATCCGTTAAGCAGGAGAGCAGTATAGCGCAGCCTGACGATCAGTCATACCGCTTGAGTCACGCGGTTTCCAGAGAATCGTTGACGCGATCGCGCAACTCCTTGCCCGGTTTGAAATGCGGGACGTACTTACCTTCCAACTGCACTGATTCACCGGTCTTGGGGTTGCGACCAATGCGCGGCGCACGGTAGTGCAATGAAAAACTGCCAAAACCCCGTATCTCAATACGCTCGCCTGTCGCCAACGCCGCGGACATATGTTCCAGCATGGTCTTGATGGCCAGCTCCACATCCTTGGCTGACAACTGGCCCTGTTGCTCGACTATGCGTTCGATCAACTCCGACTTCGTCATGATTTTTCCTTTTTATTCAATCGGCTAGGATCCGTTTTTATTGTTTGTACCACGCAGCTGCAGGGCGGGGCAAGCAGCACGCTCAAGCCATTTTTCCAACGCAAAAAAAAGGAGCGACCGAAGTCACTCCTTTTTCATTACAAAGGCTACTTAGTTGCCCTTGTTTTCCATCTGCTGCTTGATCAGATCACCAATGGTGGTCGGACCAGCGGCCAGCATTTCCTGCTTGCGCAGGTCCTGGATGGCTTCTTTCTCGTCTTCCACGTCTTTCGCTTTGATCGACAGGCTGATGACACGGCTCTTGCGGTCAACGCTGATGATCTTGGCTTCAACTTCGTCACCGACGTTCAGGACGTTGCGCGCGTCTTCAACGCGGTCACGGCTGATTTCGGAGGCTTTCAGAGTACCTTCGATCTCTTCACCCAGGGTGATTACTGCGCCCTTGGCGTCAACTTCCTTGACGGTACCAGTGATGATGGTGCCCTTCTCGTTCAGAGAAACGAAGTTGGAGAACGGATCGTCTTCCAGCTGCTTGACGCCCAGGGAGATGCGCTCGCGCTCTGGATCAACAGACAGGATGACAGTTTCGATCTCGTCGCCCTTCTTGAAACGACGTACGGCTTCTTCGCCAACTTCGTTCCAGGAGATGTCGGACAGGTGAACCAGACCGTCGATGCCGCCGTCCAGACCAATGAAGATACCGAAATCGGTGATCGACTTGATGGAGCCGGAGATCTTGTCGCCCTTGTTGAACTTGCTGGAGAACTCTTCCCATGGGTTCATCTTGCACTGCTTGATGCCCAGGGAGATACGACGACGATCTTCGTCGATATCCAGAACCATGACTTCCACTTCGTCGCCAACCTGAACGACCTTGGAAGGATGGATGTTCTTGTTGGTCCAATCCATTTCGGACACGTGCACCAGGCCTTCAACACCCTCTTCCAGCTCGGCGAAGCAGCCGTAGTCGGTGAGGTTGGTGACCTTGGCGTTGACACGAGTGCCTTCTGGGTAGCGACCAGTGATGGCAACCCATGGATCTTCGCCCAGCTGCTTCAGACCCAGGGAGACGCGGTTGCGCTCGCGGTCGAATTTCAGCACCTTGACGTCGATTTCGTCGCCAACGTTGACGATCTCGGAAGGATGCTTGATACGCTTCCAAGCCATGTCGGTGATGTGCAGCAGACCATCTACGCCGCCCAGATCAACGAACGCGCCGTAGTCGGTGAGGTTCTTGACGATACCTTTGACAACCTGGCCTTCCTGCAGAGTTTCCAGCAGGGCTTCGCGCTCGGCGCTGTTCTCGGCTTCGAGGACGGCACGACGGGAAACGACAACGTTGTTGCGCTTCTGGTCGAGCTTGATGACCTTGAATTCCAGTTCCTTGCCTTCCAGGTGCGCAGTGTCGCGAACCGGACGGACGTCGACCAGGGAGCCTGGCAGGAACGCACGAATGGTGTTGACGTCGACGGTAAAGCCACCTTTGACCTTGCCGTTGATGACACCCTTGACGATTTCTTCTGCGGCGAAAGCTGCTTCGAGAACTTTCCAGGATTCGGCGCGCTTGGCCTTCTCACGGGAGAGTTTGGTTTCACCGAAGCCATCTTCAACGGCTTCCAGTGCAACGTGAACCTCATCACCCACGCTGATGGTCAGTTCGCCCTGATCGTTCAGGAACTGCTCGCGTGGAATGACACCCTCGGATTTCAGGCCGGCGTGAACAGTGACCCAGTCGGAGTCGATGTCCACAACAATACCGGTGATGATGGAGCCTGGCTCCATATCAAGGGTTACTAGGCTTTCTTCAAAAAGTTCGGCAAAGCTTTCGCTCATTTGGATTCCTGTCAATGTTTAATAAGGCAGTAACCGCCTGGCCGCTCTACTGCGCGCCCTGCAGCCAACTTGCCCGCCACGCCACCAGCTTGCATGGGTTGATTATAAATACACCTTTGCCGGTGGTGCTGGTTACCCGGCAAAAGACTCGCCTGATCAGTCCAGCAGGTTGCGTTTGCGCGCTTCCATCTGAACTGTTTCAAGTACATTTTCGATGCTCATATGCGAGGAGTCGATCAGGATGGCATCCTCAGCCGGCCGCAATGGCGCGATGCTGCGATTCATATCCCTCTCATCCCTCGCGGTAATCTCATCGAGAAGACCCGCAAGATTAGCAGTTTCGCCCTTTTCGAGCAACTGCCGGTAGCGGCGCTCAGCACGGATTTCCGGGCTGGCAGTCAGAAATATCTTCAACTGGGCATCGGGAAACACCACGGTACCCATGTCGCGCCCGTCTGCGACCAACCCGGGCGCTTCGCGAAATGCCTTCTGCCGCGCCAGCAGCGCCTGACGAACGGCAGGCAGCGATGCGATCTGGGAAGCGCCGGCACCGGTTGCTTCGGTACGGATTCCCCGGGTCACATCTTCGCCTTCCAGAATGATGCACTGCTCCTTGTCACTGCCCCCGGCAACAAAGCGCACATCCAGATGCGCAGCCAGGGTAGTGAGGATCTCTTCGTTGGTAAGATCCGCTCCGTGGTTACGTGCAGCAAAAGCCAATACCCGGTACAGCGCGCCGGAATCCAGCAGATGCCAACCCAGTCGCGCGGCCAGCATACCCGTCAGTGTGCCCTTGCCGGAGCCACCGGGGCCATCGATGGTGATGACCGGGACCATGTCGTTACCAGCACTCACGCGTTACCCTCCTGACGAATGTTGATGCCCACCGAACGCGCCAGATCAACAAACCCGGGGAACGACGTGGCGACATGGATGCAGTCGGTGATGCAGATGTCCGCAGTGGCGCGCAGCGAGGCAATAGCGAAGGACATGGCGATACGGTGATCCATGTGGCTATCTACGGTAGCGCCACCCATGACACCACCCTCGATAATGATACCATCAGGTGTCGGCTCGGCCTTGATACCCAGCAGTTGCAGGCCATCGGCCATGACCTGGATACGGTCGGATTCCTTGACCCGCAGCTCTTCAGCACCACGCAGAACGGTGCGCCCTTCGGCGCAGGCCGCGGCAATGAACAACACCGGGAACTCGTCAATCGCCAGGGGCACCTGATCCAGCGGGATCTCAATACCCTTGAGGCCGGCATAGCGCACACGCACGTCAGCCACCGGCTCGCCACCCACTTCGCGCTCGTTGCTCAGAGTGATATCACCGCCCATGGCACGCAGGATATTGATCACACCAACGCGAGTCGGGTTGATGCCCACGTGCTCCAGTGTCAGGTCGGAGCCTTCCGCAATACTGGCGGCCACCATGAAGAACGCCGCAGAGGAAATGTCCGCCGGCACGTCGATCTTGCAGCCGGTCAGCTGGTGGCCGGATTCGACGGTGGCCTTGGCACCATCGACCTGTACCGGGTAACCAAAGCCCTTGAGCATGCGCTCGGTGTGATCACGAGTCGGTGCCGGCTCGGTCACCGAGGTGCTGCCTTCGGCATACAGGCCGGCCAGCAGCAGGCAGGATTTGACCTGAGCACTGGCCATGGGCATGACATAGTCCATACCCTTCAACTGACTCTCG
The DNA here is from genome assembly GCF_014897305.1 of Pseudomonas sp. FME51. NCBI lineage: Bacteria > Pseudomonadati > Pseudomonadota > Gammaproteobacteria > Pseudomonadales > Pseudomonadaceae > Pseudomonas > Pseudomonas sp. FME51. The sequence continues at coordinate 188,449 of NZ_JABUYN010000008.1, read as the reverse complement.
GCGCCATTGATATGCAGCGGCGGACGGCCTTCCTGGTCGGTATCGATATTCGCGCCCATCTCGCGCAACGGATTGGCGACACGGCCCATGGGACGCTTGGTCAGGGAAGCATCACCGGTCAGCTCGGTGGTGAACTTCTGCCCCGCCAGCAAACCAGCCAACAGGCGCATCGAGGTGCCCGAGTTTCCTACATAGATGGGCCCCGGAGGCGCCTGCAGACCGTGCAGACCGACACCGTTGATGGTGACGCGCCCATGGTGCGGTCCTTCGATAACCACGCCCATGTCGCGGAATGCCTGCAAGGTGGCGAGGCTGTCTTCACCTTCCAGAAAGCCCTCCACTTCAGTCACACCTTCGGCCAATGAGCCGAGCATGATAGAACGGTGGGAAATGGACTTGTCGCCGGGTACGCGGATACGACCTTGTACGCTGGCACCGGGACTGGCAATGAAGTTGATCGACTGAGTCTGCATGGGTTCCATATAAGCCCTGCGGGCCAAAATCTTGCTGAAATGCTCGCGTGCGGATCGCGCTCGGGTGAATACGCCCAACAGGGCGTTGGCATCACCGTCATCAACCGCCGCACGCAAGCGGCTTAAATCGTGGGTGAAATCGTCCAGGCTGCGCAGTACCGCATCACGGTTGGCCAGGAATACATCCCGCCACATGACGGGGTCGCTGGCGGCAATCCGGGTGAAATCTCGAAAACCACCGGCAGCATAGCGGAATATCTCCAGATTTTCGCTACGCGAGGCCAAGGTATCAACCAGCGAGAATGCCAGCAGGTGCGGCAGATGACTGGTCGCAGCCAGCACTTCATCATGGTCGGCCAGGGGCATGTCTTCGACATCCGCGCCCAGCGCCTGCCAGGTACGACGCACCAATGTCAGCGCTGCCTCAGCAGTTTCTTCCAGCGGTGTCAGGATCACCTTGTGGTTGCGAAATAATCCGGCATCAGCCGCTTCAACACCACTACGTTCAGAGCCGGCAATCGGATGACCTGGCACGAACTGCGACGGAACATGACCAAAAGCACTGCGTACTGCGTCCACCACTGCACTCTTGGTACTTCCGGCATCGGTGACCACAGCCTGCCCGATATCCAATGCCGCAAGCTTGCCCAGTACCCGTTCCATGGCCAGCACGGGGACCGCCAGCATGATCAGGTCAGCGCCCTGCACTGCTGTGGCCAGATCATCGGTCATCATGTCGACGATCCCCAGCGGTACCGCCAGCCGGCAGGTTTCCGGGTCAGGGTCGCAGCCCACCACTTCACGACACAACCCTGTCTGGCGCAGCCCCTTGGCATAGGAGCCGCCAATCAGGCCAAGACCGATTACCGCCAGGCGGTCGATTATCGGCGCCTTGGGTGACATCGTGGTTACATCTCTATTCACCGGTCAGGACCCGTGCCAGCGCGTCGAGGAAGCGCTTGTTCTCCTGGGGCAGACCGATGGAAATGCGCAGATGATTGGGCATACCGTACCCCGCCACCGGACGCACAATCACACCTTCGCGCAGCAAACCCTGGTATACCGGTGCCGCTTCACGACCCAGATCCACCGCAACGAAGTTGCCGCGGGAGGCGATCCAGCTCAGACCCAGCGCACGGAAACCCTGCTCCAACTGCAGCATACCTTCGCGGTTGGCGCGTCGGCTTTCCGCCAGATAGGCGTTGTCCTGCAAACTGGCCACTGCCGCCGCCAGCGCCAGACTGTTGACGTTGAATGGCTGACGCACACGGTTGAGCACATCAGCTACCTGCGGATGGCTGATGCAATAGCCGACCCGCAGTGCTGCCAGGCCATAGGCCTTGGAGAAGGTGCGTGACACGATCAGATTGGGGTAACGCCCCACAAAGTCGAATCCGTTGAGCGCGTCTTTGGCATCCACGTACTCGGTATAGGCCTCGTCCAGTACCACCAGCGCCTGCTCCGGCACGCGCTGCATGAAGGCTTCGAACTCGGCGCGCTCGATCCAGGTACCGGTCGGGTTGTTCGGGTTGGCGATGAACAGCAACCGAGTGGCCGGGGTAATGGCCGCAGCCATCGCCTCCAGATCATGCCCCCACTCCCGCGCAGGCACTTCCACCGCCGTGGCGCCCACCGCCTGGGTGACGATGGGATAGACGGCAAAGGCATGCTGGCTGAATACGACCTCGTGCTCAGGCAGGACAAAGGCGCGCGCCAGCAGTTCGAGAATGTCATTGGAGCCGTTGCCCAGCGTGATCATCGACAGATCGAAACCGAAGTGCCGGGACAGCGCCTGCTTCAGGGTGAAGCCATTGCCATCGGGATAGCGGGTCAGTTCCGGCAGGGCTGCCTGAATGGCCTTGAGCGCCATGGGTGCTGGACCGAGGGGGTTTTCATTGCTGGCCAGCTTGATGATTTCATTCGGATCAAGGCCGAACTCCCGGGCCAGCTCTTCCACCGGTTTGCCGGGAACATAAGGGGACAGTTTTTGCACACCCGGCAGCGCCAGGCTCAGAAAATCGCAACTCATGACAAAGCCTCAAGCTTCGAGCCACAAGCTACAAGCAACACCCATCTGCCGAACCGCTTGCAGCTTGCCGCTTGCAGCCTGTCGCTACAGTTAAAGAACCGCTTTCGGGTAAGAACCCAATATCTTCAGCGCCACCGATTCCTCGCGAATCTTTTCCAGTGCATCCTTGATCAACGGGTCGTGCTGATGACCGAAGAAATCGATGAAGAACACGTAGGTCCACTTACCGCTGCGTGAAGGGCGGGTTTCAATACGGGTCAGGTCGATACCGTTCTCGTGGAATGGCTGCAGCAGGTGATGCAATACCCCCGGACGGTTGTTCATTGAGACAATGATCGAGGTCTTGTCATCGCCGGTCGGCGGCACTTCCTGATTACCGATCATCAGGAAACGCGTGGAGTTATCCGGGCGGTCCTCGATTTTCTCGGCGATACAGGTGAGGCCATAGAGCTCGCCGGCGATATCCCCGGCGATCGCTGCCGAATTCCATTCACCCTTGACCCGACGCGCCGCCTCGGCGTTGCTGGCCACAGCGACCCGCTCGACGTTCGGATAATGCGCATCCAGCCACTTGCGACACTGCGCCAATGACTGCGCATGGGAATAGACCCGGGAAATCTTGTCGGTACGGGTGTTCTCGCCCACCAGCAGATGGTGGTGAATACGCAACTCCACCTCGCCACAGATAGCCAGGTCGTGTTCGAGGAAGCTGTCGAGAGTATGGTTGATCGCACCCTCGGTGGAGTTCTCCACCGGGACCACACCGAAGTGCACCGCGCCAGCTGCCACTTCACGGAAGATCTCATCGATCGCCGCCATCGGCACACTGACCACCGAGTGACCGAAATGCTTCAACGCTGCCGCTTGAGTGAAAGTACCTTCCGGGCCCAGATAGGCCACCCGCAGGGGCTCTTCCAACGCCAGGCAGGCAGACATGATCTCGCGGAACAGTCGCGCCACCTCTTCGTTATCCAGCGGCCCCTTGTTCAGCTCCATGATGTGCTTGAGCACCCAGGCTTCCCGTTCGGGCCGGTAGAAAACCGGCTTTTCGCCTTCGGCCAACGTCTTCTGCTTGACCTCGGCCACCGTCTGGGCGCAGCGGGCGCGCTCGCTGATCAGCTCCAGGATCTTCTCGTCCATCGAGTCGATCCGGTTACGCAGAGCTTTGAGTTGCGCTTCATCTGACATGATTGTTCAACCGTGCTGTTTCTCGAATTCGGCCATATAGGCCACCAGCGCATCCACTGCCGATTCCGGCACCGCGTTATAGATGGAGGCACGCATGCCACCCACCGAGCGGTGACCCTTGAGGTTGAGCAAACCATGCTCCTCGGCCCCCGCCAGGAACGGCTTGTCCAGACGATCATCAGCCAGACGGAACGGGACGTTCATCCACGAACGATCGGCGACGTTGATCGGGTTGCTGTACAACTCGCTGGCATCAATCGCCGCGTACAGCTTGCGCTGTTTGGCGTCGTTGATGCGCTCCATGACGTCAAGACCACCCTGGGCCTTGAGCCACTTGAAGACCAGACCCGACAGATACCAGGCAAAGGTCGGTGGCGTGTTGTACATGGAAGCATTCTTTGCCGCGACGCTGTAGTCGAGCATGGTCGGGCAGCGGCTGTGTGCCTTACCCAACAGGTCTTCGCGAACGATGACCACGGTCAGACCGCTGGGACCGATATTCTTCTGCGCGCCGGCGTAGAGCAGGCCGAACCGGGACACATCCAGCGTACGCGAGAGGATGGTCGAGGACACGTCCGCCACCAGCGGCGTGTCGCCCACCTCGGGAATCCAGTTGAATTCCACACCACCGATGGTTTCATTCGGCGTGTAGTGAACATAGGCCGCATCAGCGGACAAGGTCCATTCGTTCTGCCCTGGGATGGCGAAATAATCGTAGGCCTCGGCCGAGGCAGCCACATTGATGTGGCCGTAACGGGAGGCTTCTTCGATGGCCTTGCGCGACCAGATGCCAGTATCGATGTAATCGGCACTGCCATCTTCGCCCAGCAGATTCAGCGGAATCTGAGCGAACTGCTGGCTGGCGCCGCCCTGCAGGAACAACACCTTGTAGTCCGAAGGAACATTCAGCAGCTCACGCAGGTCCTGTTCGGCCTGCTCGGCGATACCGACAAACTCGTCACTACGGTGACTCATTTCCATGACCGACAGGCCTTTGCCCTGCCAGTCCGTCAACTCGCTCTTGGCGGTTTCCAATACAGCCTCGGGCAACGCTGCCGGGCCGGCACAGAAATTGAACAGTCGCTCGCTCACCTTGGCCTCACTCGTGATCGTCAGTGGTACCGGCGCTGTCGTCAGCTGCTCCGGAATCGGTCTCGCCAGCCACATCGGCTGCCGTATCTTCTTCGTCCAGATCGAGGTCTTGATCGTCCTCGTCGGGCTCCTGCACCCGCTCCAGGCCGACCAGCTTCTCACCGTTGCCGAGCTTGATCAGGGTTACGCCCTGGGTATTGCGGGACAGACTGGATACCTCCGCAACACGGGTACGCACCAGGGTGCCCTGGTCGGAAATCAACATGATCTCCTCGCCATCAACCACCTGCACGGCGCCGACCAGCGGGCCATTACGCTCGCTGGTGACCATGGCGATCACACCCTGGCCACCGCGCTTGTACTGCGGGAAATCCTCGACCGGGGTGCGTTTGCCGTAACCGTGCTGGGAAGCCGTGAGGATCTGGGTACCCTCCTCGGCAATGATCATCGACACCAGATCCTGCCCTTCGGCCAAACGCATGCCGCGAACACCGCGGGCGGTACGGCCCATGGCGCGCACGTCGGCTTCGTTGAAGCGGGTAACCTTGCCACCGTCGGAGAACAGCATGACCTGCTTGCTGCCGTCGGTCAGAGCGGCGCTGATCAGCGTATCGCCCTCGTCCAGATCCAGAGCGATCAGACCCACACTGCGCTGACGACTGAACTGCGGCAGCGGCGTTTTCTTAACGGTACCCTTGGCAGTGGCCATGAAGATGAACCAGCCTTCGGTGTATTCCTCGATCGGCAGCATGGTGGTGATGTACTCACCCTCATCCAGCGGCAACAGGTTGACCAGCGGCCGGCCACGCGCGGTGCGCGAGGCTTCAGGGATTTCATAGGTCTTCAGCCAATAGACCTTGCCCTTGCTGGAAAACAGCATGAGCGTGGTATGGCTGTTGGCGACCAGCAGATGCGATACGTAATCCTCATCCTTGACGCCGGTGGCCGCCTTGCCACGACCGCCGCGACGCTGGGCGTTGTAATCAGCCAGCGGCTGACTCTTCGCATAACCACCATGGGAAATAGTCACCACGCGGTCTTCTTCGGTAATCAGGTCGGCAATGCTCAGATCCATACGCGAAGCGACAATCTCGGAACGCCGCGCGTCGCCGAAATTGGTTCTGATGTGCTCCAGCTCCTCGACGATGACTTCCATCAGTCGCTGTTCGCTGTTCAGAATCCGCAGCAGCTCGCCGATCTGGGTCAGGATTTCCTGATACTCAGACAGCAGCTTCTCGTGCTCGAGGCCGGTCAGGCGATGCAGACGCAGATCCAGAATGGCCTGAGCCTGCTCTGGTGACAGATAGTACTTACCGTCGTGCAGACCATATTGCTCGGGCAGCTCGTCCGGACGGCAGCTGTCTGCCCCGGCACGCTCGACCATTTCGTTGACCGTGCCCGGCTCCCAGGCTTCGGCCAGCAGGCGTTCACGGGCTTCGGCCGGGGATGGCGAGGCCTTGATCAGGGCAATGACCGGATCGATGTTGGACAGCGCAACCGCCTGACCTTCCAGAATGTGTCCACGCTCGCGCGCCTTGCGCAGCTCGTACACGGTCCGACGGGTGACCACCTCGCGGCGGTGGCGGATGAAGGCATCCAGCAGTTCCCGAAGGTTGAGGATGCGCGGACGACCATCGAGCAGACCTACCACGTTGATGCCGAACACGTTCTGCATCTGGGTCTGGGAATAGAGATTGTTGAGGATCACCTCGGCTACTTCGCCGCGGCGCAACTCGATGACCACGCGCATACCGTCCTTGTCGGACTCATCGCGCAGCTCGGAAATGCCTTCGAGCTTCTTCTCCTTGACCAGCTCGGCAATCTTCTCGATCAGCCGCGCCTTGTTCACCTGGTAAGGCAGCTCGTGAATGAGAATTTGCTGACGACCACCGACCTTGTCGATGTCTTCGATGGTGCAGCGCGCGCGCACATAGATGCGGCCACGACCGGTCTTGTAGGCTTCGACGATACCGGCGCGGCCATTGATGATGCCGGCGGTGGGGAAATCCGGGCCCGGAATGTGTTCCATCAGATCTTCGATGGTCATATCCGGGTTTTCAATCAGCGCCAGACAACCATTGATGACTTCCGTCAGGTTATGCGGCGGAATGTTGGTGGCCATGCCCACGGCAATACCACTGGAGCCGTTGACCAGCAGGTTCGGCACCCGGGTCGGCAACACATCGGGAATCTGCTCGGTGCCATCGTAGTTGGGCACCCAGTCGACCGTTTCCTTGTCCAGGTCAGCCAGCAGCTCATGGGCCAGCTTGGTCATGCGGATCTCGGTGTAACGCATTGCCGCGGCGCTGTCACCATCGACCGAACCGAAGTTGCCCTGACCATCAACCAGCAGATAACGGAGCGAGAACGGCTGCGCCATACGTACGATGGTGTCGTATACCGCGGAATCACCATGCGGGTGGTATTTACCGATAACGTCACCGACCACACGGGCGGACTTCTTATACGGTTTGTTCCAGTCGTTGTTGAGCTCGCTCATCGCAAACAATACGCGACGGTGCACCGGCTTGAGGCCGTCACGCACATCAGGCAATGCCCGCCCGACGATCACGCTCATGGCGTAGTCAAGGTACGATTGCTTCAGCTCATCTTCGATATTGACTGGAAGAATTTCTCTGGCCAGCTCACCCATGAAACGGCATTCCTTTTATTGTCGGCAACCTGACGGCGCCAATGCGTACGCAACGCGGAACGGGCCCCGGTTTAGGGGCCGGATCAAAGCCCGGAATGATACCACATCGCAGGATTCCGCGGGAGTTGAAGAACAGATCCTGATCACACTTCCCTGCACAAACATCGGCGGCAAATCTCAGTGCAGTCGACGGTGACTGAGCAGTTCTGCCAGCCGAGGCTGATCGGGACGCTCAACGACTCCCTTCTCGGTGACGATCACATCGATCAGGTCCGCCGGTGTCACATCAAACAACTGCTGCCCGCCCTGCCCCGGTAACGGCACACCGAGATCAACCTCATCGGCAGTTTCCAGTGCCAGATCAACACTGGAGCTCGGCGCCACCACCATGAACCGCAGACCGTGATGCATCGCCAGTATCGCCAGCGCGTAGGTACCAATGGCGCTGACCACGTCGCCGTTGGCGGCAATGTATTCAGCCCCCACCACCACCCAGCTCACATTCTCCGACTTCATCAGATGTCCGGCGGCGCCATCAACATGCAGCGTAACGGGCAATTGATCCTGCGTCAGTTCCCACAGGGTCCGCTGGCCAGCTTGCCCCGGACGGGTTTCACAGGCATACAGTTCGGCAACCAGGCCGGCAGCATGGGCGGCGCGAATAACACCCAATGCACTGCCGTAGCCGCCCCCTGCAAGGGCGCCAGCATTCCCCAAGGTCAGCATATTCTGTGGCTGACGACCATGCCGGCGAATGACCTGCATACCCAGCTTGCCCATGGCAAGATTGGCTTCGCGATCACTGATATGTATCGAAATGGCCGCCTGCGCCAGCAACCCGGGTACATCCGCAGCAGACCCAACAGGACGACGCAACCGCTCGCGCAACATGCGCAGCGCCCAGGCGAGACTGGCTGCCGAAGGCCGAGTGGCACTCAGCAGCGCAAAATCAGCCTCCAGTGCCGCCGCCCAGTCCTGCGCCTGGCCAATGCGTCTGGCAGCAAGGGCAATACCATAGGCAGCGGCGATTCCGATCGCTGCCGCACCCTGCACGACACCGTCGCGGATAGCGTCGGCGACCTGCGCCGCGTCCTGGCACTCGACCCAGACACTTTCGCCAGGCAAACGCCGCTGATCAAGAAGACGCAGACTGCTGCCGCACCACTCCATGGCCTGAACACCGCTCAGGTCGGCGGCTTGGGGTTGAAACTGCATGAACGACTCCAACACGAAAACGCCATTATACCCGGACGACTTCACGGCGTGATCAAATGTCGCTGCAAGGGTCAAAACAGAAGGTATACTGCCGCTCATGACACAGATGCCAGGACCCAGACATGGGCAAGGCAGATTCAACAAGGGGATCATGATGACGCTTAATGTCGACCGGGCGGAAGTCGCCAAATTCGAAGCCCTGGCCAGCCGCTGGTGGGATCGCGAAAGCGAATTCAAACCGCTGCATGAGATCAACCCGCTGCGCACCAACTGGATTGACGAGAAAGCAGCGCTGGCCGGAAAGGAAGTGCTGGACGTCGGTTGCGGCGGCGGCATTCTGTCGGAAGCGATGGCCCAGCGTGGCGCTCGCGTCACCGGTATCGATATGGGCGAAGCGCCGCTGGCCGTCGCCCGGCTGCACCAGCTGGAATCCGGTGTTGAGGTGGAGTACCAGCAGTGCACCGCTGAAGAAATGGCCGAACTGCATGCCGGCCGCTTCGATGTGGTGACCTGCATGGAAATGCTCGAACACGTACCCGACCCTGCATCAGTGATCCGCGCCTGCGCCACGCTGGTGAAGCCCGGTGGCCACGTGTTTTTCTCGACCATCAACCGCAACCCCAAAGCCTTCGCCTTCGCCATCGTCGGCGCCGAGTACGTGCTGCGCATGCTGCCACGCGGCACCCATGAATATGCCAAATTCATTCGACCCGCCGAGCTTGGCGCCTGGTCGCGCGAAGCCGGGCTGGATATGCAGGACATCATCGGCATGACCTACAACCCGCTGTTGCGCCATTACAAGCTGGCCAAAGATGTGGACGTGAACTACATGATCCACTGCCAGCGCGGAGTCTGAGGATGCTCGACAGCGTACTCTTCGATCTGGACGGCACTCTGCTGGATACGGCAGACGATTTTCTCGCCATCATCCAGACCATGCGTGAGGAGCGCGGCCTGCCTGATTCGCCGCTGCACCTGATTCGCTCGACGGTGTCCGATGGCTCCGCCGGCATGCTCTGCGCAGCGTTCTCCATCACACCCGAACATCCCGAGTTCGCCGAGTTGCGCGACGACTTCCTGGATCGCTATCAACATCAGCTGGCGGTGCATACGCGCCTCTTCCCAGGCGTCCCCGAACTGCTGGACTGGCTGGATGCCGAGGGATTGCCCTGGGGCGTGGTGACCAACAAGATGAGCCGTTTCAGCATCCCCTTACTGGTAGCCACCGGCCTGGCCGAACGCTGCGGCAGCCTGGTCTGCCCGGATCAGGTTCAGCATGGCAAACCGCATCCGGAGCCACTGCTCAAGGCCTGCGCGGACATGGGTGTCGATCCTGTTCGCAGCGTCTTCGTCGGCGACCACCTGCGCGACATCCAGGCCGGACAGGCTGCCGGCATGCGCACCGTGGCCGCCCTTTACGGCTATCTGCCGGCGGGCGATGATCCGCAATTGTGGAATGCCAGTTACAGTATCGAGAATGCCGCTGCCCTGCGCCCCTGGCTGGAGCAGCAACGGACCAAGGAGTTTCCCCATGTTTGACTACCGCGCCCCCGCCGACCTGCTGCAGGGACGAGTGATTCTGGTAACCGGAGCCGGGGACGGCATCGGCCGAGCCTGTGCGCTGAGCTGCGCCGCCCATGGTGCCACTGTGGTACTGCTCGGCCGCACCCTGAGCAAACTGGAAGCCGTATACGACGAGATCGAGGCCGCCGGCCACCCACAGCCAGCTATCTGCCCGCTGAATCTGGAAACCGCCGTGGAGAAGGACTACAACGATCTGGCGGACCAGCTGTTCGACACCTTCGGTAAGCTCGACGGACTGGTGCACAACGCCGCCCAGCTTGGTCCGCGCACGCTGATCGACAACGTCAAGAGTGAAGCCTGGCTGGAGCTCATGCAGGTCAACGTCAACGCGCCCTTCTTCCTGAGCAAGGCCATGTTTCCCCTGCTGCGCGCCGCGCCCGACGCATCGGTGATCTTCGTCTCCTCCAGTGTCGGCCGCAAGGCACGTGCCTATTGGGGACCCTATGCGGTGACCAAATTCGCCGTCGAAGGATTGATGCAGGTAATGGCCGACGAGCAGGACGGCACCAGCGAGATCCGCGTCAACAGCGTCAACCCCGGCGCCACCCGCACAGCCATGCGCAAAGCGGCCTACCCCGCAGAAGAGCCAGAGAAGAACCCTGAGCCGGCGGATATCATGCCGGTATTCCTGTATCTGCTCGGCCCGGACAGTAAGCAGGTCAACGGCCAGGCACTGGACGCCCGCGGCTGACACACCCGCCCCCACGCTCCGCGTGGGAACGCCTGCCGGGACGCTCTGCGTCCCATCCCACCGCCCTGCACACTGCCAGCTCGGACGCAGGAGCGTCCACGGCGCGGTTCCCACGCTGGAGCGTGGGAACCATCGGTTTGGGCGGGTTTTGGGTCTGGTTGTGGCGCTGGGCGCTGGGCGTTCTGGTGGCTGGTCGGTTGGAGCATCCACTCCACACGCTCCCGGCACAAAGTGTGAGCGCTCTCGGATACCGCACTCCACTCCCGATCGTCCCCACGCTCCGCGTGGGAATGCCTGCCGGGACGCTCTGCGTCCCATCCCACCACCCTGCGGACTGCCAGCCCGGACGCTGGAGCGTCCATGGCGCAGGTATGGGGTCGCCGTCGGGTCAGCTCAGCGGCGATGACCGAGGCGTTTGCGTTCGAATTCAGCGATGCGCTGACGGTAGTGCTCGATGGTCTGGGCGGTCAGTACGCTGCGGTTTTCGTCCTTCAGATCCCCCCCCAACTCCTGCGCCAACTTGCGCGCCGAGGCAATCATCAGGTCCAGCGCCTGTTTCGGGTGCCGCGGACCGGGCAGCCCCATGAAGAAACTCACAGCACGGACATGACTATGCTCCAGCTCCTCAGGGTCAAAGGTGCCGGGGTTCAGTGCATTGGCCATGGAAAACAGCACATCACCATTCCCGGTCATGCTTTCGTGGCGATGATAGATACTCATGTCACCATGACGCAGACCGCTCTCCATGATGCTCTGCATCATCGCGCCACCGGGGAAGCCTGCCTCGCCGCGGGCAACCACGAGAATAACCAACACCTCTTCCACCGGCTTCGGCTCAGGCGCCGATGGCTGAACCCTCTCGGTTGTTTCGGTGGCTTGCAACACCGGCTCGACCGGCTCAGGCGTGCTCCGGACATCAGAGGCCGACCGTTGGACGGGCGCTGGTTTAGGCGCAGGCGGCACATCCAGATCCAAACCTGCCTGCTCGGGCGGCCTGACAGGCTCCAACTCCTCGAGCTCTGGATCATCCGAGAAGTCATCGCCAAAAGAAGGTTCTTCCCGCTCGCCGCGCGCAATGATGCGGGGTGGCCCCAGCAACTCGTCATTGGCAACGTCTTGCGCCCCCCCCTTGAAATCACGCTCAAGCTTGAAACGGATACGCGAACGACCGCCCATGCGCCGCCAACCATCGAAAAGAATTCCCGCAATAAACAAAAGGCCGATGACAATCAGCCACTCTCGCAAACCAAAATCCATGAATAGCAGTTCCCGTTATGCCATACCAATGAAGAACTTGTGAGGCTCTTGGAACATGGCGTTTTAACTCCACACCCCGAACTTATGCGAGACAGTAACATGCTCGCGCAATATTGTGCAGCGGCCGAATCTATACTTCTGCGAGCGCCACCGCTTCTTCAACATTGACTGTGACAAGCCGAGAGCATCCTGGTTCATGCATAGTTACACCCATCAGCTGATCAGCCATTTCCATGGCGATCTTGTTGTGCGTAATGTAAATGAATTGCACCCGACTCGACATCTCTTTCACCATCCGCGCGTAACGTCCTACGTTCGCATCATCCAAGGGCGCATCGACCTCGTCGAGCATACAGAAAGGCGCGGGATTCAGCTGGAAGATCGAAAACACCAGCGCGATAGCCGTCAACGCCTTTTCGCCACCGGACAACAGATGAATAGTGCTGTTCTTCTTGCCCGGTGGGCGCGCCATGATGGTCACGCCCGTATCCAACAGATCATCACCGGTCAGTTCCAGCCAGGCGCTGCCACCGCCGAATACTTTCGGGAACAGATTCTGCAAACCCGCGTTGACCTTGTCGAAGGTTTCCTTGAAGCGGCTACGGGTTTCCTTGTCGATCTTGCGGATCACCTGCTCAAGTGTATCCAGCGCTTCCACAAGGTCGGCATCTTGTGCATCCAGATAACGCTTGCGCTCGGACTGCTGCTCGTACTCTTCGATCGCCGCGAGGTTGATCGCACCGAGCCGCTGGATCTGCGTGTCCAACCGCGCCAACTGCTGCTCCCATTCGGCTTCACTGGCGCCCTCAGGTAGCGTGGCAATGACGCCCTGCAGATCGTAACCGGCCTCCAGCAGTTGCTCCTGCAACCCCTGACGCCGCGTTTGCATATCACGGGCCAGCAGGCGCTGCTCATCAAGCTGACTGCGCAGCGCCTGTGCCTGCTGCTCTGCCTGCTGACGTCGCCGCTCCTGCTCGCGCATCTGCTGATCGACCTGCTCCAGCGCCTGACGCGCCATGCCCAGATCCTGCTCAGCCTGGAGACGACGCTCAAGCAGAGACTCCAGCTCGATACGCTGATCTTCCTCCGGTCCCTGAGCCTCTTCCAGCGACATCTGCAGCTGCTCGCGGCGTTCTGCCAGACGCTCGACCTGAACCTGTAATCGCTCCAACCCCTGCCGCGTAGAATCGAGCTGCGCCTGCAGTGATTGTGCACGCAGCGCCAGCTGATGTGCCCGGTCATGCTGCTCGCGTGACTGCTGACGTGCCTGTTCAAGCTGTTCGCGAACCTGCTCACGCCGCTGCTGCAAGGCGTCACGACGAGCACTGTCATCGGCCATGCTATCGAGCGCTTCCTGCAGCGTCATCCGGGCTTCGCCAAGCTGTTCGATCTCATCGGCACGCTGCGCCTGAATATCCTGCAGATCGGCCACAATACGCTCACGCCGGGCAGTGACCTGCTCCAGACGCACCTGCCGCGCCGAGCGCTGGGCCTTGAGTTCGCCCTGCTCACGCCCCAGCTGGGCCAAGCGCTGCTGCAGGGAGTCACGTTGCAGCTCCAGCTGCCGAGTGTGCTCGCGCAGCTCGAAAATACATTGCTCATCGGCGTCAAGTCGCGCCTGCTGCTGTTCGAGGGTGGCATGCAGATCCTGCATTTCCTGCTGCCGGGCCAGCACTCCGGCCCCTTGATCATCACCACATTGGAATCGCAGCCAGTTCGGACCCAACCAGTGCCCGGCAGGGGTCACCACGGATTCGTGGCTGGCCAGGGATCCGCGCATGGTCAGCGCCTGCTGCAGGTTTTCCGCGATGCGGATGTTGCCCAGCCAAGCGCCGAGATCCAACGGAGAGTCGACCTTGGCCAGCAGGCACCCCCCGGCAGGCGCTGCGACCGCTGTGGTCGTGGAGGTATCAATGAGACGCAGCGTGCCTTGCTGTAAACTGTCCAGCGCCGCGGCCTGCTCATCCAGTGAGCCCAGACATACAGCCTGCAGATCATCGGCCAGCACCGCCTCCACAGCGCGCTCCCAGCCGGGCTCGACACGCATCTGCCCGGCCAGCACGTCAGCACTATCCACCCCTTGCGCCTGCAGCCATTGCTGCACCCCTGCCCCCTGGTCCAGCGCCGCCTGTTGCAGCGCCTCAAGGGAGGCCAAGCGGCCACCCTGACGCTGGTATTCACCCCGACGAATATCCAGCTCCTGAGTCAAAGCACCCAGTGTCTCCCGCTCCTGTCGCAGGTTCTCGGTCAGATCATCCAGCGCCAACTGATCAGTCTCGCCGCGTATGTCCAGCTCAACCAACTGTTCATTCAACTCATCGAGCTCATCATCCAGCGAGCCCACAGACAGCCCCAGGCGCTCTTCCTCAAGCCGCTGAATGCGCTCACCAAAGCGCCCTACACTCTGTTCCAGATGCCGGATGCGCGACTGCTCGACTTCCGCCTGCTGGCGCGGCGCGGAAGCACGCTGGTTGAACTCATCCCAACGGGTCTGCCACTCCTGCATCGCCGCTTCGGCTTCCTGCATCCGGCCAGCGGTGTCCTCATCGGCAGCTCCGGCCAGCTCCAGCTCCGGCTCGGTGCGAGCCAGCTCGTCGCGCAGATCGGCGAGCAGCGCCTGATCCTGAGTCAGATGGCTCTGCGCCTCCTGCCAGGCCTGCTCGGTCTGCTCCAGATCATCCAGTACCTGGCGTTGGCGGTCACGGCTGAACTGAAGAACCTGTTCGATACGGCTGATGTCCGCGCCGATACTGTAATACCGCGCCTGTACCTGATTGAAGCCTTCGTTCAGGTCGCCGTGCTGGTCGCGCTGCTTCTCGATTTCGCTGTCGGCGTTGCGTTGCTCGGCAATGATAGCCTCGAGCGCCACCTCCAGGCTGCGTACCTGGTGCTCACGCTCGGCGGTCTTTGCATCCAGCGTCTGCCAGCGCAACGCCTGCAACTGCGCCTTGAGCAGACGCTCCTCGGTCTTGAAGGTTTTGTATTTCTCGGCTGCCTGAGCCTGACGATGCAGGTGCCCCAACTGCCGCTCCAACTCATCGCGCAGATCGGTCAGACGCTCGAGGTTCTCATGGGTGCGGCGGATGCGGTTTTCGGTTTCCCGACGACGTTCCTTGTATTTGGAGATGCCCGCCGCTTCCTCGATGAACAGCCGCAGCTCATCGGGCTTGGCCTCGATCAGCTTGGAGATCATACCCTGTTCGATTATCGAATAACTGCGCGGACCGAGGCCGGTGCCAAGGAAGAGTTCGGTGATATCCCGACGCCGGCATTTGGTCCCATTGAGATAGTATTGATTTTGTGCTTCACGGGTCACCTTGCGGCGGATGGATATCT
Organism: Pseudomonas sp. FME51; assembly: GCF_014897305.1. Taxonomy (NCBI): domain Bacteria; kingdom Pseudomonadati; phylum Pseudomonadota; class Gammaproteobacteria; order Pseudomonadales; family Pseudomonadaceae; genus Pseudomonas; species Pseudomonas sp. FME51. The sequence continues at coordinate 172,931 of NZ_JABUYN010000008.1, read as the reverse complement.
CGTTGTAACCGGCATACTCACCCTGCAGGGTGCCATCGCTGTTATCGAAAATCAGCTCGATAGATGCCTGCCCCACTGGCTTGCGAGTATTCGAGCCATTGAAGATGACATCGGTCATCGACTCGCCACGCAGGTTCTTTGCCGAGCTTTCGCCCATCACCCAGCGCACCGCATCGATGATGTTCGATTTGCCGCAGCCGTTTGGCCCGACAACCGCGCCCATATTGGTCGGGAAGAAAACTGTGGTAGGATCCACGAAGGACTTGAAACCCGCCAGCTTGATGCACTTGAGTCGCATTGAGAAATGTCATTCCTTGCCGTTCGGTAAGTGTCTGGCAGCCAATCGGCGGATATTAACACAATAGAAAAACGTCCCTTTTTACCTGTAATACTCCCTGAATAGAAGCCCCTGCGGCCAAGCATTGAGGTTCATGCCTGGTTGACAGGCTATTCTGGTTAGCAGGTATGCAATAGGCTTTACTCTTGGTTGGCGGCGAGACAGCTTTGCTGCTGCAAATATGAACAAAGATAAATTCGAGACTGGATAACTGAATGTCTGCTACGACACCCTCCACATCACCGTCAAATGGCTGGTCCACCAGTCGTATCATTGGCCTGATCATTGGCCTTGGCCTGCTGGCCATGACCATCCTGCTGCCTGCACCTGGCGGCATGAGTGACGCCGCCTGGAAGGCCACCGGCATCATGCTGCTGCTGGCAGCCTGGTGGTCTACTGAAGCGCTACCGATTCCGGCTACCTCGCTGGTGCCGATCGTACTGATCCCTGCACTGGGGCTGGGTAGCGTCGGTCAGGCAACTGCCCCCTACGCCAACCCGATCATTTTCCTGTTCATGGGTGGTTTCGTGCTGGGCTTGGCGATGCAACGCTGGAACCTGCACAAACGTATCGCACTGGCTACGCTACTGGCTGTCGGCAGCAAACCCAGCCATCAGATCGGTGGCTTCATGATTGCCACCGCCTTTCTCAGTATGTGGGTGAGCAATACGGCCACCACCATCATGATGCTGCCAATTGGCCTCTCGGTGGTCAGCATGTTCGAGAACGACAACCCCATTGCCGTACGCAAGTATGCCACCGCCCTGTTGCTGGCCATTGCCTATGCGGCGAGCCTTGGCGGCATCGGTACCATCATCGGCACCCCACCTAACGCCTTGCTGGTAGGCTATCTGGCCGAAAACCATGACATCCATATTGGGTTCGGCCAATGGATGCTACTTGGTGTGCCGATCTCGATATCAATGCTGGCGGTGGTGTGGTTTATGCTGGCACGCAAGGACTTCGGTCTGAAAGCGGAAAACAACAGCCGCGAACTCCTGCAAAAGCAACTCCATGATCTGGGACCAATGGCCAAAGGTGAGAAGCTGGTAAGTATCGTCTTCGTGATTACCGCTGCCGCTTGGATCTTCCAGCCCCTGCTATCCAAGTCGCTCTTCCCCTGGCTGAACGACACCATCATTGCCATTGCATCGGCCGTTATCATGTTCATGATTCCAGTGAGCCGCGAGAAGGGTAACCTGATGGACTGGGAAACCGCCTCGAAAATGCCCTGGGGTGTGTTGCTGCTGTTTGGTGGTGGTCTGACTCTGGCATCCGTGATCACCTCCTCCGGCCTGGCCGTGTGGATCGCAGAATCCATGTCCGTGGTAGGCATGTTGCCGACCCTGGCCATTGTGCTGATCATTACTGCGGTGATCATCTTCCTCACCGAGATCACCAGTAACACAGCCACAGCAGCGGCCTTCCTGCCGTTGATGGGTGCTCTGGCCATGGCTCAGGATGTGTCACCTATCCTGTACGCCGTACCGGCCGCCGTGGCAGCCAGCTGCGCCTTCATGATGCCGGTGGCCACACCACCGAATGCCATCGTATTCGGTACCGGCCACATGAAGATCACCGACATGATCACCGCCGGGTTCAAACTGAACCTCGCTGGCGTGGTCATCGCCGGACTGCTGGCCTACTACCTGATGTTCTGGGTATTCGGGATCTGATCCGACAGCGATCTGCATGACCGAACCGCCGTCCTTGTGACGGCGGTTTTTTTATGTCCGGGCTGGTAGCCTGAGCGGCGGCGGGATCGGGACGCAGAGCGCTCAGTATATGATGGTTCCCATGCTCTGCGTGGGAACCGCGCTTTGGACGCTCCAGCGTCCGGACTGGCAGTTTGCGCGGCGGTGGGATCGGGGGCTGGAGTCAGCGGTCGGTCAAAGGGCGCGGTCGATCCGGAGGATGGGAGGCTGTTCCGGCTGTTCGCCGAGCGTTATATCTATGGCCTGGGCTGCATGGCTTGCCTGCATGACGTCGCTGGTTGCGGAAATGCGGGCACTCAGCTGCAGGACCTGACCTTGCTGCATTTCGACACCGGGCATCAGCGCGTCGCCGGAATCCAGCGTCACTTCAATCGGCAACTGCCCCTTACCCAGACGCTGAGCGAACAGCGGCATGGGTGGGCCGTCGGGATCCCGAGCGGAAATAAATACCACAGCATCGTCCGTAAACTGCGCGGCCACGTCATCAGCCAGTTCGATCCGCACCTTGACGTGTACCTGCTGATCAACAGCGGCACCTACATCAGCGGCACCCGAGGCCTGTAAACGCTCCTGCGCCCGATCAATACCGCCCTGAATGGCTTTCGCACCTTCGCTGTCCGGCGGCATACCTGCCATCAGACGCTCCCAGTAGCTGATCGCCCCCACGTACTCACCGGATTCAAAGGCAGCGATGCCCAGCAGGCCCAGCGCCGTCGGCTCGTAGGGGTTAAGTTCCAGAGCTCGATCCAGCGCGGCGACGGACTCGCTGTCGAGATGGTTGTTGTTGGCAAAGAAGCGGGCCTGGGCCAGTTGCGCCAGCACTTCGGCACGCTCACCGATGCGCTGCAGGCTGTTGGCAAACGCCTCCGCCGATTTATCTGGACGCTGGTCCGCCAGATAAGCCCGACCGAGCATGTACCAGACTTCACCGTTTTCCGGCTGGACTTCGGTGATGCGCTCCATACGGTCGATATAACCTTCCAGATTCGCCGGTGCCGGTTCGTGCTTTATTTCACGCAACAGGGCAACGCCAGCCGGGTTACCCCAACTCATATACAGACTGATTACCACCAGGGGCAAGGCACCGGCGGCCAGTATCAGCGGCCAGGGGCCACCGCGGCGCAGCGGGCGACGCTCTTCATCTGCCCGAGCAGTGTCTTCCAGCAGCAGCTTTCCGGCCTCTTCCAGCGCCGCATCATGCTGCTCCCGGGTCAATTCTCCTGCCACCTGCTGATTCCCCAGCTCGGCCACACGCTCTTCATACAGGGCCACGTTCAAAGCGGTTCTATCAACTTTGCTCTGACCGCGCATTTTCCATACCGGCCAGACCACAATCAGCATGCCCGCCAGCATCAGCAGCGCGCTATACAACCAGAAATCAGTCATCAGCTGTCTTCTTCTCTTTCCAACAAGGATTGCAGGCGTAGTTGCTCGTCCTGACTCAAGTGCTGTGTTGCAGACTCACGCAGCGCTCGCTGGCGGCGGCGGAGCAGAACGATCAGAAACACAAACCCGCCGAGCAGCAATGCACCCGGAGCAAACCACAACACCACTGTTGCCGGTGTCAGGGCGGGCTTGTAACGTACGAAGTCACCATAGCGGCTGACCATGAAGTCGAGAATCTCACGATCATCCTTGCCCTCAACGACCATGCGGTGCACCTCGCGGCGCAGGTCCGTGGCGATGGGGGCGTCGGAATCGGCAATATTCTGGTTTTGACACTTGGGGCAGCGCAGTTCGGAACTGACCTGATAGAACTGCTGACGCTGCGCCTCAGTGTCAAATTCGAAGGTATCCACCGCGGCCAGCGCAAGCGGTGCCAGCATCGATACCAGCAATACACCTAACCAGCGGATCATGGCTGAGCTCCTTCATCGACCAGCGCCTGGTAGCGCGGTCCAAGCTGGGTTTCCCATACACGTTCATCGACAACGCCGATGAACTTGTAACGGATCACCCCTTCGGCATCGATCAGGAAAGTTTCCGGCGCGCCATAGACGCCCAGATCCAGCCCGAGTCGTCCCTCGGCATCACTGATATTCAACTGATAGGGATCGTGAAACTCCTTGAGCCACTGCCGTGCATCGACGGTATTGTCCTTGTAGTTCACACCGTGAATGATCACGCCCTGCTCCGCCAGAGCATTCAGCACGGGGTGTTCCACGCGGCAGGCAACGCACCAGGTAGCCCAGACGTTGACCAATGCCGGCCGGCCGAGCATGTCCGCCCGGGTAAGCCCCGGCGCACCCTCTTCCACCGCACTCAGATTGAATTCCGGGAAGGGTTTGTCGATCAGTGCAGAGGGCAGCGTACTGGGGTCAATAGCCAGATCCTGCTGTGTCTTCTTGTCCTTCAGGGTGACCAGAAACAACGCCAGCAGCAGCATGAACAGCACCAGCGGAATCAGCATCCAGGGTCTGCGCATCAGACAGCCTCCCCTTTTGTCGCCTGGGGCACGGTGCGTCGTTGGCGCACCTTCAGCCGATAGCGTTTGTCAGTGGCTGCCAGCAGACCACCGAGCGTCATCAGCAGGCCACCACCCCAGATCCAGCGCACGAACGGCTTGATGTGCACGCGAATCGCCCAGGCACCGTTTTCCAGCGGTTCACCCATGGCAACAAACAGGTCGCGGGTGAACCCGGCATGGATACCGGCCTCAGTCATCGGCATGTTCTGTACGGTGTACAGGCGCTTTTCAGGGTTCAGCACGGTGATCCGACGACCGTCGCGCAACACCTCGATTTGCCCCTCATCGGAAATCCAGTTCGGACCTTCCAGGTGCGTAGCGCCCTGGAACACGAAGCTGTAACCACCCAGTTCCAACGTGTCGCCCGGCGCCATGCGCAGATCGCGCTGGCTGTCGAACAGGCTGGCACCGACCACACCTACGGCACAGACGGCAATGCCGATATGCGCCATGGTCATGCCCCAGTAGCTGCGCGGCAACGCTCGAACGCCTCGCGCCAGACCCTTGTTACGGGTCTTGTCGAGAACGTCACGCAGGCTGGCGCCGGTCACCCAGAACACCAGGAACAGCATGCTGCCCACGGCCAGATGATGATCACCAATCCATACTGCCAGAGCGATGGCTCCGAGCGCTGAGAGGATCAGCACCCACTTCAACTGGCCGACCAGCCATTTGACCGGAGTGTCCTTCCAGCGACTCAGTACACCGACCCCCATGGCCAGCATGAGCACGGCCATCAAGGGTACGAACAACGCATTGAAGTAGGGGGGGCCCACCGACACCATGGTGCCGGTAATCGCGTCCAGCGCCATCGGGTACAGAGTGCCCAGCAGCACCATCAAGGTTGCCACTATCAGAATCACGTTATTCACCAGCAGCAGGGTTTCCCGTGACCACAGGGCGAAGCCGATCTGGCTCTTGACCACCGGTGCGCGCACCGCGTACAGCGCCAGAGAGCCGCCGACCACCAGCAGCAGAAAGCCGAGGATGAACACCCCGCGCTCCGGGTCGGTAGCAAATGCGTGCACTGAGGTCAGTACACCGGAGCGCACCAGGAAGGTACCCAGCAGACTCAGAGAGAAGGCGGCAATGGCCAGCAACACCGTCCAGCTCTTGAATACCCCACGCTTTTCAGTCACCGCCAGCGAGTGAATCAGTGCGGTACCCACCAGCCAGGGCATGAAGGAGGCGTTCTCCACCGGGTCCCAGAACCACCAGCCACCCCAGCCCAATTCGTAATAGGCCCACCAGGAACCGAGCACGATACCCAAGCCGAGAAAAGCCCAGGCGACGATGGTCCAGGGCCGCGACCAGCGTGCCCAGGCTGCATCCAGCCGACCGCCCAGTAGCGCGGCAATGGCGAACGCGAAGGCCACCGAGAAACCCACATAGCCCATGTACAGCATCGGCGGGTGCACGATCAGGCCGAAATCCTGCAACAGCGGGTTGAGGTCGTTACCATCGGCCGGGAAATACGGCAGCTGGCGATCGAAGGGGTTGGAGGTCATCAGCATGAACAGCAGGAAGCCGATACTGATCATCCCCATCACCGCCAATACGCGACTGAGCATCTCTTCCGGCAGATCGCGGGAGAAGATTGCCACCGCAAAGGTCCAGCCGGCGAGAATCAATGCCCACAGCAACAACGAGCCTTCGTGACCGCCCCACACCGCACTGACCCGGTAGTACCAGGGCAGCGCAGAGTTGGAGTTGAGCGCCACATAGGTCACGCTGAAGTCATTGCTGACGAACGCATACACCAGGCAGATAAAGGCGAACAGCACGAACAGACACTGTGCCAGCGCGGCTGGCTGGGCAAAGCCCATCGCCAGAGTATCTCCACGCCAGGCGCCATACAGAGGGACGGTAGCCTGCAGCACCGCCAGTACCAAGGCGATGATCAGGGCAATCTGGCCAAGTTCGGGAATCATTCTGCCTCCGGATCAGTTGGAGGACGGCGTATAGACGCCATCCACTTTCATGTGCTCGACCTGCTCCAGCGCCTGGGCCACTTCCGGAGGCATGTACTCCTCATCGTGCTTGGCCAGCACTTCGTCGGCAATCAACATGCGGTTTTCGTCCAGGCGCCCCAGCGCGACGATACCCTGCCCCTCGCGGAACAGATCCGGGAGAATGCCGCCGTAGGAAACCAGCACATCTTCATTGCCATCGCTGACGGCAAATATCACTTCCAGACTGTCCGGAGCCCGTTTGAGACTGCCCGCAACCACCATTCCCCCAGCGCGAATGCGTGCATCCTGCGGGGCGACCCCGGTAGCGATTTCAGTGGGGGTATAGAACAGGTTGATGTTCTGCTTCAGGGCGCTCAGCGCCAGGCCTACGGCGACACAGACACCCACCACGACCAACAGAATCAGCAACAGGCGTTTCTTGCGCTGCGGATGCATCATTTCATCTCCCGACGGCGACGACGCGCCTCTTCATTGACCAGACGCCGACGGGCCAGCCAGGGCTGCACCACGTTCAGCGCCAATACGACCAGCGTTATGGCATAGGACGACCAGACATAGGCACCATGCCCATCCATCGCCAACATTTCCGCCAGGTTGCTCATGACAATTTCTCCAGCGTGTCACGCACCCAGCGAGTCTTGTGTTCACGACGCAACACCTCAAGCCGCATGCGCATCAGCAGACTGACGGTGAACAGTGCATAGAAACCCAACACCATCAGCAGCAGCGGCAGCCACATCTCCACTGGCATGGCCGGCTTTTCGGTGAGTTTGAAGGTGGCAGGCTGATGCAGGGTATTCCACCAATCCACCGAGTATTTGATGATGGGAATGTTCACCATGCCGACAATCGCCAGTACCGCCGTGGCCTTGGCCGAGGTTTCCCGGTTGCTGATTGCCTGACCGAGCGCAATGATGCCGAAATACAGGAACAGCAGAATCAACATGGACGTCAGACGTGCATCCCATACCCAATAGGTGCCCCAGGTCGGTTTGCCCCAGATAGCGCCGGTCAGCAGTGCGACAAAGGTCATCCAGGCGCCAATGGGCGCGGCACACTTGAGTGCCACATCGGCGAGCTTCATGCGCCAGACCAGACTGACAACCCCCGCGGTGGCCAGCATCAGATAGCAGGACTGAGCGACAAAGGCCGCCGGCACGTGGATGTAGATGATCCGGAAGCTGTTGCCCTGCTGGTAATCCTGCGGCGCGAAAAACAGCCCCCAGATGCAGCCACCGACCAGCAGCAGCACGCCGATCACGGCAAACCAGGGCAGCCAGCGGCCACTGATGTCATAGAACCACTTGGGCGAACCCAGTTTATGAAAGAAGCTCCAATTCATGCGTTACCTGCTAATGAACTCATTCACTTACCCCAATACGTAAACCGGCGGCTATGGCGATCGGCGCCAGACTCAGCGCCAGCACCGCCAGACAGCCCAGCCACAGCGCAAAACCGGTTACCGGCATACCCTGCAACGCCGCGTCCATGGCGCCGGTACCGAGAATCAGCACCGGAATGTACAGCGGCAGGATCAACAGGGCCAGCAGCAGGCCGCCACTCTTGAGGCCAACCGTCAGGGCGGCGCCCACGGCGCCCAACAGGCTGAGTATCGGCGTACCCAGCAACAATGTCATTGCCAGCACCGGCAGCGATGACAGCGGCAATGCCAGCATCAAACCAAACAAGGGTGCCAGAATAACCATGGCCAGCCCCGACATCAGCCAGTGATGCAGTACCTTGACCAGTACCATCAACGCCAGCGGATGTGGCGACAGCACCCATTGCTCCAGTGATCCATCTTCATAGTCGCTGCGAAACAACCCATCCAGCGACAACAAGGTGGCCAGCAGCGCCGCTACCCAGATCACCCCTGGCGCCATGCTCCGCAACATCGATGGCTCCGGCCCGACGGCCAGCGGAAACAGGCTGACTACCAGAGCAAAAAACACCAACGGGTTGAGCAGGTCGCCCGGTCGACGCCAGGCCAGACGCCACTCACGGCAGAACAGTAACCAGACAATCCGCCGCATCAGTTTACCTGTCCCAGATCCAGGCAGCGCACGCCTGGCAGATGTTCAAGGCCGTGATGGGTGGTCATGATCACCAGACCACCCTGCTTCGCATGCTGCAAAATGTGTGACTCCAGCGTCGCAACCCCGGCCTTGTCGATGGCGGTGAAGGGCTCGTCCAGAATCCATACTGGATGCTGCTCCAGATACAAGCGCGCCAATGCCACCCGACGCTGCTGGCCGGCTGACAGGTTATGGCAGGGAATATCCTCAAACCCGCGCAGGCCGACCTGCTCCAGCGCGTGCCAGATGCGATCGCTTTCCACCGGACTGCTGAGCGCGCAGAGCCAGGCGAGGTTTTCCTCGGCGCTCAATGCACCCTTAACTGCCGGTGCGTGGCCGATATACAGCCGCTGCTGACGCCAGCTCTCTCGCCCAACACCACGGAATACCGACTCACCACCGTAACGCATGTCACCTGCCGATGGTGGCAGCAATCCAGCCATGATGCGCAGCAGACTGGTCTTGCCGGAACCATTGGGGCCGGCAACCTGCAACAGCTCTCCCGGTTCGAGCCGCAGAGACAGCGACGCAAACAGCTCACGCTGATCCCGCTCACACGCCAGACTGTCCAGCTCTACAGGCAGTGGCTTCACCTTTGCTCCAAACCGAGAGTTACCGTTCATTCATGTTTGCTGGCGCGCTGCCGCTATACTGCTATAGGCACCAGTCAATACCAGAACCCTTGAAATACCCAGCTGACCCCTAAGAATTGCTGGCGCCATTATACATACGCCCCCTACCCTGAGGGCTCTGATTTACATCAATATGTGACACACATGACGCCGGATCTGAACCTGCCACCCATAACCGCCAACACCGTCAGAACCGGGCCTTCCAGCGCGACTGCCGCTGCGTCAGCGATGGCTCTGGAACTGCTGCGTCCGATTGCCGCAGCGACCCTCGCCCCCGGTGAAAGTGCCCGCGCCGAGGTCGTCAGCAGCAAGGCCCAGACCGGGCAGTTCGAAGTACTGCTGCGTCTGGCCAAAGCAGGCATCCCGCCGACCGAAGTCAGCGTCACCAGCCGTCAGGCACTCGCCCCCGGCACCAGCCTGACAGTCCAGGCCGTCAGTCCCACCCGGTTAATGGCAATACTGGACAGCGTAGCCGGCAGCCCCACGGGTCAGCAGGTCGCCACCCGTCTGGATCCGCAGCTGTTTCCCCAAGGCAGCGTGCTGCAGGCGCGCATCATCAGCAGTCAGACATTGCAGGCCGGCAGCGACCAGGCACGGTTTGCGGTATTGGCCAAAGTTCTGCAGGGGCCGGCTACCGGCGCACTCCTCAGCCTGCACAGCGCTCGCCCAGCGACACCCGGCAGCCTGTTGACGGCTCAGGTAGGTGGCCAGGGAGAACTGCGTGTCACTTCCAGCAATGAGCAGATCCGCCAATTGGATCTGCTTCAGGGCATGCGCGCCACCCTGCAGACCCAAGCGTCTGCCGAACCCATGTTGCGCATGCTCGATAAACTGGCCGCCCTCCCCGACCTGCCGCCCTTGCTGCAGGCTGCCATGCGTCAAGCGCTGACCCATGTGACTACCCCTGAACATCTGAGCACCACCAGTGGGGTCGCCCAGGCGATACGCCAAAGCGGTGTGTTTCTGGAAGCCGGGCTGGGCCAGCTGAATCGCGCATTGCAGGCCGGCAATACGGCACAAACTGCGCAGCCAGCATCCGACCAACCCCCTCAGGCTCTTCTGCCGCCCCTGGCACGCCTGTTGCCACTGCTATCCAGTCTGGCAACGCCACCCGGTACCGAGCCGCTACCCGGAGCGGACTTCAAGGCCAGTTTGCTGACGCTGCTGCTCACCCTGCAACAGCATCTGCCACCCGACGCCAGCAAAGCCCTGACCTTGCCACCCGGCCCATGGCAAGCGGCCCTGACGGCGAAACCCGGTTTGTTCCCCTTGCCTCCGCGCGCACTGCAAACCCTGACCGACACCCCTGACCTGGGCAGCCTGCTACGCCTGACCGCCGCACTGCTGTCGCGCATCCAGCACCATCAGTTTCAGAGTCTCGGCCAGACCCAGGCTTTTGCCGACGGCAGCACGCAAACGGTCTGGCAGCTGGAAATCCCCCTGCGTGATGGCCAGCAATTCACCCAGGTGCAGATGCGTATTCAGCGCGACAGTAACGCGCCGGACGACCGCCAGACGGAACAGGCACCTCAATGGGAAATACGCCTGGCCTTCAACCTGGACCAGCTTGGCCCTTTGCAGGCCATCGCCCGACTGTACAAAGGCCGTGTCAGCAGCGAATTCTGGGCCGAGCAGGCCGACACTCTGCAGCGCATCACCCACCAAATGGACCGGTTGCGTGATCGACTGCTGACCAGAGGATTGGAAGTCGGCGAGCTGAGCTGCCATCGAGGCAGCCCACCGGAGCCGCAGCAGGCGGTACAGCAACGCTGGATAGACGAGGTAACCTGATGAATACACACCGCGAAGCCATTGCCCTGCTCTACGACGGCGGCGAGCAGGCTCCGACTGTAACGGCCAAAGGCGAAGGTGAACTGGCTGAGCAGATCATCCAGCTGGCGATGGACTATGAAGTGCCCATCTATGAAAACGCCGATCTGGCGAGCATGCTGACGCGCATGGAGTTGGGCGATCAGATTCCCGAGGCGTTATACCGCACCATTGCTGAAATCATTGCCTTTGCCTGGCATCTGCAGGGCAAAACGCCAGAGGGGTTTGTAGCGCTGGACGAGTAATTCAGGATCAGTTCTTCGAAGCGTGCAGCTTCAACATCAACTCCGCTTCGCTGCGCGTCAGCCCACAGGATTGCATGAGATCATCCAGACTGGCACCCATGCCGACCAGGCGACTGGCCTGATTGTAGGGCATGCTCTGCACGTCCTGCTGTTCAAAGCGTTGCTGCTTGTTTTCCAGCTGGGATATCTTGCTGCGCAGGGCAATCAACTCTTCGCCCATGCGGATATGACTCTGCTGATACTCCGCCAGATTCTGCGTGAGCTTGCCCAGACGGACATCATTGCGTGCGTCCTGCTCGATCTGTTGTCTGCCCAACCGGCGAATAGCCAGAATCGTACCCACCAGCGCGGCAACCAGCAATCCCAGAAACAAGCCCGACAACAGAAGCAGCGTGCGCTCATCCATGTGGATCAGATGTCCTGCAGCTCGGCCCACTCATCGTCGGTCATCATCTTTTCCAGATCGACCAGAATGAGCAGCTCGTCGTCCTTGTTGGTGACGCCCTGGATGAACTTGGCCGATTCGTCGGTACCGACATTCGGCGCAGTCTCGATTTCCGACTGACGCAGATAGACCACTTCAGCCACGCTATCGACCAGAATACCGACCACCTGCCGATCAGCTTCGATGATGACGATACGCGTCTGATCAGTGACCGGCGCCGGGATCAGCCCGAAGCGCTGGCGCGTATCGATGACCGTGACCACATTACCGCGCAGGTTGATAATCCCCAGCACATAAGAAGGCGCACCCGGCACCGGAGCAATTTCGGAATGGCGCAGCACTTCCTGCACCTGCATCACATTGATGCCGTAGGTTTCGTTATCCAGACGGAAGGTAACCCACTGCAGGATCGGATCGTCGGCGTGCTGTGCGGTGTTGGCTTTCATCTTGTTACTCTCGACCTCAATGATTCCCTGCCAGGCTCTGCGGCGCGACCAGGGAGATAATGTATTTCATCCTAAACGTGCACTGACATGTTTGCCAGCAGTGATCAGCTCCGCAAGCGCTTCAACATCCAGCAATGCACACATCTGATCGATCACGGTACCGGCGAGCCAGGGTCGCTTGCCCTGACCGGACCGCCACTTCACCTGTTCGGGATCCAGCTTGATCGACTGGCTGACACCGTGCACCGCCATGCCCCATTCATGACCCTGCACGGAAATCACGAAGCGCAGGTTATCGCGTAGCTCCGGACTGTAGCGTTCGGGCATGATCCAGCGGGCGGTATCCAAGACTTTCAGGTTGCCCACCGGGGTCGGCAGAATACCGAGAAACCAGTCCGGCTGGCCGAATAGCGGCGTGATCGGGCCGTCCAGTGAATGAATGCTGCCCAGAGACACCAGCGGCACAGCCAGAGTCAGACCGCCGACATCGAACAGCAGTGCCTCGAAGGGGGCGTCACGCCAGGCGGCAGTGGGTGCCACTTCCGGCTCAGCCTGTTCAGGCTGTGGATCGGTGAAACTGTAAAAAACGGACTCATGCACTTCAGCGGCAACCGGCTCGAGCACCCGTTCAGGCACCCGCTCAGAGTCCGCCGGCAACGCCTGCGTCTGCTCGGCCAGCGCCAGCTCCGCGGCGGCGTCCTGCAGCAGCGCATCCAGGTAGGACTGAATGGTCTGCTCAGGGACGTAATGCTGTACGGACAAGGAGTTGTTCATGGGTCGTTTGTGGTTCCGAATCTAATCTGCAAAGCCGACACACGCGCCGGGTCAATCAGCTTATCGGCAGCGGCGCGCCGAGCATGAGGCCGGTTGTGTCAGGCCACCTCTTGGGGTTTCGGGGTAACGTGCACCAGCAGATAGCGCAACAGCGCTCGGTAGGCCAGAACGCCACGGGCATTGTTTTCCAGGCGCGACGGCACGATGCCGGCGAGACTGGCATCGCGCAACTTGGTATCGATCGGAATATAGGCCTGCCACAGCTGATCGGCGTAGCCCTTGCGCAACATGCGCAGGGTATTCAGAGAGGCTTGGGTCCGGCGATCGAACAGGGTGGGCACTATGGTGTACGGCAGCGCCTGCTGCCGCGAGCGGTTGATCATGTTCAGGGTGTGCACCATACGCTCCAATCCCTTCATGGCCAGAAACTCGGTCTGAACCGGGATGACCAGCTGCTCGCAGGCTGCCAGGGCGTTGATCATGGACACCCCGAGCAATGGCGGGCTGTCGATGACGACAAAGTCGAATTGGCTGCGCAGCTGCTCCAGCGCACGGGAAACCACCAGACCGAACCCACCCTGAGCAGCAGACTGACGCTCCAGAGTCGCCAGTGAAGTACTGGACGGCAGCAGTCGGATATTTTCATGGGAGGTTTCCAACAGCAAGGCGGCAGCCAACCCCTCCGGCACTCGGCCCTGATGCTGAAACAGGTTGTAGACACTGCTGGTCAGGCGATCCGGATCATGGCCGAAATAGCTGGTCATCGAACCATGCGGGTCCAGATCAACCACCAATACGCGCTGACCCTGGTCCGCCAACAGGCCCGCCAAGGCCACCGCCGAGGTGGTCTTGCCCACTCCGCCCTTCTGATTGGCTACTGCCCAGACTCTCATGACCTATTGCTCCTGCCGATTCGCTGTTGCATCAGTTGGTACCACTTATCCTGCTGCCATCACCGGTCTCGGCCCGCGCCTGACGCATGCCCTGCAGCTCAGCAGACCCAGCCTGCAGGTTCTGATGTCGTGTGTCCGTGTAACGCGATACCAGCAGCACCACCCGGCGATTCGCCCGCCGCCCCGCCGCTGTCGTGTTATCGCCAACCGGCCGGTGCTCTCCATAACCCACTGCAGCCAGCCGCGCAGCATCGATACCGCCGGCGCTGAGCATGCGTACCACACTCGCGGCGCGTGCCGCTGACAGTTCCCAGTTGGTGGGATAGGTCATCGAGCTGATGGGTACGTTGTCGGTAAAGCCCTCTACATGAATCGGATTGTCATAGGGCGTCAGAATATCGGCAATCCGCTCGATCAGAGCGAAAGCGGCATCCAGCGGCAGCGCATCGCCACTGGGAAACAACAGCCCCGAATTCAGCTCGATTTCAATCCATAATTCATTGGCGTGCACCTGCAGATCACCCACCGAGATCAGCTCACCGAACGCTGCCTGCATGGCCTCGGCGATGTCTTCCAACGGATCGTTGGCCGCTCCGCTACTGCCGGTCTGTGCCGTGACCATCGACGCCTGGGGTGCCGTTTCCGGCAGTGGTACCACAGAGCGTGGCATGTGCTCGCCAATCTGGATCGGATCGATGGTTTTCGCAGTCTGGCTGAATGCCCCGATCAGCGAATCCGAGAGCACCTTGTATTTGCCCTCATTGACCGAGGAGATCGAATACATAACCACAAAAAAGGCGAACAGCAGCGTGATGAAGTCGGCATAGGACACCATCCAGCGTTCATTATTGACCTCTTCCTCTTCGCGGCGACGGCGCATGCTTCAGTCCAGGAAGCCTTCGAGCTTCATTTCGATGGAGCGTGGATTTTCCCCTTCGGCGATCGACAGGAGTCCTTCCAACATCATTTCCCGGTGGCAGGATTGCTGCAATATGACCGCCTTGAGCTTATTGGCGATGGGCAACAACAACAGGTTGGCCAGCGCCACCCCGTAGATGGTGGCGACAAAGGCCACAGCAATACCGCTGCCGAGCATCGACGGGTCGGCCAGGTTACCCATGACGTGAATCAGCCCCATGACTGCACCGATGATGCCAATGGTTGGCGCGTAACCGCCCATGCTTTCGTAGACTCGGGCAGCGCGCAGATCATTGTTTTCGCGACTGACCAGCTCAACTTCCAGGATGCTGCGCAGGGCATCCGGCTCGCAGCCATCGGCCAGCAGCTGCAGGCCTTTGCTGGCGAATGGATCGGGCTCCATTTCGGCGATGCTTTCCAGCCCGAGCAGTCCGTCCTTGCGCGCCACATTGCTCCAGTTGACGATCTTGCCAATGCTTTCGCGCAGCGGGTTGGCTGGGGAAAAGAACACCCAACGGAACAGCCCCAACGCTCGCTTGAATACCGGTAACGGCGTCTGAATCAAGACCGCACCCAGAGTGCCGCCGATGACGATAAGCGCTGCCGGGCCATTCAGCAGCGCGCTGACATGCCCGCCTTCCAGATGATTGCCACCGATAATGGCGACAAACGCCAGGATCATGCCAATGATGCTGAGGATATCCATCAGCGCAGCTCGGTCAGGTAGCGAGCAATATCGTCGAGGTCATAAACACCATCAGCCAGATTGGCCTTGGCGACCGCCATCGGCATGCCGTAGATGACACAACTGGCCTCGTCCTGCGCCCAAACTGAGCTGCCGGCCTGCTTCAACATGCGTGCGCCCTCCCGGCCATCGGCACCCATACCGGTCAGGACAATAGCCAGCACCCGATCCTGCAGTGCCCTGGCTGCGGAGCCGAAGGTCACATCAACACTGGGTTTGTAGTTGAGACGTTCGTCGCCCGGCAGAATACGGACCACACCACGACTGTCGAGCATCATCTGCTTGCCGCCTGGTGCGAGCAGCGCCACGCCGGGGCGCAGGGTGTCGCCATCTTCTGCCTCCTTGACGGAAATCCGGCACAGCTTGTCCAGTCGTTCGGCGAAAGCCTTGGTGAAAGCGCCCGGCATGTGCTGGATAAGCAGCAGCGGTGCCGGAAAGTCCGCAGGCAATTGAGTCAGGACTTTCTGCAGCGCCACCGGGCCACCGGTAGAGGTACCGATGGCCACCAGTTTGTAGTCGCGTTTGCGCGGTGCCGGACTGCGTCGGGCCGGTTCGGAGGTGACATGCACCGGCGGCGCAACTGAGCCAGTCGTCGATCTGGAGGACGACGCCGGCACCGCTACTTTCGCAGGCGCTGGTACCGTGGTGGGCGCAGAAAAACCCAACGAACGTCGATTGCTGCGCGCCAGGGCGTGCACCCGGTCACACAGTAACTGGCGAACCTTGTCCGGATTGCGTGAGATATCCTCGAAATTCTTCGGCAGATAGTCGGCCGCACCGGCATCCAGCGCATCGAGACTCACCCGTGCACCTTCGTAGGTCAGCGAGGAAAACATCAACACCGGGGTCGGTTGACGCTGCATGATCTGGCGTACCGCAGTGATGCCATCCATCACAGGCATCTCGTAATCCATGGTGATGACGTCAGGATGCAGCGCCAGGGTCTGCTCAACCGCCTCCTTGCCGTTGGTTGCCGTACCCACCACCTTGATCTGCGGATCGGCCCCGAGGATTTCCGCCACCCGACGACGAAAGAACCCGGAGTCATCCACCACCAGCACCTTGACCACCATATCGTCTCCCCTCAGCCGCGGCGCGCGTAGCGCTTGAGCAGGCCGGGAATATCCAGAATCAGCGCTATGCGCCCGTCGCCGGTGATAGTCGCACCCGCCATACCGGCGGTACCGTGCAACATGCGCCCCAACGGCTTGATGACCACTTCTTCCTGGCCCACCAGCTGGTCGACCACAAAGCCTACCCGCTGGGTACCGACCGATACGATCACCACACTGGCAGCGGAACGGTCGGCATCCTGTTCAGCACCGGGCATCAGCCAGCGTTTGAGCCAGAACAGCGGCAACGCCTTGTCGCGCACCAGAATCACTTCCTGCCCGTCCACTACGTTGGTACGCGACAGATCAAGACTGTAGATTTCGTTCACGCTGACCAGCGGCAAGGCGAACGCCTGATTGTCCAGCATCACCATCAGCGTCGGCATGATCGCCAGGGTCAGCGGCACCTTGATGGCAATCTGCGTGCCCTTGCCCTTGGTCGATTCGATGGCAATGGTGCCATTGAGTTGGGAAATACGGGTCCGGACCACATCCATACCGACACCGCGACCGGACACGTCGGACACCTCGGTCTTGGTAGAGAAGCCCGCAGCCAGAATCAGATTGAAGCATTCCCCGTCGCTCAGTCGCTCGGCGGCGTCGCGATCCATCATGCCCTTCTCCACTGCCTTGGCGCGCAGTACTTCGGGATCCATGCCGCGCCCATCATCAGTGATGGTGAGCAGGATATGATCGCCTTCCTGACGGGCAGCAAGGACCATCCGACCAACCCGCGGTTTACCGGCAGCTTCCCGCTCGTCGGGCATTTCGATGCCATGGTCCACCGAGTTGCGTACCAGATGCACCAAGGGATCAGCCAGCGCCTCGACCAGGTTCTTGTCCAGATCAGTGTCTTCGCCGATCAGTTCCAGGGTGATTTCCTTTTTCAGGCTGCGCGACAGATCGCGTACCACCCGAGGGAAGCGGCCGAACACTTTCTTGATCGGCTGCATGCGGGTCTTCATCACCGAGGCCTGCAGATCAGCGGTGACCACATCCAGATTACCCACCGCCTTGGCCAGCTCTTCATCTTCCCGGTCGACACCCAGACGCATCAGCCGGTTGCGCACCAGCACCAGCTCACCCACCATGTTCATGATGTCATCGAGGCGCGCAGTATCCACTCGCACTGTGGTTTCAGCCGCAGGCGCCTCGCTGACCGGCTCGCTCTTCTTTTCTTCGCGTGCCGGTGTTTTGGGGGCAACGACGGACACAGGCCCGGCCGCCGGCTCGGAAGGAACCGGAGTCGCTTTGACAGGCGCTACGTCAGCAATAACACCGGGCCCCTTACCAGGACCGTGCAGCTGGTCCAGCAGCGCTTCGAACTCATCATCGGTAATAACGTCAGCCACCGATTCCGGGAGGGTGTCGGGCTGAGCCGGTGCGGCTGTGTCGGGCTCGGCACTACCCGGCCCCTTGCCCGTGCCATGCAACTGGTCTAGCAGAGCTTCAAACTCGTCATCGGTGATGTCATCACTGGCAGCAGCAGGCGCTTCGGGCGTCGAGTCTTCTTCCGGTTTGACGTGCAGCGCCTCGAGCAACAGCTCGAACTCATCGTCCGTGATATCTCCGGCTTCCGGTTGCACCTCGGCAACGCTTGGCTCTACGGCAGGAGCTGCGACCTCTGCAACAGGCCCAGCGGTATCGGCAGCAGGCTGCGCCAGCACTGACAGCGCAGACAGCAGTTGCGGCTCAGCAGGCGTGAGCGCCGCACCTTCACGCACCTGGGTGAACATGCTGTTGATGGTATCCAGGGTTTGCAATACCACATCCATCAGCTCGGCATCGACCTGACGCTCACCCTTGCGCAGGATATCGAATACGTTTT
Source organism: Pseudomonas sp. FME51 (assembly GCF_014897305.1). Lineage (NCBI taxonomy): Bacteria > Pseudomonadati > Pseudomonadota > Gammaproteobacteria > Pseudomonadales > Pseudomonadaceae > Pseudomonas > Pseudomonas sp. FME51. Next base: position 154,496 of record NZ_JABUYN010000008.1, on the reverse strand, counting down.
CGGCGATATGGCAGCAGGCCACCAGCGCATCAAGCTGCAGGAAGCCAGCACCACCTTTGACGGTATGAAAGCCACGAAAAATGGCGTTGAGCAGATTGGTATCGTCGGGGCGGTTTTCCAGGTCGACCAGCTGTTCCGACAGCAATTCGAGAATTTCCCCAGCTTCTACCAGAAAGTCCTGGAGAATTTCTTCATCCGCATCAAAGCTCATTTAGTACTCCCTCAGAACCCAAGGCTGGACAGCAGGTCGTCGACCTCATCCTGTCCCGACACCACATCATCCCTCTTATCGGCATGAATCTGCGGACCTTCACCCTTCTGCGATGATTTTTTTTCATCCAGCTCGGAAAGGTTGTGCTGAATACCCGCTATCCGGTCGACCTGGCCGGCCATGCGCACCAGATTCAGCAGACTCTCCTCAACATCATGCACCAGAGTGATGACGCGCTTGATCACCTGACCGGTCAGATCCTGGTAGTCCTGAGCCATAAGGATATCGTTCAGGTTCGCCGATACTTCGCCGCTGTGCTGCTCGCTGCGCTCGAGAAACGCCAGAATATTGCGTGACAACTCACGGAATTCCGCCGCGCTCATCTCCCGCCGCTGCAGCCGTGCCCATTCGGCACGCAAGGTTGCCGCCTCGCGGCCGAGCGCCGATACCACCGGCGCACTGCTCTCGACCAGATCCATGGTCCGGTTGGCAGCCTTGTCCGTCAGTCTGACCACGTAGTCGAGGCGGTCAGAGGCGTCGGAGATCTTCGATGCTTCCGCGGCTTCAGCTTCGCTATCGAGCGTACGCACAGTGTCGATCTGGAAATTGATGATCGAGTTGTGCAGCGCGCGGGTAAGCTTGCCAACCTCGTAATACAGGCCGCGGTCGCGGGCCTGATTGATCTCGTGGATGACCAGGACTGCCTCGCGGTAATCGCCGTCTTCAAGGTGATCCACCAACTTCCGGGCATTGTTTTTCAGGGAATGCTCGAACTCATCGGCGATCGTCTGGCCGGGATTACTGCTCAGTGCCATCTTGCCCCCGGAAGTCATCTGGCCTCGACCCGCTCAAAAACCTTCTCGATTTTTTCTTTCAGCGCTTGGGCAGTAAAGGGTTTGACTACATAACCATTGACGCCCGCCTGGGCCGCCTCGATGATCTGGTCGCGCTTGGCTTCTGCCGTCACCATCAACACCGGCAGATGCTTCAAGCGTTCATCTGCACGCACCGCACGCAGCAAGTCAATCCCGCTCATACCCGGCATATTCCAGTCGGTCACCAGAAAATCGAAGTTGCCGCTTTGCAACATCGGCAACGCCGTGGTGCCGTCATCGGCTTCTGCGGTATTGGTGAAACCGAGATCACGCAACAGGTTCTTGATAATGCGTCGCATCGTCGAAAAATCATCGACGATGAGAATTTTCATGTTTTTGTCCAAGTGGACCTCCATACAAACCAGAAGAAGTGCAGTCACCTTGCACTCTGCGAAACTGTTGCCACTGACCAGACGTAACGCTGGGAAACCCGAATCAACCGTCGCGCCAGTCGGCCATACGGCCGCGCAGACGCGCTGCGCACTGACTGTGCAACTGACTGACCCTGGACTCGCTTACGCCGAGCACCGCACCGATTTCCTTGAGGTTCAACTCCTCGTCGTAATACAGCGACAGCACCAGCCGCTCGCGTTCGGGCAGCTTGTCTATCGCTTCGGCCAATGCCTTGCGAAAGCGCTCGTCCTCCACCCCATCAAAGGGCTCATGATCGGAGCCGATCTCGGTTGGCGCGCCGGCCTCCAACAGGTCTTCAAAACTGAACAACTTGCTGCCAGCCGTGTCATTGAGAATCGCGTAATAATCTTCGAGGCTCATGTCCAATTCGGCCGCAACCTCGTGATCTTTAGCATCACGGCCAATTTTCGCCTCAACGGCACGGATTGCACTGCTGACCAGGCGGGTGTTGCGATGGACCGAGCGGGGGGCCCAATCACCTTTGCGCACGTCATCCAGCATCGAACCACGAATGCGGATCCCAGCATAGGTCTCAAAGCTGGCACCCTTGCCATGATCGAACTTGCGCGAGGCTTCCAGCAAACCAATCATGCCAGCCTGAATCAGATCATCCACCTGCACACTGGCGGGCAGGCGGGCAAGCATGTGGTAGGCAATACGTTTGACCAGCGGCGCATACTGCTGCACCAGGCGGTCCTGCTCAGTGGCAGCCCCCATGGTACGCGCATACATATTGACGCCGCCCCCTGCCCCTATGCTCATGACGGTATTTCGGCCCGCTGCACCAGGCGCTCGACGAAGAATTCCAGATGCCCGCGCGGACTGGAAGGCAATGGCCAGGCGTCGACCTTGCGGGCGATGCCGCGGATGGCCAGCGAGGCCTTGCTCCGCGGGAAAGCCTCGTATACTCCGCGCTGCCTCTGCGCTGCCTTGCGGATGGATTCATCGTAGGGCACGGCACCAACGTACTGCAGAGCCACTTCCAGGAAACGGTCAGTCACCTGCAGCAGCTTGTTGAAAACATTATGCCCTTCCTGCGGGGTGTGAACCATATTCGCCAGTACCCGGAAGCGGGTCACGCCGTGGTCGCGATTGAGCAGCTTGATCAACGCATAGGCGTCGGTGATCGAGGTCGGTTCATCACACACCACCACAATGACTTCCTGGGCGGCGCGGACGAAACTGACCACCGAATCACCGATGCCGGCAGCGGTATCGACAATCAGCACATCCATGTCATCGCCGATGTCGCTGAACGCCTGAATCAGCCCGGCATGCTCACGTGGCCCGAGATTGACCATCTCAGCGGCCCCCGAGGCCGCGGGCACGATACGTATTCCACCCGGACCCGTGATCATCACTTCGCGCAGATCGCAGTTGCCTGCCAATACATCCGCTAATGTCGCCTTGGGCCGCAGCCCCAGCTGCACATCGATATTGGCCAACCCCAGGTCAGCATCCATCAACACCACGCGACGCCCGAGTTCGGCCAGCGCCAGGGACAGGTTGATCGACACGTTGGTCTTACCGACGCCGCCTTTGCCGCCGGTAACTGCGATTACCTGAACCGGATGATTGCCCATCTATACTGTCGCCTTTATCAAATCGTTAACCTGCGCGCTGACTATGGAGTATACCGGCAAAAACATCGGCCATGGTCTGGTCGGCTGCCACCTCGTTGCCTGCCAGACCTACGGCGCGACTGACCAGCTGATGTCCGACACCCCGTGCCAGATCATCGGGGATGCGCTGGCCATCAGCCACATAGGCTACCGGGAGACGTTGCTCCATAGCCAGCCCCATGGCCTCGCCCAGCGTGGCGGCCTCATCCACTTTGGTCAGAACGCAGCCCACCGGGTTGCAACTGCGGTAATTGTGCCACGCCGCCTTGAGCACTCGATATTGACTGGTAGCCGCCAATACCAACAAGGTGCTGATACGCGAGCCTTGCGCTGCCAACTCACTGAGCTGACCGCGCAATTGCGGATCCTGCGCCTGCAGCCCGGCCGTATCCACCAACACCAGACGCTTGTTACCGAACTCCTCAAGGACGTCATTCAGACTGTTCTGCTCATCCACCACCCGTACCGGTATGTTGAGGATTCGGCCCAGGGTGCGCAACTGCTCATGCGCGCCAATGCGGTAGGTATCCATGGTCACCAACGCCACACTCTGGCTGCCGTGCTTGAGCACGTAGCGCGCCGCCAGCTTGCCCAGCGTGGTGGTCTTGCCGGCACCGGTCGGCCCGACCAGGGCAATTACGCCGCCCTGATCGATCAGCTCTTCCCGCAGAGCGGGAATGCCCTGGGCCAGATGTGCCAGCAACAGGCGCCAAGCTTGGCGTATGTCGGTCACATCGACCACCTTGGCCAATAATTCCTTGCACAGCTCCGGGGGCAGTCCCAGGTGCACCAAACGGCGCCATAGGCTGGCCTGCCGCGGCTGATGTTGATTGACCTGCCCCCAGGCCAGGCCACCCAGCTGTGATTCGAGCATGTCGCGCAAACCGGCAATTTCCGAACGCATAGCGTCAAAATCATCCGTCGCCACAGGAGCAGGCTTGGCTGCCGCCTCTATGGGTGCTGTTGGCGCTGCACGCTCACTGTGCAGCCGTTCCAGCAGATCACGCGCCACTGGCGAGCCTTGCTCTGCAGCCTGGCGCATGCTGTCACCGAATAATTGACGGTTCACACTGGGGCCATCGGACGGACGCTCGCCTTCCTGCAGACTGGCTCGGGCGCTGATGATGCGCTCCTGGGTCTTCTTCAGCTCCAGATCCAGGCCGGGCGTGGGCGGTGTCAGGCGCGGCGCTTCATAATCCAGCGCCGCAGTCAGCTCGACACCACCAGCTACCCGCCGGTTGGCGATGATGGAAGCATCCGCTCCCATCTCATCGCGCACCAGTTTCATTGCCGAGCGCATGTCTGCTGCAAAAAAACGTTTGACTCTCATGGCCTGACTCACCCCTGTGTAAATCAATTCTGTCCGACGGTGGCAACGATGGTGACCTGCTTGCTATCGGGTATTTCCTGGTAGGACAACACCTGCGCTCCGGGCGCCGCGTATCTGACGAACCTTGCCATCATGTTGCGTACCGGACCGGCGACCAGCAATATCGCCGGCTTGCCCTGCATTTCCTGACGCTGCACCATATCGGCAAGCGATCGCTGCAGCTTCTCCGCCATACCCGGCTCCAACAAAATGCCGTCATCATTGCCCTGACCGGCCTTCTGCAGACTCTGAAGCAATATCTGTTCCAACCTGGGCTCCAGGGTAATTACAGGCAGCTCGGACTCAAGCCCGACAATGCTTTGCACGATGGAGCGGGATAAGGCGATGCGCACCGCGGCGATCAAAGCGCCGGTATCTTGACTCTTGCCCGACTGGTTCGCGATGGCCTCGGCAATGGTACGGATATCCCTTACCGGTACCTGCTCCTGCAGCAACCCCTGCAACACCTTGAGCAGGCCGGACAGGGAAATGATTCCCGGCACCAATTCCTCAGCCAGCTTGGGCGACGCCTTGGCCAGCACCTTGAGCAGCTGCTGAACTTCCTCATGGCCGAGCAGCTCATGGGAATGCTTGTAAAGAATCTGGTTCAGGTGAGTGGCGACCACGGTGCTGACATCCACCACTGTGTAGCCCAGAGATTGCGCCTGATCCTTGTGCATGGGCTCGATCCACACGGCTTCCAGGCCAAACGCAGGGTCTTTGCCCGGAATACCCTTGATCTCACCGAACACCTGACCCGGATTTATTGCCAGCTCACGGTCGGCATGCACTTCGGCCTCCGCCACGCCCACCCCCATCAGCGTGATGCGATAGACGTTCGGTGCCAGATCCAGGTTGTCGCGGATATGCACGGACGGCATGAGGAAACCCAGGTCCTGTGACAGCTTCTTGCGGATCCCCTTGATCCGCGCCAGCAACTGCCCCCCCTGACTGCGATCGACCAAGGGGATCAGCCGGTAGCCGACTTCCAGCCCAACCATGTCCACCGGGGTGACATCATCCCAGCCCAGCTCCCGGCTTTCCGGTCGCTGCAACGCCGGCAGCTGCGCCTGCTGCTCAACAGCCTGCTCCGCCTCAGCCTTGATCCGCTGCCGGTTGGCAATGAAATAAGCGCCGCCAGCGGCCATGGCTCCCAGACTCAGAAAGGACAGGTGCGGCATACCCGGAATCAGGCCCATGACGATCATGATCGCCGCCGCGATACCCAGCGCCTTTGGGGACGCGAACATCTGCCGCTTAACCTGACCACCCATATCTTCGGAAGTGGAAACCCGCGTCACCATGATGGCAGCGGCGGTGGACAGCAGCAGCGAGGGAATCTGCGCCACCAGGCCGTCACCGATGGTCAGCAGCACATAGATTTCACCGGCCTCGGCAAAGCCCAGCCCATGCTGCGCCATGCCAATGGCCAGACCGCCAATGACGTTGATGAACAGGATCAGCAGACCGGCCACCGCATCGCCGCGAACAAACTTGCTGGCACCGTCCATCGAACCATAGAAGTCCGCTTCCTGGGCCACTTCCATACGGCGAACCTTGGCTTCTTCCTGATCGACCAGACCCGCGTTCAAGTCAGCATCAATCGCCATCTGCTTGCCGGGCATGGCGTCCAGAGTGAAGCGCGCACTGACCTCGGATATGCGTCCGGCCCCCTTGGTCACCACCACGAAGTTGATGATCATGAGGATGGTAAACACCACCAGACCGACCACGAAGTTGCCGCCGATCACCACTTCGCCGAAGGCCTGGATCACCTTGCCCGCCGCATCTCCGCCCTCATGCCCGTGCAGCAATACCACCCGGGTCGAGGCCACGTTGAGCGCCAGGCGCAGCAAGGTGGCCACCAGTAGAATGGTTGGGAAGGCGGCAAAATCCAGTGGCCGCAGGGCGTAGGCACAGACCAGCAGTACGACCAGTGACAACGCAATATTGAAGGTGAAGAACACGTCCAGCAGAAACGGCGGGACCGGCAGCATCATCATGCCGAGCATGGCCAGCAGCAAAATCGGCACACCCAGGCTACCGTGGCGCAGACCCGCCAGATTGCTGCGCATGGAGCTCATCATCTCACCACGATCGACTGGCATTCCCCTGAGTTACCTCAAAACAATAAATTGACGAAAAAGTTCCGTGGACCTACCCAAAGCAAGAACTGTTCCATAATGCCAATAAAACCCATCATCCAACCTGGCTGCCCGCAGGGCTGTGCCCAGGCAAGCTTCAAAGGCTAGAATGCCGACGACTTTCTGCCATCAAGCAAGAACAACAAATGCTGTATTTTCTCTGGTCACTGCCCGCCCTGGTCGTTCTGGCGACCATCCTCAGCGGCCATGCCAACATCACCGTCGCCTCGATCCTGGGTCTGATGACGGCCATTCCCGTGGCCTTGTTTGCCGGCCCCATCGGTTTCGAGACCGCCCAGTTATCCGAGGCGCTGCTGCGCGGACTGTGGATCGGCGCGGTGATCGCGCCCTACATCCTCGGTGGTCTGCTGTTCTGGCAGATAGCCGCACGCGGACCATCTGACCCCTCCTCTACCCCGACCACCGGCAATACCGAACTGGATAGCAGTACCTGGACGCCGCTGGCCCGGCGCCGGCTGGTGTTCTTCGCCTGCTTCCTGGTCGGCCCCTTTGCCGAATCAGTGACCGGGTTCGGTGTCGGCATGCTGGGTACGGTTATCCTGCTGCGCCGCTTCAATTTCGCGGCCCGGCACCTGATGATCTTCGCGCTACTCAGTCAGACGGTGATCCCCTGGGGTGCAATGAGCAGTGGCACCCTGCTGGCCGCAGCCTATGCACGCATTCCTGCGGTGCAATTGGCGTTGTACACAGCGGCACCAGTGGCGCTGTTGATGCTGGTCTGGCTCACCCTGTTCTGGCAGACCGCTCGCCGGGCCGGCATCTCCGCTCCCTGGTCAGAATGCCTACGCGAGGTGGCCTGGATCGCCGCCAGCCTGCTGACACTGGTGCTCACTTCCTTTTATCTGGGACCGGAAACAGCCTTGCTGGCAGCCTACGGCCCGCTGATCGTCGTCCGCTATCTGCTGGACCTGCGGCCAGACCGGCATCAGACACGGACGGCGGCGCGCAAGATCCTGCCCTACGTTCTGCTGATCGGTGGCCTGGCCTTGAGCCGGCTGCTGCCTGAACTGCGCAGCACCCTGAGTACCTTTGCTCAAGTAGCATTGTTCGAGGACCTGCCTGCCTGGTCGCCGCTGTTCCATGCCGGCAGCTGGCTGATTGTCGGCGCGCTGATCATTCTGTTGTTGCGCCGGCAGACCGGCAGTCTGCGCCAGGAACTCAGCACCGCCTGGCGCACCGGCCAGCACGCAGTATTGACGCTGTTCCTGTTCGCCATGATGGCCGAGGTGCTGACTGCTTCCGGTATCTCCGGCGCCTTCGCCAGCGCCACCTTCAGCGCGCTGGGTGAAAAAGCGATTCTGGTCACCCCGCTGCTGTCGGGCGGATTCAGTATCCTGGCCAACAGCGGCAACCCGGCCAATAGCCTGTTCATGCCATCGCAAGTGGCGCTGGCCGCCCAGGCCGGATTGAGCATCCCGGCGGTAGCCGCACTGCAGCATGCCTCGGGTATGTGTCTGGGGTTCTTCTCGCCGGTAAGAATGTCGATCGCCGCCAGCCTGACCGGCGGCTATGGGGAAGAACGGCGGGTCTATGGGCAATTGTTGCCTTTCGCTCTGGCTGCGCTACTGCTGTTGATCTGCGCGGCACTGTGGGTGGCATCAACCGATGGCGCTATGCCCAGCCCGGTCTGATGATCACCCGCTGGGCTATGCCTTGGTGACATCCGGGGTTAGCATGACCGGCACATCCCTGCTGTTCCGGAGCCCCTATGACCACCCCAGCCGTACCACTCTCGATTCTGGATCTCTGTCCCGTCACCCTGGATTCGACCCCGGCTCAGGCCTTGCGCAACAGCCTGCAGCTCGCCAGACAGGCCGAGCAGCTGGGCTACAGGCGCTTCTGGGTGGCCGAGCATCACAACATGGTCGGTATTGCCAGCGCCGCGACCTCGGTGGTTATCGGCTATCTCGCCGCCGGTACCGAACGTATTCGTCTCGGCTCGGGCGGCATCATGCTACCGAACCACTCGCCGCTGCAGATCGCCGAACAGTTCGGCACCCTGGAATCGCTGTATCCCGGTCGTATCGATCTGGGTCTGGGACGCGCACCTGGCACCGACATGGCCACCGCACGCGCATTGCGCCGCGGCCGTACCGATGGGGAAGATTTTCCGCAGATGCTCGAGGAGCTTCGCCATTATTTTGCCGAACCGGAGCCGGGCCAGCGCCTGGTCGCCGTGCCCGGTGCCGGCCTTGATGTGCCCATCTGGCTACTCGGCTCCAGCACCTTCAGCGCCCAGCTGGCGGCCAGTCTCGGTCTGCCCTTCGCCTTTGCCGGACAGTTCTCGCCGGACTACCTGATGGTCGCCATGCGCGCCTATCAGGACAACTTCGTACCCTCGGACACCTTGCAGCAGCCCCACGCCATGCTCGGCATCAATGCCTTTGTCGCCGACACCCGTGACGAAGCCCATTACCTGGCCAGCTCACACCAGCAGTCCTTCCTCAACATGATCCGTGGCGAGCGCGGCCAGCTGCGCCCCCCGGTCGAAGACATGGATGCGCTATGGCAGCCCCATGAACGCCATCAGGTACTGTCGACCCTGGCTGGCACCCTGATCGGCGATGAGCAGACGGTTGCCCAACAGATGGCCGACCTGCTCGAGCGCAGCGGCGCCAACGAGTTGATCGTCAACAGTCCGATCTACGACCCGGACAAACGCTGTGACAGTTATCGCCGCCTGATGGCTGCCGCCGCAGGTCTTTGAGCGGCCCGCCAAGATGACCCGAACTTTGCCGGCTCCGACCTTTCCAAAACGGTAACCCCGTCTGGAAAAGTCGAGAGCCCATCATGAGCAGCATCCCCCGGGACACCGCATTTGACAGCAGCACCGCCTTTCTGCAGAACGGCTACAACTTCATCTCCGATCGCTGCCGGGAACATGCCAGCGACATATTCCAGACCCGCATCATGTTGCGGCCGGTGTACTGCGTCAGCGGCGAGGACGCAGCGCGAATGTTCTACGTGCCGGGGCGCTTCACCCGCAACCATGCCATGCCGCCAACCACCCTTTCATTGCTGCAGGACAAGGGCAGCAGCCTGACATTGACCGGCGAGGCCCATGCCCGCCGCAAGGAAATGTTCATGGCGCTGATGGGGCCGGCCCGCCTGAAGCAACTGGTGGAGATTTTCGAGCAGGAGTGGCAAGCACAACTGCCCCGCTGGCAGACAACACCCTCGGTAGTACTGCAGAACGAAGCCGAATATATTCTATGCCGCAGCGCCTGCCGCTGGGCCGGCATCACCCTCGATGAAACCCAGGCCAGACAGCGCACCACGGAGTTGGCGGCCATGATCGACGGCGCCGGCAGCATAGGTCCACGCAACTGGAATGCCCAACTGCTACGCCAACGGACTGAATACTGGGCCCGAGAGCTGATCCGCCAGGCCCGCAATCACTCTCGCCCAGATCCGCACACACCGCTGGATATCATTGCTCATCACACCGCGCTGCACGGCCATGGCGTGGACTACCGCACTGCCGCTGTGGAACTGCTCAATCTGCTCCGGCCTATCGTCGCCATTGCTCGTTACATTACCTACTCGGCGCTGGCCCTCCATCACCACCCCGAATATCGGCAGCGGCTGCGTAACGGCGAAGAAGGCCTGGCCGAACTGTTCGCCCATGAAGTCCGCCGCTTCTACCCCTTCTTCCCCGCCGTCGGCGGTATCGCCCTGGAAGATTTCGAATGGCGCGGTCACCCGTTCCATCAGGGCGACTGGATGTTGCTCGACCTGCACGGCACCAATCACGACCCACGTATCTGGCGGCAACCTGAACGCTTCTACCCGGAGCGCTTCAGCGACTGGGATCACAGTCCCTACAACTTCATCCCTCAGGGTGGTGGCGAATACTCGCATGGCCATCGCTGCGCAGGGGAATGGCTCACGGTCGAAGTGATCAAGTCGGCGCTGAAGATGCTCTCCAGCGGGATGAATTACCAGGTACCCGAGCAGGATCTGAGCATCCGCCTGTCCCGCATGCCGGCAATAGTGCAGAGCCGCTTTGTGATCGACCAGGTGCAGAGCGGCAGCGCGACATAATAGATTGCCGAAGCCGTGGAAAGCGGCGTAGAATGCGTCGCGTTGCGGGTGTAGCTCAATGGTAGAGCAGAAGCTTCCCAAGCTTACGACGAGGGTTCGATTCCCTTCACCCGCTCCATGATTTCGGCTTTTCCTCGATTTACTCTCAGCTTTTTCCCCTTGCCACTAATGCGGCAGACGAATTCAGCCATGAATCTGTTCCTCGCCGGGGCGCGGCCAAAACGCTAGAATCTCGGCAGGCCCCAGTGCGTCAGCATCCGCGTATTTCAGCGCGGTGCGCGGCGAATGGTTTTGACCAGATCCTCGGGCGTGATCGAGCCTACAATGTTGGCGCCACTGCCCGGCTGCGGCAGGTTGAGAATGTTGCCTTTGATCTTGCCAATAACGTGCATTTCACAGGGCTTGCAGTCGAATTTCAACGTCAGCACTTCGTCACCATGAACCAGCTGCATAGGCGCTACCTTGGTGCGCACACCGGTCACACCCTTGGCCTGTTTCGGACACAGGTTGAAAGAGAAACGCAGGCAGTGCTTGGTGATCATCACCGGCACTTCGCCGGTTTCCTCATGCGCTTCATAAGCCGCATCGATCAGCTCCACACCGTAGCGGCGGTAGAAAGTGCGGGCCTTCTCGTTGTAGACGTTGGCCAGAAAAGTCAGGTGCGATTGCGGATAGACCGGTGGCGGAACGCTGACCGGCTTGCGGCTGCCGTGCGGGAAAGCGGCGATGCGCGCCTCGCTCAGCTTTTCGATCAGCTCGCGGCGCAGGCCCTTGAGTTGCGAATTGGGCACGAAAGGAACGAAGGAAGCGGCAATCTCGACCTGCTCGGCGTGGTATTGGGTTGTACCCAACTGACCCAGCAGATCGCGGAGCTGCTCCTCAGCCTGCTCCGGTTTCTTCGCCGGCTCGAACGGACCATCCAGCTGGCTGCTGACGCTGATACCTTCTTCGCTGGTGACGCTGAGTTTGAGGCTGTCTGCGCTCAGCTCAGCCTGCCAGCGCAGACCGATGCGGCGCTCGGCTGAGACTTTCTGCAAAGCCTGCTGCCAGTTGTGATCAAGGTTGCGACTGAGCGTCTGCGGCAACCGCGCTCGCTGCAGTTGTTCCGGCATCTCGTTGGGCTCGATACGGTACTGCCAGCGCGGCTGACCGTCTTCTTCGAAGCGGGCCAGTTCCTGAGCGATGTTGGCCCGAAAGCCCACCACTTCCCGCTTGACCAGCACGTTCAGACCATCGCCGTTGGACAGCGGCTCATGGGTCACGGTCAGCAGGTCGTTCTTGCGCACCTGTTGCAGCTCACCTACCACCAGCCCGGTGAAGGTCGGCGAGTCGAAGGCGCCGATATCGATCTTGCGATCACTGACAAAGTAGTCGGTGCTGCCACGGTGAAAGGTCTTGTCCGGGTCGGGTACGAAGAAATGCGCGGTGCGGCCACTGGAAGCGCGGGCCAAGTCAGGGCGACCTTCCAGAATCTCGTCCAGTCGCTGGCGGTAATAGGCAGTGATATTTTTCACGTAGCCCATGTCTTTGTAACGCCCTTCAATCTTGAATGAGCGCACGCCGGCATCGATCAGCGCCAGCAGGTTGGCGCTCTGATTATTGTCCTTCATGGACAGCAGATGTTTTTCGTAAGCGACGACGCCGCCGTGCTCATCCTTGAGGGTGTACGGCAGACGGCAGGCCTGGGAACAGTCGCCGCGGTTGGCGCTGCGGCCGGTCTGGGCGTGGGAGATGTTGCACTGCCCGGAGAAGGCCACACACAGCGCACCGTGAATGAAAAACTCGAGTGTGGTATCCACCTCCTCATGAATGCTGCGGATCTGCTGCAGGTTCAGTTCACGGGCCAATACCAGCTGCGAGAAACCGGCCTGACCGAGGAATCGGGCCTTGTCCAGGGTGCGGATATCACACTGGGTGCTGGCATGGATTTCGATTGGCGGGATATCCAGCTCGAGGATGCCCATGTCCTGAATGATCAGCGCATCCACGCCGGCATCATATAGCTGATGGATCAGCAGGCGCGCACCTTCCAGCTCGTCGTCATGCAGGATGGTGTTGAGCGTGACGAAGATGCGCACATGGAACAATCTGGCGAAGCGCACCAACTCGGCGATATCGGCTACGCTGTTTTCAGCGTTGTGCCGGGCACCGAAGCTCGGGCCACCGATGTAGATGGCATCAGCGCCGTGCAGAATGGCCTCACGGGCGATGGCGACATCCCGAGCTGGGCTGAGCAATTCGAGGTGGTGCTTGGGTAGGGACATGGACAGGACCGCACTGGTGGAAACCGGCGATTGTAGCTGTTACGGCCGAATCCTGCACGGTCAGGTGATGCGCGGACAGTCATGGCGATCTCTCGCCATGACTGGTTCAGTTCAACTCAGTTCGCTCCGCAGGTAGGCAAGCCCGGCCGCTGAGGGTTGGTAAAGGTACAACCGTAATCCGCATCAGCCACCATGGCAGGGTCGAGCACCTCATCCCCGGCCGGCTTGTCATCGTCATTGACCCAATCCAGCCAGTCGTTCATCGCCCGGGTAATCTCCTGATTGGAGAATTCACAATGGCCCGTTGCCCGAATAGCGCGCTGTACCAGAAGATCTTCGTTGCCATACTCCTCAGCCCCTTCGCGATACAGTTGTTGATGGCGGAACGGCACATAGAAGTCGCCCAAAGTATGCAAAGTCAGCACAGGCACATCAAAATCACCCTGGATCAGGGGAATCCAGCGCACCCCATCTTTCCGCTTGAGGTTGGCATCCTCATCGGCACTGACTCTTGCGATATTTTCGTTGAACGTCAGTTCGTCTCCGGTTGGCTCTGAATCGCTGGTCCAACGGTAAACCTGATCCTCATTGCCATAGCCGTTACGCGCCAGGATACCCTCGATATCACCTTCCGAGCCGCCCGTCCCCAGCACCGCGAACTGCCACATATCAACCGCAAAACCCTGCTCGAAGATGGGCCGCTCTCCCCCCGTAAGATTACGCGCAGCGGCTATCAGGCGCTCGCCGGCCACTCCACGCGGGGACCGCCAGTCCGGCGAAGAGCCGCTGAAGTTGAACAGCGTACCCAGCATCTGCGGCAGCAAATCCTGGAAGTCGCTATAGTCCGCGTCACCGTAGCCACTCAACTCCATCATCACCCGCGGATAGTCGCCCAGCCACTGAAACTGGTTCTGCTCCGCCTGACACATCGGCATCGCGCCCGCGTAAGGCACTTTGTTCAACGTTCTTTCCATGTTCTCGCGGTCCACCGCCGCGGCAGCGACATGACCACCCAGCGACTCACCGGAAATCAGGTACTGGTCAGCCGTTGCAAGCCGTACACCATGGTCTGCTTCCAGATAATCAACGATATTCAGCGCCAACTTGTTGGTATCCTCAATGCCGGCTCGCACATCGTAGTAGTTAGCCGAATAGGATGAGGATGCCCAGGCGTAACCCGCCGCCAATACCGCATCGCGCCACGCGTCCCGCGGCACCGACGTCGGCAGGTCCACTCCCGTGCCACGATAGCCATGGGTATACATGATCAATCCATTACCATCCCAAGCGTCGGGGACCTCGATGGCGTAGACGGCCTTGCCCTGCAACCCATCATAGGTACCGACATAAGCGCTGCTGCCGGCACGGGCAGTGATCGGACCCTCCTTTGGAACGAAAACACGCTCGTCCTGTACGCGGGTCATATCGGGCGGAGCAACATCGTCATCAGAACCACCGCTACTACTGCTACCGCCGCCTCCACTGAGACAACCGGAGAGCAGCAAAGTACTGAGAGTAAGGGGTAACACAGCCAGATAAAAAGGTGCGTTGCGCAAGGTAAACCTCCATTGTTTTTGTAATCGCTACCCGGGCACGAAGCGGCCCAGCGCATTTCACAGCATAGTCAAGCCTGCTTAATGTGCTGCTGCATAAGTTACGTTGATATCACCCCAGAAACGCATCACTGAAATGGGTGAGTCTGCACCGCCCCATGGCAGTCAACCCTCACCCTATCTGCTGATCTCAACTGGTCTGACGGCCAGCGTCGCCCCGAGTCGGGCCTCCCACAAGATATGCGAGGGGCACAAGGGTGTTTGATGGGAAGGCGCTATTTCAGACCCAGCCGCCGTGCCAGCTTGTGCAGGTTGCTGGCATCCAGCTCCAACAGGCGTGCGGCGGCGCTCCAGTTATCATCGGTCGCTATCAAGGCTTGACGGATCTGCTCGCGCTGGCAGGACTCCACTGCAATGCGTAAGGGCTGAATGTCTGCTTCAGAGGGTGTAATCAAGGGATCGGCCGCCGCCTGCACGGCGACGCCGCTGATTGGGATATCCAGCAACGCCGCATCCAGTGAAAGCATTGCCTGACGCGAGCCATTGCGACCCAGCGCCTTGATCGCCGCCCGACTGATCACATGTTCCAGTTCGCGCACGTTGCCCGGCCAGTCATAGGTCAGCAGCGCCTGCTCGGCGTCCGGCGACAATCTCAGACTGCGCACACCCAGGCGCGCGCGGTTCAGCTCGAGAAAGTGTCCGGCCAGCAACAGGATATCGTTGCCGCGATCGCGCAGCGGCGGAACCGGGACCGGATAGACTGACAAACGGTGATAGAGGTCGGCGCGGAAGTCGCCCTTGGCCACCGAATCCGCCAGGTTGCGGTTGGTCGCGGCAATGATGCGCACATCCACACGCAGCGGCTGATCGGCGCCCAGGCGCTGGATTTCGCCGTTCTGCAAGGTTCGCAACAGTTTGGCCTGCACATGCAGCGGCAGCTCGCCCACTTCATCAAGAAACAGCGTGCCGCCATTGGCCGCATCAAAGCGCCCTCCCCGATCAGTGCTGGCTCCGGAGAACGCACCTTTGACGTGACCGAACAGCTCACTTTCAGCAAGAGATTCGGGCAGCGCTGCGCAGTTGACCTGCACCAGCGGCTTGTCAGCGCGCGGCGAGTGCCTGTGCAGCCAATGGGCGAACAACTCCTTGCCCACCCCTGTCTCGCCGGTGATCAGGACTGTCAGATCCGAATCCGCCACTACAGCCAGCTCGTCAAGCAGACGCGTGACGACCGGGCTGTGACCGACAATCCCATGCTGCTGCAGCCCCGGCAAGGCTCGATGATCGTCGGCGCGAACCAGACGCAGAGCACGATTCTCCTGCTCCAGGCGTGTCACGCGCAGCAGCGCCTCCACCAGCGGCAACAGGTGCTGCAGCTTCTGCCGGGCCGCCTCATCAAAGGTGCCGGCGTCCAGCGCGTCGAGTGTCAGAGCGCCCCACAGCTCCCCTTCCACATACAGGCTTATACCCATGCAGTCATGCACCGGCAGCGGCTCGCCGGGGCTTTCATCCAGCAAGCCATCATAGGGATCAGGTAACGGACTGTCGGATTCGAACCAGGTGGGTTCGCGGCGGGAAAGTAGTGCGGCAAGGCGCGGTTGGCGGGCCACTTCAAAACGTCTGCCGAGTGCATCCTGGACCAGGCCAACGGCCGCAACCGGACGCAGAGAGTCGTTTTCATGTTGCAACAGCACAACAGCACCGCAAGCGAAGCTCTCTCGTAATACCTGGACCAGGCGCTGCAAGCGTACGGCAGCGGGTAACTCAGCCACCAGGTCTGGCAGCAGAAAATGCTCGATCATGGTTCAATTCACCCTTGCATGGTTTTATAAACCATAGCGCGTCTAGGTATATTGCACCAACAATACTTAATTAGCTTAAATATCAGGTAGTTATAAATGGCACGTGAATTGCTAGGCTATTGATAGCGACACATTACAGCTGTTACCGCCACTTTATCGGAGCACATCTGATGCCTTACGACTTCCTTGACACTCAGCTGGGCACCATCGCTCGAGAGCTTCCCGGCGCCACCCGCGTATTACACGCCCAGCGTCTGGACTTCTGCTGCAATGGTCAGCGCACCCTGGCTGAAGCTTGCCTTCGTAAAGGCATTGATCCTGCCGCGACAGTTGCCGCCCTGGAGCAGCTATGCGCCGTCGACCAGAACGAGCAGAACTGGAACCACGCGTCTGCCGACCAGTTGATCCAGCATATTCTGACGCGCTACCACGAATGCCATCGGGAACAGCTACCCGAGCTGATCAGGCTGGCCCGACGTGTCGAACAGGTGCATGGCAATAACCCCGATTGCCCGAACGGGCTGACTGATCATCTCTCCGATATGCAACAGGAACTGGAAAGCCATATGGCTAAGGAGGAACAGATTCTGTTCCCGATGCTGATGCGGGGCGAAGAAAGCCTGTCACGCGGGCCGATCAGCGTGATGCGCTTCGAGCATGACCAGCACAGCCAGGCGCTGGACAAGCTGTACGCGCTGACCAACGATGTCACCCCGCCGCCTCATGCCTGCAATACCTGGCAGGCTCTGTACCGAGGACTGAACGAATTCTGCGCGGACCTGATGGACCATATTCACCTGGAGAACAACATTCTGTTCGTTGCCCCGGTAACCGCGAAAGCGCTATAGAACAAACATGGTCTTGGCGCATATAACCAGCAACACTGCATGCGCCAAGAGGCTTATATTCAACAGGTGCATGGTTCGCTCGGTTACCCGCTGAGCACGTCGCAGAAAGATCAGCGCCGCGTAATGACCGATGATCAGCAGCGCGAGCAAGATCTTCAGGCTGAGCAAGGTGGCGAAGTGGCTGGAAAACGGGTCGGCCAGCAGGCTGCGATAGGGCCAGGCAAGCGTCAGCCCGGCGCCATAGAGCACAAGGGCAACGACGTGGATGACCCGTCGGGCCTGCTGACCCAGAGCCTGGCTCATGGGAGTACGAACGCCGGCGTCCAGGCGACGACCGGCCGGCGTCAGAATCAGCACCTGAAAGAACAGCGTGCCGATAAACGCCATGGCCGCGAGCAGATGCAGAATTTTAATCAGCAGATATGTCATACGTTATTCCAGTGATGAAAGCGTCGCCTGATACGGCGGCGCAAAGAGCATAACAAGCAATCAGGAGATTTTCATGCCGGACAATCGCACTCAACTACCCGTGCTGTTTGCATTGGGCTTTCGCCCCTTGTTTCTGGCGGGCAGTCTGTTTGCCGTGCTGGCCATCCCGCTGTGGATCGCCGCTTTCTTCGGCCATATCGAGCTGTCCCCCGCCGGGGGCTGGCTGGCCTGGCACCGACACGAGATGGTCTTCGGTTTCGGCGTCGCCATTGTCGCAGGCTTTCTGCTGACGGCCATTCAGGCCTGGACCGGCGTACCGGCGCTCACCGGCAAACCCGTGCTGCTGATGGCCGGCTTGTGGCTGGCCGGACGCCTGTGCTGGCTGCTCGGCGCACCCTTGTGGCTGCTGATTCCAGTCGACCTGTTATTTCTGCCACTGGTGGCCTTGGCCATCGGCCATTCGTTATGGAAAGTACGTCAGGCACGTAACTATCCGATCGTGGTCATGTTGTCCTTGCTGACCCTGTGCAACCTGCTTGTGCTGATCGGTCTGCAGAAGGAAGACTTCTTCCTGCAGCGCCATGGCGCAGTCGCGGCATTATGGTTGATCGCCGGCTTGATGGGCTTGATCGGCGGGCGCGTTATCCCCTTCTTCACCCAGCGTGGCCTGGGCCTGACAGAACCGGTGGAGGCCTGGCCGCGTCTGGACAACCTGCTTATGGTCGGCAGTATTCTGGTTGCCCTGCTGATGCTCAGCGGTGTCGGACTGCGGCCTTCACCCTGGCAAGCGCCCATTTATCTGTCTCTGGGTCTGGGTCACATCGTCAGGCTGCTGCGCTGGCATCACCCGAAAATCTGGACGGTGCCGCTGCTCTGGTCCCTGCACCTGTCCTACGCCTGGCTGGCGTTGGCGCTGATCGCCATGGCCTTGTGGCATGGCGGCTGGCTCGGAGGCTTCAGTCAGGCGCTGCATCTGCTGGCCATCGGCGGCATGGGCGGCATGATCCTGGCCATGATCGCCCGAGTCAGCCTCGGCCACACCGGGCGCCCTCTGCAACCAGCGGCCTCGATGAGCCTCGCCTTCATCCTGCTCAATCTTGCGGTGCCGCTGCGCGTCTGGCTGACCATACCCATGCCGCAGACCGGCTTCTGGCTGGCCAGTCTGTGCTGGGCAGCAGCCTTTGGGCTCTATGTGTGGAATTACACTGCAATCTTGACGGCGCCTCGGCCAGATGGGCGGCCAGGCTGACAGCCATATCTCTCCATGGAGGCAGTCAGATGACTGCCTCTTTCAAGATTGATCAGAATCTGCAGCGCCAGCCTGCAGATCCACTTCCGCGAGGTTGATCTGCAGTTTGTTCAGGTAATGCAGGATGCTCACTACATCATCAAAGCCAAAACCCTTGAGTCCTTGTGCATAAAAATCATAGATGCGCTGTTGCAGTTGCTCCCAGTACGCCCGGCCCTGCTCAGTCATGACCACCAGCCGCGCACGCCCATCATCCGGATGAGGCACCCGCAATACATGTTGATCACGCTCCATGCGCTTGAGCACGCCGTCCAAACTCTGACGGCTGACCACCAGGTATTCTGTCAACATGTTGAAGGAAATACCTTGCTCGTAACCCTCCCGGGACAGCGCGCCCAGTACCGCCCATTGCACGGTGCTGACGCCCATCTCGTTCTGAACCTGGCGCTGCAAGGTATTGCCTGTCTGAAACAGACGGAAGAACAGCCTGTTGGCTACGCTGTTGTATTCACTGCTATTCATGCCTCTCCATTCCCCGGCAACCGGTTCAAAGAGCCCGCCGCCGGCGGAGCTCATTTCTTCAGTGTTTCTCTGGCGATGATGTTCTTCATGATCTGGGCGGTGCCATCACCGATCTGCAGGCCCAGCACGTCACGCAGACGCTGCGCCATGGGCAAGTCTTCGCCATAGCCGGTATGACCATGCGCCAGAAGGCACTGCTTGATGACATCGAAGGCCAGTTTCGGCCCCCACCACTTGTTCATCGCCGCTTCGGCATTGTGCGGCAGATTATTGTCTTTCAACCACAGTGAATGGAAGCATTGCAGGCGCGCCGCATGCACATAGGTCTGATATTCGGCCAGCGGATGGGTCAACCCCTGGAACGCCGACAACGATTGGCCAAAAGCCTGGCGTTCGTTCAGCCAGACCCAGGTCTCATCCAGCGACACCTGTGCCAACGCCAGGCACTGCAAGCCGATCAGCGCGCGGCTGTAGTCAAAGCCCTGCATCACCTGCTTGAAGCCCTGCCCTTCCTCACCCAACATATTTTCCGCTGGCACTTCGACGTTATCAAAGAAGATCGAACCACGTCCGATGGCCCGTTGGCCCGCGTCCTCGAAACGGGTAGTGGTGATGCCTGGCGTATTCATCGGCACCAGGAAGGCGCTGATACCGCTGGCACGCTGCTCCTGAGTACCGGTACGGGCAAACACCACGGTCACATCCGACTGGTCGGCCATCGAGATCGAGGTTTTTTCACCGTTGAGCACGAACATATCACCACGGCGCTCAGCCTTGAGCCGCAAACTGGCTGCGTCCGAACCACCATGGGGTTCAGTCAGCGCAATACAGGCGACCTTGTCGCCACTGATCATACCGCTCAACCATTCTTCGGCCAGGTGTGGTGCGGCATAGTTGGCAATGATCTGACCGTTGAGTGAGGTCAGCAGCGGGATATAACCCACGTTGAAATCACCCTTGGAGATTTCCTCGATGATGATGCCACTGGTGACACAATCCAGATCGCTGCCACCGAAACGCGACGACAGTTCGCCGCCGAGAAAGCCCATCTCACCCATCTGCCGAATGGTTTCGCGCTCGATACGACCTTCCCGGTCACGACGGCGATAACCCGGCGCCAACACATCGGCGCTGAAGCGCGCGACACTGTCGCGAATGGCATTCTGGTCTTCACTGAATCCGAAATTCATATCTGCTCTCCCACCCGCTGATCCGGGAAGCAGCCGACGACAGTGGTCGCCGGCCTCATCATCACTTGTAGTACTTGCGGAACTCGGGCTTGCGCTTCTCGAGGAATGCCCGACCGCCCTCCTTCGACTCTTCAGTGTCGTAGTACAGGCTCAGAGCCTGCATACCCAGCGCGCCGATACCGGCGATATTTTCGCTATCAGCGTTGAAGGAGCGCTTGGCGATGGACAGGGCCGTCGGGCTCTTCTCAAGAATTTCATCACACCACTTCTGCACTTCGGCATCCAGCTCAGCCTGGGGTACCACGGCGTTGACCAGGCCCCACTCCAGCGCCTGCTGGGCAGTGTATTTGCGGCACAGATACCAGATTTCACGGGCACGCTTCTCGCCGATCACCCGGGCCAGATAGGCTGTACCGAAGCCCGGATCGACCGAGCCGACTTTGGGTCCTGCCTGGCCAAAGATAGCGTTGTCCGACGCGATACTCAGGTCACAGACCACATGCAGTACGTGACCACCGCCGATGGCAAAGCCATTGACCTTGGCGATAACCGGCTTGGGCACCTGACGGATCAGTGTCTGCAGCTCTTCCACCGGCAGGCCGATGATGCCGCGGCCGTCGTACTGGCCGTCATGTGCACCCTGGTCACCGCCGGTGCAGAACGCCTTGTCACCGGCACCGGTCAGTACGATGACGCCGATTTCCTTGTTCCAGCCGGCGCGGTTGAAAGCGTCCAGCAGCTCCATGCAGGTCTGGCCACGGAAGGCGTTGTAACGCTCCGGGCGATTCATGGTGATAGTGGCGACGCCGTCTTTTTCTTCGTAGAGGATATCTTCGTAATTCATGATCTTTTCTCCTGATTAACCGGCCATGGTCAGGCCGCCAGACACGCTGATAACCTGTCCGGTAATGAAATCGGCATCGTCACTGGCCAGCAGCGCGATGATTCCCGGATAGTCTTCCGGCTGCCCCAGACGACGCTTGGGCACTGCATTCTTGAAGGCTTCCAGCAGTTTCTCCGGGTTGTTCGAGGTGTCCGCCACGGCTTTCAGCAGTGCGGTATCCGTCGGGCCTGGGCAAACCACGTTGAAGTTGACGTTCTTGGTAGCCAGCTCGCGAGCCAGAGTCTTGCTCAGGCCGACCAGCCCGGCTTTGCATGCCGCATACACAGCTTCACCTGAAGAACCTACCCGTGCCGCGTCAGAAGCAACGTTAATCACCTTGCCACCGCCTGCTTCGAGCATCCGTGGCAGCACCACGTGGTGCATGTTCAGCGCTCCGGTCAGGTTGATCGAGATCAGCTGATCCCACATGGCCGGTTCGGTCTTGAGAAATGGCATGAAACGGTCGAAGCCGGCGTTGTTGACCAGTACCGTGGGGATGCCCAGATCCCGCT
Source organism: Pseudomonas sp. FME51 (assembly GCF_014897305.1). NCBI lineage: Bacteria > Pseudomonadati > Pseudomonadota > Gammaproteobacteria > Pseudomonadales > Pseudomonadaceae > Pseudomonas > Pseudomonas sp. FME51. The sequence continues at coordinate 132,544 of NZ_JABUYN010000008.1, read as the reverse complement.
CGATGGCTGCCACAGTGGTTTCTATCGCTGCGTAATCGGTGATATCCGCCGCATAGGCCTTGGCCTTGCCGCCGGCCTCGGTGATCAGATCAGCCGTGGCCTGGGCTGCCGCTGCATCCCGATCCAGCACCGCGACCAGACTGCCTTCTTCGGCAAACCGACGTGATACTGCCCGCCCGATTCCACCACCACCGCCGGTGATGATGACTGTTTTTCCGTCAAGTCCTCGCATAGCGACCTCTCTCATGTGCTTTATATGGGTTGTGGCACGGGTTCAGCTGCGCTTGGCGGGTGCGATCTGCACCTGCTGCGCCAGCTCCCGGAGTTTGAATTTCTGGATCTTGCCCGACGGGGTGCGTGGCAATTCGGCCATCACTTCCAGGTACTCGGGCAGATAGTTGCGCGATACCCCCTGGGCGGACAGGTAACTGGCAACCTCTTCCAACGACAATGGCTCATAGCCGTCGTGCAGCGTCACATAGGCGCATAGCCGTTCGCCCAGACGTGTATCGGGGCAGCCCACCAGCGCTACAGAAGCGATTGCAGGGTGTTTGTAGAGCAGATTTTCGAGCTCGACGACGGGAATATTTTCGCCACCGCGGATAACCACATCCTTGGTACGGCCCGTGATACGGATATAACCCTCGGCATTCTTGGTGGCGAGATCACCGGTTTCAAACCAGCCATCGGCGTCGACCTGGTACAACTCTGGACGCTTCAGATAGCCGACAAACAGACTCGCACCGCGCACCAGCAGGTTGCCCTCCTGGCCAATGGCGACAGGCTCATGCTGATCGTTTACTACCTTGACCTCCATCCAGGGCAGAGCAATGCCATCCGAGGAGCTGGCACGGCTGACCGGGTCATCCAGCCGCGTCATGGTCACCGCACCGTTTTCGGTCATACCCCAAGCGGATACAACGCGCGCATTCACCACGTCGGCAGCTTTCTCCACCAGTGCGCCAGGGATGGGTGCGCCGGCGGATACAAAGACCTTCAGTGAGTCCAACTGGCCGGGGTATTTGGGAGCGATATCAATCAGGTCAGCCAGGAAGGGAGTCGATGCCATGGTAAAGGTCGGCTTTTCAGCATGTGCCACCTTCACGGCGTAGGCAGGATCCCACAGATCCTGCAGTACTGCGGTGGTCTGGAGATATACCGGCATCAACACGCCATAAAGGAAGCCCGTCTGATGCGCCAGCGGCGAGGCCATCATCACGCGGTCTTCGGCATTCAGGCCCAGCCGATCAGCGTAGGGAACCACGTTACTGAACAGCGTGTTATAGGTATGCAACACCCCTTTAGGCTCGCCGGTGGTGCCCGAGGTGTACAGCATCTGGGCAATATCATCAGCGCCCGTCTGGCGCTCGGCAAAAAGCGCCTGCACATCCATTTCAGTTTCCCATGCACGATCCAGCAGGACTCGTTCAAAGCTGTCCTCTCCCTCACCATCGACTACCAGGACATGCTCAAGGACAGGCAGATCATCACGGATGCTGGCCACCATGGCGGGATAGTCGAAGCTTCGATAGGACCTGGGGATGATGAATACGCGAGTTTCAGCGTGCCCGAGCATGAAGCGCAGCTCGCGCTCACGGAAAATGGGCATCAGCGGGTTGATCACAGCACCGATCCGGGCACAGGCCAGACTCAGCAAGGTCAGCTGCCACCAGTTGGGCAACTGGCATGCCACTACATCACCTTTGCCAACACCCAGTCCGACCAGCCCCGCAGCCAGACGGGTGGCCAGCTCATTCAGCCTGCGGTAGCTCAGCTCAGTGCGCTCATCACCGGCAACGCGATAGGCCACCACCGCCGCCTTGTCAGGTACAGCAGCGACCGCCTGATCCAGATAATCAACAATCGTCTTGTCCTGCCAGGCGCCAACCTGAAGCATGGCAGCACGACGCTCGTCGAAACCCTTTGCTGTAATTTTCATATCGTCCCCACTGTCTGTGGCTTTTGTTGTTGGGTCAGGGCCTGATTGTGCAACCCAGTGCTAACGACAATACGACCAGCTCTTTTTTATGTCAACATGTTGTCTTTGTTTTCTATTGAAATTAAAGTCAAATACCGATCAAGGCCAACGAAATGGCAAACAAACCACCAAGACAAAAGGTCCGTGCCAATGAATTACAACAACCTGTTGGTTGAAATACAGGATTCAGTCGGTCTTATACGCCTGCACCGCCCAGCGGTATTGAACGCACTCAACGGCGAACTGATGGATGAGCTGACCGAGGTATTGCAGAGTTTTGAACAGGATGAAGGTATCCGAGCAATCGTCATTACCGGCAGCGAAAAAGCCTTTGCTGCCGGCGCGGACATCGCCGAGATTCGCCATCAGACATTTGCCGATGCCTACCGGAATAACTTCGTCACCGCCAACTGGGAGCAGATCGCGCGCTGCCGCAAGCCGGTCATCGCTGCAGTGGCTGGTCTGGCGCTGGGTGGTGGCTGTGAGCTGGCCATGATGTGCGACTTCATCATTGCAGCCGACAATGCGCGCTTTGGCCAACCGGAGGTCAAGGTCGGCACCCTGCCCGGTGCTGGCGGCAGCCAACGTCTGACCCGCGCAGTCGGCAAGGCCAAAGCCATGGATATGTGTCTGACAGGACGCATGATGGATGCCCAGGAAGCCGAGCGCTGTGGTCTGGTCAGCCGTATCGTGCCGGTGAAAGAGCTATTGGCAGAGGCCATGGACGCGGCGCGGGCCATCGCCAGCTATTCCGGCCTGGCCGTCATGCTCAACAAGGAGGCCGTCGATCGCGCCTTCGAGACCACCCTGGCCGAAGGCTTGTTATTCGAGAGACGATTACTGCACGCCAGCTTTGCAACCGAAGATCAAAAGGAAGGGATGGCTGCGTTTATCGAGAAACGGGCGGCGGAGTGGAAGGATAGGTAGAGAAAGAGAGCGTGAGCCATTCCACAGAGTTTTATGTGGCTGATGGTTTTAGAACCCTCAGCCGCATCAGCTGCTCACACCCTAGCGCCGGGAGCGACCTACCTGCGACCGCTTGATGCCAGGGATGGCATCAATGAGCCTACAGGGATGTATTTACGGCGTGTCGCAGGTAGGTCGTTCCCGGCGCTAAGGGAGGCTCGGAACAGGAAGCAGGAAGCCCCGCCTTACAGCAGTTCCTTCCGCAATTCCGCCGGCGACTTGGGTGATAACAGTCCCGGCGCCACATCCAGCACCGTCTGCGCACCCATCACGCCACTCTGATTCAGACGCCAGGTGGCGCGGGCGTAGGCTACCAGCACCGCGGCGGTGAACTCGGGGTTGCTGCCCAGTTTGAGCGTGTACTCCACCACCTGGTTGGTGCCTGCAGCAGAAGTACCGCTGCGGATCACTACACCACCGTGGGGCATGGCGGCGTGGTCGCGGCGCAGCTCTTCTTCGCTGATGAAGTTGACCGTGGTGTCATAGTCGGCGAAATAGTGCGGCATGCTGACGATGCTCTGCTCCACTTCCGCTGCATCGGCGCCTTCGGCCAGCACCACATAGCATTCGCGTTTGTGCTTTTCACGAGTGGTCAGTTCCGGCAGTTCGCCGTTGCGCACGCGCTCGATCGCGGCTTCTGCAGGCAGGGTGTATTGCACGCCGGCCTTCACGCCATCGACCCGACGCACAGCATCGGAGTGGCCCTGACTCAACCCTTTGCCCCAGAAGGTGTAGGTCGCGCCCACAGGCAGGATGGCTTCACCATACAGACGATTCAGGGAAAACAATCCCGGATCCCAGCCCACGGAGATCATTGCTGTCTTGCCTGCCGGATGAGCGGCACTGTCCATGGCGGCGTGGTATTCGGGGATAGTGGCGTGGGTGTCGAAGCTGTCGACAGTATTGAACATGGCTGCCAGCGTCGGACCCTGTTCAGGCAGGTCATTTTTCGAGCCGCCGCACAGGATCAGGACGTCGATCTGGTCGCGAAACTGTTCGATATCGTTCTGGGCATGCACCGCAACGTTGCTGTCGAGCAGTTGCACGTCCGCAGGATTACGCCGACTGAAAACGCCGACCAGTTCCATATCCGGGCTCTGGGCAATCGCCATTTCCACGCCCTTGCCGAGGTTGCCGTAACCTGCGATGCCGATTCTGATTTTGCGCTGCATAAGAAGACCTGACCTTGTATGTGTGCCCACCCCGCCTCATCAAACCACGGAGTAAAGCGCGAATTATACAGACTGTGACGACATTTTCGGCCCCGAAGGCCAATGCGTTATTTCAACCCTCTGCCCCGGCGGCTTTCAGTCCTTCCATTTCCCGCACCGGCACGCCCATATCGCGCCATTTGTCCGGGTGACAGCTGAACAACAACACCTGATGCCGCTGGGCAGCGTCGAACAGAATACGTTTCATCTGCTCCAAGCGCGGCTGGTCGCTGTGTACCAGGGCGTCATCCAGAATAATCAGTGTCGGGCGGCCGGCCTCGCGCAGCAGATCGGCATAGGCCAGGCGGCTGATCAGCCCCATCTGCTCACGCGAGCCAAAACTCAGGGCGTCGAACTCCCCCGCTTCCTGCCCATGACGGACCAGGCGTCCGGGTAACAGGTTTTCATCGACCTCCAGCCTTGCCTGGGGGAACAGCAGTTGCAGATAGTGATCCAGATGCTTCTGCAGCGGTGCCTGCAATTGTCGGGTGAGTTGCTGGCGTTTTTCGCTGAGTAGCCCATGCAGCAGATTCAGCGCGTTAGCGCGGCGTTCCAGTTGCTGATGTCGACGGCTTTCGCTTTCCAGCTCGACAGCCAGTCTGGCACGGTTTTCTTCCAGCCCGTCTGCACCTTCGCTTTGCAGCCGTGCCTGCAGCGCAATCAGCTCTTCGCGGCGTTGATTGAAGGCCTGCTCCAGCTGTGCGGCGCTGGCGCGGTAGCGCTGAATATCCTGCTCGAGGATATCCGGTCTGGCGCCGGCGATGCGTGCGGCCCGCTCTTGGGTCAATTGCTCCAGTCGCGTCTGATCGGCGCGCAGCGCCAGCAAGCTGTCGTTGAGCTGCTGTTGCTGTTGACGGCGTTGCGGGTCGTCCAGTTTCATCTGCAGCAGGCGAGATTCCTCGTCTGCGCTGGCAACACTCTGGCGCAGTTTGATCAGCGTTTCGTTATGTTCACTGGCTGCCTTCTCGGCCTGCTGCAGACGCCCTGCTGCCTGCTCCAGAGCCTGTTCGGCGATATCGGTCGGCGGCAGCTGCTCGTCCGCCAGCGCCGGCAGGCCGTGCAGCTCCTGCTCCAATTCCGTCAGACGCGTCGCGCCAACGGTCAAATGCTGCGCCAGCGCGTCGATCCCCTCCGGGGCATGGCCAGACTGGAGCCTGCGGCTGGTCAGAATCGCGGTGTTCAAGGTTCGGCCCAGTTCCAGCTGCTCACGGGCAGCGTCCAGCGAGACGACCTGCAGTTCATCAAGAAGCGCCTGCAGTTGCTCCTGACCGCGTTCGATCTGCCGTACCAGTTCGCCCAGGTCCTGCCCCCCAGGCGCAATGGTGAGCTGGCCAACCCCGGTAATCTCGATCCGGGTCTCCTGCAACAACAGGGATTCGCCGGTGCCGCTGACCAATTCACTGCCAACGGCCATCTGCTGATCAGGCAACAACTCAAAGTGCAATCTTGTGGCAATACTCTGTTGACGGATGTTCAGCTCACGCAATTGAGTATGCAGCGCTTCGAGTCGAGCGAATTGCTTATCGTCGACACGAATTGCCGCCAGCCTTTGCTGTTGCTCAAGCAGATCACTCTGCAGCTGACGGGCCTGCGCCAGGCTGGCCTGATACTGCTGCTGTTGGCGCAGCAATTGTTGCTGCTCACGTTCCAGGGTCTGGCGCCGGGCCAGCTGATGCGCCTTGCGTTCCTGTTCGCGCGTCTGTTGATAGGCGGCAAGCGCTGCATCCCGCGTGGCCGCCAGCTCTGCATGCTGCGCGGACAGGCGCTCGAGCTGCTCTTGCAGCTGTTGCGATTTCGCCTGGCGTTGCTGCAGGTCGTCAGCCTGCTCCTCGTGAGCACGCAGCTGATCCAGCACCATCTGCCGGCTGTTGCGGTTCTGCTCCAGTTCCTGCACTTCACGCTGCTGCTGGTCTGCCAGCAATGTCACCTCAACCTGTTTCTGTTCCGCTTCCTGCTGCTGCGCGCGCAGTGTCTGCCAGGGGCGCTCGGCCTCATCGCTGGCCTGCTGCTCACGCAATTCGCCCAGGCGATCCACCTGCTGACGATAGCTGATGATGCGCTGGTCAAGTTCGTGCAGTTCACTGTCGAGCGCTGCAAGCCGTTCAATGCTTGCCTTGTAGTCACCGCGCGGCTTGCCGCCGCCCGTCAACAGTTCTTCCAGTTGGCCGCGAACCTGCCGGGTGATCTCGTCACCATCACTGCTGGTCATTTCCCCGAGACTGGCACCCAGCACCGACTTGAGGTGGTCGCCAGCATGGGTGACCGCCTCGCCAAGCTCCTGCCCCATGCCCTGCTCTATCCATAGCAGGCCGGGGATTCCCCAATGCTCTGCCTTGCTGGCGCCACGGGTGGCAACAGTGAACCCCAGCATGGCGGCGAGCTTGTCCTCCGCTTCGTCGCCACTGAAACGTTCACCCTCCACGGTCAGGTCACAACGCTTGCGCTGCAGGAAACGCTTGGTCAGCTGCCATTGCTTGCCAGCGTGACTGAACACCAGTTCGACCTCCGGCGCGGCGCCGGAATCACCCCACGGGCGCAGGTCGCCCAATGTGCCGGAGCTGTGGCGCTCGAAAAAGGCAGCGCGAATGGCCCGCACCAAGGTGCTCTTGCCGGACTCGTTGGGTCCGCAGATCAGGTTGATACCGGCGCCGAATCCGTCAATGCTCAGAGGCTCACGGAACTGCCGAAATTGATTTACCCGCAGCTGCTGCAACTTCATGCCGGCGTACCTCCCGCATGCCGCTCACGCAGCAGGCTCGACAGAATGCCCAGCGCCTCGCGGGCAGTATCGTGATCATCCGCCTGCTGCAGATCGCGCAGCTGATTGACCACCTCTCCCAGATAACCATCAGCCTGCAGCGCGGCAATGTCCTCGTCAGTCGGAATCAGCCGCAGTTCATCCAGATGGCATTCCAACACCCGATGCCGTGCTTGCGCGCGTCCCAGCGCGGCCTGCAGGCGTTGCTCTCCGGCAAGATCCAGCTCGCCTTCGAGGGTCAGACTGATGACGCTGCTGCGCTCGACGCTGTCCAGCTCTTCAATCAAGGCGTCCAGATCCGAGGCCACGCTCAACCGTCGCTGCCATTGCAACCAGGTAAATTCACCGATGGCTACCGGCGTTACCTGCGGCTCGGCGCCGGGAGCGTCAATCCGCACATCCAGCAATTGCCCGGCACCGTTGCTCTTGAAACGGTCCTGCTCCGGCGCGCCGCTGTACCAGACGCGGCTGTTGATCTGCCGACAACCGTGCCAGTCGCCCAACGCCAGATAATCCAGCCGAGCGCGTTCAGCGCGCTGGGGGTCGATCGGGTTGGGGGAGTCGATATCCTCGGCGAGAATACCCTGCACACTGCCGTGGGCAATGCCGATACGCAACAGCTCCGGCGGCGTCGACACGTGGTCGAACCAATCGGTCAGATCGTTGAAGGTGTGACGCTGGGTCAACGGCGCCGGGAGGATGGCAAACCCCCGATCAGCAAACAGCATGACCTCGGGGGTCAGCAGCAAATGCACATTGTCCGGCACCGCATTCAGGCGCCTGGCGCGGGTCCAGATGCTTTCCGCCAGGGCCGCATCATGGTTGCCCGGCAACATGATCCATGGCCCGTCAAAGGCCTGCAACGCCATGAACAACCGCCGCACTGTGCGATCGGAGATGGTCTGGGCATCGAATATGTCCCCCGCCACCAGCACCGCATCGACGGCCAGCTCCGCCGCCAGTGCAGCAATGCGCTCCACAGTAGTCAGGCGCGCCTGGGCCAGTGCAGGACCATCTTCCGGGCCGAAGCGGTCGTACTGACGACCAATCTGCCAGTCAGCCGTATGCAGAAAGCGTGGCATGTTCTCTCCCCTGTGCGAATCCGATCCCGTATTGTAAACGCAAGGGGCGACAAAGGGGGACCAGTCACACCACCTGGGTGTATCGGGCCTCGTCTGCATGATACTGATAGGCATCGAACACCATGCAGATGCGCGCCACCAGCGGTCGCCCGGCGGGTAGAATATCGATGCCCGCGTCACTCAGGTGAATCATCCCATCGCGGTGCATTTGCCGCAGCGCACCAAGGCAATCAGCAAAATAAATGGCGAAATCAATATTGAAGCGCTGCTCAATGTCCGCAAAACTCAATTCATAGCTGCACATCAGGCAGTTGATTACCACCCGCCGCACCCGGTCATCGGCTGTGCATTTCAGCCCTCGACGCAGCGCCAGGCGGCGCTCTTCCAGACTTTGCTGGTACAGCTTGAGATCACTGGTGTTGCGACAATGAAAATCGCCCACCTGACTGATGGCTGATACACCCAGCCCAATCAGGTCGCAGTCGCCACCAGCGATATAACCCTGAAATCCTCGATTCAGCTGCCCGGTTTCCTGCGCGTTGCTCAGGCTGTCATCGGGTAATGCAAACTGCCCCATGCCGATATGCCGATATCCAGCACTCTGCAGCTGGGCGACGCTGTTGCTGATGATTTCCAGGCGCCTGTCGGGACCGGGCAGCTCGGCCAAACTGATCTTGCGCTGGGGCAGGAACAGATCCGGCAGATGTGCGTAGTTGTACAGCGTCAGGCGATCCGGATTCATCTCGATGACCGCCGCCACGGTGCGAGCGAACGAGTCCAGGGTTTGCCTGGGCAGACCATATATCAGGTCGATATTGACCGACCGATACGCCAATGCACGCGCTGCGTCCATTACCGTCTGTGTCTGCTCCAGGCTCTGCAGCCGATTGATTGCACGCTGGACATCCAGGTCAAGATCCTGCACGCCAAAGCTGACCTGGTTGAAACCCAGCTCGCGCAGCAGTCCCATGGTCGGCCAGTCTGCTTCACGGGGATCGATTTCGACGCTGTAGTCGGCTATGTCGTCTTCATGCATATTGAAACAGCCACGCAACCTGGTCATCAGTTGACGCAGATTCTCATGACTGAGGAAGGTCGGTGTGCCGCCACCAAGATGCAATCGCTCGATCCGCTGCGCCGGGTTCAGATGCGCACTGATCAGCTCTATCTCGCGGCTTAATGCCTGCAGATAGGGCTGCGCACGGCTGCGGTCCTTGGTAATGATCTTGGTGCAGGCGCAGTAGTAGCAAACGTTGGCGCAGAACGGAATGTGCACGTAGAGTGACAACGGTCGGCAGGCATCACGGCTCTGCTGCAAGGCTGTGACAAGATCGGCCGGCAATACGCCGTCGACGAACTGCGCCGGCGACGGGTAAGAGGTATAACGCGGGCCCGGCTTATCGTAACGGCGGATCAGGCTGGCGTCCCACTTGACTTGATCGGACATGGAAGGATGCTCCGCAGCGATTTATTCTGATGCTGACGAGATTACCCTCTTCCCCGGTGCGCCACGTTGACGCATATCAAGAACCCCGAATCGCGTTCACTATGAATTCGCCGCAGAGGTATGGTCTGAGCAGCTGGAAATGCTTACTCTGCATCAATTCAATCAAAGGCGGGCAAATATGGCTCTGACTCAGGAACAACGGCAGATGATTGTCCGTCATCCGCTGTTTTCTCACTTCAACGCACCGGCTCAGGAAGAGCTGCTGGCTGATGCCCTGGTGCGCGATTATGATCCTCAGGCATTGATCCAGCGTCAGGGTGATCCGGCGGAGCGCTTCTATCTGGTGCAGTCCGGCAAGGTCAAGCTGTACCGCATCTCGGCCGATGGCAAGGAAAAGGTCGTCGAGATCATCACCGCCGGCAATACCTTTGCCGAGGCCATCATGTTCATGCAGAAGTCGGTCTTCCCTGTGTGCGCCGAAGCGCTTGAGCCGGTCAAGCTGATCGGCTTCTCCAACCGCCTGATGCTGCGCCATCTCGAGCAGAACCCGCAGACCTGTCTGCACCTGCTGGGCCACATGAGTGTGCGTTTGCACCAGCGGCTGGACGAACTGGAACACCTGACACTGCAGAACGCGACCCAGCGACTGGCCCTGTATCTGGTCAGTCAGGTGCGCGACCGCGCTGGGGACAGCGCCGAAATTGAACTGGTACTGCCCAAGAGCCTGATTGCCGCACGCCTGTCGATCAAGCCGGAAACCTTCTCACGCGCCATCGCCAACCTGCGTGAGCGCGGATTGATCGACAGCCGCGCACGCCAGATCAGTATTCCCAGCATCCGCAATCTGCTGGATGAGGTCGCCGGAGGTCAGCAGCATACCGAGCACAAGGCGAGCATTATTGCCTCTGATAGCCTCTAGATTCACATGCTGATGAAATTGATATGGCGCAGCGTGGCGTCGCTGGCGCTGGGCCTGGGTGCGCTGGGAGTGTTGTTGCCTGGATTGCCCACCACGCCTTTCCTGCTGCTTGCGGCCTGGGCAGGTGCTCGCGGCTGGCCGGAACTGGAACAGCGCCTGCTGACTCACCCCAAGTACGGTCCGTTGATTCGTGATTGGCGTGAACATCGCGCCGTACCGCGCCGGGCCAAATGGCTGGCTAGCGTACTGATGCTCAGCAGTATCGTGATGATCTGGTTATTGCCGGCACCGATGTTGCTGCGCGGGTTCCTCAGCCTGTTCCTGCCGTGCGTTGCACTGTGGTTGTGGACTCGTCCGGAGTCCGATCAAACATGAAAGCACCGAACGTATCGTGACGCTTACATAATCCCCTTCCTGTCCCGAGCGCCTCCCTACACCCCTTCATATGCGTCAAGCCGACGCACAAACTGGGTGCGACATACCACCACACCCCATTAATTGGTAAAAAACACCACATACGGTTCAAACAACCATTTACCGTATCGGTACATTTAACCCATATATTTATTATTTCTTTAATAATCAACCACTTAATATGTGGCACGGTCCTTGATAGGTAATCGGTAAATGCAATTACCGCAAGGACTCATCAATGAACCCATCCCGCCCACACCACCACCGCGAACAGCCCGGCGGGTTGTTCTACCACGCCAGCGGCGCAGAGGTTGATCTCTTCGAGCAGGCTGACCGTTTCGGTATGCCGGTGCTCATCAAAGGTCCCACTGGCTGTGGCAAGACTCGCTTCATTCAGCACATGGCTGAGCGCCTCGGCCGCAAGCTGTACACCGTGGCTTGCCATGATGACCTGACCACCGCTGACCTGGTTGGCCGGCACCTGATCGGCAGCAATGGCACTTTCTGGCAGGACGGCCCCTTGACCCGCGCCGTGCGCGAAGGCGCCATCTGCTATCTGGATGAAGTCATCGAAGCGCGCAAGGACATCACAGTGGTATTGCATCCGCTGGCCGACGATCGGCGGATTCTGCCACTGGAAGCAACGGGGGAAGAACTCCAGGCCGCGCCCGGCTTCATGCTGGTGGTGTCCTATAACCCCGGTTATCGAAACCTGCTCAAAGGGCTCAAGCCCAGTACCCGCCAGCGCTTTGTAGCGATGGCCTTCGACTACCCCGAAGCAGCGGCGGAGAGCCGCATTGTGCAACACGAATCCGGCCTTGACCCGCTCAATGCCGACCAACTGGTCGCGCTGGGTAACGCCCTGCGCCACCTCGGACAGCATGATCTGGAGGAAGCCCCCTCAACCCGTTTGCTGATTCATACCGGCCGGCTGATTGCCGCTGGCATGGACCCGCGTCAGGCCTGCGAAGCCTGCATGGCACAACCGCTCACCGACGAACCCACCGCCCACGCAGCGATCATGGACATCGTCAGGGTGCACTTTGCCGAACCCGGACAACAACCAACCAGAAAAATCGCCTGACCGGCGAGCATGCAATCCGCATAACCCGAGGAGATCAATATGTCGGAGCGCTTTACCAAGGGCATGGCCCGCAACATCTACTACGGTGGCGGCATGTTTTTCATGCTGCTGTTCATTGGCTTGACGGTGGATACGGTCACGGCGATCCCGGAAAGGGAAAACCGCGACCAGCTCACCGCCTCAGTCGCCCATGGCAAGGAGTTGTGGGAGAACAACAACTGTGCCGGCTGCCACTCGCTGATGGGCGAAGGAGCGTATTTCGCGCCTGAACTGGTCAACGTATTCGACCGCCGCGGTATGGGCAACGAAATGGCATTCCGGGCCTATTTCGGCGCCTGGATGGGCGCCATGCCCACCGGCGTGGAAGGCCGTCGGCAGATGCCTCAATTCAACCTGAGCGAAGAAGAGCTGGATGCCATGTCGGACTTCCTGATCTGGTCGTCGCGGATCGATATCAACGACTGGCCGCCGAACAAGGAAGGCTGAGTACCCCTGAGCAGACTCTGACAGCATAAGGAATCACATCATGAAATACGCTTCACAGGCGGTGGCAAAACCCTACTTTGCCTTTGCCATGCTCTTGTTCGTCGGTCAGATCGTGTTTGGTCTGATCCTCGGCACGCAGTACATCATCGGCGATTTCCTGTTTCCGGAAATCCCCTTCAACGTCGCCCGCATGGTGCATACCAACCTGCTTATCGTGTGGTTGCTGTTCGCTTTCATGGGCGCCACCTACTACCTAGTGCCGGAGGAAGCCCAGACCGAACTATGGAGTCCCAAGCTCGGCTATGTACTGTTCTGGGTCTTCGCCATCGCCGGCGTGCTGACCATTCTCGGCTATCTGCTGGTGCCCTATTCCACCCTGGCGGAAATCACCGGCAACAAGTACTTCCCGACCATGGGCCGGGAGTTCCTTGAGCAGCCGACAATCACCAAAGTAGGTATCGCACTGGTTGTTGTGGGCTTTATCTTCAACATCCTGATGACCGTACTCAAAGGCCGCAAGACCGTGGTCAACATGGTCCTGATCACCGGTCTGATCGGCTTGGGCGTGTTCTGGATGTTCGCCTTCTACAACCCCGTGTCGCTGGTCATGGACAAATACTTCTGGTGGTGGGTTGTGCATCTGTGGGTGGAAGGCGTCTGGGAACTGATCCTCGGTGCCATCCTGGCCTTCATCCTGATCAAGACCACCGGTGTTGACCGTGAAGTGGTGGAAAAGTGGCTGTATCTGATTATCGCCATGGCGCTGATCTCCGGGATCCTGGGCACTGGTCACCATTACTTCTACATGGGGGCACCCGAGTACTGGCTGTGGATCGGTTCGATCTTCTCCGCCATCGAACCACTGCCGTTCTTCTTGATGGTGCTGTTCGCCTTCAGCATGTTGAAGCAGCGTCGCCGTGAGCACCCCAACAAGGCCGCCGTCACCTGGGCTGTTGGTTGCACCATCATGGCGTTCCTGGGTGCTGGCGTCTGGGGCTTCCTGCACACTCTGGCTCCGGTGAACTACTACACCCACGGCAGCCAGCTCACTGCTGCCCACGGTCACCTGGCGTTCTTTGGTGCCTACGCGATGATTGCCATGGCCATCATCTCCTACTCCTGGCCGAAGCTGCATGGCCGAGAGTGCAACAGTCCGCAGGCGCAACGCATGGAAATCGGGTCCTGCTGGGTGATGAGCATCAGCATGCTGGCAATCACGCTGCTGCTGTCCTGGGCTGGCTGGATCCAGATCGAGCTGCAACGCTTTCCCGATGACGCTGGCGCGCTCGGTTACATGCAGACTCAGGACGCCATCATGCATGTGTATTGGATGCGACTGATCGCTGGCATCGGCTTCGCCGTCGGCCTGGGTATGTATCTGTACAGTTTCATCGTTGCCCGCAACACCCGTGAACAGTCACCGGCGCTGATCACGGCTGCGTGACCCAACGCCGGTATCGAGCATACGCTCGATACCGGCTGCAGTACTGCGCTGCCGCGCGGCTTCATGCTCGGCAGCGCCCTATTTCCTGATTTCGGCCTCTGGCCGCAATCAACCCACGATCACTGGGAGAAAGACAATGGAAGAAGCCGTAGGTATCCGCTGGCACAAGCTGATTACCCGGTTGGCCGGCAACGGATTTCCCGAAGCGCAAGTCCGTCTCGAGGATGAAGGCCCGCGCCTGGCCATGGTCTTCCGCGCTCTCAGTGGCGATCCCGGGCTGTCCATCAAGGCCAGCACCGAACGCAGCATCAACACCTGGCGACCACTGGCTCACAAGCTGGCAGGCACAGGCCGCCGGCATGCCCTGGCCTGGCGCGAAGCCGAGGCACTGCGGGTACCGGAAAGCCTCGCGGTGTTTCCCGACAAGGCGTTGAACCGTGATCTTTATCTGTGGTTGACCGCCATGGCCAGTCAGGCCGAATCCCGTGTTCACGGCGATTGGTTGCAGACGAACCAGCAACTGGTGCTGAAGACGCTGGCCGCCTACCCCGGTCTGACCACCCTGTATCACGCACTCGCACAGTGTCTGGTGGATATTCGTCGCACCCGCACCCGCTTACCTGCGGCTCAGGCCGAACGGGAAGCCGCGCTGCAGACTGCCCTGCTTGCTCCCGGTAGCCAATCTGTCTTTCCCGCCGCGCCAGGCGAGCCCTGGCCCGTCCCGCTGTGGCTGTACCCGCTACCGGAAGAACCCCGCCTGAGCCCGACCGCGGCAAACGATGATGGCAAGGATGGGGAGTCCAGTGGCAACGGCAAGATTCGCCAGAGCAAGCAGCGCAAACAGGCGCGCTATGTGGATGACAATCAGAAACGCAATGGCATGATGATCTTCCGCCTGGAAAGTCTGTTCTCCTGGTCCGAGTTCGTACCGGTCGACCGCTGCCAGGATGATGATGACGATGAAGATACCGAGCAGATTGCCGAGGATCTCGATTTCCTGAGCCTGTCGCGCAGCCCCAGCACCAGCGCTTCACGCATCAAGCTGGACATGGATCTACCTTCTGCCTCGGAGGACGACATCCAGCTGAATGATGGCTGCCTGTATCCCGAGTGGGATTGGAAAAAACAGCAGCTCAGAGAGAATCATTGTCGAGTCATTCCCATGCTACCACGCGACTCGGAGCCAGCGCCGCTGCCGGAGCGCCTGCAAGCGCTGGCGAGAAATCTTCGACAACGCTTCCAGGGCCTGCAGCCACAACGCATCTGGGAAAAGCGCCAGGCCAGCGGCACCCTGCTCGACCTGGATGCCTGTCTGCACCATGCGGCAGATATGCGTCGCGGCCAAGCCACCTCGCAACCAGCGCTGTGGCGCCGCGAAACCGCACGCCACCGCGATCTGTCTTGCCTGGTGCTGGCTGACCTGTCGCTGTCCACCGAAGCCTGGGCGGACAATACCCATCAGGTCATTGATGTGATTCGCGACAGCCTGCATTTGCTGGGCGAGGCACTGGATGCCGGGCAGGACGATTTTGCCATGTACGGCTTTTCCTCCAGACGCCGTGATCATGTGCGCTTCAACCTGATCAAGAACTTCGCCGAACCCTGGGGTGAAGCCATCCACGGACGTATCAAGGGACTCAAGCCCGGCTACTACACGCGCATGGGCGCAGCCATTCGCCAGGCCACCGACATCCTCAAGGACAAACCCGCAGAGCAACGGCTGTTGTTGCTGCTGACTGACGGCAAGCCCAACGATCTGGACGTCTATGAAGGCCGCTACGGCATGGAAGATACCCGTCATGCGTTGCTGGAAGCGCGCCAGGCCGGTATCCAGCCATTCTGCGTGACTATCGATCAGAAGGCCGCCGACTATCTGCCCTATCTGTTCGGTCAACAGCGCTACCAATTGATCCGCCAGGCCTCCGAGTTGCCTGGCCTGCTGCCGAAACTCTATCTCTTGCTGACCGGGAGGACTGCCTGATGTACAGCTCCGAATCCGCCCTTGCTGAAACCGGCGAGATCGCGCAGGCACATCGCCTGCCAGGCGATCTGGCCATGTGGTGTTTCATTCTGGCTGAGCTGCTGGCCTTCCTGTTGCTGCTGGGCAGCATGGCTTTTGCCCGGGGACACTGGGAAGAGATGTTCAGTGCCGGCATCGCCACCCTGCACCCCGAGGCGGGACTGATCAACACCCTGATTCTGTTGACCGGCAGCTACTTTGCCGCCCGGGGCGTGCGACGTGCCGCGGCAGGCAACCACCAGGCGCTGGTCACCGGATTTGTACTGGCCGCGCTGTGCGGGCTGGGTTACGTCGGCATCAAGATCAGCGAATATGCAATCCTGTTTGGTAATGGCTACAACCTGCGCACCAGCACCTTCTACTTCTTCTATTTCTTCACCACCTTCTTCCATATGGCTCACGTACTGATCGGCATGGCCATACTGCTGGTCGTCGCCCAGCGCTACCGCAGCGGCCAGTATGCCAACCGGGAGAAAGCCCGCATGGCCGGCGAATCCGCCGCCAGCTACTGGCACATGGTCGACCTGGTGTGGCTGGTGCTGTTCCCGCTTTTATATGTACTGCCCTGAGGGAGCTATCGATGAAACGCTTCGCACTGGAAATCGGCCTCGCCGGGCTGTTGTTACTGACCTTGGGCGCCTGGTTGCTCGGACACGAAATGACCGGAACCTGGGTCGTCGGCTGCGTGCTGGCCATCACCTTCGTCAAAGGTCAGTGGTTGATCGACGAGTTCATGGAGCTGCGCCACGCTCCGCAGTGGCTGCGCTGGGTGATCAGTGGCTGGCTGGTACTGCTGGTGGGGATGACGGCGTTGTTTAATATCTGAGGCCACGGAAACCGGGACGCGGAGCGTCCCGGCAGGCATTCCCACGCTGGAGCATGGGAACGATCCACCAGGGAGCCAGCGCTCTATATCTGATGGCTCCCATGCTCTGCGTGGGAGCCCGCGCCGTGGACGCTCCAGCGTCCGAGCCCGCCGCTTGCAGAATGTCAAAACCGGGACACTCGAAGTAGCGCGCGCCTATGCTCGAGCGCCTGATGCCACGGGCCCATGCTGCTGTTCTTTCGCCGCTGCACCCAACCAACTGATCAGCCGCCACAGCCGCGTCGGCATCAGATCCGCATCCAGGCTGTCCACCAGATTCTTGATCGCCAGCCCCAGGTCGGTATCACCTTCGATGATCAGCCGACGGCGGAAGAACAAGGTATCCGGATCTTCCTGACGGCTGGCCAACAGCAGAAACTCCTTCCAGTTGCCCCGTATACACACGTTCACCGGTGAGTGCTTCTGCAAGCGCAGCCCCTTCTCAGCCCGCGTCAGACTCCAGCCCAGCCCGAGATCGGTTACTTCAATGCGCAGCCAGCGATCCTGCAGCACGTCGAATTCCCCGTCCTCCAGCGGCTGAGCAAACAGCCGTGCCATGGCCTTCTCGATCACCTTCTTCTGCACGATGAATGGCACATGCCGGCTCAACGGCAGCACCGGCGCCCCGGCGCGCAGCAATAGATTGGCTGCGTTCAGCATAATCCGACCTCCTCTACCCGCAGCATGCCCGCCTGGCCATGCCAATAACCATTACAGCCATCCAGCGCCAGCGGCGGATTCGCGCCCTGACGCACCGCATCAAACATCTGCACCACCTGCGCCATATCCTGCGCACGCGGGCTCAGCCGCAGCGCATCGATTCCCATACGCGCCATGCGTGCATATTCAGCCAGCAGATTGGTCGGCGCCGAAGACATGGTCTGAATGCCATTCAGCGTGAATACCGCCTGCCCCTCCTGACTCGTCAATGGCACCCCTTCGGGGTAGTTCTGGCAGATGAACCCACAATCATCCTTGGGCAGGTTCTCCGCACGGGCAGTGAAGCAGCGGGCAGAATAGGCAAGCGGCAGATGCCCCCAGGCAAATACTTCAATCTCCGGAAGGTCCAGGTCATTATCCTGCGCCTGCTGCATCAACGCCGCCAACAGGTCTGCGGAACACTCCACCGGCGGTACCCACCGGGTCATGCCATTGCGCGTCAGCTCTTCCAGGGCAAAGGCGTTGTACAGATTCAACGATGGACCACCGACGAACTCGACGCCCTTGCGGCTCAGGTAATGCACTGCGGCCATATCGTTGGCCTCGACCTTGATCTCGCCGTTCTCACAGAGTCGCCGCAGGCTCGACAACTCCGAAGCCGCCTCGATCAATGCCAGCCCCGACAACACCACCTCGGCACCGCTGGCCTCGCGCACATCGCGGGCCAATCCAACCCAGTCATCCAACGACAAGGCACGGCGTTTGGAGCAGACGGTTTCACCCAGATAAATCACATCCAGCGGTTGCTCACTCATGTCGGCATAGAAATCCATGATCTGCTGGCGATGCCAGTAAAACAAAATCGGACCCAGCGTCAGCTTCATCTTTGCTCTCCTACTGCCAGGCGCGGTGATACGCGCCCAGGGTGGTCTGGCTGCCCTCGGATACGCCATCCAGCACACGGCGCCAACGGTCTTCAACGGCAAACCGCTGCGGGTTGGCCTTGTAGCTGTCCAATGCCTGGCGCCAGACCCCAGTAACCTGTTCTGCATAGGCCGGACTACGCTGGCGACCTTCGATCTTGACCGCCTTGACGCCGATACTGGTCAGCTCGGGAATCAGATCCATGGTGTTCAGGCTGGTTGGCTCCTCCAGCGCGTGGAAACGCTTGCCGTGCACCATGAAGCGACCTTTGCACAGGGTCGGATAACCTGCTGCCTCATGCTCCTGATAGCGGTCGATCAGCACGCCGCTGAGCCGCGAGGTAAGCCCGTCAGGCTCCTCCTGCCAACGCACCGCGCGGGCAGGCGAACAGACACCGGACAGGTTCGGCGACTCGCCGGTGACGTACGAAGACAGATGACAGCGCCCTTCGGCCATGATGCACAGACTGCCAAAAGCGAAGACCTCCACCGGGACCGGACTGGATGCTGCCACCTGCTTCACCTGATTCAGGGACAGCACACGCGGCAATACCGTGCGACGGATGCCGTAGTGTTCATGATAGAAATTCAATGCACCGGCGTTGGTGGCAGAACCTTGTACCGACAGATGCAGATTGAGCGCAGGATAGCGTTTGCTGGCATAAGCCATGATGCCCGGATCGCCCACGATCAAGGCATCCACTCCCAGATCCGCCGCCTGATCCACCGCCCGCTGCCAGCGCCGCCAGCCATCCGGCAAGGCATAGGTATTGACCGCAATGAACAGCTTGCGGCCTTCCTTGCGGATCAACTGAAGCCCCTGCTCCAATTGTTTGTCGGTGAAATTGAGACCAGCGAAATGACGGGCATTGGTATCGTCGCGAAAGCCGGTATAGACAGCATCGGCGCCCTGACGCACCGCCGCCTTGAGAGCAGGCAGACTACCTGCAGGACAGACCAGTTGCATGGGAACTCCCTGTGATCAAAGACAGCCCGAGACTCTGCGCTCGATGGCGGTAAAGGTCTTTGATCAAGGTCAAGACAGGGGCATGACTCGGCCATATTCGGGGTACATACGGGCCTGCATGGGATGGGTGGGAGCGGCCGCTCCCACCAGATGAACAGCTTCCTACCTGGTGCGCAGGATATCCGCCGGGGTCAGGTAGTCGCTGCTGCTGCCACGCCGGTTCTGGGCGCCGTCAATTTCCAGGCGGGCGATGCTGCGCAGATGAACCTCGTCCGGGCCGTCGGCAATACGCAGGCAGCGCGAGCTGATCCACAGATCGGCCAGCGGTGTATCTGGCGTCAGGCCCATGGCACCGAACACCTGCATGGCCCGGTCCACCACCTGGCTCAGCATGCCCGGTACCACCGCCTTGATCATGGCGATTTCCTTGCGCGCGCCCTTGGCGCCGACGTTGTCGATCATCCAGGCGGTTTTCAGTACCAGCAACCGAGCCTGCTCTATCTCCATCCGCGAGCGGGCAATCCATTCGGATATGCTGCCATGCTGATGCAGATAGCGGCCAAAGGTCTTGCGCTCCTGAGCCCGGTCCACCATCAACTCCAGGGCCAGCTCGGCCATACCGATCGCACGCATGCAGTGATGCACCCGACCTGGCCCGAGGCGTGCCTGAGCCATCATGAATCCGTCGCCCTCGCCCCCCAGCAAATTGCCCACCGGCACCCGCACGTTGCGGAACACCAGCTCACTGTGCCCTTCGGGAGCCAGGTGATGCATGACCGGGATATTGCGTACCAGCTCCACGCCGGGCGTATTGAACGGCACTATGATCATGCTTTGCTGACGACGCGCCTCGCCATCCGGGTCAGTCTTGCCCATGACAATCAGAAAGGCACAATCAGGATGCGACGCATTGGTGATGAACCACTTGCGGCCATTGATTACATATTCATCACCCTCACGGCGGATCAGCGTCTGGATATTGCTCGCATCGGACGAGGCCACATCCGGCTCGGTCATGGCGAAGGCCGAGCGAATCTCACCCTTGAGCAACGGCTGCAGCCAGCGCGCATTCTGCTCCGGGGTAGCGAACATGTGCAAAAGCTCCATGTTGCCGGTATCCGGTGCGTTGCAGTTGAATACCTCCGAGGCCCAACTGACGCGGCCCATGATTTCCGCCAGCGGTGCATACTCGAGATTACTCAGCCCCTGCCCCGGTTCGCCGGCATGCAAGGAAGGGAGAAACAGGTTCCATAGCCCCTCTTCCTTCGCCAGCGCTTTCAAATCTTCCATGAAAGACACCGGAAACTGTCCGGCAGCAACTTCCCTTTGCCATTCGGCAAGACGCGGTACAATGTGTTGGTCGAGAAAACCGCGAACCTGTTGGCGGAGTGCTTCGGCTCTGACGCTGTAGGAAAAATCCATCCCATGACCTCCTCGAAAAGTGAAACCCGGCATTCATTGAACCGACATGCCGAGGGCTTACTCTCAAAGGCTAGGAGCGGGATGCTATTCTGGCTATCTTGTATCAGCGGCTGAATCATCACGATTCATGAAATGAATAATACGAATTGACTTAAATCAATTTTATTGATTCAGACTTGAAAAACCCAGCCTCGCCGCCATATAGAGAAAAGCTATCCGGTGCTTAGAGTGAATTCATTTTAAGTATCCATCCGACAGCTCTACTATAGACACTGTTTCCAACCCATAGACAAAAGCTCAACAAGGAGTCTTCAATGTCCGTTATCAACACTGAAATCAAGCCGTTTACCGCTGAAGCGTTCAAGAACGGTGAGTTCATCACCGTTTCCGACACCGACGTTAAAGGCAAGTGGGGCGTATTCTTCTTCTACCCAGCCGACTTCACCTTCGTTTGCCCGACCGAACTGGGCGACGTTGCTGACCATTACGAAGAGCTGCAGAAGCTGGGCGTTGAAGTTTACTCCGTATCTACCGATACCCACTTCACCCACAAAGCATGGCACGACAGCTCCGAGACCATCGGCAAGATCCAGTACACCATGATCGGAGACCCGACTCTGCAGATCAGCCGCAACTTTGAAATCCTGCGCGAAGATCAGGGTCTGGCTAACCGCGGTACTTTCATCGTTGACCCGCAAGGCGTCATCCAGGCGATTGAAATCACTGCTGAAGGCATCGGCCGTAACGCTGCTGACCTGCTGCGCAAGATCAAAGCCGCCCAGTACGTTGCAGCCCACCCTGGCGAAGTTTGCCCGGCCAAGTGGGAAGAAGGCGAAGCCACTCTGGCTCCTTCGCTGGACCTGGTTGGCAAGATCTAAGTCTGCCTGATAACCCGGCCCGCTGCGGCGCTCTGCGCCCAGTCGGCGGGCTGGGTTTTTTATATCCAGAATTCCTCCAAATCCACTTTTTCTCAAGGACACGCACACTATGTTGGACGCCAATCTGAAGAAGCAACTGGACACGTACCTGCAGAATATCGCCAAGCCGATAGAAATCAGCGTGTCCGTAGATGACAGCCCCAAGGGCAAAGAATTGTATGAACTCGCGGCCGAGATCGCCGACATGTCGGGCAAGATCGATCTGATCGCCGTGGAAAACAAGCGTACCCCGAGCATGGCCGTGGCAGAGGCCGGTCAAAGTCCCCGCGTACGTTTCGCCGGCATCCCGATGGGTCACGAGTTCACCTCTCTGGTATTGGCTCTGCTGCAAGCTGGCGGTCACCCGTCCAAGGCTGACCCGGCGCTGCTGGAGCAGATCCGCAACCTCGAAGGCGAGTTCCACTTCGAGACCTATATTTCCCTGTCCTGTCAGAACTGCCCAGATGTGGTTCAGGCGCTGAACCTGATGTCCACACTGAACCCGAACATCACTCACGTGATGATCGACGGTGCGCTGTTCAAGGATGAGGTCGAGAGCCGCCAGATCATGGCCGTGCCTACCGTATTCCTGAATGGTGAACATTTCGGACAGGGCCGCATGACACTGGCTGAGATCGTCAACAAGGTGGATAGCGGTGCTGCGCAACGCGTCGCTGCCGAGCTGAATGACAAAGCTCCCTACGAAGTACTGGTTGTTGGTGGTGGTCCTGCTGGTGCCGCCGCAGCTATCTACTCCGCACGCAAGGGTATCCGTACTGCGCTGGTCGCCGAACGCTTTGGTGGCCAGGTGATGGACACTGTTGGCATCGAGAACTTCATTTCCGTGCCCTACACCGAAGGCCCGAAACTGGTTGCCAGTCTGGAACAACACGTCAAGGAATATGACATTGACGTGATCACCGAACAGACGGCGGCCAAGCTGTCCAGCAACGGCCTGGTTGAGATCGAGCTGGAAAGCGGCGCTACCCTGCGCAGCAAGTCGGTCATTCTGGCCACCGGCGCACGCTGGAGAGAAATGAACGTGCCCGGCGAGCAGGAATACCGTGGCAAGGGCGTAGCCTACTGCCCGCACTGTGACGGCCCGCTGTTCAAGGGCAAGCGCGTTGCAGTCATTGGTGGTGGCAACTCGGGTATCGAAGCCGCCATTGACCTGGCCGGTATCGTTGAGCATGTCACCGTGCTGGAGTTCAGCGACACCCTGCGTGCTGACGAGGTTCTGCAGCGCAAGGCCCGCTCACTGCCGAACGTGAAGATCATCCGCAACGCCGCTACCACTCAGGTGCGTGGTGACGGCAACAAGGTTGTTGGTCTGACCTACACCGACCGCGCCTCGGGTGAAAGTGCTGACGTTGATGTAGCCGGTATCTTCGTCCAGATCGGTCTGATCCCCAATACCGACTGGCTGAAGGACAGCGACGTCAACCTGACCCGCTTCGGCGAGATCGAGATCGACGCTCGCGGTGCCACGTCGGTGCCCGGTGTGTTTGCCGCAGGTGATGTGACGACGGTGCCTTTCAAGCAGATCGTCATTTCCATGGGCGCAGGTGCCACAGCGTCACTGGCTGCCTTCGACCACCTGATCCGCACATCGGCTCCGGCTGAACAGGAAGCCTGATCAGGGATAAACACAAAGCCGCACCTTGAAGTGCGGCTTTTTTATTTCCGGCCGGTCAGTGAACCCAGTAACCCCCGCGCCAGTTCCCGGCCAATCTGCCTGGCCAGCGTCTGCAGCGTCGATCTAACCGTGCTATTGATCAACCCATCGAGCATGCCCTTCTCGGTCTTCTTTGCTGCAGACTTTGGCGTTTTCTGCGTTTTCTGCTCCTCTTCCTCCACCTGGGTCTGCTGGGCCCTGGTCGCCAACAGCTCATAGGCCGATTCACGATCAATACCACGCTCATAGCGCCCAGCCAACGGTGAGGAGCGGAATACCGCGTCACGCTCCCCCTCTGACAGCACACCAATGCGTGAACGCGGTGGTGCGATCAATGTCCGCTCAACCACCGAAGGACGGCCCTTCTCATCCAGGACGCTGACCAATGCTTCACCTACGCCCAACTCGGTCAGCACCTCCCGCGTATCAAATTCAGGGTTACTGCGAAAACCCTCAGCGACGGCCCTGAGCGCTTTCTGCTCCTTGGGTGTGTAAGCACGCAACGCGTGCTGAATACGCAATCCCAACTGAGCGAGCACCGCATCAGGCAGATCGCTGGGCGACTGGGTAACAAAGAAAACACCCACGCCCTTGGAGCGAATCAGACGCACAACCTGCTCAATGCGCTCATGCAATGCCTTGGGGGTACCCTTGAACAGCAGATGGGCTTCATCAAAGAACAAAACCAACCGAGGCTTGTCGGCATCACCCTGCTCTGGAAGCTGTTCATGCAATTCGGACAAAAGCCATAACAGAAAGGAGGCGTAGACCCGCGGTGACTCCTGAATCAACCTGCTGGCTTCAAGCAGGTGAATATGTGCGCGACCGGAAATATCACGCTGCATCAGATCAGCCAATTGCAACGCTGGCCCACCAAACAGACGCTCGGCACCCTGCTGCTCCAGGATCAGCAGGCGGCGCTGAATCGCCTGAATACTGGCGGTGGAAATGCCGCCAGACAGACTGGAAAGCTCTTGCGGATGCTTCAACAACCAATCCATCAATGCCTGCAGGTCTTTCAGATCCAGCAGCAACATGCCCTGTTGATCAGCCCAGGCGAAGATACCGTACAAGGCAGACAGCTGGTTGTCGTTAAGATCCAGCAGGCTGGCCAGCAGTAATGGCCCCATCTCACTGATGGTCGTACGCAGCGGGTGGCCGGCGTTATCGAGAATATCCCAGAACACCACTGGCGCCGAACCCGGCTGCCACTCCAGGCCCGGCATCTTGGCCAGACGCTGGTCAACCGGCTCGGATGGCACAGCCGCTACCGCCACACCAGACAGGTCGCCTTTGATATCAGCGGCAAAAACCGGAATGCCCGCATGGGCAAAGGTCTCTGCCAGTACCTGCAGGGTCACCGTCTTGCCGGTGCCTGTGGCGCCGGCAATCAAACCGTGACGATTACACATTTTCAGCGGCTGGGCTATCAATCGCCCTTGCGCACCGCCCAGCTGCAAATAGCTTTCCATCGAGTCATGCTCCTTCTTTCAGCCGAGCACCGAGTGGGGCGCGCCGTGAATCACCTGCTCTTCAGCTGGGGGCTATTGAATGACTTCAGTATCCCCAGCAAGTCGCAACGACTGATCTGCCCCACCAAACGGCCCTGCGCCATTACCGGCAAACGTCGGCGACTCTTTTTGACGAAATGCTCCGCCGCCTCGAGAACATTCGCATCGGCATCGATTGTATCGACTACCACGCTCATGAACGAGCCGACCGAACCACCCGTCTCCTCAAAATAGCTGCCAACAAGAATACCCCGCAGACAATCACTCTCTGACAGCACGCCGACCAGGTTACCACTGGCATCCAGTACCGAGGCACTGGAAACCCCATGCATCAGCAATAGCTCGACTGCCGTGAGCAAGTCGGTCCCCGGAGAAAAGGTCACCGCCTCGGAATTCATATAGTCGCGCACTTTCAGTGACTTGAGCATGCCGTCTCGCTCCCGCCTGTTATCGCCGGGGCATCAGGCAGGTCAAACTCAGCCAAACACCACGGTTTTATTATCGTGAACTAACACTCTGTCTTCCAAGTGATAGCGCAAACCACGGGAAAGCACCATTTTTTCTACGTCTTTGCCGAGACGAACCATGTCATCGGCGTTATGTCGGTGGCTGATTCGCACTACGTCCTGTTCGATAATCGGACCGGCATCCAGCTCTTCGGTAACATAGTGGCAAGTAGCCCCGATGAGTTTCACCCCACGCTGCGCTGCCTGATGGTAGGGGCGAGCGCCAACAAAAGAAGGCAGAAAGCTATGATGAATGTTGATCACTCGCCGTGCATATTGCTCACATAGATCGGCAGGCAAAATCTGCATATAGCGCGCCAACACAATACAATCGGCCTGCTGCGCATTCACCAGACGAGTAACTTCATCAAAGGCCGGCTTCTTGTCTTGCGGGTCAACAGGAACATGGTGGAAAGGTATGCCATGCCATTCGACCATACTGCGCAGATCATCATGGTTGGAGATAACACTGGTTATATCGCAATCCAACTCGCCGCTATGGAAGCGATGCAACAAATCAGCCAGACAATGTGATTCACGGCTGGCCATCAATACCACTTTCTTGCGTTGCGCGGAGTCACTGACATGCCACTCCATTTCATACTCTTCCGCGATGGGCGCGAATACAGCGCGCAAGCCGTCCACATCAAAGGGCAGCGAGTCGGCACGAATTTCGTGACGCATGAAGAACCAACCGGACAGGTTGTCAGAATGGTGGTTGGCTTCAGTGATCCAGCCATTGTGAGTTGCCAGCAGGTTACTGACCTTGGCCACAATCCCCACGCGGTCGGGGCAGGCAATTACCAATCGAAAGGTGCGCATCAAATCAACTCCACAGGGTCGGGCTACAGCTCGAAAGCGGCATATTCTACGCTGGGTCAAGGAAAATTTCAGCCGGTTCGCCGCATCAACTCAAAGAAAGCGGGAACTTATCATCTGTGTGTTTTCAAATTATTCAACGCTGTCTCAACGACGTATCGAAGTATTCAGATGCACCTTAACAAAAAGATTCATTTAAACAGGATAATAATGCTTTAACTTCTTGTGCATTCCTCCAGCCATAAACTATTATTACCCTCACTGATTCATATACTTCAAAAAGGAACCCACATGTCCATGTTGCAGGAATACCGCCAGATCAAAGAAACCATTCGCGATCTGACTGACCGTCTCAATTCACTGTCAAATGATGACAAGCTGAAGAAAGAACTCGAATTTGAAGAAAAGCTGAACAAGCTGATGGAACAGTACGGCAAGGGGCAGAAAGATGTTATCGCTCTCCTTGACCCGCAAAACAAGCTGTCCACCAGCAGTAAGGCCGCCAGTGCACCTGTTGTCAAACGGGCTCGCAAGGTAAAGCAGTACAAGAACCCGAACACCGGCGACATCATCGAAACCAAAGGCGGCAACCACAAGACGCTGAAAGCCTGGAAAGAACAGTACGGTGCGGAAACAGTAGAAGGTTGGGCAACCATTTTGGGCTGAGTTTCGACTCAGCGGGTTGATACCAAGAAAAAGCCCCTGCTATATGCCGGGGCTTTTCATTTTCAATTTATTCATCAGCGCCAACGCATATTCCTGCCATTGTCTGAGCAGTTCGCGCTGCGTCTCGTCCGCCCCACTCATCGCCTGTTCCATATCCTGCATGAACATTTCAAATGTAAGTGGCGCACCTGGTGCACGACCACTGAGTTTCTGGCCGCAGAAATAAAGCCACTCTTCGGCCTCAGCGACACTCAGAGATTCAGGAAAGTTACGCGCGCGATAGCGCTTCAATATGTCCACCAGGCGTTGATCCTGGAGCGGCCAATGTGCTGCATCCAGTGTTGCGCCATCAGCTTGCCGGATAGCCGGTAGCAACTGCCGATCTCCATTCGCCATGAACCCATCATACAGCTGCGTTTCGGGGTCCGGTTCGCCAGCATCGCTCTGGGTCGCCTGTTGGCGGTCAGTATATACCGCAGCCAGTTTCTGCTGTCCGGATAAACGCCATTGCGCCAGCCACTGGGCACGCTCGTTCAACAACGGCATATCCAGCTGCAGACGCTCTATATCCTGTGCACGCAATACTTTTGCATCAGCCAACACCGGACACTTGTTGATATGCACCAGCTTGAGGCCGGGGCGCTGTTCACCGGGTGCCAGCTGATCGTTGCGCGTATAAAGTCGCTCGCAGAGTTGCTCAGCCGATAGATCCTGCAACAGTTGCGGCTCGACAGCCAGGTCCCAGACAATCAACGCGTTGCGGTTACGCGGATGCCAGGCCAGCGGCAGTATCAACGCCAACCCTTTGCGTTCCCGACCGAAGCGCCCGGACACATGCACCAATGGCCGCACACTCTGCAGATCGATCAGCTCGCTGACCTTGTGTTTACTGCGCAGATCATAAAGATATTTGTACAATCGCGGCTGCGCCTGCTTCAGCAATCGGGCCATGGCGATCGTCGCTCGCACATCGGCCAGAGCATCATGCGCCTGACCGTGGTCGATACCATTGGCCGCGGTCAACAACTCCAGCCGCAGACTGGTGAACCCGTCCAGCTGCGGCCAATTGATGCCATCAGGCCGTAGCGCATGGGCGGTGCGCAGCGCATCCAGAAGATCCCAGCGGCTGTTGCCTCCCTGCCATTCCCGCGCATAGGGATCAAAGTAATTGCGATACAGGGAGAAGCGCGTCATTTCATCGTCATAACGCAGGTTGTTGTAACCTGCGGTACAGGTTCCCGGTGCGGCCATCTGCTCATGCAGCAGATGGATGAACTGTGCTTCCGGCAAGCCGCTCAACGCGCGCTCTGGACTGATGCCGGTAATCAGGCAAGCCATGGGATGGGGCAGAATGTCCTCGGAAATCCGACAGTCGATGCAGAGCGGCTCCCCGATTTCCTGCAGATTTTCATCCGTACGGACACCGGCCACCTGCAATGGACGGTCGCGTCGAGGATCGATACCAGTGGATTCGAAGTCGTACCAGAAGATGCTTTTGCTCATGAAGGGGTCCTGAAGAAGCCTGACGGCAAACGCGGTTCTTGGCACGTTTGCGATAATACCGGCAGGGTAACCTACGCCGGCCGGTCAGGCATCCACTGCATGCACGAATGTGAAGTAGCGCTGCAATGCATCCGCCAGATTGGCAAAAACCTGCGTATTCTCCACGACACTGAACCCGGCATCGTAATGGCCGGGGGTCAGATCCGGGCGGCACCAGCGGCTGAGCGCACGAAAAACCAATGTCTGCACTTCCTCTTCGGTGGCCGACGGCAAGTGCAACTGCATATCGTATTCCGCGCCAAGCATGACCGGCAGCGGGCTGATCAACATGAAACCGTTACAGGAAACATTACCCATGCCCCCCATAAACCGCCCCGTATGACTGTTATACACATTCAGGTAGGCGGGCAGCTGATGTCGCGTGATTCTGCGGCTGAACTGATCAGAAGGTTCGGGCCTCGCGCCATGGTAAGAAGTACTTTGCATAATCAGCGATGTTCCTGTTTTTCGGCTAGCAAGAGCCCCTGCTGCCCGACGTCCGTCACCGACAGAAAATACCCACGGCCATCAACATCCACCCAAAAGTCGAGTTCCCTCTGGGCGGGTAGGTGATTGAAACGCGGTAATGAAATAGCAATAGCTGAGCGCATCATGTGGCTTCCCTGTGCCGGCTCATCCCTGGAAGAGGCTGCGTACAGAATAGACCAGCTGCATACATAGGCCAAGCCCTGTGCGCAAAACACAATACCCCGTTCAGGCGAGATTGATCTACATCAGCGCTATACTGCAGAAAATGGCTAAGGTTGGAACAATCCGACAGAAACCCAGCAGAAATGAGGGACAGCGCAATGAATATTGAGCACATCCTGGTGGTAATCGACCCGACCAGCGATACGGATCAACCCTGTTTGCGGCGGGCCGAACAACTGGCTGAACATTATCCTTCAGCGCGTTTCACGTTGTTTCTGAGTGATTATATCCCTGCGCTCGATGGCGGCGTGTTGTTCGATACCGACAGCCTGGCCAATGCTCGCAACACTTTGCTTGGTCACCGCGAAAAATGTCTGGAGCAGCTGGCGAAACCGTTGCGGGCCAAGGGTTTTACGGTGAATACCTCGGCCGTCTGGGGGAAACGCCATGAGCGACACATCCTGCGAGCCATCCACGAGCAGCGGCCGGATGTGGTACTCAAGACCACTCATCATCACAACCTGCTGAAGCGTCTGGTGCTGACCAACACCGACTGGTATCTGATCCGCCATTGCCCGGCGCCGCTGTGGCTGGTCAAGCAGCCGGAGGGCAAATTGAAGGTATTGGGCGTCAGCGTCGACCCCCTGCACGAGGCGGATAAACCCGCCGCGCTCGACTACAAACTGCTTGCGACCGGGCGCTCACTGGCGGCAGCGACGGGCGCTGAGGTTCAGGCGCTGCATTGCTACAACCCCCTGCCCCACACCCTGGCATTCGATACCGGTCTGGTGGCGAATTATGATGGGTATGCGGCGCAGGTGCAGGAGCATCACGCTACTGCCTTCAGTGAGTTTTCCAGCCAGGCCGGGATAGCTCCGGCAGAACAGCATCTGTTGCGCGGCTATCCTGAGCAGGCGGTCCCGGCTTTTGTCAAACAGCAGCAAGTCGACCTGCTGATCATGGGTGCCATTTCCCGTTCACGTCTGGAAAGCGCCCTCGTCGGGCATACTGCCGAACGCCTGCTGGATGAGGTGCCTTGCGATGTGCTCATCGTCAAGCCGGATGGCTTTGTGGATCCGTCAAAACCGAACTGACCCTGTGCTGGGAAGCGTTGATCGGAAGGCATTGTGTGTCTGCGCGTTCGGCACCCCTGCTGGACCGGACACGCACAAGTACGTCCCTGTAGCTCGCGGTTGCCATCCCTGGCAACCGACGGTCCGCTCCAGCAGGGGTGCCGAACGCGCTTACGAGCCTTGCGTATGATCAACGCTTCCTCTCGACCAGCATCTCTCTTACCACGCAACCACCTATAAGACAGCCCCTTGGGCAAACTCCCGACAAAGCCGCGTGATACCAGCCCAATCTCCCGCCTCCACCATGGCCACCGGCGCCATCCAGCTGCCGCCGGTGGCCATCACATTGTTCAGCGCCAGGTAATCCGGCAGAGTCCGGGTTGTTATCCCGCCGGTCGGGCAGAAGCGCACGTCATGAAAGGGCCCTGAAAAAGCCCGTAGCAATGCCACGCCGCCACAGACTTCCGCGGGAAACAGCTTGAAATGGCGATAGCCCAGGCGATAACCCATCATGATTTCCGAGGCCGTCGCCACCCCCGGCAAGAGCGGCACCGGACTATCCAGCCCCAGAGTCAGCAACTCTTGAGTGCTACCGGGGCTGACCACAAACTTCGCTCCAGCATCCAGCACCGATTGGAACTGACGTCCATCCAGCACGGTGCCGGCACCCACGCACAGCTCCGGCCGTTGTGCCGTCAGCAGACGGATAGCCGATAACGCCAACGGCGTGCGCAGCGTGATTTCCAGGTTGGTGATACCGCCGGCAGCCAGTGCATCAGCCAACGGCAGCACGTCCTCCTCACGCTGAATGCTGAGTACCGGCAGGATGCGCTGCCCGGTAAACATCTGCTCAAGGGTTCTGGTGTTTTCAGTCAATCTCATTCAAGGGTCCGGGTGCCTCAAGGGCTGTAGAAAATATCCATGGAAGGCGTGAGAAAAGCCGCAATCGGCAATGCCAGCGGATCTCTCACTTCCAGTGCGGTAGCCAGTTGTCGACGCTTGTCCTCACCGGAGACTGCCAGAATCTTGCTGCGCGCCTGGTTGATGACCGCTGCGGTCATGCTCAGTCGAGCCAGCCGTTGGTCTGTCTCGGGCACCGCGATGCACAGCTCCGGTGACTGCTCGGACAGGTAATCCGCAAGCTTCGGCATATGTGGAAACAGCGAGGCAGTGTGACCGTCTGGCCCCATGCCAAGCACCACCACGTCCACCGGCATCAGCGTTTCGAACATGGCATGGCAATGCTGGGCATCGGCCTCCGGGCTTCGGCCCTGATATAGGGGTAACCAAGTGGCACGTTGCAACACCTGCGGCATGCAACGTTGAATCAAGCCAGCATTGCTCTGCTCATGCTCCGCTGGCACCCAGCGTTCGTCCACCTGGGTGATAGTCACTTTTTCCCAGTCGAGCGGACTCTGCTCCAGTCGTCGCAGAAACAATTCAGGGCCGCGTCCGCCGGAAAGCGCCAGGCTGGCATGCCCGCGTTGTTCGATGGCTTCCTTGAGCAGCGACACTATATGCGTGGCCACCGCCTCAGCCTGCAACTGCGGCGAGGCTGCAGTGTACCAACCCAGCCCGTGGGAACTGGCCTGTTCTTCGATCATCATATTGTCCCTCCATCGGCCTGAATCAGGCTATCAGTAAAACAGCTGGCGCCCTGCTCCGCCGGGCTGGCAGTGCTGCGCGCAAACGCAAACAGCTCACGGCCCCATCCCCGCCGGACCGGCTGTGGATGCACGGCTGGGGTTCGGCTTTGCCATTCGGCCTCCTCCACTCGCACCCGCAAACGGCCCTGGCCAGCATCGAGATCAAGCAGATCACCATCGCGCAGCCGCGCAATGGGGCCACCCGCATGAGCTTCGGGACTGACATGAATGACCGCCGGCACTTTGCCCGATGCCCCGGACATACGACCATCCGTCACCAGCGCCACCCGTAGACCACGGTCCTGCAGAATACCCAGATAGGGAGTGAGTTTATGCAGCTCGGGCATGCCGTTGGCCGCCGGTCCCTGGAAACGAATGACGACTATCACATCACGCTCGAACTCATTGTTCTTGAAGGCGTCGACGAAAGCTTCCTGGGTCGCGAAGATCCGGCATGGCGCACTGATCTGCCAATGCTCGGGGCTGACAGCAGATACCTTGATCACACTCCGACCGAGATCACCTTCCACCAGTCGCAACCCACCATCAACGTTGAATGGAGTCTGCCGTTTGCGCAGGATGCTGTCATCAAGGCTGGCCTTGGGGCCATCGCGCCACGCCAGACGACCATCATCCAGCATCGGCTCTTGGGTATAGCGCTGCAAACCGGGACCGGCGATGGTATTCACATCGGCATGCAGCAATCCGCCTTCCAGCAGCTGGGCAAACAAAAAAGCACTACCGCCCGCTGCCTGAAAGTGGTTCACGTCGGCCTGACCATTGGGATAGATCCGCGCCAGTGTCGGCACTACCTCGGACAACTGGGCCATGTCACTCCAGTTCAATTGCAAGCCGGCACATTGGCCGATCGCAATCAGGTGCAATGTCAGGTTGGTCGAGCCGCCAGTGGCCAGCAAGACCACCAGCGCGTTGATCAAGGCACGCTCATCCAGAATCGATGCCAGACTCCCGTCCCCTGCCCGCGCCAGCCGCGCCGCCTGCTCAGCCACATGGACAGTCAGTGCGTCACGCAATGGGGTGCCCGGATTGATGAAGGAGGCACCGGGCAATTGCAGCCCCATGGCTTCGAGGAGCATCTGGTTGGTGTTGGCAGTGCCGTAGAAGGTGCAGGTGCCGGGCGCATGGTAGGCCTTGCTTTCAGCATCCAGCAGTTCCTCGCGGGTGGCCAGGCCTTCGGCGAAACGCTGCCGCACCAGGGCCTTCTCGCTGTTGGGCAGACCTGAGGGCATAGGTCCGGCAGGTACAAAGAGTATCGGCAGATGACCAAAGCGCAACGCGCCCATCAATAGTCCCGGTACGATCTTGTCGCAGATACCGAGACACAGCGCGCCATCGAACATGTTGTGCGACAAGGCGATCGCCGTGCCCATGGCAATGACATCACGGCTGACCAGCGACAGTTCCATTCCCGGTTCGCCCTGGGTGACACCATCGCACATAGCCGGCACACCACCAGCGACCTGTCCGGTAGCGCCGAAGGCACGCAGGGCTTCACGGATCTGCGCAGGATAGGTTTCATAGGGCTGATGCGCCGACAGCATGTCGTTATAAGCGGTCACCATCCCGATATTCACTTCATCGACCATCCGCAGGCGGTCCTTGTCCGCCGCCGAGCACCCGGCCATGCCGTGGGCAAAGTTGCTGCAGGACAGGTCGCGGCGCCCCCGCGGCCGCGCCGCCGCCTCGGCCATCTGCTGCAGATAGGCCGCGCGTGACAGCCGACTGCGCTCCACCAACCGCTCGGTAACCTCGATTACACGGGGATGCATACATTTCTCCTGTCAGACCAGTGTCATGTTGGCTTCTGCCTGTCATACATAGAGCGTATGATCTATTGTAAGCCACTGAAATGTAACTCAAGGGAAAACATTCATGACCCTGCGTCGCACCAAGATCGTTGCCACCCTCGGACCTGCCAGCAGCACTCCGGAACGTATAGAAGCCCTGATCAAAGCCGGGATGAACGTAGCCCGCCTGAATTTCTCCCATGGCACCCATGATGAACACCGCGCCAGAGCACTGCTGGTACGCGAGATTGCCGCGCAACAGGGTACCCATGTTGCGCTGCTGGGTGACTTGCAGGGTCCGAAGATCCGCATCGCCCGTTTCAAGGACGGCAGGATCCACCTGAATGTGGGCGACAAGTTCCGCCTGTCCACCAGCCATTCGCTGGATGAAGGTAATCAGGATGTCGTGGGCATCGATTACCCGCAACTGGTATCCGACTGCCGCGCCGGCGATGAATTGCTGCTGGATGATGGCCGCGTAGTGTTGCTGGTAAACAGTGTGACAGCGGACGAAGCACTCTGCACCGTTACCGCTGGTGGCCCCCTGTCCAACCACAAGGGCATCAACCGGCGCGGTGGCGGCTTGTCTGCCGCAGCACTCACCGACAAGGACCGTGCCGATATTCTGCTCGCGGCCGAGATGAAAATGGAATACGTCGCCGTGTCCTTCCCGCGCGACGCCAAGGACATGGATCAGGCCCGCAAACTGGTCACCGACGCCGGCTCCCAAGCCTGGCTGGTCGCCAAGATCGAGCGTGCCGAAGCAGTGGCCGACGAGGCTACGCTGGACGGTCTGATCGATGCCAGCGACTGCGTCATGGTTGCCCGTGGTGACCTGGGCGTGGAGATCGGTGATGCCGAACTGGTCGGTATCCAGAAGATCATCATTGCCCGTGCTCGACGCAAGAACAAGACAGTGATCACCGCTACACAGATGATGGAGTCCATGATCAGCAGTCCGCTGCCGACCCGGGCGGAAGTCTCTGATGTGGCCAACGCCGCGCTGGACTACACCGATGCGGTCATGCTCTCGGGCGAAACTGCCGCCGGCGACTTCCCGGTGGAAGCCGTAGCTGCCATGGACCGCGTCTGCCGCGGCGCTGAGAAGAACCCCACCAGTCAGCAGTCCGGCCACCGCCTGAACATGGAGTTCGAGCGTTGCGATGAAACCATCGCGCTGGCGGCCATGTATGCAGCCAACCACTTCCCCGGTGTCACTGCGGTGATCACCCTGACCGACAGTGGCTATACCCCGCTGATCATGTCGCGCATCCGCTCGCACCTGCCGATCTACGCCTTGTCGCCCAGCGCCCAGACCCTGGGTCGGGTGGCGCTGATGCGCGGCGTGCAGAGCATTGCCTTCAACCCCAGCGAGATGCCGTCCAGTGAAGTAAACCAGCATGCAGTCAACAAGCTGCTGGAGCTGGGACACGTCAAACCGGGCGACTGGGTGGTGCTGACCAAGGGCGACGTCTACAACTCGCGCGGCGGTACCAACTCGATGAAGCTGCTGCATGTGGGTGAGCAACTCGTCTGAGCGCTGTCACACACGCGATGAGCAGATAG
Organism: Pseudomonas sp. FME51; assembly: GCF_014897305.1. Lineage (NCBI taxonomy): Bacteria > Pseudomonadati > Pseudomonadota > Gammaproteobacteria > Pseudomonadales > Pseudomonadaceae > Pseudomonas > Pseudomonas sp. FME51. The sequence goes on along the minus strand of NZ_JABUYN010000008.1, from coordinate 97,518 downwards.
CACGCACAAAAAACCCGGTCTTCGAACCGGGTTTTTTGTGCGCCTCAGATATTACTGCACTTCCACCGCCAGACTGTCAGCAATCTTCTGCTTCCAGATCTGCGGACCGGTGATATGCACTGACTCACCGCTGCTGTCGACTGCCACTGTGACCGGCATGTCCTGCACGTCGAATTCGTAGATAGCTTCCATGCCCAGCTCCGGGAAGGCCAACACCTTGGCTTTCTTGACTGCCTGGGATACCAGATAGGCAGCGCCGCCGACAGCCATCAGATACACCGCCTTGTTATCTCTGATGGCGTCAATGGCGGTGGGACCCCGTTCGGATTTACCGATCATGCCCAGCAACCCGGTCTGCTCCAGGATCTGGCGAGTGAACTTGTCCATCCGTGTGGCCGTGGTCGGGCCGGCTGGTCCAACGGCTTCGTCACGCACCGGATCAACCGGGCCGACGTAATAGATGAAGCGGCCTTTCAGATCCACCGGCAGTTCTTCGCCCTTGTTCAGCATATCGACCATGCGCTTGTGCGCAGCATCACGACCAGTCAACATCTTGCCGGACAACAATACTGTCTCGCCGGTTTTCCAGCTCAGCACGTCTTCAGGGGTCAGCGTATCCAGGTTGACACGACGCACACCGCTGCCGACTTCCCAGGTAATGTCCGGGTAGGCATCCATGGGCGGCGGAGCCAGTTCGGCCGGACCACTGCCATCAAGTACAAAATGCGCGTGACGGGTGGCAGCGCAGTTGGGGATCATGCACACCGGCAGGCTGGCGGCGTGGGTCGGGTAATCCATGATCTTGATATCCAGCACCGTGGTCAGGCCACCCAGACCCTGAGCACCGATGCCCAGTCCGTTGACCTTGTCCATGATTTCCAGACGCAGTTCCTCGACGCGATTCTGCGGGCCGCGCTGGCGCAGCTCGTGAATGTCGATCGGCTCCATCAGTGATTCCTTGGCCAGCACCGCAGCCTTCTCGGCGGTACCGCCGATACCGATGCCGAGCATACCCGGCGGACACCAGCCGGCACCCATGGTCGGTACGGTGTTGATCACCCAGTCGACGATGGAGTCGGATGGGTTGAGCATGACCATTTTCGCCTTGTTCTCGGAACCGCCACCCTTGGCCGCAACATGGAATTCGACAGTATCACCGGGGACCAATTGATAGTGGATCACCGCCGGCGTATTGTCCTTGGTATTGGTACGCTTACCCGCCGGGTCGGCCAGGATGGAAGCGCGCAGCACGTTCTCGGGCAACTGGTAGGCGCGACGAACACCTTCGTTGATCATGTCGTCAATACCCATGGTCGCACCGTCCCAACGGACGTTCATGCCGACCTTGACAAATACGGTGACGATGCCGGTGTCCTGACAGATGGGCCGGTGGCCAGTGGCGCACATGCGCGAGTTGATCAGGATCTGCGCCATGGCATCACGCGCCGCCGGGGACTCTTCACGCAGGTAGGCTTGATGCACAGCCTGAATGAAATCTACGGGGTGGTAATAGGAGATATATTGCAGTGCACCGGCAACGCTTTGGATCAGGTCATCTTGCTTGATTACGGCCATTCTCGGACAGGCTCCTCTATAGGCTTGCTGGCCGCAGGCTCGCCGAGGAATGGCGATGCGACCAGGTTCACGGATGCTTGGGCCGGGCCGATAGACCCCGGCTGAATGAAAGCAGGCGACAGAGTATACCCGAGCTGGCGAATCCGGGGCAGCCGTTGAGCTGATAGCTTTGGGCTATAACAAGGTAAAAAAGCTGGGAAAACCTGACAGGGATAGCTACAGTGATGTTAGTATGCCATTAATAAAGAATCCAAGATGACTGAAATGGACTTTGATCGACAGGCCCGCTTTCAAGCGTTGCGCCTGCAGCGCTTCTACCTGGCGCAGCTGATATACGGAATATGTTATCTCGTCATAGCAACCACCTGGGCTACTGGCACCTATAGCGGCAGTAACGCCATGGCAATGAGTCATTATCTGTTCGGCTTTGGCACCCAGGCCATTTTCTTCTTCATGTTCAAGACCGGGCAAAATCTACGCTTCAAAGACCCCAGTCTGACCAGCGCACAGATCATTGTTGCCCTGCTGCTACAGACCTACCTGTTGGCCCTGGCCGGCCCGGTACGCAACACCATTCTGGTGGCTTATTGTCTGATTCTGCTGTTCGGTGTATTCCAGCTGTCGCGCCTTGCCTACCTGGCCCACGCTGCGTTTGCGCTGGTCTGTTATGGCAGCCTCATCGTTATCAACATGCGCTTCGAGCTCTATCCGCAGACGCTGTCCATTGCGCTGCTGGAATGGTTCGTACTCGCCTGCTTCATGCTCTGGCTGACCATTCTCGGCAGCTATATTCGAGAGTTGCGCGAGCGCCTGCAACAACGCCACACCACCTTGCAGCAGCATCAGCAATCGTTGCGCGGAATGATGGAGCAGCTGCAGAATCTCGCCACTACCGACACCCTCACAGGGCTGCCGAACCGCCGCCATTTTCTCGATGAAGTGCAACGCCGTATGGCCCTGCTGGGCAATGGTCAGACCCTGGGGCTGGCCCTGATCGATCTGGACCATTTCAAACGCATCAATGATCTGTATGGCCATTCCGCGGGTGATGAGGTGTTGCAGAGCTTTGCGCATATCGCCCGTACCAACCTGCGCGGCGACGATATGGTCGCCCGATTCGGCGGCGAAGAGTTCGTGGTGCTGCTGGGCAATTGTGATCTCGCCACGCTGCAACATTGTGTGGAACGCATTCGCCTGAGCTTTGCCAACGCGCGCTACCCTTCTCTGCCGGAAGGTGTGCAATGCACCATGTCTACCGGACTCTGTCTGATCCATCCGGAAGACAGTCTCGAAGTGCGCATCAGCCAGGCAGATGAAGCTCTGTACCGGGCCAAGGCAGGTGGCCGCAATTGCTCCAGAACGCACCAGGACGTCTATGCCTGAAGCCGCCACGCCCATTCTGTCGATTGGATATCAGCGCCTGATATCCAGCCAGACAATGGCCGTGCGATTGATCAATCCCCACAGGCGGATCTTCATGCGGTGCCCCCATGGCAAGGTCAACCAGTCATTCAACGTCCATTCCCGCGACTCGGCAAAATCAGTTAGGAAGCTCTGCTCCACCGTCAGGACCAACTCACTGTCGATAATGTTCTGATTGGCTTCCAGATTCCAATGCAGTGTCCAGTGATCGAAGTTTGATGAACCTAGACTCACCCAATCATCAACCAACACCGTTTTAAGATGCAGAAAGCGCGGCTGGTACTCAAAGATCCGTATACCGGCAGCCAGCAACCGCTTGTAATAACGTTGGCCGGCGTAGCGTACGCCCGGATGATCGGTCACCTCGCCACACAGCAGCAAGCGAACATCCACTCCGCGCCGAGCGGCCCGGGTCAACGCCCGGCGAATGCGCCTGGTCGGCGCAAAATAAGGTGTAGCCAGCCAGACCCGGCGTTCGGCCCTGGCAATACTGGCAAGCAACGCCTGGACCATTTCTCGGTGAGTACGCCCATCGGTGAGCGATACCCGCGCCAGGCCATCGGCCTTCGGCGGATGTGGCGGCACGCGCACTCGACGCAGACGCGCCGGTTGCCTGCCATTATGCCGCTCGGTGGTCCGCCACTGACGCTCAAACAACTCCACCCAGTCCGCCACGACCGGCCCACACACTTTCAGCATCTGTTCATGCCAGAGACAATGACCCTGCGGGCCGGGGATGCAGAAGTCATCGGTAAACCCGGCGCCGCCGATAAATGCCACGTTATCGTCAACAATGACCAATTTGCGATGGTCGCGATGCAGGTTGGAGCGCCCGCCCAGCAGGTTCAACGGGTTATAGAATCGCAATTCAACGCCGCCCTGTATCAATCCTTGACGATCGGCCTCCTGCAGCTCACGGCTGCCAAGGCCGTCAAAGCGGCAGCGCACCTTCACGCCGCGGGCGACCGCTTGCAGCAGGACATCCATGACCCGCTGGGTACTGCGTCCGGATTCGACCAGATACAGCTCGATGTCGATGCTGAAGCACGCCTGGTCCATGGCTTGCAGCATCCTCGGGAAGAAGCAGTCCCCGTCCATCATCAGTTCGAAGCTATTGTCTTCACGCCATGGATAGATCGAGGCCGCCATTATCACCTGCCGTCAGGGTATCCGGTAATCGTCCTGCTCCATCAGGTCCATGCCGCATTGCAGCTGGCTGATCCAATCAAGAAACGTATTGATCATAGCAGTCCCGACAAATGGACTGCCATGCTGCGGTACTATCATCTTCGGCCGGAGCTGGCGAACCATATTCGCCCACAGGCGACAGGCCTTGTTACCTGCCATGTAACGTCGATGGAAACCTTCCATGGTCGGCAGGTGCGCAGCAAAATCGGTAACCGGCTCGGCATCATCAACCAGGGATGCCCCCATATCCCCGGAAAAAAGAATCCCACTGATCGGATCATAGAACTGCAGGTTACCTACCGAATGCAGAAAGTGCGCCGGCAACGCTTTGATCACACAGTCACCCAGCGGAATATTCTGGCCCCGGTCAGGGACGGCAATCATGCGTTCAGTGGTGCTCTTGCCGGATGCTCTGGTCAGGAAGGCAGCGGACAGGTGCGGCAGAAAGCGCGCCCAGAGTGTCGAGCAGACCACCATGCAATTGGTATGCAAGAACCACTTGTCCAGCGAAGAAATAATATCGGGGTCCTGATGCGAGGCGAACACATAAGTCAGATCACGCAGGGATATCTGCTGACTCAATGCCAGCGACAGCGGCATATAGGTCAGATCGCCACCCGGATCCAACAATGCATGCTGGTCATGATCGATGATCAGAAACTGGTTCGATTGCACGCCGTCTCCGGTCACCAACTGATCGAAACACAACACTTTGTGCGGGCCGTTATCAAACAGCACCCTCGGGGTACTCGACATGTCATCTCCTTGTCTTGAGTTTCACGGGCGCCTTTATAAGCGAGGAGTTCCACCGACATACTGATCTGGGTCAAGCTCCGGCCAGTGTCACCCAACCGCCACATAGTGTTCATGTTCGTGACATGGCGATTGTTCAGCATGATCTCAGGATCGATGCTGCGCTGGAGGTAGTGATGACGCATGTAGCACAGGCAAGAGAGCAGGTCAGTTCAGCTCCGCTGATGATCGAGCTGACCACCGACCCCGCCAGGCTCAGGGAGGCACAGGCGCTTCGCTACGCCATCTTCAGCGAAGAGTGTGGAGCCAGTCTGCACAGTCCGCTCGACGGGTTGGATCATGACGAGTTTGATGTTCACTGCGAGCATCTACTGGTACGCGACCGATACAGTGGTCAGGTTGTTGCCACCACCCGATTGCTCGACAGCAATGGTGCAGGCCGGGCTGGCGGCTTTTACAGCGAGGGTGAATTCCAGCTGGTGGGGCTCCGTCATCTGCATGGGCCGATACTGGAAATCGGTCGCACCTGCGTGCACGCAGACTATCGCGATGGCGCGACCATTTCGATGCTTTGGTCAGGACTGGCGCAACTGATGAAAGAGCGCAACTACAGCTTCCTGATGGGGTGTGCCAGCATCGGCATGGGTGATGGCGGCATTCAGGCGCATGCCATCATGCAACGGCTGCGCGAGCGCCATCTCAGCCGCGAGTGGTTGAATGCGATACCACGACGCCCGCTTGCCGAACTGCATCTGCCGAGCAATATCACTGCCCAGTTACCGCCCCTGCTAAAGGCGTATATACGCCTTGGAGCGAAGATCTGCGGCGAGCCCTGCTGGGACCCGGAGTTCAACGTCGCCGACGTGTTCATCCTCTTGCACCGGGAACAGCTGTGCCCGCGTTATGCCCGCCATTTCAAGGCCGTCAGTTGATATCGCGAGTACATCGCCTGTGGCGGGCACCCGCCGTGGCGCTCTGGGTACTACTCGGCCTGCTGCTGACCGTGCTGCTCCAATTGCTTCCTGTCCGGTGGCGTGAGCCGCCACGCCAGCGCATTACCTGTCTGTGGATGAGCGGCCTGCTTGGCTTGTTGCCGCTGCGCATTCACTGCCACGGCCAGCCGGTACCCAGTACCGCCCTGTGGATCGGCAACCATGTGTCCTGGCTGGATATCATCGTGCTTGGTGCCCGCGCACCGGTGCGTTTTGTGGCCAAGGCCGAAGTACGCCGATGGCCCCTGCTGGGCTGGCTGGCGGATCGAGCAGGCACCCTGTTCATCCAGCGCGGGCAGGCCAGCAGTGACAGCCTGAACCAGCGCCTGGGTGATGTCCTGCAGCGGGACCATAACCTGATGATCTTCGCCGAAGGCACCACCACTGCCGGTGACCGGGTCCGTACTTTTCACGGTCGGCTGCTAGGTTGCGCCGTTGAGCAGAGCCTGCCGATTCAGCCGATAGCTCTGGCTTACCGCCGCGATGACCGACGGGATACAATTGCCCCGTTTATCGACAATGATGAGTTTTCCCGCCATTTATGGCGCTTGCTGGGCTCCTCGGTCATTGATGTGGAGCTGCACTTCCTGCCATTGATCAACAGCAACCACGCTGGACGCAACGAGCTGGCGCGCAGCGCCCGGCAGGCGGTGATTCAGGCGCTGGGACTGGAAGACGGCAGCAGCAACTGCCAATCTGCCGATTCCCTGAGCGCGGCCGCCTGAGCCTCGGAAAAGGCGATCACCTCGGGCATGAATTCCAGAAAATCGGCCTCGAAGCTTGAATAATCCCGCTCCAGCTCGTGAACCGCGCCCGGCAGCGGGTTAGCCGGACGCAAGCGCCGGGCCATGTTGTTCAGCGCCTGATGCAGGTTCTGCAGATCAGCATAACTGCCTAGCCAGTCCTGCTCGGCCATGCGTACCAGAACCGTTCGCGCCCGCTCTGGCATCAGCGTCTGCTGAGTCAGCACCGCCTGGTACATGCGGGCGGTGAACACAGCCAGTGGCTGGTCATCAAACTGATGCCAGTGGCGCGCCAGCAGATGGTCATAGAACATATCGACCATGATCCCGGCGTAGCGCCGCCGCTCGCCACTGACCCGCGCCTTGCTGCGCAGTACCAGCGGATGCTGGTCAGTGAAAGCATCGATACGCCGATGCAACCAGATACCCTGTCGCACCGGGTCCGGCAAGGTCATGGAGGCCACAGGTCCCTTGACGAAGTCACCGAGCAGCCCACCCAGTGCCTGCTGCGGGTCGTCCGGTCCCAGTCGCAGATGGGCGAGAAAATTCATCAGCGCTGACCCAGCTGTTGCTGGAGATTGCCGAGCTGATTGCGTAGCGTGGAGATACTGCGGTTGGTTTGCAGGCGGAAGCTGTCGATGGCCTGCAACGAGTCCTCGGTCATGGCCAACCGTTCATCGATCTCACTGCGCAGCACCAGCATTTCCTGCTCCAGACTGGCACCGGCTGATGCCTGCAGCAATGCCTCCAGTTCGCCACGTTGGCGAGCCAACTGGGTATCCTGCTCGGCCAGTTGGCGTTCCAGTTTGGCCAGCGCCTGCAGCCGCTCATTGGATTTTTCCAGATCGCTGCGCAAGGCGGCCTGAGCAGAGCTGGCTGACTCCACCTTTTGCGCCAGCTCGGTGGAGGCTTGCTGCTGGCGCTCGACCTGCTCACCGAGTGTATCTGCCAAGCTATCCAGCGCCGTCAACCGCTGCACTTGGGCAACATCCGCCTGTTGCAACCGTTCCAGCCCCTGTTGCTGCTCCTGCAGTCGCTCCTGCTGGGTCTGTTGGGCCGTGGTCAGTTGCTCTACCCGCTTTTGCAGCTGGTTGAGTTGTTGTATACGAGCCTGCTCGTTCTGGCTCAGACTGGACTCGGTGGCCACCACCTTGCCGCTGATGTCCTGCAACCGACCCGCCGCTTCCTCACTGATCCGCGCAAAGCTTTCCTGGGTCGCCACCAACTGGTGCTGAAGACGGGTCTGCTGCTGATGACTCCAGTAGCCCAGCCCGACCAAAGCAATCAGCAGACTCAGGCAAACCGCCCAGAGCGCGCCATTGCGCTGTCGGCGCGGCGGCAGTTCGCGCCGGGCCCGCACCACGGGCGGCTCCGCGTCTGTGCGACGCGCTCCCGGCTGTGCGGTTACCCGATCATCATCGGTTGCGCGAATTCCCGGGAGGTCCCGGATATCATCATCACCCATACAATCCTCTGCGGTTATACCTCACTTCTCATCTACCTCTATTCTGCTCGCTGAGCAGCCCCCTGACCACCCATACCGCCCCAGGGATTCATTGCAACGCCGTGCGCGCAAGCTGGTCGGTCAGCGCTTCCAGAAGCCGTCCACCATTGCGCCAATAATGCCAGTACAACGGTACGTCCACCGGATTGCCAGGTAATACTTCCTGCAATCTGCCGGCGGCGAGTTCCGAGTGAATCTGCAGCGCGGGCACCAATCCCCAACCCAGCCCGGCATCGATCAGCCGCACGAACCCTTCCGATGACGGACACAGATGATGCGGGAAATTCTCAGTGAAGCCACACCCGGCCAGAAATCGGTGCTGCAGCTGATCATCCGGCCCGAAAACGATCACCGGTGCACGGCGCAGCGCTGCATGACTGACCCCCTCGGCAAAATACCGCGCCATGAACGCCGGGCTGGCCACCGCCAGATAGCGCATCGCACCCAATGGCAAAGAACGCGCACCTGCCACCGGTTGCTCCGTAGCGCAGACGCAGCCGGCCACTTCTCCCGCACGCATGCGGCGTAGCCCGACGTCCTGATCATCGACCAGCAGCTCCAGCAGCAGATTCTGCGCTTCACACAGGTCAGCCACCGCACCAGCCCACCAGGTCGCCAGACTATCGGCATTCAATGCAATGCGCAGGCGCGGTGCGACATCAGCCTCGTCATCCATAGGCACTTCCCGCTGCAGGTCGCGCTCCAGCAATCGCACCTGTTGCACATGGTTGAGCAGCTTTCTGCCCGTTTCCGTCGGTGCGGGCGGTGTGGCTCTGAGCAGCACCGGTGCCCCAACCCGCGACTCCAGCAGCTTGATGCGCTGGGAGATCGCCGACTGGGATAGCCCAAGCATCCGCGCGGCCCGCTCGAAACCACCCTCCTCCACTATCGCCGCCAGCGCCTGTAATAACTTGTAGTCCAGCATGAAATATTCTTATATCCCATCAGCAATATTGGTTTCTCTTATATTCAATAACACCGCAGACTGCCACTTCTCTTTTTCACAATGGAATATGGCATGCAAGGGTTCGGCAGTTATATAAATGGTTTTCTGGTCGCAGCCGGCCTGATCATGGCCATAGGGGCGCAGAACGCTTTTGTTCTGGCCCAGGGATTACGCCGGGAGCACCACCTCAGCGCAGCGCTGGTCTGTATGACCTGCGATGCCTTGCTGGTGACCGCCGGCACCTTTGGCCTGGCCTCGTTACTGCAGCAATATCCGCTGGCGATGGAGGTCACGCGCTGGGGCGGCATCGTGTTTCTGGTCGGCTACGCGCTGCGGGCATTGCACCGCGCCCTGGGCAACCAGGGCTTGATCGGCATGGCTGCCGACCGGCCAGAACGCTCACGCCGCACTGTCCTGCTGGCCACTCTTGCAGTCACCCTGCTCAACCCCCATGTCTATCTCGATACCCTGGTGCTTATCGGTTCAGTGGGGGCCCAGCAAAGCCTGCCGGGGCTGTTCGCCCTCGGTGCAGCAAGTGCGTCCGTGGTCTGGTTCTTCAGTCTGGCGCTCGGTGCAGCCAGATTGGCTCCGGTATTGCGCCGCCCACTTACCTGGCGGCTGATCGACCTCGGTGTCGCCGCGATGATGCTGCGGGTCGCCTGGACCCTGGCCTGGCCCGCGTGACAGATCAATCGATCCAACAGAGGCTGATGCAACATGGCTAGCCCCGATACAGAATGCTATGATCTTGGCTGCTATAAACAGGGGCGGCGCCTGTCATTGACTGGCGTGAAGAGACCCCGGCCAGGACTGCGCAATACTGAAGCGACCCCGATAACCTGAAGATGGAGAGAGACCATGCCTTTCGAATTACCTGCACTTCCCTATGAAAAAACCGCCCTCCAGCCGCACATTTCCGCCGAGACTCTGGAATATCACCACGACAAGCACCACAACACTTACGTGGTCAACCTGAACAATCTGGTCGCTGGTACCGATTACGAAGGCAAGAGCCTGGAAGAGATCATCAAGACCTCCAGCGGCGGCGTATTCAACAACGCAGCACAGGTGTGGAACCACACCTTCTACTGGAACTGCCTGAGCCCCAATGGCGGCGGCGAGCCTACCGGCGAGCTGGCTGAGGCTATCAACAAGGCGTTCGGCTCCTTTGCCGCGTTCAAGGAAGAGTTCAGCAAAACATCCATTGGCACCTTCGGTTCCGGCTGGGGCTGGCTGGTGAAGAAAGCTGACGGTTCCCTGGCATTGGCCAGCACCATTGGCGCCGGCAACCCGATCACTTCCGGCGACGCTCCGTTGCTGACCTGTGACGTTTGGGAACACGCCTACTACATCGATTACCGCAACGCCCGCCCGAAATATGTCGAAGCGTTCTGGAATCTGGTCAACTGGGACTTCGTCGCGAAAAACTTCGCTGGCTGAGTCTGGTTTCCCTTCAAAACACCCCGCCCCGTGCGGGGTGTTTTGTTTTCAGCGGTTGCGCCACCTCAGTTACGAATGCATGATGCGGTAAACAGAGAAAAGGACAGCCTGAGTTGAAAGTGGATCGCCGGCACAGTCTTTCAGTCAAGCTTTTGAAGCTGGTGTTGTTATGGGCGCTACTGATAGGCATGTTGTTGAGCCTGGCCCAGATATTGTTCGATCTACGCACTGAACGGCAGGCTATCGCTCGAGATGCCAACCAGATTCTGGCCATGTTTCATGATCCGGCCAGCCAGGCGATATTCAGTCTCGACAAGGAGATGGCCACTCAGGTCATTGAAGGCCTGTTCGCCCACAAGGCAGTCCGCTTCGCTGCCATCGGTCACCCGGATGAAGCCCCTCTTGCCAGTCGCGAACGCCCGCTGGACGATTCTTCCTATCGTTATCTCACCGACCTGGTGCTTGATGTCGAGCAAAGTTTCAGCACGGGGCTTTATGGTCGCGCACCCTATAACGAATTTTATGGTGACCTGCGACTGACGCTGGACACCGCACCCTATGGCCAGGTTTTCCTGCGCAATTCGCTGATCATCCTGATTACCGGCCTGCTGCGCGCCCTGCTGATGGCCGTCGCGGTCTATCTGGTATACCACGTCCTGTTGACCCGCCCGCTGGCTCGCATCCTCGATCACATCGCCAATATCAACCCCGAACAACCGGGCAGAATACTGATCCCCGTGTTGACCGGCCACGAAAAGAACGAACTGGGGCTGTGGATCACCAAGGTCAACGAACTGCTGGACTCCATCGAGCGCAACCGCAGCCAACGCCACGAGGCAGAAGCCAGCATGCGCCACATGGTCCGGCATGATCAATTGACCGGCCTGCCCAACCGCAGCCTGTTGCTGGACCAACTGATACGGATTCTTGCCGAGGCCGACCGCCGCCAACGCAGCGTCGCTGTACTGTGCTGCGGACTGGATGATTTCAAGGAAGTAAATGAAAAGTTCAGCTATCAGGTCGGCGACCATGTACTGATCGCCGTGGCCGAACGTCTGCGCTCGCACAGCGGACGACTGGCCAGTATCGCTCGCCTCGGCGGTGATCAGTTCGCCTTGGTCATCCCCGATGTCGACGAGCCCTACGAGGTAGCCGAGCTGGCGCAACAGATGCTTGAAGAACTCGGCCAGCCGCTCCTGATAGACAAACACCGGATAACCATTCAGGCCACCGCAGGCATTACCCTGTTCCCTGAAGACGGCAGGGATGCAGGGAAACTGCTGCAGAAGGCCGAACAGACCATGATGTTAGCCAAGGTCCGCTCACGAAACCGCTACCAGTTCTATATAGCCAGTGTGGACAGCGAAATGCGCGTGCGCCGCGAGCTGGCCTCAAGCTTGCGCGAAGCGCTGCCGCGCAATGAATTTCATCTGGTATATCAGCCACAGGTCAATCTGGCCGATCATCGGGTGGTGGGCGTCGAAGCGCTGTTACGCTGGCATCACCCCGACCGCGGCCTGGTGCCACCGGATCTGTTTATCCCGTTGGCGGAACAGAGCGGGGCCATCATCGCCATCGGTGAATGGGTATTGGATCAGGCTTGCCGACAACTGCGGGAATGGCACGACGCGGGCCGAACGCATCTGCGCATGTCGGTCAATCTCTCGACCGTACAACTACATCACCCCGGCCTGGCAATGATGGTCACCCAAGTGCTGCAGCGCTATGCGCTGCCGCGCAACAGCCTGGAACTGGAAGTCACCGAAACCGGCTTGATGGAAGACATTCCTGCCGCGGCCCGGCACCTGAATGAACTGAAGCGCACCGGTGTCTTGATCGCACTGGACGATTTCGGTACTGGCTACTCATCACTCAGCTATCTGCGCAGATTGCCGCTGGACAAGATCAAGATCGACAAGAGCTTCACCCACGACCTGCTGTCCGACTCGGGCGACCAGAACATTGTGCGGATCATCATCCAGCTTGGCCGCAACCTGAACATGCAGGTCATCGCTGAGGGCGTGGAGTCGCTCGAACAGCAGACCTACCTGCAACAGGAAGGTTGTCACGAGGGCCAGGGCTACTTCTACAGCCGCCCATTGAGTGCCGCTGCTCTGATCGAGTGGTTACGCGACTATGAACAGGGCAACTGAAACGCACGTCGCCCAGCCATCCTTAATACAGCAAAGCAAGCCACAACCAGCCCGCCAGACCGCCCGCGATCAACATGCCAGCCAGGCTCCAGACCGACTGGCGCCGCAGCTTGCGACTGAGCTCCTCTTCATGGTGATCAGACAAGAGAAAAGGCAGTCCCTTATGCGGCGGCTTGGCAAGCGCATGCACTGTCGGTGATTCTCCCGCGCGGCGTATCTGGCGTTGCGCCTCGAGAGCAGCCGCCGTCCGCACCCGCTCCCATTCAATCGGATCAAGCTGGCCGTCGCGGTTGCGATCAAAACGCGCCAGCAGATCCGGATAGTCAGCCTTCCAGCCGCTGATGATCTGCCGCGCCACCGACTGCGGATCCATGGCATCTCGGCCACCACCGCGACTCTCGAACCAACCCAACGCATAGAGAAAGTCGTGCTCTTGCAGATACTCCTCGGTATAACGGTAGCGACGCCCGAGCAACGCACCCAGCACACCGGTCTGCGCCTTGTTTCCCAGTGGCCACCGCCGATGGCCTTCCCAACGCCTGCGCAGCCGAGGGTGAACCTCTGCCTCGCCGGGCAGGACCCAGCAACTGCCAGTCTCATCACGCAACAGGAAGGGTCGATCGGAATTGCCACGCTCCACTGTGCGCCATTCCGTATTCCTGCCCCGGCGCTGCAGCTCCTCCACGCTGAAGCGATACCACAGGCAGGGCCGGCCGGCCAAGGGAGAAAGCAGCGGTGCATGCCCCCCTCCCCCCACTTGCCCGACCAGTTCAACCAACCCCTGAGCTGCGGAGCGGATTTTCGAGGTTGGTGTATCCTCAACCCAGCGGGCTCGGCGCAAACGGCTGAACATGCGATACAGCAACCACAGAGCCAGCAATGAGCTTGCTCCGGTCGCAGCGGCGTGTACGCCTCTGGAAACCAGAAAAATGCCGTACAGATCGATCATGAGAACAGCTGGCGAAGATCCACGTCAGCCTTTTCCGCCTCGGAAAACTGCAACAACTCCGCGCAGTGGAAAGAAAACATTCGTGCGACCAGCACATCGGGAAACTGCTCGATACGCACGTTATTGATGTTCACCGCAGCGTTATACAGCTCACGACGATCGGCAATGCCGCTCTCCAATCCGGAGATACGCTGTTGCAGGTGCTGGAACGAGGTATTGGCTTGCAGCTCAGGGTAACCTTCCGCGAGCGCGAACAACTGACCAAGCCCACTGCGCAGCGCGGTTTCGGCCTGTCCCAGCTGTTTCAGGTCAGAGCGGCCTCGCGCCTGGCTAACCGCATTGCGCGCGCTGATGACCCGCTCCAGGGTGCTCTGCTCATATTGCATATACTGCCGGCAGGCCTCTACCAGCTTGGGCAACTCCTCGTGACGCTGACGCAGCAGCACATCAATATTGGCCCAGGCTCGACTGACCGCATGCTTGATGGTGACCAGCTGGTTATACAGGGTGATGCCGTAGATCAACAACACGATCAACGCGGCCACCATTACCAATACCGGCACGTGATTCCAATCCATTCGCCACTCTCCTTTTCCATGCTGCCTGACGCAGTGCGGCTTATCTTCGCACAGAATGGAGGAACGAAAAACGGGAACCTGCAGGTTCCCGTTTTCGTATGCCACTGGCGCCACGGAGGTGGCGAAATGTCACTGGAACAGTGACTCCCCTGTCAGGCCATGCTGCTCAAAGATGTCGCGCAAACGCTTGAGGGCCTCAACCTGGATCTGCCGCACGCGCTCGCGGGTCAGACCGATCTCCCGGCCCACTTCTTCCAGGGTGCTGCTTTCATGACCACGCAAGCCAAAGCGCCGGGTGACGACCTCCCGCTGCTTTTCGCTCAGCTCCGACAACCACATATCGATACTGGCATTGAGGTCATCATCCTGGAGTCGCTCCAGAGGATCCTCAGCCATGTCATCCGCCAGGGTATCGAGCAGGGTCTTGTCCGAATCCGCTCCCAGGGAGACATCTACCGAGGCTACCCGTTCGTTCAATCCAAGCATGCGCTTGACGTCCGCGACCGGGCGATCCAGCAGCTCGGCGATCTCCTCGGGTGTTGGTTCATGGTCGAGCTTCTGGGTCAGCTCACGCGCTGCGCGCAGGTAGATATTCAGTTCTTTCACCACATGAATCGGCAGACGTATGGTGCGCGTCTGGTTCATGATCGCTCGCTCAATGGTCTGACGAATCCACCAGGTGGCGTAGGTCGAAAAGCGAAAACCGCGCTCGGGATCGAATTTTTCAACTGCCCGGATCAGCCCGAGGTTACCCTCTTCGATCAGGTCCAGCAGAGTCAACCCCCGGTTGATGTAGCGACGGGCAATCTTGACCACCAAGCGCAGGTTACTCTCGATCATCCGCTTGCGACCAGCTTCATCCCCCTTCAACGCCAGCCGGGAGAAATAGACTTCTTCCTCGGGAGTGAGAAGCGGCGAGAAACCGATTTCATTGAGGTACATCTGAGTGGCATCAAGCTGCCGAGTGAATTCAAACGCATTTTCGCGCTTGTGATTGCGAGGAGTGGCAACTCGAACACGATCCGGCTCATCGGCGGTCTCGGGTTCGTCCGGCCTGATCTGATCTACGAGTTCGAGATCATCAGACGCATTATTATTAACAGCCATTTGTGCATGCCCCATCTTCAGTCGAAACACGAACGGATCACATAATACAATCCGGTGCGTGTCAGCCTCCGCTGACTATCGCCGGGATTGGCAACCCCGCTTCGCCAATCCAGTGCTCCCTGCAGTGTGCCTGGAAATTATGACAACGCTGATACCGATTTGTCTTGAAGCAAGTTCACAGTTTGGGCAAATAACCAAGGGGGTCTACCGGCTGGCCGCGACGGCGGATCTCGAAATGCAATTTGACCCTGTCGGTGCCACTGTTACCCATTTCGGCGACTTTCTGCCCGACTCTGACCTGCTCCCCTTCCTTAACCAGCAAACGACTGTTGTGCGCGTAGGCGCTGAGAAAATCCTCATCATGTTTGACGATGATCATGTCCCCGTAACCCAGCAACCCACGCCCCGCATACACAACCGTACCGTTTGCGGCGGCTAGAACAGGCTGACCCAACTCGCCAGCAATATCAATCCCTTTATTCAAACTGGCGTTCGACTGGAAACGTGCGATGAGCGGGCCCTGGGCCGGCCATTTCCAGCCAGTCAGCGCAGCGGGCGCCGGACTGACTGGCGGTTTATTTGTAACGGGTTGTTTCTGCGGCACGCTTTTAACCGGAGCGGGTACCGAGACCGGAGTGGACTTCACCGGTCCACGGGCTGCTGGTTTCGCCGAAGGTATTGGTGTGGCAGTGCGAGTGACACCCCCTGTCCGGGTGGCAAGACTGATACGCTGCCCCGGGTAGATGGTAAAGGGTTCACGCATGCCGTTATTGGCAGCCAGGGCTTTCCAGTCCCAGCCGTAACGGAAGGCAATCTGATAGAGAGTTTCACCACGGCGGACGGTATGGGACCCCGAGGTAACCTGATCTGCACGGCTACCGCCGCGGCTGCGATCATCAACCGGAACGCTGCCCATGGGACCCGCGCAGGCTGTCAACAGCGCTGCCAGAAGCAAGACTGCAGGTAACCCCGCTCTGCTGTTGCTCCATTGCCTCACAATCGTCCCCCATATTTCGCGCGGGTAGGTTTTTTTCACTGGTGCTTCAATCCTGGCGCATGCGCTGGCCGAACCACTCCAGCCCCAGCACCAATACGATGGCCGCCAGCATCAACAGTACGCCACCGATCCAATAAGATCCTGCTCCCGTCAGAACTTCATAATTGCTTGGGAACAGGTTGATCTGTTGCAACGGCTCCATGACGCCTTGGCTGTTTTCTCGCCAGGTCAATGTTTGCTTCCATGGCCAAACCTTATTCAGCGACCCTAGCATCAGCCCTGTCAGGAACGCCAGGGTGACATTGCGTGCGTGTTGCAGCAGCCAGGACAGCAATCGGGAAAAGCTCAGAATACCGACCAGACAACCAAAGGCGAAAACCGTCAGCAAGGCCACATCGAAGGATCTGACTGCGCCGAGCACTGCTGCATACAGGCCCAGCAGCAGCAGGATGAAGCTGCCGGATATACCAGGCAGAATCATGGCGCAGATGGCAATGGCGCCAGCCAGGAAGATCATCAGTGGATTGACCGGCCATTGCAGCGGTACCGCCACGGTAATCATGTAAGCGAAGGCCGCCCCGGCCAGCAAGACCGAGATGGTCCAGAAATTCCAGCGCCGAATTTCCCGACCCACCAATACCACAGAGACCAGGATCAAGCCGAAGAAGAAGGACCAGACCAGTTCCGGGTGCTTCTCCAGGAGATAACTGATCAGGTTCGCGAGGGTGGCGACACTGGTAAGCACCCCGGCCAGCAGAGCCGCCAGAAAACCACCATCAATGGACTGCCAGGTTTCCCGAATCCGGCCACGTAGCAGCCACACCAGTTTATTTGGAGTGCAGGCACCGATAGCTGCCAGAAGCCGGTCATAGATACCCGTGATGAAGGCGATGGTGCCACCGGACACGCCCGGTACGACATCGGCAGCGCCCATGGCCATGCCCTTGAAAAAAATCAGTAAATACTCGGAGAAAAGACGATTCAAAAGCTGATAGCTCCTGCCAGCAAGGGAACAAAACGTACAGGTTCGACCTGCTGACGGATGAATTGATCCCCGTCGCGAGTGACTACAGTGAGAAATTGTTCATGTTCGCCAACCGGAATCACCATACGTCCACGATCCGCCAGCTGGCTGAGCAGCTCCATGGGCACTTCAGCAGGCGCTGCAGTGACCAGAATCGCATCATAGGGTCCGTATTGCGGCCAGCCCCAGTTACCGTCGGCATGCCGGAATACCACGTTGCGAATATTGATGTCTTTCAGTACCGCCTTGGCTCGCTCCTGCAGGGGCATGATCCGCTCCACGGAAAACACCCTTTCGACCACCTGCGCCAGAATGGCGGTCTGATACCCCGAACCAGTACCCACTTCCAGCACCTTGTCCAGGGGTCCGCCACCCAGCAGCAATTCGGTCATTCGCGCGACTATATAGGGCTGGGAAAGCGTCTGATTGTGCCCTATGGGCAGAGCGGTATCTTCATAGGCGCGATGGGCCAGCGCCTCGTCCAGAAACAGATGGCGCGGGGTACGGCGAATGGCTTCGAGCACATGCAGGTTGCGGATGCCCTCCTCGAACAGGCGCGCAAGCAAGCGTTCACGAGTGCGCTGCGAGGTCATCCCGATCCCGCTCTTCAAGAGCTCCTCACGCATGGGTTTTCGCCCTCAGATTGCCCAGCCAGCCATCCAGATGATCGAACACCTCATAATGCGTCTTGTCGATACGCAGTGGCGTAACCGACACATAACCTTGCATCACCGCATTGAAATCGGTTCCTTCGCCACCGTCTTCGGCGTCTCCGGCCACGGAAATCCAGTAACCTTCCTTGCCCCGGGGGTCAGTCCACTTGACCGGCTTGGCCGCACGCTCGCGATGCCCCAGCCGGGTCAACACTATGCCCTTGATGCGTTCCAGCGGCAGGTTGGGAATATTCACATTGAGGATAGTACGTGGTGGCAAATCAAGCTGATCGTGAGCCTCAACCAGCGTGCGGGCGATCGCTGCCGCAGCGGGCAGATTGTCGGTCTGGCGGCTGACCAGCGAGAACGCCATGGCCGGCTTGGACAGGAAGCGCCCTTCCAGCGCCGCCGCGACTGTCCCGGAATACAACACGTCATCGCCCAGGTTCGCACCCAGGTTGATACCGGACACCACCATATCGACGCTATCGGCAAACAGCGAGTTGACTCCCAGATGCACGCAGTCGGTGGGCGTGCCATTGAGGCCGACAAAGCCGTTCTCCAGGTAGAAGGGGCGCAGCGGCTTGTCCAGCGTCAACGCACTGCTGGCTCCACTTCGGTCTTCATGGGGGGCGACCACCACGCAATCGGCATAGTCGTGCAACGCACCGTGCAGGGCTGTCAGCCCCGGCGCCAGTACACCATCATCATTGGCAATGAGAATACGCATCAGGTTTCACTTTCCAGTCCGCCGCCAGGCTCATCAGCCAACACCAGCAATTCTCGCAACACAGCGGTAGCAAAGCAGCCGGTCGGCAGGGTGAATTCAATTTCAAGACAATCCAGTGAGGGATAATGCCACGTCAGCCCGGTTATGGGGAGGCGCAAGATACGCCTTTGCTGTTCAAGCCCGGCACTTTCCAGCCACTGGCACAGTACTGGCTCAGCCGCCGCCACCCTCTGCTCCAGCACCTGCACAGCTTGCGCGCTCGGCAACTCACCAACGCCCCACAAAGGGCCCGTGGGATGAATATCCAACTCATCGAAGCGCCGATCATCGGCAGCCAGCCGCTCCGCTGAAAAGTGGCTGCGGCTATCCGTGAACGCCAGGCAATCGCCGGCCAGCAGCTGATTCCAACTCGAATCGCCAACCCGTTGCGCCAGCACCTGGTTGAACAGCAGGCTACGCGCAGTGGACAACAACCGCGACCGGGTCCCACGTGCCGGAGGCAAACCGCCGCGCTCAGCCCATTGGCGCGCCTGATCTATATTGCCACCGTCACGACCGAAGCGTTGCGGGCCGAAGTAATTCGGCACACCCGTACTGGCGACAGTCTGCAACCGCGCATCCAGCTGCTCGCGCTCGGCCTTCAGACTGCTCAGGCGGATAACAAAACGGTTGGCGCTGTGCGCGCCGCGCTGCAATTTACGTGAATGGCGCTGACTGGCAAGGCAGTGTAAAGCGTCACTCCACAATGAGGAAAAATCCGGATCGGCTTTCCCTGGCAACTGCAGACTGAACCACTGACTGGTGATCGCCCGGCGATCCTTGATGCCGGCGTAGCTGACATCGCGCAACTTGATGCCGGCCGCCTTGGCCAGCTGACGCGCCACGTCTTCAGTATTGAGATCGCGTTTTTCAATCAACAGCCAGAGGTGTTCACCTTGCCCGCTCAATTCAATATCAAGTACTTCAGTAACCCGGAAGTCCTCCGGCTGCGCCTTGAGCACCGCCCGCCCGCAGGGCTCACCCAGCGCTCGCGGACCCAGCCACTGGCTGTCATCGCTACTCATCGGGGTAGCAGCAGGGCTACCGCATCCACGGCAATCCCCTCTTTGCGGCCGACGAAACCGAGCTTCTCGGTGGTAGTAGCCTTGATATTGACCTGATCGAGCTCGACCTGCAGATCCTCCGCCACCCGCTGGCACATGGTGTCAATATGCGGTGCCAGTTTCGGCGCCTGGGCGGCGATGGTCACGTCCACGTTGCCCACCTGCCAACCCTTGGCATGTACCAGCGACAAGGCGTGGCGCAGCAATACGCGGCTGTCGGCGCCCTTGAACTGCGGGTCGGTATCGGGGAAATGCCGACCGATATCGCCCAGCGCGGCAGCGCCGAGAATGGCATCAGTCAATGCATGCAGCACCACGTCTCCATCGGAATGGGCCACCAACCCTCGATCATGGGCAATCCGCAACCCACCCAGAGTAATGAAGTCGCCCTCACCGAAACGGTGGACGTCATAGCCGTGACCAATGCGCATGGAATACCTGCTGAGCTGAAAAACGAAAGGGGATATTACAGCGTCCGGGTTACAGGCAGAAGCGTTGCGGGGTTTTGTGCATGTTGCGAAGACTCAGGTCTGTTGCCGCTTCATGTTCTGAGTGGCCTCTGCAGCGGGATATTGGGGCGCTGAAGGTTTAAAACCATCAGCCCTACAAAAGGCTCTGGACAAGGTTGGTCGGCAGGGTGGGGCCGACCGTCGTGTCGCCATGGATGGCGACCGCGAGCTTACAGGGATGTACTTGCAGCGTGTCGGCACCGCCCTGCCGACCAACCTTGCCCTCCCCACAATCCAGCGAAAACACCTGATGCTTTCAAAGAAGCCGCCCCAACGCCCGAGCATGATGGCGCAAATGATCATCGATAAAACTGGCGATGAAGTAGTAACTGTGGTCGTAGCCTGGCTGGCGACGCAGGGTCAATGGATGCCCTGCTGCTGCCGCGGCCGCTTCCAGCGCTTCAGGTTTGAGTTGTTCAGCGAGGAAGTTATCCGCCTCACCCTGATCGACCAGCAGCGGCAGACGTTCCGGCGCATCGGCGATCAGCGCACAGGTATCCCACTGCTTCCACGTCTCCCGATCACTGCCCAGGTAATTGCCGAAGGCCTTGTGACCCCACGGACAATCCATTGGATTGGTGATGGGCGCGAAGGCCGATACCGACTGGTAACGTCCCGGGTTTTTCAAAGCGCAGATCAGTGCGCCATGACCGCCCATGGAATGACCGCTGATGCTGCGCTGATCCGAGACCGGGAAGTTCGCCTCGATCACCGCAGGCAACTCGCTGACAACATGATCATACATGCGGTAGTGCCCGGCCCAGGGCTGCTCGGTCGCGTTGACGTAAAAGCCGGCCCCGAGACCAAAGTCCCAGGCACCTTCAGGATCATCCGGCACGCCCTCACCGCGCGGGCTGGTGTCCGGCGCAACGATGACCACGCCCAGCTCGGCCGCCAGCTTCTGCGCACCGGCCTTGTGCATGAAGTTCTCATCGTTGCAGGTCAATCCAGACAGCCAATACAGCACCGGCAGCGGCTCGCCCTGATCGGCCCGGGGCGGCAAATAGATACCAAACACCGTATCGCCACCCAGCACCGCCGAGCGATACCGATAACGCTTGTTCCATCCGCCGAAACTCTTATTGGCAGAAATCAACTCGATAGACATGAAATTCTCCGAACTCAATACGAGCGGCAGGCTTCATGCTTGCCGCTCGCCGTGACTTAGAAATGAATGACTGACCGAATGCTCTTGCCTTCATGCATCAGATCAAAGGCCTTGTTGATGTCTTCCAGTCCCATGGTATGAGTGATGAAAGTATCCAGCGGAATCTCGCCTTTCTGCGCCTTCTCCACATAACCAGGTAGTTCGGTGCGACCTTTTACCCCACCAAAAGCGCTGCCACGCCAGACCCGGCCAGTGACCAGCTGGAACGGACGGGTGCTGATCTCCTGACCGGCACCGGCCACACCGATGATGGTCGACTCACCCCAACCCTTGTGGCAGCACTCCAGCGCCGCGCGCATCAAATCGACGTTGCCGACGCACTCGAAGGAGTAATCCACACCACCATCGGTCATCTCGACGATCACCTGCTGGATCGGCTGGTCATGATCCTTCGGATTGACGAACTCGGTAGCGCCCAGCTCACGTGCCTTGTCGGCCTTGGAGGGGTTGATGTCGATGGCGATAATGCGCGTGGCGCCAGCCATTTTCGCACCGATGATGGCTGCCAGACCGATGCCGCCCAGACCGAAGATCGCCACGCTGGAGCCAGGCTCGACCTTGGCGGTATTCAGAACAGCGCCAATGCCGGTGGTGACGCCACAACCGAGCAGGCAGACTTCTTCCAGCGGGGCTTCTTTCTGGATCTTCGCCAGGGATACTTCCGGCAGTACGGTGTACTCGGAGAAGGTCGAGCACCCCATGTAGTGATAGATCGGCTGCCCCTTGTAGGAGAAACGGGTGGTGCCGTCGGGCATCAGGCCTTTACCCTGTGTCTCGCGGACCGAGCTGCACAGGTTGGTCTTGCCGGATTTGCAGAATTTGCACTCACGGCATTCGGCGGTGTACAGCGGGATCACATGATCACCGACCGCCAGCGAGGTCACGCCCTCGCCCACGGCTTCAACAATGCCACCGCCTTCGTGGCCGAGAATAGCGGGGAATACGCCTTCCGGATCATCCCCCGACAGCGTGAAGGCATCGGTATGACAGACCCCGGTGGCGACGATGCGCACCAGCACCTCGCCAGCCTTCGGCGGAGCCACATCCACTTCAACGATTTCCAGGGGTTTGCCTGCTTCGAACGCCACAGCGGCGCGGGACTTGATCATGGGGGACCCTCCGTCTCCAGATGAATGAAACAACAGATGAGAGTGTAGTCAACCAGCCAAGTATGGATAATAGGCTGCCAGACAAAACATTATTGCCATACAGGGACAATCAATGCGAGAAAGCCGGATATGAGCCAATGGAGCGGGCTGGACGAGTTCGTCGCCGTTGCCGAGCTGGGCCATTTCAGCGGCGCCGCCAACAAGCTCGGTGTTTCCTCCTCCCATGTCAGCCGCCAGATCGCCCGACTGGAAGACCGCTTGCAGGCCCGATTGTTCTACCGCAGCACCCGCCGGGTCACTCTCACCGAAGCGGGTCAGACCTTCCTGCATCATTGCCAACGGTTGCAGGATGCCCGTGATGAAGCCTTGCAGGCCATCAGCGACCTGTCCAGTGAACCCAAGGGACTGCTGCGCATGACCTGCTCGGTGGCCTACGGCGAAGAGTTCATCATGCCGCTGGTCAACGACTTCATGCAGCAACATCCGCAATTGCGCATCGAGATGTCACTGACCAACCAGACCCTGGATCTACTGCATGGCCAGTTCGATCTGGCCATCCGCCTCGGACGGTTGCAAGACTCCCGCCTGGTCGCCACCCGATTGGCGCCACGCAGCATGTTTCTGTGCGCTGCACCTGGGTACCTCGAACATCACGGCGCACCGCACAGCCTGTCAGAGCTGCCCCGTCATAATTGTCTGATTGGCAGCAGCGACACCTGGACCTTCCTCGAATCCGGACGCGAGGTACCGGTGCGGATCACCGGCAACTGGCGCTGCAACAGCGGGCGCTCCGTACTGGACGCGGCACTGCGCGGATTCGGTCTGTGCCAATTGCCGGACTATTATGTGCAGGAGCATCTGCGCAGCGGCGCCCTGCGCTCCCTGCTCACCCAACACCAGCCTCCACATACCGCGGTTTGGGCGCTCTATCCTCAGCAACGGCATCTGTCACCCAAGGTCAGAAAGCTGGTCGAGCATCTCAAGGATGGCCTCAGCGCGCGAACCGAGTATCTGCAGGCTGAATAACAGCCACAAAAAAGGGAACCCGAAGGTTCCCCTCTGTACTTCGCTGCAGCCTTACTTCAGGCTTTGAGCACGCTGTTGCAGTTCTGGGTCAGTCTGCATGCGAGTGGCTATTTCGTTATAGGTGGGCACGTCCAGATCGCTATCCTGTACGGCTTCGACCATTTTCTCCTGCGCTTCGAGCTGCAGCTTCTGGGCTTCTTCCTGGTCTTCCGCCTTGCTCAGCTTTTCGGAAAACTCATCACGCAGTTCTGCAACATCGGCATCAGCCTCAACGAACTTTTTCAGGTTCTCTTCGCTGATCGGTGCAGCAGCTGGCTGACCCTGTTCGTATTGCTGAGCAGGAGCCGTGCCGCCGGCTTGCGCCATGGCGGCAGGTGCGCCGATTCCGAAGGTGGCAAAAGCGATGGCAGCGGTCAGTGTTTTGAGATTGTTCATAGATGCATCTCCTACTGTGAAAAGTAATTAACACCTTTCACTATCCATGCCAGCTTTCCATGCAACACCACAACTAATTGATTTTAAAGTAAAACATAGAAAACGAAACTAAAAACACACAGCCTCCTGCTGTACTCAGCACCGAAGAATATGTATACATACTGCACATGAGCAAAAATTACCCGGTCAAAAATGAACATAATCTCGTCCTTTCAACCCCGACTGCGCATTAATGGCCTGCAACGAACCCTGCTGGTGTTCGTGGTGCTGCCTATAGTGCTGCTCACTGCCCTGGGCATCCGCTTCGGCCTGGGTCAGGCCAGCCAGTTTCAGGAACAACGACTGAAAAATGACCTGGAGCTGATTGGCCGTGCCATCAGCATTCCCGTCGGTACCGCTCTGAACAAGGGCGATATGCAGGCAGTGGAGCTGGCTCTGGGGTCGGTGTTCGTGCTGGGCGAGGTTTACGGAGCGTCGGTATTCGATGTTGATGGGAACCGCATCGCCTCAGCCGGAATCACCGAAACCGACCTGACCGGCACCACCATTCCCGATCGCATTCGCAGCACCGGCGAAGGCCAGG
Organism: Pseudomonas sp. FME51; assembly: GCF_014897305.1. Classification (NCBI taxonomy): domain Bacteria; kingdom Pseudomonadati; phylum Pseudomonadota; class Gammaproteobacteria; order Pseudomonadales; family Pseudomonadaceae; genus Pseudomonas; species Pseudomonas sp. FME51. The sequence goes on along the minus strand of NZ_JABUYN010000008.1, from coordinate 72,831 downwards.
AAGCTTTCAGCCGGGTCGCCGGGCGCAGCCTGTTCTCCCATTTCCTGCCGCTGTTCGATGCGACCGGCCAGATCCAGGGGTTGATCCAGATCACCCGCCGCGCCAGCGACTTCGGGCATGCGCTACAACAGCTGACCATCATGGCCTGGCTGGTCTGGGGGTTGTTCAGCCTGGTTATTCTTGCCGGCGTCCTGCTCGGTCATTACGGTGGTGTTGGCCGCCATGTGGATAAACTTCTGGCCCATATGGCACGCGTTGCCAAAGGCGATCTGTCGCACCGCGCCGCGCTCGAAGGCCCCAGCGAAGTGGCCAGTATCGCCCGCGGGCTGAACCAGATGCTCGACAGCATCGAACAGGCACATCGAGACCTGGACGAGCACCGTGCCGCGGAAACCCAGCTGGTAGCCCGGCTCAAGGACAATGAGAAGATGGTCGCCATCGGCAGCATGGCGCGAGGCATTGCCCATGAACTCGGTGCTCCGCTGAGCGTGATCGATGGCCGCGCGCGACGCCTGCAACGCTCCGGCAGCCTGGACGAGCAGCAACTTCGCAACCTCGACGGCATCCGCAATCAGGTCAGCCGTCTGACTCGCACGGTGCGGCAATTGTTGGACTATTGCAGGCCCGCCGCCACCCAGCCGCGGGACGTGACGCCGGCGCTGCTGATTGAAAGTGTCATTGAAGCAATACGCCCGGAACTGGAAGCCGCCGAACGTACGCTGGGCGCGCATATCCCCGCGACCCTGCCCGCCTTCTGCGCCGACGCAGGGCGTCTGGAGCTCGCCCTGCTCAATCTGCTACGCAATGCCCTGCAGGCATCGGAACGCCAGATAGGCATTACCGCGGAGGCGGATGCCCGAACATTGATCATCCGCGTGACTGATGACGGCCCGGGGTTGCCCGCGGACCACAGTCTGGAAACATTGCTTGAACCCTTTTTCACTACCAAATCACCCGGTGAAGGCACCGGCCTTGGCCTGGCCATCGTTCAGGCGGTAGCCGAAGAACACGGTGGCAGCCTGATCCTGAGCAACCGAACCGACGGCGGTTGCTCGGCTTGTCTGACCTTACCCCTCTCCCTGACCGCAAAGGAGCTGCAGCAATGACTCAGACGGACCACATATTGCTGGTGGAAGATGACCGCGGCCTGCGCGAACTGCTGCAGGAAGAGCTTGAAGCCGAAGGTTATCGGGTGACCGCTTGCGCCGATGCCGAGCAAGGTTTGCAGGTGCTGCACAGCGAGACGCCTGATCTGCTGGTCAGCGATCTGCGCCTACCCGGCGCCGATGGCCTGAGCCTGCTGCCGGCACTTTCCCAGTGCGATACGCCTCCGGCGGTGCTCATCATCACCGCCTTCGGCTCGGTGCAGCAGGCCGTCAAGGCGCTGCAGGCGGGGGCCGATGACTTTCTGACCAAACCGCTGGAGATGGACCATTTTCTGCTGACGGTCAGCCGTCTGCTGGAAAACCGCCGCCTGCGCAACGAAGTCCGACACTACCGCAGCCTGCTGGCGGTCGAACAGTTCAACGGCATTATCGGTCAGAGCCCGGCCATGCAGCAGCTGTTTCACAACATTCGCCAGATCGCCTCGGCCGACGGCCCGGTGCTGGTACAAGGTGAAAGTGGGACCGGCAAGGAGCTGGTCGCCCGCGCCCTGCATGATCAGAGCAGCCGCAGGAGTGGCCCCTATATGGTGGTCAACTGCGGTGGCATTCCCAGCGAGCTGATGGAAAGCGAGTTCTTCGGTCATGCCGCTGGCGCCTTCACCGGCGCACGCAACCAACGAGCCGGGCTGTTTCAACAGGCCGATGGCGGCACCTTGCTGCTCGATGAGCTGGGCGAAATGCCCCTCTCACTTCAGGCCAAGCTGCTACGCGTGCTGCAGGATGGTAAGGTGAGGCCGGTGGGCAGTGATCATGAAATCCAACTCGATGTGCGCATCATCGGCGCTACCAATCGCAAGCTGACCGAGGCAGTGGCTGACGGCAGCTTCCGCGAGGATCTGTTCTATCGGTTGGAGACCTTTGCCTTGCAAGTACCGCCGCTGCGCGCCCGGGGAGAAGATATCCAGCGCCTCGCGGAGTTTTTCCTGACCCGTTTCAATGCCCGCCAGCAGCGCAGCATCAAGGGTTTCAGCGACGAAGCACTGGCTCTGCTGCAGAGCTATGCCTTCCCCGGTAATGTGCGTGAACTGCAGAACGCCGTGGAGCGTGCCGCCACTTTCTGCGACACCCCATTGATCGAAGCGCGCCACCTTCCCCAACGCATCTGCGAGCAACCGGCAGATCAGATACCCGCATCCGCGGCCAGTAGCGGAGCGACATCGCCCCCCTCGGTCAGCGGCGATCCGGAAGGCATGCCGGCTCTGGAGACGGTACAGCGCCAGTACATCCATCAGGTGCTGCGGGCCACCGGCGGCAACAAACGGCGCGCTGCAGATATTCTGGGCATCACCCGCCGCACGCTGTATCGCTGGCTGGAATAATCGCCCCCCGGCTTTACAGTTTCTTTACCCAGCCGGCTCCCCGATTGACACTGCACCTCGGTAAACTGTGCGCCATTGCACCCGATTCGAATCAAGGAATTACCCTATGTCATCTTCCAGGCGTTTTCTCTGGCTGTTAGCCGTACTGGCAGTCATTGTCGGACTGGCCTGGTATTTCTGGCCGACTGACAAGGCACCGGAACGGGTTACTGCGCCCGTCGAACGCACCGACATCGAAGACAGCGTAACGGCTCTGGGCACCCTGGAGCCACTCAACTACGTTGACGTCGGCACCCAGGTTTCCGGCCAACTGGACGTGCTGCACGTCGAGGAAGGGGATCAGGTCGAAGAAGGTCAATTGCTGGCGGAGATAGACGACACTATCTATCTGGCCAAGGTGGAAGCCAATGAAGCTCAGCTGGAGAATCTCCAGGCACAACTCGCCGACCGCGAATCCACTCAAGTGCTGGCACGCCTGCAAGCCGAGCGTCAGCGCAACCTGATCAAGCTCGATGCCACCAGTCAGGAAGCGGTGGAGCAGGCCGACGCCACCCTGCGCTCCGCCACCGCTCAGATCGCCGCGCTCAAGGCACAGATCCGTCAACTGGAATCCCAGCTCAAGGAAGCCCGCGCCGATCTCAACTACACCCGCATCTACGCGCCGATGACCGGCACCGTCGTCGATCAACTGGCCAACCAGGGGCAGACCCTGAACGCCAATCAGACCGCGCCGATCATCGTGCAGATTGCCGACCTGAGCACCATGACCGTACGCACCCAGGTATCCGAGGCCGACATCACCCAGCTGAAAGTCGGCATGCCGGTCTGGTTCACCACGCTCGGCCAACCGGACGTGCGTCGTGAAGGCGTACTGCGCCAGATCCTGCCGACCCCGGAAATCGTCAACAACGTGGTGCTGTTCAATGCCCTGTTCGACGTGCCCAACCCTGACGGCAAGCTGCTGCCGCAGATGAGCGCGCAGGTATTCTTCGTCAAGGCCGCCGCGGACAATGTGCTGACCATTCCGGTATCTGCGTTGCAGCCGGTGCAGCAACGGCCGGGCACCGGCGCAGACAAGCGCTATACCGTTCAGGTACTGGACGATGGCCAGCCGCAGCATCGCGTCGTTACCGTCGGGACCATGACCCGAGTCAGCGCCGAAGTGCTGGAAGGGCTTGAGGAAGGTGATGAAGTGGTCGTGTCCGGCGGCACCAGCGCACCGCCTTCAGCGGAGCGCGGCCAGCGCCGCCCGAGATTCTGATGAGCGAGCCCCTGATCCGCCTCGAAGGCATCGGTCGCACCTATCGCAACGGCGAGCTGTCGACCACTGTACTGCATGATGTGGCACTGGATATCCATGCCGGCGAGTTCGTCGCCATCATGGGTGCTTCAGGTTCGGGCAAGTCGACGCTGATGCATCTGCTCGGTTGTCTGGACAAGCCCACCACCGGCCGTTATCTGTTCGAAGGTGAGGATATCGCCGGGCTGGACAGCGATCAGCTGGCCAGTCTGCGCAGCCGCACCTTTGGTTTCATCTTCCAGAGCTATCACCTGATCTCCTCGGCCAATGCCACCGAGAACGTGGAAGTGCCCGCCATCTACGCCGGTCTGCCGCGTGATGTACGCCATGCCCGCGCCGAGGAACTGCTCACCGGGCTGGGCCTGGGTGACCGTCTGCAGAACCGTCCCAATCAACTGTCCGGCGGCCAACAGCAGCGCGTCTCCATTGCCCGCGCCTTGATGAACGATGCACGTATCCTGCTGGCCGACGAGCCCACCGGCGCACTGGACAGCAAGAGCGGCCATGATGTACTTGAGCTGCTGAAGGATCTGCATGGCCGCGGCAAGACCGTGATCGTCATCACCCACGATCGCGAGGTCGCCAGTCATGCCGACCGTCTGATCGAGATCCGCGACGGTCGCATCATTCATGACAGCGGACGCAAGCCCAGTCCCGCGCAACAGCTGGAAGCGCCCCCCCCCCGCCCTGCCCCCAAACAGGGCCTGGCCGCTTTCGGTGATATCAACGAAGCGGTGCGCATGGCCCTGCGTGCGCTGCAGGCCAATCTGTTTCGCACTGTGCTGACCCTCCTTGGCATCGTTATCGGCGTGGCCTCGGTGGTCGTCATGCTGGCGGTCGGCAATGGCGCACGCCAGGATGTGGTCGAACGCATCAGCGACATGGGCACCAATCTGCTGCTGGTGAGACCCGGCGCGCCCAATACACGGCGCTCGGCCGACGGCACCACCAATACGCTGACACCCGAGGACGCCATTGTTGCAGCACGGGTGGACAACGTGGTCGCTGCGGTACCGGAAGTCGATACCCGCGCCACCGTACGCGCCGGCAGCACCGACGCCCAGACCCAGATCACCGGCACGACGGCCGCCTACCCTCAAGCCAAAAGCTGGCCGCTGGCCTCCGGTGTGTTCATCAATGATGACGACAACCGCCGTTACGCTGCGGTCGCGGTCATCGGCCGTACCGTCGCCACCAACCTGTATGGCGATACCGATCCGCTGGGCCAATATATGCTGATCCGCAACGTGCCCTTTCTGGTCATCGGCGTGATGCAGGAGAAAGGTGCCACGCCCTGGGGGCAGGATCAGGACGATGCGGTCTTCGTGCCCCTGAATACGGCCAGCAACCGGTTGATCGGCTCACGGCATCTGAGCAGTATCAGCGTGCTGATTGAGGATCTCAGCCTGTCCGACGCCACCCAGGAAGCGGTACGTCAGGCGGTGATGGCCAACCATTCGGGGATCGAGGACTTCCAGATCCGCAACATGGCTTCCTTGCTGGAAAACATCGCCAGCACCCAGGACACCTTTACCGTGCTGCTCGGTTCGATCGCCGCAATTTCCCTGCTGGTCGGCGGTATCGGCGTGATGAATATCATGCTGGTAAACGTGTCCGAACGTACCCGGGAGATCGGTATTCGCATGGCCACCGGGGCGCGCACGCGCAATATCCTGCAGCAGTTCATTGTCGAAGCCATGGTGGTCTCGGCCATTGGTGGCGCCATCGGTGTCGCAGTCGGCCTGGGCTTTGCAGCCATGCTGCAATCCTTCGGCACGCCGATCCAGTTCACTGCCGGCCCCGTTCTACTGGCGTTTGGCTGCGCCTTCGCGACCGGTCTGATTTTCGGTTTCATGCCTGCCCACAAGGCAGCCCATCTTGACCCAGTGGTGGCTCTCAGTGCGGACTAGACACTTTCTTCCCCTTACGTTCGCCGTATTGCTGGCGGGCTGCAGCCTGAACACACCCGTGCCGCAGACCGGGCTGCAGCCACCTGCTCAGTGGAATCAGGTGCCGGACTCGCAGCTCTGGCCTGAAGCGCGCTGGTGGACCCTGTACGACGCACCACAGCTCTCCCAGTTAATGGCCCAGGCGCGCACCGGCAACCTGGACTTGGCCAGCGCCGCGACGCGTTTACTGCAAGCCGATGCGCAGTTGCGTCAGAGTGGCGCGGCCTTGCTCCCGCAACTTGACGGCAGTGTCAGCGGACGACGCAGTGGCTCCGAATCGCAAAGTGGCAGCAGCAGCGTCAACAACAGTTTCGGCGCCACTCTCAACGCCAGTTACGAGGTGGATTTCTGGGGACGCAACCGCGCCGCCGTCGAAGCCGCCACCGCTAATCTGAATGCCAGCCGCTACGATCTCGAAGCGCTGGCCATCAGCACCGACGCAGGCGTTGCCAGCAGCTGGTTCCAGCTGGTCGAGAACCAGTCACGGCTACAACTGTCACGGGAAAACCTGGCAGCCGCCGAGCAGGTACTGACGATTGTCGAGGCACGCTACCGCTACGGCGCCGATGACAGCCTGGCGGTCAGCCAACAGCGGGCGTTGGTCGCCCAGTTGCGTGCCAACCTGCCAGCCCTGGAGCAACAGACCTTGCAGCTGCGCAACAGCCTGGCGCTGCTGCTGGGCCAGGGACCGGACTTCCAACTGGGCGAACTGCCCGACCTGGTCGATATCAGCGTCCCCGAACCAGGCGCCGGCCTGCCATCCGAGTTGCTCAGCCGCCGTCCTGACATCCGCGCTACCGAACAACGTCTGCAGGCCGCCAATGCCGACCTGACTGTGGCCCGCACGGCGCTCTATCCCAGCATTCAATTGACCGGCAGCTACGGCGCACAAAGCTCGGTGCTATCGGATCTGGTCAATAACCCCCTGAACCCCTGGAGTCTGGCAGCCGGGCTGACCCAGCCGATCTTCAATGGCGGGCGCCTGCGCGCCCAGGTCGAGATCAGCGAAGCCAGCCAGCAACAGGCCCTGATCAGCTATCAGCGCGTGATTCTGGATGCCCTGGTGGATGCCGATACGGCATTGGGCGCCTTGCAGCAGGCACGCCGGCAATATCAGCTGCAACAAGCCGCGACCGAGGAGTCGGAGCTGGCCTTCGAGCTGGCCCAGGCCCGTTACAAGGCCGGTGCCATCGACCTGCAGAACCTGCTCGATACCCAGCGCTCCTATTTCCAGAGTCAGGACAGTCTGGTACAGCAGCATGCGGCCTGGCTGCTGGCCACGGTGGACCTGTATCGGGCCCTGGGTGGCGGCTGGCAAGATGTCCCGGTAAGCTAGCCTGCCTGGAATCACCAGCTTATCGGGAGAACCTCTTGTCAGCCGTCTTGCGTCTCGCCACCCTGGATCAGCGTCACTTCCAGCTTCACAGCACCGTTCTGCAGCAACTGGCAGAGCACCTGCAGGGGCTGGATACATTGTGCCGGACGCTGGGCGTCACCCCGCTGAGTCAGTTTGTCGACCTCACCGCACTGGAGTTTCAGGAAGCGGCCCAGCTACTGGGAGCCAAGGCTGCCGCCCCAGCGCCATTGGATCCGGAAACCGGGCTGGCGTGGGGTATCGAGGATATGGACTGGTATCCCATCAGCACCGGCATGACCACTATCGAAGCCTTGAGTGGCCACCTGCAACGCAACCGTCCACGGGAAGTGTCCGGCGCCAATCACGGCCAATTGCTCGACTCTCTGACCTTCTGTGAAACCTGCCTGCGGCCTCTGGAGGCAGAGGGCGCGCAGTTTCATCTGGCAGCCAGCAACTGACACTCCTGCTTCGGCTGTCCTGCCCTGACCGCCTCCCTCCCAGCACGATAAGCCGGGCCACCGGCGCACTATTTATCCTGCCAATGTAGGAGCCAGCGCCCAGTGAATTTGCCATAGTGGCCGAAAATAGAAGGAGAGCGTCACCATGCTGCAAATAGAACAACATATTCTGGACGTCAATGACATCCAGCTCAGCGTACATGTCGCTGGGCCGGAGGACGGTCAGCCGGTCTGGCTGCTGCATGGCTTTCCCGAGTGTTGGTACTCCTGGCGTCACCAGATGCAGGCACTTGCGGACGCGGGCTACCGGGCCTTTGCCCCGGAGATGCGTGGTTACGGTCGCAGCAGCGCACCAGCCGCTATCGAAGCCTATGACATTCCCACTCTGTGCGGCGACATCCAGGCGGCGATGGACCACTTCGGCCATCAGCAGGTCGCCATGGTCGGCCATGACTGGGGCGCCAATATCGCCTGGTACCTGGCGCTATTCGAGCCTGAGCGGGTCAAGGTGGTATCAGGCATGTCCGTTCCTTTCGGCGGCAGGCCGAAGCGTCCCGTCATTGACATGATGCGCGAGCGCTTCAAGGACAAGTTCCTCTACATTCTCTACTTTCAGGAACCCGGTCCGGCCGAAGCCGAGCTGGAAGCAGATATCCCCCGCACCCTGCGTACCGTGATGCACGGGCGTCCTGCGGGTGGCTACAACGGTCTTATCTCGGACAAGCCCGCCGACTCGCGCTGGCTTGACGATTACACCGACCCGGAAGTACCGCCAGCCTGGTGCCCGCCAGAGGTCTTCGATGTCTACGTTGAAACCTATATCGATAATGGTTTCCATGGCCCGCTGAACTGGTACCGCAACTATGAGCGCAACTGGGAACGCACCGCTGATCTGGCCGGCAAGCAGATTCTGCAGCCGGCCCAGTTCATCATCGGCGACCGTGACCCGGTCGCCAAACTGGAAACCTTCACCATCGAACGCATGCCCCAGGTCGTGCCCAGGGTCGAGCAGCATGTGATCGAGCGCTGCGGTCACTGGGTACAAAGCCAGAAGCCGGAAGAGGTGAACCCACTGCTGCTGGCGTTTCTGCAACGGGAGTATCACGACGCGCGCTAATGTGTTGATGCCCGGAAGGGGTGGCGTACCAGCTCGACATGGCATCCACTGGCCGGGGGGGGGGACCCGGTCGGTCGTCAGCCAACACGTCCGCTTATCGCGCTGCAGATACCCCTGTCCACTGGATCATCTAAGTCCCGGACGGGGGATGACGAGCGCCGCCGAACTGCCCTTTCATCAGAGCGCCAACAGCGCCCTCGTCAGAAAATGCCTGCTTGAGATAATCCATCAATGCGCGGACCATCTGTGAGGGGTAGAGACTTGGTGCAGTTATCAGAAAGATCTTGTCGCCCCATATCTTCGGATCCGGAGAGTAGTCCGGCAACGATCGGACCAGTGTTCCATCCTTGAGCTCATCACTGATCAAATAATAAGGCAGAACGCCAATGCCGCTACCCAGAATTACCGACCGTTTAAGAAAAATCATGTCGGCACACTGCAGCTTGGGCATCAATTCAATCACGTGCCGTTGTTGCCCCGACAGAAACCCCAGGATCAGTCGATTATTCCTTACCGGCGGCGTCACCAGATGGTGGCCTACCAGCTCTTCAGGCGTTGCCGGATTCCCATGCTGTTCTACGTAGGGCGAGGAAACACATGCAACCCACTCAACGTCTGACAGCTCCCGGGCGACATAGCTGCCGGGTGGCGAATTGGCAATCCGAATAGAGATATCAACCTCCTCCTCCAGAAGATCGAAAATCCGGTTATTGAACGTTATCTGTATCGTTACATCAGGGTGCAATTTGCAAAATTCGAGCAAGACTTCTCCCAGGGCCAGCTGTCCAAGCCCAATCGGCACACTCACCCGCACATGTCCTCTCAAGCTCCGCCCCATGTCTCGCACAGTAGCCTCAAGCGCATTCAGCTCCTGAGTCACTTTGACGGCGTGCTCGTACATTGCCCAGCCAATCTGGGTAGGTTCCAGCTGGCGCGTGGTTCTCCTGAATATCTGTACCCGAAAATCAGATTCCAGCTTCTTCAGTTGGCGGCTGATATTCGAACGGCTTGTATACAGACGCTGCGCTGCAGAGCTCATGCTGCCCGCTTCTACCACAGCGACCAACATCTTCAAGTCTTTAATGTCCAAGGTCCGACTCTCATTGTTTCCAATCAAGAAACAGTCTGGGACAAATATGATGCATTGTCGACCACCCAGAAGACCCCTAAGGTGTCTTTGCACGAGCTATCGATAAATAACAGGAATAAAAATGACAGCTGAACTCATCTTTGAAAGCGTCTCTCGCTCAGGATCTGACCTGGATTTACGCGGGCTAAAACTGGCTGGAGGACTGACGGCACTGGGGTTGGATGAGGGGGACGTGGTCGCCGTCATGATGAGAAACAACCCTGCCTTCATCGATGTAATGATGGCCTGCCGTACCATGGGAATCCATCATTGCGCCATTAATTGGCACTTTAAAGCCGGTGAAGCCCAACACATCATCAACGATTCAAATGCCAAAGCGATCATCATCCAGGCCGAGTTTCTGAATGAAATTCAGAGCATTATCCCTGACCAGATGCCGGTTCTGGTCGTAGATCCTCAGGACGCAGCACAGCAAGATTACGAAAGTTGGCTGGACGAACAACCTGCATACGACGGCCCTGAGAGAGCCCCCAGAGGGATGATGCCCTATACCTCAGGCACTACAGGCAATCCCAAAGGGGTTCGACGCTTCCCCCTTGCCCCGCACAACATTCCATTGATGCAGGAGCTTTCTGAACAGGCCTGGGGGGTTAAACCTGGCGTGAGGACATTGATGCCGGCCCCTCTGTACCATAGCGCCCCTAACAGCATGACGTTGCAGACGCTGCTGTATGGCGAGCTACTGGTATTAACTCAGAGCTTCGATCCCGAAGACATCTTGCGCCTCATAGAAAAGCATCGGATCACAACGGCGTACCTCGTCCCGATCATGTACGTGAGACTCCTGCGCCTGCCAGATGAAATAAAGCACAGGTACGACATATCATCCGTCAACTTTGTCGCGTCCACTGGCGCGCCCTGTGCGCCGGAGCTCAAAGCATCAATGATCAAATGGTGGGGAAATGTCATTCATGAAACATACGCCTCCAGCGAAACCGGGATGTTGACCGTCCAGAAACCCGAGGATTCGCTTATCAAGCCTGGAAGCGTTGGCAAAGCCGCGCTTGGTGCGGAAATAAAGATCATTGATGAGAATGGGCGCGAGTGCGCTCCCGGTGATATTGGCGTTATTTACGGGTATCAACCAGCTTATCCGGAATTCACCTACCAGAATAATCAGGAGGCAAGAGAACGAGCTTCGCTGGGCCAACTGGTAACGGTAGGGGACGTTGGCTACTTTGACGGCGATGGCTTTCTGTTTGTGTGCGACCGAGTCTCCGACATGGTGATATCGGGAGGTGTCAATATTTATCCCGCCGAAATAGAGCATGTCTTACTGGAAATAGAAGGGGTCCAGGATTGTGCGGTCATTGGTATTCCTGACCCTGAATACGGAGAATCCCTCATAGGACTGGTCAAGTTCAATAACCCGTCTGAAGATACCGTATCGACAATAAAGAGCCACCTGTCGCAGCGACTGGCCAAATACAAGGTACCAAGAAACATCAATCTGGTGGACGACATAGCCAGAGACGACAACGGGAAGATTTCCAAGAAAAAAATGAAGCAGCAGTTCATCTGAAGAAACAACAAGAGTTGCCAAAATAAATACAAAACAACGGAGTTTCCTATGAAAGCAATCCGAAACATACTCGGCGCTTCATTGCTGGTTTGCAGTTCCACGTTGAGTTTTGCCGCTCAGTATTCCGAGGGAGGGTTGCCATCCACCATGGCCTGGACCGCCTACCCGACCTCTTCAGCGAGCTACGCTCAGCTGGTAACAATTGGAAACGTACTTAAACATAAGTTTGGCACATCAATACGAATTCTCCCCGGAGATAATGATGTCTCCAGAATGACCCCGATGAAAAATGGTCGTGTGGATCTTTGTGGGTGTGGGATTGCAAGTTATTTCGCGGCGGAAGGCGTTTTTCTGTTTTCCAGACCGGATTGGGGTCCTCAGCCGATTCGGGTTATCAGCACCTCAATCGGTGAGTTTGGCATGGGGGTAGTCGTAGCCGGCGATATTGGTGTCAAAACACCAGCTGACCTGAAAGGAAAGAAGGTAGCCTGGATCAGGGGATCCCCCGCTCTGAACCTGGGCACAGAAGCCTTCCTCGCTTTCGGCGACCTGACTTGGGACGATGTTGAGCGCGTCGATTTTCCCGGCTACAACAGAGCCTTTGACGGAATTATCCAGGGACAGGCTGACGCTGCCTTCACGGCGACTTCATCCCCCGCTCCAGAGCAGGTGGCTGCGGGCCCCCGTGGTCACGTTTGGCCTGAGCTCAGCGCTGACAACAAAGAAGGCTGGAAGCGTATGGCGAAAGTGGCACCCTACTTTCAGCCCCACGTAATAACGATGGCCGCAGGCGAAGGCATCAATAAGGACAACCCCCAGGATTTTGCAAGCTACCCCTACCCCATTCTCATCTCCAACCAGGATTACGACTCAAATACCGTTTATAACCTGATAAAGGTAATGACCGAAGAGTACGATAGTTACAAGGACACTGTTCCGGGAGCCGCCGGCTATGGTCTGGAAAACCAGAATATGTTCTGGGTCATTCCATTCCATGATGCCGTGGTGGATTACTATAAGGAGATCGGCCACTGGACAGACGAAATGCAGGAGCATCAGGATATGCTTGTAAAGCGCCAGCAAATCCTGATCGACACTTGGGATAGCTTCGTCGCAAACAACTCATCGAGTGACGAAGTTGCATTCCAGGCTGAGTGGATGAAAACCCGCGCCACAGCGTTAGACGCGGCGGGAATGGACCCGATTTTCCGTTAATTCACCAGACCGGCTTACCGGCCAGACAACGTTAGTCTCTGGCCGGTTCTTCCCAGCACTTCGGAGTTTCCGTGCAATGAGTCACCCACAAAGCGTCGACAATAAACAAGAGAAGGCTTTCGGCATCCGACAGCTGACCGGAGCCTGGACTTGGATACCGCGTCTGGCTACATTGGCGCTCACTCTTCTCACCCTGGATTACTTGTTCAACCTGCAGTTAATCAACATCGTTACGCAACTTGAAAGCCAGTTCTTTTACGTCATCGTCGGGCTCATGTTGCCGCAGGTATTTATATTGTGGCCAATGAACCGGTCCGCATCGAGAGACCGGGTGCCCTGGTATGATGTTGTGCTTTTTATCTCTGCAATCATCATCTGCTCTTTCTTCGTTTATAACGCGGAGAATATTGTCGATCGCGGATGGGAGTACTCTGCACCGCAATATGCGGTGGTCTGGAGCTTCATGCTATGGGTGACCGTCGTTGAAGCCATTCGCCGGGCAGGTGGACTTCCCATAGCGATTATCGTCGGCCTGGCCAGCATATACCCCATCTTCGCAGGCGTTATGCCCGGGCCGATACAGGGCTTTCCCTCAAGCCCCGGTCAAACGGCCATTTATCTCGCCATGAGCCGCGAAGGCATCATGGGCATACCATTACAGGCGTTCGCCAACCTGGTTATCGGTTTTCTGTTATTCGGTGTGGCCCTTCAACAAACGGGCGGCGGCAAATTTTTCATCAACCTTGCCTTCGCGCTGCTGGGGCATGTTCGTGGCGGGCCGGCCAAAGTGGCTGTCTTCTCCAGCGGCCTGATGGGCTCCATGAGCGGTAGCGTGATTACCAACGTGATAACAACCGGGGCGCTGTCCATTCCGGCCATGCGCCGGGTGGGCTTCAGCAAATCCTATGCCGCCGGTGTCGAAGCCTGCGCCTCTACAGGCGGTGTCTTGATGCCCCCGGTCATGGGTGCTACAGCATTCATCATGGCGACGTTCCTGAATATTCCCTATGGCACAATCGCCCTGGCTGCGGTCGTACCTTCGGTACTCTATTTCCTTGGGCTGTTTATCCAGATCGACGCCTACGCTGCCCGCCATGACCTCAAAGGCCTCGCGGCAGAAGATCTCCCATCGTTGAAAACAACACTGAAAGAGGGCTGGTACTTTATCTTCGTGTTTGCCCTGCTTATATGGCTCTTGTTCTTTCTGCGCCAGGAAGCCGTAGCGCCTTTCTATGCTACCGCGTTGCTATTGGCTATCAACCAGATCCTGCCGTACCAACGCTGGGGCTGGGACAATGTGAAAGAGTTCTTTTCATCGTCAGGCAAGCTGTTTGCAGAGTTGATCTCCATCCTGGCCGGGGTAGGCCTGCTTGTCGGTGCCCTGTCGATTACCGGACTGTCGGGCACCATCGCCAGCGACCTGATCTTCCTCGCAGGCGGCAACGTTCTGGTATTGCTGCTGATGGGGGCGCTGACCAGCTTTATCCTTGGAATCGGCATGACCGTGACGGCGGCTTACATTTTCCTTGCGGTAGCCCTTGCCCCAGCGCTGATCAACGGAGGCGGCATGAACCCTCTGGCAGTGCACCTGTTCATCCTGTATTGGGGCATGCTCAGTTACATCACTCCGCCAGTTGCCCTGGGTGCCTTTGCAGCGGCCACACTGGCCGGGGCAAGACCCATGGAGACGGGCATTCAGGCAATGCGACTCGGCAGCGTGATCTATTTTATTCCATTTCTGTTCGTGCTGAACCCCGCCCTCATCTTTCAGGGTAACTGGCAGGACATTATCGTGGTGATCGCTCAGGCCGTGACAGGCGTTGTTCTGATAGCGGGCTCCATGCAGGGCTGGCTGTTGGGCGTTGGCAATCTTGCCGCCAGCCGGGTATTCGAGTGGCCAATACGGCTTTCACTGATCGCCGGGGGGCTCGTTCTCGCGGTGCCGGGAGGTGGTCCCGTGCCTTTGTCCAATATGGAGCTGTCTCTGCTTAGCGGCTTCCTGATCATCCCGGCCATTGCCCTGGCCCTCTGGTCTGTTCGGAGAGCCGGGACACCGCACCTGGCAACCTGAGTCTGGATCATTCCACCCGGCCGTGACGTGCCGGGTGGAGCGAGGCTGGCCCTCCTCGCCCCCAATCCGGTATAGTACGTGCCGTCGTCATCCCGGCGACATGGGTTCCCTAACCCCATCATTCAAAAAGGTGACGCATGAATCCTGCATCCGTTTCGCGGCTGCGCATGGCGCTGTCCTGCCTGGTCGCATTCCACATTATCATCATCATCGCCAGCAACTACCTCGTCCAGCTGCCCTTCTCGCTATTTGGGTGGCACACCACTTGGGGCGCTTTCAGCTTTCCGTTCATTTTCCTGGCCACCGACCTGACCATACGCCTGCTCGGCAAGCAAGCCGCGCGCAAAGTCATTGCTCGGGTCATGCTGCCCGCATTGGTGGTGTCCTATGTATTCTCGGTGCTATTCCAGGAGGGCGTGTTCCGCGGTTTTGACACCTTGAATCAGCTGAACCACTTCGTGCTGCGTATCTCGCTGGCGAGCTTTCTCGCCTATGTGGTCGGCCAGCTCCTGGACATCCAGGTTTTCGACCGCCTGCGCAAACTCCCACAATGGTGGGTAGCGCCCAGCGCCGCTATGATCGCCGGTAATCTGGTTGATACCTTCGTGTTTTTCTCGGTGGCCTTCTGGCGCAGCGACAACGCTTTCATGGCCGCCAACTGGGTGGAGATTGCCGCTGTCGACTATGTCATCAAACTGATCATCAGCCTGATGCTGTTCGTCCCGCTGTACGGGATCCTGCTGAACGCCATTCTGCGTCTGCTGGCTGGTCGGCAGCCCGCCAGCGCCTGAGGCGGGTGTGGGAGCCCTAGCTCCAGCAAGCCCACGCTCACCCAGTAGCCGGGGCCCCACCCAAAAATGCCACCTCGCCCACATTTCCAGCCCTGGCCGCTTGCTTGCCTCAGCCACGCCCGCAACACTGCCCCACTGATCAATCGGCAAGGAGGCTGCGATGTTGCGTTTAACAGTATGTGTGGGGCTTTGTCTGAGCATTCGTCTGGCCGGCGCGGATTGTCCCGACCTTTTCGCCGAGCAGCCCAGCGAGGTCGAACATCTTGCTAAGCAAATCCAGCAGTGGGATCAGGCTTATCATGAACAGGGCCGTTCGCTGGTACCGGACGAGATATATGATCAGGCGTTGTTGCGTCTGCAGCACTGGCGAGCCTGTACTGCCGATCAAGTGCCTATCCGGTACCAGCCCCGTGCCGGCAAGCATGCGCATGGCGTGCCGCAGACAGGGCTGGCCAAGGTGCATACCGATGCCGAGGTAGCAGACTGGATTCGCCACCGCGACGACCTGTGGATCCAGCCCAAAGTTGACGGCGTAGCCGTCACCCTGGAATACCGTGACGGCCGGCTGATGCGTGCAACCAGCCGCGGTGACGGCTGGCAGGGCGAAGACTGGACTGCTGCCGTGCGAGGCATTCCCGCCGTTCTGCAGCAATGGCCGCATCCGGTGAATCTGGTATTGCAGGGTGAGCTTTACTGGCGATTATCCGAGCACGTGCAGTCGCGCGATGGTGGCGCCGGTGCGCGCAGCCGTATTGCCGGACTGATGAACCGCCAACAACTCACCAGTGACGAGCTTGAACGCATAGGCTTATTCGTCTGGGATTGGCCAGACGGCCCGGTCCCGATGCGTGAGCGCCTGGCGCAGATGACCCAGGCGGGATTGGACACCGCCCAGTACACCTGGCCGATCAGCGACCTGCGGGACGCTCAGACACAACGCCAACGCTGGTTCAGTCAGCCTTTGAATTTTGCCACCGATGGCGTGGTGCTGCGCCAGGGCAAACGTCCGCACGGGTCTGACTGGAAAGCCGAGATCCCATACTGGGCCGTTGCCTGGAAGCATCCGCCACAACAGGCACTGGCGCGGGTGCGCGGAGTGGATTTCAGTATCGGCCGTAGCGGGCGTATCACGCCGGTACTGCAGCTCGACCCGGTCCAACTCGATGATCGCCGCATCCGGCGCGTCAGTACCGGTTCCTTGCAGCGTTGGAGAAAGCTTGATGTGCTACCCGGCGATCTGATCTCGATCAAACTGGCCGGACAGACCATTCCACAACTGGAACAGGTCATCAGCCGCGCAGCCTATCGCCCGACACTGAGGGTGCCCGACCCGGCGCGTCATCATCAGCTGAGCTGCTGGACTGTGGAAAGCGACTGTCGGGCACAGTTTCTGGCGCGGCTGGACTGGCTGAGCAGTGCCAATGCATTGGATTTATCGGGCGTGGGTCTTGGCACCTGGGAATGCCTGCTTGATGCCGGGCAGCTGACCGGTCTGCTTGACTGGCTTGATCCTCAGGCTGAGCTTCATCATTGTTCAGCTCTCCTGCCTGAACGACTGCAACAGGCCGTGGGGCGAAGCTTCAGCCAATGGTTGCGGGCGCTGGGCATGCCGCCTGCCGGCGCGTCCGAATTGCCAGGACAATGGTCGGTACTGGCAGCACGCACTCAGGCCAACTGGCAGACACAGCCCGGAATCGGGCCGTATCGTGCCAGGCAACTGGTTGCTTTTTTCAGCCACCCGCAGGTGGAGTTGTTGCGCGCCCGCCTGGCTGCCGCTGGTATCAACGGCTTCACATCGCCTGATTGATCAGTTACCTCCCAGGTAGGACGAACGCGTCAGGCCAAGACGCAGAATATCCAGGTAACGCGCCCGCTCCGCCGCGTTCAGGCATGCACTCGCGACCTTGTCACGATAGAGAGCCATCAGTTCATCCGGCTCGAAATGCACATAGCGCAACATGTCCTCGATGGTGTCGTGGGTCTCGATGCCGCCGTGCACCACCCGACCATCTTCCAGCTGATAGACATTCACTGAATCGGTATCACCGAACAGGTTATGCATATCACCCAGGATCTCCTGATAAGCCCCCACCATGAAGATGCCCAGCAAGTAATCTTCACCGTCGCGCAACTCGTGGACTGGCAGATTGTTTTCAATGCTCTGCTCATCCACATAATGGCGAATCTTGCCATCGGAATCACAGGTCAGATCCTGCAGCACCGCCCGGCGCAACGGCTCTTCATCGAGACGATTGAGCGGCACGATCGGCAACACCTGATCGATCGCCCAGGTATCCGGCAGACTCTGAAACACCGAGAAGTTGCAGATGTACTTGTCCGCCATCTTGTCATTCAGCTCATCGAGCACCTGCCGGTGCGAGCGCTGGCGTGCCTTGAGCAAGGCATGCAGTCGATTGCATAACGCGAAATAGCATTGCTCCGCCAGCGCCTTCTGCGCCAGCGTGACCTTACCCTCGGCATACTGAGCCGCCACGTTGCTGATGTAATGGGTCGCACGCCAATAGGTTTCGGTGACCATTTCGATGTCTGTCTGTCCCAGCAGACCAACCAGATCGCGTACCACCTGTGGCAGCTCATCCAGATCGTCAATGGGCGGCACCGTATCGTTGTGCCGCTCGACATCGGTCACCTGCACCACCAGCACGGCATGGTGGGCGGTCATCGCCCGGCCGCTTTCAGAAAAAATATGCGGGTGCGGCAAGCCCTGTTCGTCACAGAACTCACGCAGCATCGATACCACGGTACGCGCGTACTCATGGATGTCGTAATTCATCGAGCTGGCATTGCGTGAATGGGTGCCGTCGTAATCCACTCCCAGCCCGCCGCCAACGTCGATATGATCAACCGGCAGCCCCAGCGCCCGCAACTCGCCAAAATAACGAATCGCTTCGCGAAAACCGTGCTGGTAATCAGCCAGGTTGGCTATCTGCGAGCCCATATGAAAATGCAGCAGACGCACACCAGCTTCCAACCCAGCACCACGAAACTGTTCGACAACGCGCAACAATTGCGCAGCCGACAGCCCGAACTTGGACTTTTCGCCGCCGGTATCCGCCCATTTGCTCGATGCCAGGGAAGACAACCGCACACGCAGCCCGACCTGCGGCATCAATCCGAGTGCAGCCGCCTCCTCGATCACCAGTCCAACCTCGGACTCTTTCTCGATAACGATGAACACGTTATGACCGAGCTTCTGCCCGATCAAGGCCAGGCGAATGAACTCCCGATCCTTGTAGCCGTTGCAGACGATAGTCCCGCCCTTGGGCGCCATGGCCAGGACGGCCATCAGCTCCGGCTTGGACCCCGCCTCCAGGCCGATGGATACGTTTTCGGTGGCAATGATGTTCTTCACCACCGCTTCCTGCTGGTTGACCTTGATCGGGTACAACGCCGTATACCCACTGGCATATTCCAGCTCGGCGATGTTCTGCTCGAATGCCCCGGTCAGTTTGCGTACACGGTCTTGCAGGATATCGGGAAAGCGCAACAGTAACGGCAGATCCAGGCCGCTGCCGCGCAGCTGGCCGACCAACTCATGCAGATCAATCGGTGCATCAGCAACAGCTCGCGGGCACACCTCGACATTGCCCCGATCGCTGGCATTGAAATAGCCCGCCCCCCAATGACGAATGCCGTAGACACTTCGACTGTCTGCAACAGTCCAAGCGGAAGCATCCTCTTTGCGCGAACGCCGCGGTGACACCATGAAAGACTCCTGAGAATTGTGTTCAGTGGACCTCAGGATAAACCAGTTTCTCCCGTCTGGTTGCAATAGCAGCCACTTTGACCGTCGAGTCAGAGCTCTGTTACAGAAAAAAATACATCCGGGAAAATCACGCATCGGCGCTCGTCGGACAGCCTGAGGACACTCCGCTGAAGCACTTGTGATAGCGGGGCTATAGCGATATTTATGACAAATAGATAACACCTGTAAACATTCCTGAAACACTCATATGGCGTACAAGCCACAAGATTGGCCGGTTGTGATAATTTTTTGGATGTGTTTATCATGAAAATGAATTTACACGTAAATATCAGGAAACGATGTCTTCCACCGCATTTTCGTTACGCCGTCCAGTCGCCACTGATGGTTATGCGCTCAGCCAGTTGATTGAGCGCTGCCCTCCACTGGACACCAACTCCGTCTATTGCAACCTGCTGCAATGCACTGACTTCTCCGCCACCGCCATCGCCGCTGATAACAATGACGGCGAATTGGTCGGCTTCATTTCCGGCTATCGCCCACCCGCCCGCCCCGACACCCTGTTCATCTGGCAGGTCGCAGTCGACAGCAGCATGCGCGGTCAGGGACTGGGTATCAGCATGTTGATGGCACTGATCGAGCGTACCGCCGCTGAGGGCGTGCGCTGGCTGGAAACCACTATTTCTCCGGGCAACGGCGCCTCCGAAGCGTTGTTTGCCAAGGCCTTCCGCCAGCTGGACGTCACTGCCAGCACCGAGGTGGTATTCAGTCGGGCCCACCATTTCAACGGCCAGCATGATGACGAAGTGCTGTATCGCGCCGGTCCCTTTGCCTTACCAGTCCAACTTGATAACCAGGAGACTGTATGAACACTTTTGAACAGTTTGAACAGAACGAATCGGGTATTCGCAGCTACTGCCGCTCCTTTCCGGTCATCTTCGACCAGGCTCGCGGCGCCGAGCTGTTTACCCGCGACGGCAAATCCTACATCGACTTTCTCGCCGGTGCCGGCACCCTGAACTACGGGCACAACCATCCGGTAATGAAGCAGGCGCTGATCGAATATCTGCAGCACGATGGTCTGACCCATGGTCTGGACATGTATTCCGCTGCCAAAGAGCGCTTCCTGGAAACCTTCGACCGCGTCATTCTCAACCCCCGCGGCTTTGGTGACTATGTCGTACAGTTCAGTGGCCCGACCGGCACCAACGCCGTCGAAGCAGCACTGAAACTGGCTCGCAAGGTGACCGGGCGCAGCAACGTCATCAGCTTCACCAACGGCTTCCATGGCTGCTCCATCGGCGCCCTGGCTGCCACCGGCAACCAGCACCACCGTGGCGCCGCCGGCGTACCGCTGACCGACGTCAGCCGCATGCCCTACGCCAACTACTTCGGTGACAAGGT
Organism: Pseudomonas sp. FME51; assembly: GCF_014897305.1. Classification (NCBI taxonomy): domain Bacteria; kingdom Pseudomonadati; phylum Pseudomonadota; class Gammaproteobacteria; order Pseudomonadales; family Pseudomonadaceae; genus Pseudomonas; species Pseudomonas sp. FME51. Next base: position 52,288 of record NZ_JABUYN010000008.1, on the reverse strand, counting down.
CAACACTATCTCGATGATGGACAAGCTGCTCAGCGACCCGAGCAGTGGCGTTGACAAGCCCGCCGCCGTCATCGTCGAAGTGGTTCAAGGTGAAGGCGGTCTGAATGCCGCCTCAGCCGAGTGGGTACGCAAGCTGGAAAAACTCTGCCGCAAGCACGACATGCTGATGATCGTCGATGACATCCAGGCTGGTTGTGGCCGTACCGGTACCTTCTTCAGCTTTGAAGAGATGGGCGTCAAGCCAGACATCATTACCCTGTCCAAATCACTCAGCGGCTATGGTCTGCCCTTCGCAGTCGTCGTCATGCGCCGTGAACTGGACCAGTGGGAGCCAGGCGAGCACAACGGTACTTTCCGTGGCAACAACCACGCCTTTGTTACCGCTGCCGCCGCACTGGAGCACTTCTGGACCACCGATGAGTTCGCCAACAGCGTCAAGGCCAAAGGCACCATCATTCGTGATCGCATGCAGAAGATTGTCCGTCGCCATGGCCCCGACTCCCTGTACGTCAAGGGTCGCGGCATGATGGTCGGCATCAATTGCCCGGACGGCGAGACCGCCGCCGCCATTTGCGCTGAAGCCTTTGAAAACGGTCTGGTCATCGAAACCAGCGGCAACCACAGTCAGGTCGTCAAATGCCTGTGCCCGCTGATCATCAGTGAAGAACAGATCGACAAGGCCATGACCATTCTTGACGCCGCCTTTGCCAAGGTAATGAGCGCCGACGTCAAGAACCAAGCATCCTGAGGAATTGGAAACACATGATCGTACGTAACCTGAAAGACTGTGAAGCATCCGAACGCAAAGTAGTGACTGAGACCTGGGACAGCACCCGGATGATCCTGAAGGAAGACCAGATGGGCTTCTCCTTCAATATCACCACCATTTATGCTGGAACCGAAACGCACATCTGGTATCAGAACCATCTGGAATCAGTGTATTGCATGAGCGGTAACGGCGAGATCGAGACCCTGGCCGACGGCAAGATCTACAAGATCGAACCTGGCACCCTGTACATTCTCGACAAGCACGATGAGCACATGCTGCGCGGTGGTACCGAGGACATGAAAATGGCCTGCGTATTCAACCCGCCACTGACCGGTCGCGAAGTACATGACGAAAACGGTGTCTACCCCGCCGACCTGACCTGAACGTTCACCAGAACAGGAGACGCAATGTCTACCGTGCAAGCTGACCTTTACCCGTCACGCCAGCACATAGCACCCAGCTGGCAACAACGGATGGACCCGGTGATCTACCGGAACAATCCGCACAATGGCCCGCTGACCACAGAACAGCTGTCGCGCTTCGAGCGCGATGGCTTTCTGGTTCTGCCGGACGTTTTCACCGCAGCGGAAGTGGCCATCTTCAAGCAGGAGCTTGAGCGCATGAGCCGCGACCCCGATGTGCTGGCATCACCTGCTGCCATTCGCGAACCCGGCAGCGGCGCACTGCGCTCAGTGTTCGCCATTCACCACAGCAATCCGCTGCTGGCCCGAGTGGCTCAGGATGAACGCACCGCTGGACTGGTTCGCTTTCTGCTGGACGGCGACATTTACGTCCATCAGTCCAGGCTCAATCTCAAACCGGGTTTCAAGGGCAAGGAGTTCTATTGGCACTCCGACTTCGAAACCTGGCACACCGAGGACGGCCTGCCGCGCATGCGCACCATCAGTTGCTCTGTGCTCCTGACCGACAATCACCACTGGAATGGCCCATTGATGCTGATTCCAGGCTCGCATGAACACTATATCGGCTGCGTCGGAGAAACGCCGGAAAACCATTATGAAAGCTCCCTGCGCCGACAGGAGTTTGGTATTCCGGATGATGACAGCCTCAGCAAACTGGTTGAGCGTGGTGGCATTGCACAAGCCACCGGCAAGGCTGGCAGCATAGTGCTGTTCGACTGCAATACCCTGCACGGGTCCAACAGCAACATTGCTCCAAGCCCCCGCAGCAATCTGTTTTTCGTCTACAACCATGTGGACAACCGGCCGACCACGCCTTTTGACGGCAGGCCGCCACGTCCCGACTTCGTCGCCGAGCGCGGCCCGGTCGAGCCGTTGGAGATCGGTCCCCAGCAGTATCCGTGAGCAGGGACGACATTCATTTCAAAAAAGAACCGGGATTATGCATACAGTAGAAAAAATCGGCGGCACTTCAATGAGCCGCTTCGACGAAGTACTGGACACCCTCTTTATCGGCGAGCGTCGTAACGCTGAATTATATAATCGCATCTTCGTGGTCTCCGCCTATGGCGGCATGACCGACCTGCTGCTCGAGCACAAGAAAAGCGGCGAGCCTGGCGTGTATGAACGCTTCGCTGATGCAGACAATGAAGACGCCTGGGCCGACGCTCTGGAAAAAGTCCGTGAGCGCATGCTGGAAAAGAATGCCGAGTTGTTCAGCACCGACTATGAACGCCAGGCAGCCGACCGCTTCATCAACGGCCGTATCAATGATGCCCGCGACTGCATGCTGAGCCTTCAGCAACTGTGTTCCTACGGGCACTTCCAGCTGACCGGCCAGTTGATCAAGGTCCGCGAAATGCTCGCCTCGTTGGGCGAAGCGCACAGTGCCTTCAATACCGTATTGGCGCTGAAGAAAAGCAACGTGAACGCGCGCATGGTCGACCTGACCGGCTGGAACCAGAGCGAACCCAAAACCTTCCAGGACATGATCAGCGACAGCTTCGCCGGGATCGACCTCAACCGCGAGCTGGTGGTTGCCACCGGTTACACGCATTGCGGTGAAGGCCTGATGAATACCTTCGACCGCGGCTACAGCGAAATCACCTTCGCGCAGATTGCTGCCAGCACGGGCGCCCGCGAAGCGATCATTCACAAGGAGTATCACCTGTCCAGCGCCGACCCGAATCAGGTGGGTGTCGACAAGGTGGTGACCATCGGCCGCACCAACTATGACGTGGCCGACCAGCTGTCCAACCTGGGTATGGAAGCCATCCACCCCAGAGCGGCACGCACCCTGCGTCGGGCCGGGATTCAGCTGCGCATCAAGAATGCCTTCGAGCCGGATCATGGCGGCACCACCATCAGCCAGAACTACTGCAGCGAGAAGCCCTGCGTGGAAATCATCGCCGGTCGCAAGGATGTTTTCGGACTGGAAGTGTTCGACCAGGAGATGCTGGGTGATGTCGGCTATGACATCGAGATCACCCGCCTGCTCAAGCAGCTGAAACTCTATGTAGTGAACAAGGATTCAGATGCCAACAGCATCACCTACTATATCTCCGGCTCGCGCAAAGCGCTGACTCGGGCCATTCGCCTGATCAAGGAGCGTTACCCGATGGCCGATCTGCACCTGCACAACATCGCCATCGTCTCGGCCATCGGTTCCGACCTCAAGGTCAAGGGTATTCTGGCCAAAACGGTCGCGGCACTGGCCAAGGCCGATATCAGCATCCAGGCCATTCACCAGTCGATTCGTCAGGTGGAAATGCAGTGCATCATCAATGAAGAAGATTATGATGCCGCCGTGGTAGCGCTGCACCAGGCACTGATCGAACCAGAGAACCACGGCGACGTGATCGTCGCCGCCTGAGTCCACCACCTCGGGGCTCCCACCAGACCTGCCACCATTGATCGTTCCCACGCTCCGCGTGGGAACGCCTGCTCGGACGCCGGAGCGCGCCAAATTATTGCGGCAACAGAGATCCAACCACCCGCTGCGCCGCCAGCTGCGCATTCTCCTGCATGAAACAATGCCCGCCGGGCAACTGCTCGACAGTGACGTGCGCGTTGGTAGCGGACAAGCGCCCAGCCGACTGCTGCACGAAGGGATAGGTCTGATCACCATGAATCAGCCGCACTGGCGTCTGAATCCGGCTCAGCGCCTGCCACAAGCCATGGGGTGCGGACTCGAATACCTCAGCCTCGCGGTTGGGCGCGCACTTCAGTACCACACCCTGCTCCGGTTCGTCACGCAACGCATGTTCGATATGCGCGCGCAAACCCTCCTCTTCCCAGCCTTGGAAAATGCCTCGCCCCTGCAACCTGCCGAAAGCGGTCTGGCGATCCTCCCACTGACTGCGCCGCTTGCGCGTGCCCTCAGCCAGCGGATTACTTACCATCCAGCCCAACCATTGGCGTTTGAGTATCTCCCGTCGCGGGAAGAGCACCGGATCCAGCAACACCGCACGTTGAAATAGCTGAGGATGGGCAGCCAGGATCAGGCTGGTCATCACACCACCAAAACTGTGGCCCAGCGCATAACGCGGTGCCTGACCGAATATCGCCTTGCCAGCGACAAAGGCTTCCACCGCCAGTTCAGCGCTGCGGTTCCAGCCAACGAAGGCACCACCATGATCGCTGTCACCATGGCCTTGCATGTCGCACAACCACAGGTCGAAATGTTCGGCAAGCAGCGTCAGCATCGGCTCGTAGGTACGGCAGCAGAACCCATTGCCATGAATGAAATGCAGTAGCGGCTTACCGCTGGGGGGAGTATGCCAGCCACGCAGAGTGAAGCCGGCGGAACACAGGTGAGACCAAGGCAACAACGTCATCAACACACCACTTTCTCAAACAGGGTGCACCAGTCTATTACGCGGGCGCCCGACTGTCAGGCTCCGCTGCGCTTATTGGGCAACGGACAGATCGAGCGATCTGCCCTGAGCGCCACTCAGCGCAGGATATAGTCCACGCTGGTGACCACGCGTACCTTCTTGATTTCCGGCGTATAGGGATCCACATCTTCAATCGAGAAGTAACCCTGGGAAGCCCGACGGATACTCCCGACCTCCGCGCCGGCATCGCGGGCAAACTGGTCCGCTGCCGCCCTCGCCTCCTGAGTAGCCTGCGCGATCATTTCCGGCTTGATCGAATTGAGCTCGGTGAAAATGAACTGCGGCTGATGTTCGTAGCTCTGGGTCAGCGCAACCCCGGATTTGACCAGCTCACCAACGCTCTGCATGCCGCTTTTGACCTGTTCGATGTTTCCGGTACGCACCAGCACAGTCACCTCGGCACGATAGCGCTGCGGCGGCATGTTCGAGCCATACAGGTTGGCGTGCTGATCGGTAATCTTCGGCATGGCGAGCTGCAGTTCACCTTCAGCAAACCCCTTGAGCAACAAGAAGGAGCGAATCAGATTCTGCTGGGTTTCGATATCACTCTGCAGCGCATCCAGGCCATCGCCCAATACCGTGAAGTTGATCGGCCACAGCGCCAGGTCCGCTTCCACCGTGCGCTCAGCCAGACCCTTGACGCTGACCACCCGATCGGCATCGCGAAACTGCAGCAGGCCAGTCTTGATACTCACCGCCATGAAGGCCAGCGCCAACGCCAATAATGCCGCCGCCACTACTGCAAAGAATGAAATACGTGAACTGTCAGACATCGACCTGCTCCTGTTTATGAGTATCAATTGTTCTGCTTATACCCGCCCCGGTCGCAAGCCACAAGCGGCAAACTGCCCATCACTCATCCTTGCGCAGATCATCCGGTATCGGCGGCTCGGGCATCGGCTCGGGCCGCTTGCCCTTACCTTCCTGGAACTGGCGTACCTGGTAGACATAGGCCAGTACCTGCGCTACCGCCAGGTACAGGCCGGCGGGAATCGGCTGATCCAGCTCGGTACTGTAGTACACCGCTCGCGCCAACGGCGGGGACTCCAGAACGATTACATCGTGCTCGCTCGCCACTTCGCGAATCTTCTGTGCCAGAAAATCCGCGCCCTTGGCCAGCACCACAGGTGCGCCAGATTGCACCGGATCGTATTTCAGCGCCACCGCATAGTGCGTCGGGTTGGTAATCACCACATCGGCCTTGGGCACTTCGCCCATCATCCGTCGCTCGGCCATTTCCCGCTGCAGTTGCCGCACCCGCGACTTGACCTCGGGTTTGCCTTCGGAATCCTTGTACTCGTCACGCACCTCCTGCTTGGTCATGCGCGTCTTCTGCTTGTTGTCCCATATCTGAAATGGGACATCCACCGCAGCAATCAGGATCAATGAGCAGGCCAGCAGCAATAGCGAGGTGCCCAGCACCCAGCCGCTGTGGAAAATCGCTCCGGGCAGGGATTCATTGCTCAGCGCCAGCAGGTCGTCGGTGCGCATATAGAGCACCAGCAATGCCATGGCGAGCACGACGAAGAACTTGCCCAGCGCCTTGAGCAGCTCAACCAACGCCTTGATCGAGAACATGCGCTTGATACCTGCCAGCGGATTGAGTCGCTCCCCTTTGGGTGCCAGCAGCTTGGCACTGAACAACCAGCCGCCGAGCATCACCGGACCGACCAGCGCAGCGATCAGGAGCATCAGAAACAGTGGACCCAGGACGCTAAAACCCTGACGGATGGAAACCAGTAAATGCAGTCCCATGGTATCGGTGCTGAACAGCACCTCACGCTCCAGCGAGAAGTTGTAGACCATCAGATCCATCAACTTGCGAGCCATTTCCGGGCCGAGCAGCAACAGCCCCAGCGCGGCGACCATCACCACCGCCAGGGTGTTCAGTTCCTTGGAACGCGCCACCTGCCCTTTCTCGCGGGACTCCTTCTGGCGTTTCGCCGTGGGGTCTTCTGTGCGTTCCTGACCGCTATCTTCGGCCATCAGCGCGCTCCGACCATTTCACGCAGCCAGATCAGCGTTTCAGAAGCAAACAGGTGATACTGCTCCGCCGCGGCGCCGAGCAATACCCAGAGGATGAACAAACCAAAAACCAGGGTCAGCGGAAAGCCGATGGAGAAGATGTTCAGCTGCGGCGCGGCGCGCATCATCACCCCGAAGGACAAGTTGACGATCAACAGTGCGGTAATGGCGGGCAGACCGATCAGCAGTGCCGCCGCCATCACCCAGGAAAACCGCAGCACCAGCGTCTGGAAGTGCGCGGCCTGCAGCGTCTCGCCAATGGGCAAGGTGGTGAAGCTCTCGACCAGCACCTCGATGACCACCAGATGCCCATTCATCGCCAGAAACAGCAGCGTGATCAACATGGTGAACACCTGCGCCACCACCGCCACGGAAATACCCATGGCCGGATCGTTCATCGAGGCGAAACCCAGCCCCATCTGCATGGCGATGATCTGTCCGGCCACCACATGGATCTGGAACAGCAACTGCAGCAGAAACCCCATTGCCGCACCAATCAGGATCTGCTCGCCGATCACCACCCAGGTGCTCAGCGCCAGCGCATCCAGCTGGGGTACATTGGCAATCTGCGGCGCCACCAGGGCGGTCAGCGCCACCGCGAAATACAGGCGGATGCGCATCGGGATCAAGGCTGTGCCTATCACCGGCATGGTCATGAACAGCGCGCCGATACGAAACAGCACCCACAGGTAGCCAGCCACCCAGCGGCCGATATCGCTGCCGGCCAACTCGATCATCAGCCAATCAATCCGGGGATATTGTGGTACAGCTGCTCGGTGAACTCGATCAGCTGGCGAACCAGCCAGGGACCTAAAGCAATCAAGGTCATGAAAGTGAACAGCAGGCGGGGGAGGAAGCTCAGAGTCTGTTCGTTGATCTGAGTAGCGGCCTGAAATACCGCCACGATCAGACCTACCGCCAGGCTCGGCAGGACAATGACCGCCACCATCACGGTGGTCAGCCAGATCGCCTGACGGAACAGATCAACAGCGATTTCAGGCGTCATTCGCGTTGCTCCTATGTGACCGCGAAACTGGCGGCCAGGGTACCTATGATCAACGCCCAGCCATCCACCAGCACAAACAGCATGATCTTGAATGGCAACGAGATGATCAAGGGCGACAGCATCATCATACCCATGGCCATCAAGACACTGGCGACCACCAGATCAATCACCAGAAACGGAATGAAGATCATGAAGCCGATCTGGAAAGCCGTTTTCAGCTCGGAGGTAACGAAGGCCGGCACCAGAATGTGGAACGGCACGTCTTCCGGACCGGCCAGATCGGTGCGCTTGGCCAGGCGAACAAAGAGTTCCAGATCCGTTTCACGGGTCTGCGCCAGCATGAACTCGCGCAGCGGTTCACTCGCCTGCTCCAGTGCCTGTGGCGGCGTCAGCTGCTCGTTCAGATACGGCTGCAGTGCACTTTCATTGATTCGTTCGAATACCGGCGCCATGATGAACAGCGTCAGAAACAGCGCCAACCCCACCAGGATCTGACTCGACGGCGTGGACTGCAGCCCCAGCGCCTGACGCAAAATGGCGAATACGATGATGATCCGGGTAAAGCTGGTCATCATCATGACAAATGCCGGGATGAACGTCAGCGCGCTCATCAGCAGCAGAATCTGCAGACTGACCGAATAGGTCTGCTCGCCCTCGGCGTCGGTGGTCAGGGTAATGGCCGGCAAACTCAGCGGATCACCCGCCGATTGCGCGAATACCGAGGGTGCCAACAACATCAGCAACACCAGACTCCAGCGGATCATGGCTTACGCTCCCGCTTGAGTATCGCCTGCAGCTTACGTGCAAAATCGCCACCCACTGCACCGCCTTCGGCATCGGCCACGGGTTCATCGAATACATGCAGGGTGTTGATGCGCCCCGGTGAGATACCCAGTAGCATCTGTTGCCCGCCAACGTCGACCAGCACCAGACGATCACGCGGCCCCAGCGGGTAGCTGCTGATCACCTGAATATGCTGCCCGCCCTGTGGGGCCATCGGACCGACACGGCGCATCAGATAGCCAAGCAGAAAAATCAGCCCGACCACGATGATCAGGCCCATACCCAACTGGGCCAGCTGCCCGGTCAGCGTTGTACCGGATTCGCCTTGCGCCGCCGGCGCAGCGAATAACGGCAAGGGTACAGATACCGTCAGCGCGGCAGTCAGCGCACGCAGCAGACGCATATCAGCTCAACTTCTTGATACGTTCGGACTGGCTGATCACATCAGTCAGGCGGATGCCGAACTTCTCGTTGACCACCACCACTTCGCCATGGGCGATCAGGGTGCCATTGACCTTCACGTCCAGCGGTTCACCCGCCAGTCGGTCCAGCTCCACCACCGAGCCCTGATTGAGCTGCAGCAGATTGCGGATGGTGATGTTGGTGTCACCCACTTCCATCGAGATAGTCACCGGAATATCCAGAATCACATCCAGATTCGGGCCATCAGCACCACCAAACAGCTCACCCGATGGACGACGCTCGGAAGCACTGAACTCCTCCATGGGCAGCGGCTTGGAGCCGCCGTTGTCGGCCAGCATTGCGTCGATGTCGTCCTGACTTGCATTCCCAGCCTCATCGAGTGCGGCAGCCCATTCATCAGCCAGTGCCTGCTCTTCCGGACTGATGTCGTCCTGTTTGTCCTCAGCCATCTTGCCTGATCCTCATTTATCTCTGTCAAAAGTGCTGCTGTTACGAATCGATCAGCGCGGACGCGTGATCGGCCCGAGAATCTGCAGTGCCAGATTGCCCTTCACCGAACCCAACCGGGCCTTGAAGGTAGGCACACCGTTGGCGCACATCACCATGTGCTCGGGCATTTCCACGGGTATAACATCACCCGCCTGCATGCTCAGCAGGTCACGTAATTTGAGTTCGCGGCGCACCACAGAGGCACTGAGCGGCACCTTGGCTGCAGTGATTTCCTCGCGCAATGCCCGCACCCAGCGCTCGTCATGTTCATCCACATCCGACTGCACGCCCGAATCCAACACCTCGCGCAGCGGCTCGATCATCGAATAGGGCATAGTCACATGCATCTCGCCGCCGCCCCCATCGAGCTCGATATGGAAAGTAGAAACCACCACCACTTCGCTGGGGCTGACGATATTGGCCAGCGCCGGGTTGACCTCCGAGTTGACGTACTCGAACTGCACGTCCTTGACCGCCTGCCAAGCCTCACGCAGGTCGGCGAAGGACTGCTCCAGCACCATGCGTACCACGCGCAGCTCGGTGGGAGTGAATTCGCGCCCCTCGATCTTGGCATGCCGACCATCGCCACCGAAGAAGTTGTCGACCAGCTTGAATACCAATCGGGCATCCAGAATGAACAGCGCTGTGCCACGCAGCGGCTTCATCTTCACCAGGTTGAGGCTGGTCGGCACATACAGGGTATGCACGTATTCACCGAACTTCATCACCTGTACTCCACCTACCGACACATCGGCAGAGCGGCGCAACAGGTTGAACATGCTGATGCGGGTGTAACGGGCAAAGCGCTCGTTGATCATTTCCAGCGTGGGCATGCGACCACGTACGATGCGATCCTGGCTGGTCAGATCATAACTTTTGACCGCGCCCGGCTCACCGTTCTGCTCGTCGTCGATGACGCCTTCATCAACGCCGTGCAGCAGCGCATCGATTTCATCTTGGGAAAGTAGATCCTGAACCGCCATATTCTTATTCCTATTGCAGAACCAGATTGGTGAACAGTACCGATTCGATAGCCGGCTTGCCGAGTTCCTGTTCCATCAGTTCCTGCACTGCGAGGGTTGCCTGTGCGCGCAACGCCTCCTTGCCTTCAGCCGTCATCAGGGTTTCAAATTCCGCGCTGCTGAACAGCATGACCAGTTGGTTGCGGATCAATGGCAGATGCTCGGCCGCGGCGGCCATCGCTTCCGGATCACGCCCCATCAGCACTACGTTGGCCTGCATGTAACGCTGCCGACCGCCATGAGCATAGTTCACAGTAAAAGCGGGCTCCAACGGCTGATACAACGCCGGCAGTTTGACAGCTTCCTGACTGACGGCGGCGGTGCTGTCGCCCTTGTTCGCCAGCAACGCATAAGCCACTCCGCCGGCAGAAAGCAGCAATGCTGCCAGACCGATGCAGATCAGTATCAGCTGTTTGCGCTTGTTGGATGGCGCCGTTTCCACAGCCCCTGCCTGATTCTTTGCCATGACAAAATTCCGTCGCCAAATGCGGGCCAAGCCCGTTTATATGAATATCTGCATTGATCATGCCAGAAATGCCGCACTCGCAGCCGCTGGCTGCAGATGCCCGGCTAGGATAAAGCCATGGGTGGGAAATGTCTTATATTCCGAGCACTTCAGAGAGGAAATAAGCGCCGGCAGAGAAGAGCTCCATCTCGACAAAGATTATCTGAGACAACTCTGGCCGGGGTAATGCCCGGCCAGACTCATCTCGGCCTGGCGTCAGGCGTAATAATCCACCAGCCGCTGAGCCGGCGACCATTGTGCTGCGGACCTTGGTTGCTCATCGATATCGCCATTGCTGCCGGCATTGAGAGCGCTGCTGCCCTGCGTCTGAGCGATGCTTCGTTCAGACGGCCGACCATCCCCTTGGCGCGACTGCTCGCCTGCAGAACGATCAGCCACGGTAACATCCGCCTGTTCCATTCCCTGCTGCCCGAACATGTCACGCAGCCGATGCATCTGGGCTTCCAGGGCCTCACGTACGGATGGATTCTGACTGACAAACTGAACCTGCAATTCCTGACCACGTTGCTGGATGTGAATTTCCAGCGGACCCAGCTCGGCGGGGTCCAGTTGAATTTCAACGCTGCGCAGGTTCTGGCTGGACATCCACATGACCTTCTCAACCATCGCCTCGCCCCAGCTCGGCTGACCGAAGGGTACACCCATGGCTTGCGTCGGCGCAGCTACCGGGCGCGCGGTCAATGCCGCGGCGGCGGCACTATAGGAGCCCGGTCGCGCCAGACCATCGAGCGTATCGATTTCACCGCTGCTACGACTGCTGGTCCGCTCCAGCTGCTCTGCGAGTTTTCCGAGCATGGCTGACGACAGCAGCTGGTTTTCAGCGGTGCTGCCAGCGGCGCGCTGCAGCGCGGCGGAAAAATCCTGCTGGGCATTCTGTTGAGCGTTGACAGCCTGGCGTGACGGCCGATTCAGATCATTGGTGAGCGGCTGCTCTCTGCTCAGCTGCCGGTCCAGCTGCTCCCTGGCTGACTGTTCACGACCGCGCTGCCCGCTTTCCATGTCTGGATCCGCCGCGTCGCCATCGACAGCCAATTGCATACCGCTGGCTGCCTCGCGACCACCCAATGTATACGTTGTTGTTCCAGCTGCTGCGGATGTCTGCGCCTGCCCCGCGTTCGGGCTGGCTGGCTCCTGCGACCATTGCATCCATTGCCCGATGACACCGAGCGCACCCTCGCCAGTCTGCTCAGCCACCTCACCTTCCAGCGGCAAATGCTCCAGCCAATCCTGCAGCTGTGGCGGCAAGGTCTTGCCGTCTGCGGCAAGCGTGGCCTGCTCCAGAGCAGCCAGCTGTTCAGCGCTCAACTGATTCAATGCCGACTTCAGCTCCGCCGGCAGCTGCTCGGCCAACAAGCCGGCAAAATCAGCGTGACTGTCTGCAGGCAACGCGGCGCGGGCATTATCGACCCGAGCGGTCGGCCGCACATCGGTACTCATCAGAGCCATCAAGGGGTGGCTGGCGGACATCGGACATTCTCCATGAAGGCGCAAAAATCACGTGCGATACATGGATATAGCAAGGTCCGGGCCACAAACTCAGGGAGCGGTCAGTGGTGGCAGGTGAGCTGGGGTCTGATGCGCAGGCAGAGGCGGTCAATCAGGTCGCAGACATTGGCTGCGGTGATAGAGTCGGCATTCGCCGCCGCCTCCTCGGCTTGCTGACAGGCCTGAAGCAGAGCCAGCGCGCCCATATTGCCGCAACTACCCTTGAAGCTGTGGGCAGCCTGGCGAAAGCCTTCCCAGTTATTGCGGTCGAGGTTCTCATGCAATTGGCATAAGCGCCGGTCAGTGTCCTGCAGAAAGGTCTGCAGCAACATACCGTACTCATCCTGCATCAGGTCACGGAGCATGGTCTGCACATCCGGATCGAGATCGGAAAGTCGTTCAGGCATGGGGGGCATCCGGTAAAGAAATCAACGGGGGTCAAACATACAACGCTGGTCACGAAGCGCGACAGGAGTATGCCCAAGCAACCCGGTAAAGGCTACGCTCGACAGGTTACCCTTTTATGTAAATGCCAACTGGCTCACATACTGAACACATACTTCAATCGGGTTGTCGGCGATGGGCGAAGGCCCGTTGAGTCAGCTCATCCAGCAGCTTTTGTTCCTGTTTATCGGCTCGAGCCCGGGCTTCTTCTCGATAGCCGGCAATCAACTTGCGCAGGGCTTCGACCCGTTGATAGCGTTGGCGCCATGTGTCCCGCGCGCGCTCCAGACTCTGTTGATGCCAGCCCAAGGTCTGCTTCTGCTGTTCGATAGCCGCCTGCATCTGCGCCATGAAAGCCTGATAGTTGATCAGCCAATCGCGCCCGACCCCTTCCCCGCCGCGCTGGCTCCAACCCTTGGCGTATTCGCCGCTGTAATGTTCCAGATCACGCAACCGGAGGGACGCATCATCAAGCTGCTTCTGACATTCACCGAGCATACCAGCGGCCTTCTTCTCTTCTTCCAGCGCCAGATCCAGCACGGGCGCCATGCGTCGCACACGGCTGTCACTCATTGATCAGTTGCTCCATGGCAGCGCGACTATCGGTGAGATTGAAGCTCTCACGCAGACCCTGGCGCAGAAAGCCCTGAATGCCGGGAATCTTGGCAATGGCCTTGTCAGTCATCGGGTCCGAGCCGGCGACATAGGCACCCACGCTGATCAGGTCACGATTCTGCTGGTAACGGGCATATAACTGTTTGAGCAACTGGGCCTGCTGCAGATGCTCAGGTGGCACTATCTGCGGCATGGCGCGGCTGATCGAGGCTTCGATATCAATTGCCGGATAATGCCCCTCCTCGGCGAGTCGCCGTGACAGCACCACGTGGCCATCGAGGATTGCCCGCGAGGCGTCGGCAATCGGATCCTGCTGGTCGTCACCTTCGGACAGCACGGTGTAGAACGCAGTAATCGAACCACCGCCCTCCTCCGCATTACCGGCACGTTCGACCAGTGCCGGTAATTTGGCGAATACCGATGGCGGATAACCTTTGGTCGCCGGCGGCTCGCCGATGGCCAGGGCAATCTCGCGCTGGGCCTGCGCAAAGCGGGTCAGCGAATCCATCAACAGCAAGACGTTCTTGCCTCTGTCACGGAAATACTCGGCCACCCGAGTGCAATACATGGCTGCACGCAGGCGCATCAAGGGCGCATCATCGGCTGGCGAGGCGACCACCACCGAGCGGGCCATACCTTCTTCGCCAAGAATCTGTTCGATGAACTCCTTGACTTCACGGCCCCGCTCACCGATCAGGCCGACGATGGTGATATCCGCCTCGGTAAAACGCGTCATCATGCCCAGCAACACACTCTTGCCTACGCCACTGCCGGCAAACAGGCCGAGACGCTGGCCGCGCCCCACGGTAAGTATGCTGTTGATCGAGCGAATACCCACATCCAGTGGCTCTTCGATGGGATGACGTTTGAGCGGGTTGATCACCGGGCCGCTGAGGTCGACCCAGTCTTCGCATTTGAAGGCGCCCTTGCCATCCAGCGGACGACCAATACCGTCGAGCACCCGGCCCAGCATGTCGCTACCCATCGGCAACTTGCCGCCACCGGCAGAAGGCACCACCCGCGCGCCGGGCTGCAGACCTTGCATGCGATCCACCGGCATCAGGTAGATTTTACTGCCGGAAAAGCCCATGACTTCAGCTTCGACGCGGGTTTCGCCCTGCGGGGTTTCATTGATCACCACGCAGCGGCTGCCAACCGCTGCCTGCAGTCCTTCGGCTTCCAGGGTCAGGCCGACCATGCGGATCAGACGACCTTCGACTACAGGCGCTGCAGGCAACTCGGTAGCGACGGTGTAACGCGAGAGGCGTCGGGCAAAGCTGATGCGCTCAGGCCTGCCCACTGTCAGCCTCCGTTGGAACGGCATCAATGATCAGATCGGGTTCGGGGGGATGCGCACGCTGTTCGCGCTGTTGTTCGTAAAGCTGTTCGATGATCTGCTGCAGACGTGTCTCGCGGGTGGCATCCACCTGGCTGTGCTCGGTCTCGACGCGACAGCCGCCGGGCAGCAACTGATCATCCTCAAGCAGGCGCCAGTTTTCTTCATGGCGCTCACGGATCTGCTTCACCGTCTCGAAGTCGGCGGGATTGAGGTAGATGCGAATGTTGTCAGCCCCCATCGGCAGCGCCTTGAGCGCCCCGCGCAACACCTGTGCAATCTGACTGGAGTCGCTGTGCAGTTCGCGCTGTATGACCTGGCGAACCATGCTTTCCAGCAGCTGCAGCAGCATATCTTCGATCTGCTCATCCTGCTGGTTCATCGGCTCCAGCAGTTGAGCCATAATCCCCTCCAGCTCGGCCAGCCGGGCGTCCACGCGAGTCTTGGCTTCCTGTTGAGCCTTCAGCTGACCAGAATGGAAGCCGTCACGCTCACCAGTGGCAAAACCTTCGTTATAGGCTTCGGCGCGAATCTGCTCGAGCTCTTCGACGGTGAAAGGTTTCACCTCCGGCTCGTCAAATGGCTCGTCCGCAGCCGGGGCCTCTAATTCCGGCTCCAGCACCTCCTCCGGCTCCTTGTCATCAAGCGGCACATGGTGCGGTGCTTCATCAAAACTGGGCATATCCCAGAGGTTGAAAACCTGCAACTGGTCCGCGCGAATCAGCTCGCTGTCCTTTTTCTCGGTCATTTTCTGTCACCTCTGCATCCGCGCAGTGCAGGACTTCGTCAGATCATTTCCTCGGAGCCCTTGCCACCGAGCACGATTTCTCCGGCGTCGGCCATACGGCGGGCGATGGCGAGCACTTCCTTCTGCGCCGCTTCCACTTCGCTGATACGCACCGGGCCCTTGGCCTCGAGATCGTCCTGCAACAGTTCCGAGGCACGTTTGGACATGTTACGGAAGATCTTGTCCTTGATCATTTCGTCGGCGCCCTTGAGCGCAATGACCAGTACATCGGTCGATACCTCGCGCAGCAGCGTCTGAATTCCGCGATCATCCACATCGGCCAGGTTGTCGAACACGAACATCAGATCCTCGATCTTGTTCGACAGATCCTCATCCATATCCCGGATGGATTCTATCAGCTGCGCTTCGGCGCCGCTCTCCAGATAATTCATGATGTCAGCAGTGCGCTTGATCCCGCCCATGTTGGCGCGGGTGGTATTGGAGTTGCCGGCGAACTGTTTTTCGAGGATCTCGTTGAGTTCCTTGAGCGCCGAGGGCTGTACTGTATTCAGCGCAGCGACACGCAACAGCACGTCCAACCGCACCTTGTGATCGAAATAGCTTATGACTTCGGCAGCCATGTCCGGATCCAGATAGGCCACCACGATGGCCTGAATCTGCGGATGTTCATAACGGATGACATCGGCCACCGCACGCGGCTCCATCCATTTAAGGCTGTCCAGTCCCGAGGTGCTGCCACCCATCAGAATGCGGTCGACCAGACTGTTGGCCTTGTCCTCTCCGAGGGCCTGGGTGAGCATGGTGCGGATGTAACCGTCGGCACCAACACCGAGGCCGGTCTGATCGCCAGCCACTTCAATGAAGTCCGTCATTACCTGCTGCACATGATCACGTTGTACTGTACGCAACCCGGCCATGGCACTGCCGACCCGCTGTACTTCCTTCGGGCCCATGTGGCGCAATACGGCAGCAGCATCAGACTCACCCAGGCTCAGCAGGAAGATCGCCGCCTTGTCGAGTTTGCTGAGTTTCTGTGTACGCTTGGCTTCTTCACTCATCTGCATTGATCCATTCTTTGACTACCTGCGCTACCCGACCCGGATCTTCCGCCAGCAGGCCCTTGATTGCATTGAGCTGCTGCTCGTATCCGGCCCCCGGTGGCGGCAGCAATGCCGGCCCGCTGGTCGGTCCGGACAGGCTGACGGTATCGTCACGCAAATCATCCGCCAATAATCCGGCATCACTCAAGGCCGGGTAGTCAGCACCCTCGGCAGTCGCATTGCGATTACCGCCACTGAGGCTTTTCAGTACCGGCCGCAGCACGCCGAATACCAGCACCAGCACGAACAGAATACCCAACGCCTGCTTGGCGATATCCCAGAACCAGGGCTGGGTCCAGAACGGTATCTCCGGCAGTTCAGCGGCCTCGCCAGCAGGCATGAAGGCGCTGTTGACCACGCTGACGCTGTCGCCGCGCGCCGCGTCGTAGCCCACAGCGTTACGCACAAGCTGAGTCAGACTGGTCAACTCGGCTTCGCTCAGTGGCACACTGGTCGTCTCGCCGGTTTCAGCGTTGACCTGCTGGTGATTGTCCACTACCACCGCCACGGACAGACGATTCAAGCGGCCCTGCTGCTGCCGGGTATAGCTGATCTGCCGGTCCAGCTCATAGTTGCGTGTTGCCTGCTCTCGCGAATCACGCGGCGGTGCGACAACGACCGGCTCGCCGGTTTCGGGGTCGATTACCTGCTCAGGCACCTGCGTAGCACCCGGCGGCTGGTTGCTCAAGGCGCCCGGAATACCCTGTGGCGACTGACCGCTGGCGCGCTGCTCGGAGACCACCTGCTCGCTGCGCAGCGACGACTCGGGGTTGAAGTTTTCGGATGTGGATTCCATGGTACTGAAATCCACATCAGCGGAGACTTCCGCCTTGTAATTGCCGGTGCCCAGCACCGGCTGCAGGATATTGTGCACCCGGCGGGTATAGGTATCCTCGAGGCGTCGGGTATGGTCGAACTGGCGACCGGCAATGGTCAGCTCGTTCAATTCGTTCTGATCAGACAGCAAGTTGCCGTGCTGATCGACCACGGTGACCTGATCCTTGCTCAGCTCGGGCACACTGGTCGCCACCAGATTGACGATGGCCATGACCTGCGCCGGCTCCAATTTGCGGCCAGCATACATCTCCAGCAGCACCGAGGCGCTGGGCTTGCGATCATCGCGCACGAATACCGTGGAGCGCGGCATGGCAATATGCACCCGCGCCGCCTTGACGTTGTACAAACTGGAAATGGTCCGCGCCATCTCACCTTCCAGACCACGGCGGTATTGGGTAGCCTCCATGAACTGGCTGGTGCCCAAGCCCTTTTCACGGTCGAGAATCTCGAACCCCAAATTGCCGTCACCCTGAATGACGCCGGCACTGGCCAGGCGCAGGCGTGCGTCAGCCAGATCGTCCGCCTGTACCAACAGCGCGCCACTGCTGGGCTCGACCTTGTAACGAATACGGCTCTGCTGCAGCACCTCGATTACCTGGGTGGCATCGAGGTTATCCATACTCCCGTACAGCGGCCGGTATTCCGGCTGCTGCGACCATAGCACCACCGCAAAACCAATCGCCACGCTGGCGGCCAGACCAACCAGCAAGGCAAACTGACGCAGCATCGGCAGCTGCGCCAGGTTATCCAGAAAACCCAGCCCCATGAAAGGCTTGCGCACAGTATCGGCAGCCGGGTCAGGTCGAGTAGCGGGGGTATTCGGGGTGCTCGCAGCATCCATCAATCAAATCCTCGATCAAACAAAAACAACAGGCTGAGTCAGATAGGCATCTTCATGATGTCTTCGTATGCGGTGATCAGCTTGTTGCGCACCTGAGTCATGGCCTGGAAGGCAACGCTGGACTTCTGCGAGGCGACCATCACCTCGGCCAGATCGATACCGGGCACGCCTTTTTCATAGCCGGTCTGCAATTCGCTGGTAGTCTGCTGCAGTTCATTGACGCGATTGACGGCCTGCTGCAACAGGTCATCGAATGCCGGGGCCTTGACATCCTGCGGCGCAGTCGGCGCCACAGGCTGTGGTCGGCTCATCGCCTCCACCTGCATGGAACGCATCTGCAACATCAGACGATTGAACTCAACACCCTGCGTCATCACTCATTCTCCAGGCCGTAAATATTTTGACGGCAAGATCAGCTTTGCAGATTTAATAGCAATATTGATGCCAGATTGGATTTTCAGCAGGAGAAATTGATACTCGCCACGACCGGGCTCCCTCTTCTGAAAAGAGGGAGCCCGGTCGTGGCGGGGTGCGGGTTACTGCGTGGTGCCGGAGCCTGCGCCGGTAGCTGGGTCGGTTACTTCACCGCTATCGGTGCCGTATTCGGTGCCCAGGCCGGTGCCGCTGTCAGCTGGTGGTTCATCGGTGGTGTTGTTGGGGTCCATCGGGTCATTGGTCGGGTCGGTTGGGGTACCGTATTCCTCGGTCTGCGGTGCGGTGTTGGTTTCCGGGAAAGTGGGTTCTTCATCATCACCACAACCGGCCAGCAGCAGGGTGAACAGGGGTACGCAAAGATAAGTCAGTCGCATGGCAATTCTCCAAAACAGGGGCCGTCTCTGTTTACGACCGGATTACCGGCCCCAGGTGCCATCTTTCAATAACGCGATCTGTTATGACGCCGGCGGCGCAGCAGCCAGATCACCAGCAAGATCACCACGACCACGCCCACCAGCATGCCGATCCGCGCCAGCAGCAACAGATCGGGCTGCCCGTCAGCCGTAGCCGTACCCTCACGCAACGCAGCCACCTGATCGGCGGTCACTTCGGCCTCGGGATTGCCATACATATCGGTAAGATAGTTGCTGAGGGTTGCTATCTGTTGGTCCGACAGTTCATGGGCGAAGCCGGGCATATGGATCTCATGCCCTTCGGCTACCCAATGAATACCACCGAGGATCACCAACGCCAGATTGTTGGTCTGGGTGCGGCCGGTGGCGGTGTTGTTGAACAGCGCAGGCATGACACCGTCTGGAGTGCCCTGCGCTGAGGCCTGGTGGCAGGCTGCGCAGTAGGCATCGAACAGTTGCGGACCATTCAATTGATCCGGGTCGTCCGGCCAGTCGACACCGCGCACCTCGGCCAGCTGATCTCCCGCCTCGCCCCAGGTGTGGACGACCTGCGCCACCTCATCCGTTTCCGCTGCCGGCACGCTTTTCAGATACACGGCCATGGCTTGCAGGTCCTGGTCAGTGACGTAACGCAAGCTGTGGTCGACCGCTTCGGCCATCGGCCCGGAGGCCTGGCTTTTGGCGATGCTGCCGGTCTTCATATATTGGACGATCTCCTCGGTGCTCCAATCGCCGATGCCAGTCTCCACGTTGGGCGTGATATCCGGCGCAGCCCAGACGCCGACCGCGCCGCCAGCCAGCGCACGGTCATAATCCTCGGCCATCAGCAAATTGCGCGGTGTGTGGCAGGTGCCACAGTGGGTGAGCCCTTCGACCAGATAGGCGCCTCGGTTCCATTCCTCACTCTGGGACGGGTCTGGCGTGAAAGGCTCATCATCGAGAAACAGCAGATTCCAGGCCGCCATGGACAGTCGGATATTGAAGGGAAAAGGCAGTTCGGTGGCGGGTGGCCGTTGCTCGACCGGCTCAACTTCATTCATGAACCATTCATACACAGCCGCTATGTCTTCATCCGACACCTTGGCGTAGGCGGTATAGGGCATGGCCGGGTAGAGACGCTTGCCATCGGCGCGGATGCCTTTGCGGACGGCGGCATCGAACTGTTCGAGACTGTAGTTGCCGATGCCAGCACTGGTCGACGGCGTGATGTTGGTGGCAATGATGTCGCCGATCGGTGTCGGCAATTTGACCCCACCGGCGAATGGCTCACCGCCGGGCACCGTATGACAGGCAACGCAATCGCCGAGGATGCTTACATATTCTCCATGGCTCAGCGGCTCATTGTCCACGGGGGCCGCTGTCAGCGCTTGGCTGGCGGCTATCAGCAGGCCGCTGAGCAACTGGCAGATGCGCTGTTTCGGCAGTATCTTGATCGTCATGAACCTGTCCTCAGATGCTCAGGCATCGGCAGCCGCCGCGGGTTCTCGCGCGATGGCCGGATCGGGCAACATCGCATCGACTGAGCGCAACGCCACCGCCACCGCCGTCAAGGTGGAGTTACAGGTACCGGCGGTCGGCAGCACGCCAGTGCCGACCAGAAACAGATTCTCGTGGTCATGGGTCCGCCCCCAGCCGTCGCAGACCGACACAGCCGGATCATCGCCCATGCTCACGGTGCCGCAGATATGCTGGTTGTTGGCGAAATAGTCATCCGCGGTGAAACGCAGGTTACTGCCGCCCATCAGCTCAGCTATCCGGGTGAAGTGCTGTTTCGCGTCTCGGGCGCCGCCGCGGACATAGGCATCGATATCGTAATGCGCCTGCGGCCGCGGCAGACCAAGGGCGTCCTTGCGCTCGCTCAGGGCGATGCGATTGTCCGGTACGGGCAGCACTTCGAGTACGGTTTTCACACTCATTTCATGGGCCGCGCTGTAGCGCAGCCGCCGCTCGAATTCGGGACCGTAGACACCTTCTTTCAATAGCCGCTGGGTGGTGCTGTCCACCCGCGAGATATTGGTAAAGTCCAGCCGGTAGGCGGAATATTCCGAGCGAAAGGCGCCGTCGCGCAAGGCGCTGATGGAGCTCGGGCTCTGCGGTCCCCGGCCGAGCCAGATCTCCTCATCGGCGTCGAAGGTCAGCGACGTGCTGGGGTGATCCATCAGGTGACGACCAACCATATCGGTGCTGTTGGCGATGCCGTTGGGGAAGCGGTCGCTGGTGGACATGAGCAGCAGCCGCGGCGTTTCAATGCCGTTAGCGGCGACGATGAAGGTCTTGCCGGTAACGCGATAGCTGTTCTTGTCCGGATCGTAATAATGGGCGGCGACGATCCGGTCCTGCTCGTCGTGCTCCAGATTGTAGACCACCGCGCTGCTGATCAGCCTTACCCCGGCGGCTTCCGCTGCCGCCACGGAGATACCCCCGTGATACTGCGCGTCGACCGGGCAGATGGGCTGACAGTTGTTACTGCCACAGCAGGCGGGCCGGCCGTCGAAGGTGCGGCTGTTGCGCGCTACGGGGTTGTTGGCCACCGCATAGGTGCCGGTCAGACGCTCGCGAATGCGACGCATGGCCCAGGGTTCGGCCACCGGTTCCAGCGGATAAGGTTTGCTGCGCGGCGATTCGGGATGCTCCTCCCCTGCCGCCGCCACGCCCATCAACTCCTCGGCCCATTGATAGTAGGGGTCGATCTCGTCATAACCGAAGGGCCAGTCGACGCCCACCCCATACAGGCTGGCCATGCGCAGGTCATTGGGGACGTAGCGCCAGGCCAGCGCTGCCCAATGCCAGGTGGTGCCGCCGACCATGCGAATGTATTCCGCCGGATAGGGATAAGGCCCGGCCTGCACCAGATGCTCGTTGTCCTCCGGACGGTAGACCGGATGTGGCGCCCAGGGCGAAAAGGGATAGGGTGACATCCAGTCACCGCGCCGGGGAGAGTTGCGAAAGTTGGCCAGCAACTCGGCTCGACCGACCCGCGGCCCGGCTTCCAGCATGATCACCGAGGCGCCCCGCTGCGCCAGCACCAAGGCAGTCAGTGCGCCGCAGATACCGGAGCCGACGATCACAAAATCAGCAGATAACTGTTCGGACACGGGGCGCTCCTCAGCTTGGTTTATTGGCCCAACTGCCGTAGCCGCCAAAGCAGTAGCTTGGCGGCTTAAGCACATCACTGACGGCGTCGGCATTGAGCGCATGCTCATAGGCCAAGACCTTCACCCGGTCACCGGCATCGACTATACCCAGGAACCAGGCAGTGGCGATCTTGCGCGGCACGCCCGCCAGTTCGGGATGGTTTTCGTCCAGGATCGCTTGCAATTGCAACGGATCGATCTGCTGCTGGTTGATCAGCGTCAGCAGTGCGGTCACGGCGGAGGGGAAATCGGGATCGGCTGCCACCAGGGCATCGTAGTAACGCATCGCCAGGTCATTATCCAGCGACTGGCGGCCGGCAATCAGCGCTGACAGAGCAAGGAAATTACCACGATCAGCATCCGGCGCCGATTGCGCCACCGCCCAGGGAATCAGCGAAGCAGTGTAAGCGGTCAACAGGCCGCCGAGGATTACCCGCCTTGAGACCAGAGGCGCCTCGACAGAAGTCCGTGCGGCTCGCCCCTCCCTATCCTGCGAAACTGAAGTCATGATGTGGACTCGCGTTGGGATTACATCCTCAGCGTAGTCAATAAGCTTCAGTTCGCCAGTGTCGAAAAAACTGATGCCACTCCTGCAGGTAGCGGCGACCTCAGGGATTCATCGAATCAAACACACCCTCTTCCCGGTCTGCCGCCTCGGCACGCAGCTTGACCAGCTGCTTGATCTTGCGGTGCGGGAAGACGTAGAACTGATCCTTCTCCACGGCCTTGAGGGTCATTTCGGCGATATCGGCAGCCGGGATGCGGCCATGCTCGACGGCGTATTTCAGCGCGGCGGCGCGCTTGAGCGAGACCTCGCTCTTCTCGACAGTGTCGGCCTTGTCCGCCGGGCGGTTGCGCTCGGACTGGTGGATGCCGGTGGGGAAGAAAGCCGGGCACAGCACGGTCACCCCGACATTGGCCTGGGCGTCGCGCAGGTCCAGCGCCAGGGTTTCGGAGATGGCCACCACCGAGGTCTTGCTGGCGTTGTAGATGCCGCTGCTCGGACCATTCAGCCAGCCGGCGGCAGAAGCGGTATTGATGATGTGACCTTCATTCTGCTCAATGAGCATCGGGGTGAATGCCTTGATACCCCAGACCACGCCGTACAGGTTCACGCCGAGCACCCAGTCCCAGTCATGCTCCGTGCTCTGCCAGATCGGTCCGTTGACGCTGACACCAGCGTTGTTGAAGATCAGGTGTGCGCCACCAAAGCGGCTCTTGCTCAGCGCCGCCAACTCCTGAACCTGCTCCAGCCTGGATACGTCCAGACGCATGGTGACCGCCTCGGTGCCCGGGTGCGCCTCTGCAACCAGACGCAAGGTCTCCTGCATCCCGGCTTCGTCCACATCGCCCAATACCAGCCTCATGCCACGACCAGCGCAACACAACGCGAGCTCTCGGCCCAGACCGCTGCCGCCACCAGTGATCACTGCTACCCTGTTGTTAAAGTCCTGCATGCCTGAGTTCCCCTGTTGGTGCGCTGACTGAAAGTACGCAGCGCGATTAACCCGATGCGCGGAGCATGCCGCGCACAGGGCGCTGCCGCCAGCGCTATGCGCCCGGTTGATCGGAGGACAGTAATCCGGTTTATAAAGAGCATTGGAGCACCTGCATGTCCTTGAAAGCCCTGTCGCTTCTGGCGCTGTTACTTACCGCTTGCGCCCACCCCCCGCTACAGCCGCTGGCTGCCGACCTTGCACGGGTAATGCTGGACAGCGGCTCACGGGCTGATATGCGCGCCTATCGGCTGGATGGTGATCTGGTACGCCAGTTACGTTTTCCAGATATTCCTCCGGGACTCCATGAACTGCAGGTGCGCTACCAATTCGAGGTACCGGGCGGAACGGGAGGTTCAGACCGGTTATCCGAGCCTCGACGCCGCACCTGTATTCTCGGACTGCAGTGGGAGTTTGTCGCTGGGAAACACTACCGGGTGACGGCCTACCGTCTGGGTTGGAATCCGCTGGGCTGGCTGGAAAATGAGACTGGCGAGCGACTGGTGCGCGCCCGCGTCATACGCTGCGGCCTTGGAGTCTGAAGGTACCGGCGGCGGTCCACTGCACCAACCATTGCAGGGACTGCTCTGCAGGCAACGTCGGCCGGTACTCCGCTGCCAGCCACCCCCGGTACCCGTGTTGAGACAGAGCGCCGAAAGCTTCATGAAAATCCAGATTCCCGGTGCCCGGCTCGCCGCGCCCCGGCGCATCGGCAAACTGCACGTGGCCGATCCGCCCTTCCAGCAGCGCAATCGACTCGGGCAGCGATTCGCCCATCCGCATCAGGTGATACAGATCCAACTGAGCCGACAGATTGAGGTGGCCCACCCGGTCCAGCATTTCCAGCAACTCGGCGGAACTGCCCAGCAGAAAGCCGGGCATATCATGGCGGTTCACGGCCTCACAGACCAGGCACACGCCAATGTCCGCAAAGGCTGCGGCGGCTTTTCCCAGATTACTGGCCAGAGTATCCAGCGCCGCCTCTCGGCTGACACCCTCGGCAAATCGCCCCGGCAGAACATTGACCTTTTCCGGTCGCAACACCAGCGCATATTCCAATGCCAGTTCCACGGCCTCATCAAACTGCGCTTGCCGCGCCGGCACACCGGCCAGGCCGGGGCCGCCGGTCATCAGATCGCCAGCGGGCACATTGATCAGCACCAGTGGCATGCCAGAAGCGGCAAGGTGGTTCTGTACCGTGGCGGCGGGCAAGTCATAGGGAAACTGGATCTCGACCCCATCGAACCCCGCGTCGGCGGCGGCATGAAACCGCTCCTCCATGGGCAGATCGGCGAACAGCATGGATAAATTGGCAGCCAGCGGCCAGGACATGGATGAACCCTCCGAAACATCGTCTGATTACTGTATAGCAGTTTGCCCGCCCGCTCGGTTCCAGTAAACTTGCGCCACGCCTCGCCCAGCCTCGACCACTGGGCGGGAGTCTTCCGCTATTGAACCGGAGCATAACATGTCGACTTTTCGCCGCCCGCTGGCCATCCTGGCCGGTGCTTGCCTGACCCTTGCCGCCAGTTTTTTGCCCGCCCACGCCGAAACCAAAGTACTGCGCGTATCCGCCATTCCTGATGAAGCACCTACCGAACTGCTGCGCAAGTTCGAACCGCTGGGCGCCTATCTGCAGCAGGAACTGGGCATGGAAGTGAAGTTCCAGCCGGTATCCGACTACGCCGGCGTGGTTGAAGCACTGGGCGCTGGCCGGCTGGATATGGCCTGGCTGGGCGGCTTCACCTTCGTCCAGGCGCGGCTGCGCACCGGCGATGCCATCCCCTTGGTGCAGCGCGAGCAGGATGAAGTTTTCACCAGCACCTTCATCACCGCCGATCCCGAGATCAATGACCATAAGGACCTGCAAGGCAAGAGCTTCGCTTTCGGTTCAGTATCCTCGACCTCCGGTCACCTGATGCCGCGCTACTTCCTGATGCAGGACGGTATCAGCCCGGATGACGACTTCAGCCGTGTCGGCTTTTCCGGTGCGCATGACGCCACCGTCGCCTGGGTTGAAGCCGGCCGCGTGGATGCCGGCGTACTGAACACCTCGGTGTGGGACAAACTGGTCGAGGAAAACAAGGTCAATACCGACAAGGTGCGCGTCTACAGCACCACGCCGACCTACTTCGACTACAACTGGACCGTACGCGGTGACCTGGATGCCCAGCTGGTACAGGACATCAAGGCTGCCTTCCTCAAGCTGGACCCGGAAAACCCCGAGCACAAGGCGATCCTGGACCTGCAACGAGCTTCGCGCTTCGTTGAAACCAGTGCCGACAACTACAAGGGCATCGAAGAGGCAGCCCGCTCCGCCGGCCTGCTGCAGTGAGCCTACGGCTTGAAGGCGTGGGACTGACCCACGCCAATAGTTTTCAAGCCCTGCACGACATCGACCTGAGCATTGCCCAAGGCGAACGGGTTGCCATCATCGGCCCCTCCGGTGCAGGCAAGACCAGCTTGTTGCGGCTGCTGGGTACGAGTCTTGAGCCGAGCGCCGGACGGCTGCAACTGCTGAACAGCAACCCCGCTGCACTCCAGGGTCGCGCCCTGCGCCAGCTGCGTAGTCGCATCGGCCTGATTCACCAGAGCCCACCCTTGCCGCCGCGTCAGCGGGTAGTCACTGCGGTGTTGGCCGGCCGGCTGGGCCAATGGTCGCTGCTGCGCTCGCTGATCTCCCTGTTCTATCCACTGGATGCCGCCGGCGCCCGCGCCGCGCTGGAGCCGCTGGATCTGCAGGACAAGCTGTTCACCCGCTGCGATCAACTGTCCGGCGGCCAGCTGCAGCGCGTCGGTATCGCCCGGGTGCTGTACCAGCGCGCCGATCTGCTACTGGCGGACGAACCGGTGTCAGCCATGGACCCGGTCTTGGCCGACCATACCCTCAGCCTGCTCGGCAAGGTCGCGGCCGAGCGCGGGATCAGCCTGGTTGCCAGCCTGCATGCAGTGGACCTGGCACTGCGACATTTTCCCCGGATCATTGGCCTGCGCGCAGGCCAGGTGCTGTTCGATCTACCGGCCGAACGGGTCACTCAGGCTGAACTGGATCAGCTGTACAGCAATGACAGCTTCAACGAGTCTGTCATGGACGCAGATCCAGACTCGGTACTGCCAGCAGTTTCGGCAAAAGCACCACGCCGATGCACCTGAGCGGCACCCCTCCCGGCGTTACGGCCAGCTCACGCGATCCGGCGGCCCTGCCCCGGTTACTGCTGACCGCCCTGGCATTGCTGTTGCTCTGGCCCGGTCTGGTATTGACCGAGTTCAACCCGGCGACGCTGGTTGATCCGCGCAACATCGATATCTTTTCCCGTTTTCTGGCCGGCTTCTGGCCACCGGACTTGTCATCGGGCTTTCTCGCCCTGCTTGGCAAAGCGACCCTGGAAACCCTGGCCATGGCCACCGCCGGACTGGCCTTGGCACTGCTGCTGGCGGTACCGCTGAGCCTCACTTCCACTCAGGCATTGTCGGTGTCGGCGTTGTCGCGGGGGCAACCAAGCCGCCTCGGGCATCTATTGCGCTATCCGGCACGACTGTTGTTGATCGTCCTGCGCAGCATCCCGGAAATCGTCTGGGCCTTGCTGTTTGTCCGCGCGGTGGGGCTGGGACCGACCGCCGGTGTACTGGCCATCGCTATTACCTACAGCGGCATGCTCGGCAAGGTCTATGCAGAAATATACGAGTCGGTGGATCGCAGGCCAGCCCAGGCACTGTTGCAGGCCGGCAGCTCACGGCTGGCGGCGTTTTTCTACGGCATTTTGCCTGCTGCTGCGCAGGAGCTGACCTCCTACACGCTGTACCGTTGGGAGTGCGCCATCCGCGCCTCGGTGATCATGGGCTTTGTCGGGGCCGGCGGGCTCGGCCAGATGATCGACCTGTCGATCCGCATGTTTGCCGGCGGCGAGGTGGTGACCATTTTGCTGACCTTCCTGGTGCTGGTACTCGCCGCCGATCAGCTCAGCAACCTGCTGCGACGGCGGCTGGCATGAAGCGCCATCTGGAAGTCCTGCTGTGGGTCGGTCTGCTGCTGGCGGCGCTGGTAGCGTCATTCAGCTGGTTGAAGCTGGATCTGACCGCGCTGTTTCGGGGCGACAGCCTGGAGCAGATGAACAGCTATGCGCGCTCGTTCTTCCCGCCGGACACCTCCCCCAGTTGGCTGCGACAGATTTTTCACGGCGCACTGGAAACCCTGGCCATCTCCGCTATCGGCACGTTGCTGGCGGCACTGGCCGGCGCCGCACTGAGCCTGTTGGCGGCCGGGCGGCTCGGCGCCGTGGCCAAGATGCTGGCCCGACTGCTGCTCAATGCCCTGCGCTCAGTACCGGAACTGGTCTGGGCCGCACTCATGGTGCTGGCAGCCGGCCTCGGCCCCTTCGCCGGTACTCTGGCGCTGGCACTGCATACCGCCGGAGTGTTGGGCCGACTGTTTGCCGAAGCGCTGGAAAACACCCCACCCGGCCCGACCCGCGCCCTGCGCGACGCTGGCGCCGGCCCGGTCGCAGCATTCTGCTACGGCACACTGCCGGGAGTATTGGCGCAGTGGTTGAGTTACACCCTGTACCGCTGGGAAAACAATATCCGCATGGCCGCGGTGCTGGGCTTTGTCGGCGCCGGCGGACTGGGACAGATGCTCTACGTCACCCTCAGTCTGTTCCAGCAATCAAGAGCGTCCAGCGTGATCCTGGCGATGCTGGTGATGGTGCTGCTGGTCGATGCGCTGAGCGCCTGGCTGCGGCGGCGCTGGGGGTAATACTCTGCCCGACCGTTCAGTCTCGCTCCTGCATCAATACCCAGGGCCGGATCACCACCGCCCACAGGGTATCTGGATTACGCTCCAACCAATCCGCCGCCTGCTCGTCGGTCGCCACTGCCAACTGCTTCTTCGCCATCCAGCTCTGTACTTTCTCGCTATCATCGTCGATGAATGCCTGGGCGACGACCACCAGATCCAGTACCCGATCAACCACCAATAGCTCCCCTCGGGCAAAATGCCGTTCCAGAGCATTCCATTCGATCTGAGCGGTGGCGCCGAGAATGGCGGCGTAGGTTTCGCTTGGCGCGGACATGATTTTCTACCTCACTGAAAATGGATGCTGCGCATGGTAACCATCACAGCGTCATATGCAATATCCAGTTGGGGATATGCACGGCGGTATGGCCAGACGGCATCGCCTCCGCTACAGTTCAGCTACAACTCCAATAAAACAGTGAGCAACTGGCATGAAAAAGACCCATCGCAAAGTCCTTTCTCAGTTCATGGCAATCACCGCCCTGGCAGGCGTCAGCAGTCTGACCCTGGCGGCTGAGACCATCAGGATAGCCCTTGCCGGCCCGGTCACCGGCGCGGTCGCCCAGTATGGTGATATGCAGTTCACCGGTGCCAACATGGCTATCGACATGATCAACAAGGCTGGCGGTGTCAATGGCAGCCAGCTGGAAGGTGTGATCTTCGATGATGCCTGCGACCCGAAGCAGGCGGTCGCGGTGGCCAACCGCATCGTCAACGACGGTATCAGCTTTGTGGTCGGTCATCTCTGCTCCAGCTCTACCCAGCCCGCCACCGACATCTACGAAGATGAAGGCATTCTGATGGTCACGCCTGCGGCGACCAGCCCGGATATCACCAACCGTGGCTATGAACTGATCTTCCGCACCATTGGCCTGGACAGCCTGCAGGGCCCGACCGCCGGCAAGTTCATCGTCGAGAACATCAAGCCCGAAAAAGTGGCGGTCATTCATGACAAGCAGCAGTACGGCGAAGGTATCGCCACCGCCGTGCGCGACGTGCTGACCGAAGCCGGCATTGATGTGCCGATCTTTGATGGCATTACCGCCGGCGACAAGAACTTTTCCGCACTGATTGCACGTCTGCGCCAGGCGCAGGTGGACTTTGTCTATTTCGGCGGTTACCACCCCGAGCTGGGCCTGATCCTGCGCCAGGCTCGTGAGCAAGGCCTGGATGTCACTTTCATGGGACCTGAAGGCGTCGGCAACAGCGATATCAGCGCGATCGCGGGCGCGGCCGCCGAGGGCATGCTGGTGACCCTGCCCAAGGCCTTCGATGAGGACCCGGCCAACGCACCACTGGTGGAAGCCTTCAAGGAGCGCAAACAGGACCCACGCGGTCCCTTCGTCTTCCCGTCCTACGCAGCAGTACAGGTGATTGCCGATGGCATACGCCTGGCTGAAAGCACCGACCCCACGGATGTCGCCGAGGCGCTGCGCAACAATACCTTTGACACTCCCACCGGCACGCTGGCTTTTGATGAAAAGGGTGACCTGAAGGACTTCAACTTCGTTGTTTATGAGTGGCACGAAGACGGTACCAAGACCGCACTGAGCAAGTAACGCAGTTCGGAGTCGGCGGCAACCGCCGACTCCGAGTTCAAGGACGTACCGGAAGGGTCTGCTGCCATGTCCGACAGTTTCTATTATCTACTCCAGCAATTACTCAACGGACTGACCGTCGGCAGTACCTATGCTTTGATCGCCATCGGCTACACCATGGTCTACGGCATCATCGGCATGATCAACTTCGCCCACGGCGAGGTGTACATGATCGGCAGCTATATTGCCTTCATCGTGCTGGCTGCTCTCGCCCTACTGGGTATCGAGTCATTGCCACTGCTGATCATCGCGGCGTTGGTGGTGAGCATGGTAGTTACCAGTGCCTACGGCTACAGCATCGAGCGGGTCGCCTACCGGCCACTGCGCGGCGGTAATCGACTGATTCCGCTGATTTCCGCGATCGGCATGTCGATATTCCTGCAGAACCTGGTCCGTCTGGCCCAAGGCTCACGGGACATCGCCATGCCCAATCTGGTTCGCGGCGGTATCGACATAGGTCCCGCCACCGGCTTCCACGCCACCCTGTCCTACATGCAGATCATCATCTTCGTGGTGACCCTGATCAGTATGACCTTGCTGACGCTGTTCATCACTCGCTCGCGCATGGGTCGTGCCTGCCGTGCCTGCGCCGAAGATCTGAAGATGACCAACCTGCTGGGCATCAACACCAACAGCATCATTGCCCTGACTTTCATCATCGGTGCAGCGCTGGCGGCCGTCGCCGGGGTATTGCTGGGCATGTACTACGGCGTAATCAATCCTCATATCGGCTTCATGGCCGGACTCAAGGCATTCACTGCCGCCGTGCTCGGCGGCATCGGCAGCATTCCCGGCGCGGTACTGGGCGGTCTGTTGCTCGGCGTGGCCGAGGCGATGACATCCGCCTATTTCAGCGCAGAATACAAGGACGTGGTGGCCTTCAGCTTGCTGATCCTGATCCTGCTGTTTCGCCCCAGCGGCATTCTCGGGCGTCCGGAGGTGGAAAAGGTATGATGCGCAATCTTAAACCGGCGCTGATCTCCGCCGTGGTTGTGGTGGTACTCAGCGGCTTGCTGATGGGCGTGCGGCTGAACCAGCAGGGCATCAACCTGGTACTGACCGGCGCCGGGCAGGATGCGGCACTGAAAATTGCCGGCGCCACCCTGTTCATTTTCCTCTTCAACCTGTTCCGTGATCACCTGAGGGCGCTATGGACCCGCGTCCCTGCCCTGCCTCGCACCCCAGCGGCATTCAGCATCCTGGCCGCTCGACCGGCAGTACACAGACTGGTCTGGTGTTTTCTGATCGCCGCCGCGTTAATCTGGCCATTCTTCGGCAATCGCAGCAACATCGACATGGCTACCCTGGTGCTTATTTATGTGATGCTCGGGCTAGGGCTGAACATCGTGGTCGGTCTGGCTGGTCTGCTGGATCTCGGCTACGTCGGCTTCTACGCCGTGGGCGCCTATACCTATGCCTTGCTGTCGATGTATTTTGGCATTGGTTTCTGGACCGGACTGGTTGCCGCCGGGGCCATGGCCGCCTTGTTCGGCTTTTTGCTGGGTTTTCCGGTGCTGCGTCTGCGTGGCGATTACCTGGCTATCGTCACCTTGGGTTTTGGCGAGATCATCCGCATTCTGCTGAACAACCTCACCAGTCTGACCAATGGTCCCAACGGCATCGGCAGCATCCCCAAACCGGACCTGTTCGGCCTGGAGTTCAGCCGCCGCGCCAGTGAAGGTATGCAGACCTTCCACGAGTTCTTCGGCATTTCGTTCAACTCGGTGCACCGGGTGATGTTCCTGTATTTCCTCGCCCTGTTACTGGTGCTGCTGACCCTGTTCGTCATCAATCGACTGTTGCGCATGCCGGTGGGCCGTGCCTGGGAGGCGATGCGCGAGGACGAGGTTGCCTGCCGCTCGCTGGGCATTAATCCCACCGCAGTCAAGCTCAATGCCTTTACCATTGGTGCCACCTTCGCCGGTTTCGCCGGCTGCTTCTTCGCCGCGCGTCAGGGCTTCATCAGCCCCGAATCCTTCACCTTCATCGAGTCGGCGATCATTCTGGCAATCGTCGTGCTCGGTGGCATGGGCTCGCAGCTGGGCGTGATTCTGGCCGCCATCATCATGACGCTGTTACCCGAAGTGGCACGCCAGTTCGATGAGTACCGCATGTTGTTGTTCGGCCTGCTGATGGTGCTGATGATGATCTGGCGGCCCCAGGGGCTGCTGCCGATGAAGCGTCCGCATATGGAGTTGCGCACATGACCGCCGCCGCGCCATTACTGGATGTATCAGGCCTGTGCATGCGCTTCGGCGGGCTGTTGGCAGTGGATCAGGTGGCGCTGCAGGTCGAGGAAGGCCAGATCGTCTCGCTGATCGGCCCCAATGGCGCTGGCAAGACCACCGTTTTCAACTGCCTGACCGGCTTCTACAAACCAAGTGCTGGCAGCGTCCGCTTCCGCGGTGAAGAAGTCGGCGGCATGCCCGGCTTCAAGCTGGCGCGCATGGGTATGGTCCGCACCTTCCAGCATGTGCGGCTGTTCAAGCAGATGAGCGTGGTGGAGAACCTGCTGGTAGCCCAGCACCACCACATGAACACCAGTATGCTCGCCGGATTATTGAAAACACCGGGCTTTCGCCGCAGCGAGAAGGAAGCGCTGGATCGCGCTGCGCAATGGCTGGAACGTACCGGCCTGATGGAGTTTGCCAACCGCAGCGCTGGCACTCTGGCCTATGGTCAGCAGCGCCGCCTGGAAATCGCCCGCTGCATGGTCACCCGTCCTACCTTGCTGATGCTCGATGAACCCGCCGCCGGTCTCAACCCCCGGGAAACAGCTGATCTTCAGACGTTGATTGCGGAATTGCGCAGCGAGCATGGCCTGACCATCCTGCTGATTGAGCATGACATGAAACTGGTCATGGGCATTTCCGACCATGTCGTGGTGATCAACCAGGGTTGCCCGCTGGCAGACGGCACCCCGGATGCCGTCTGCCGCAATCCGGATGTCATCAAAGCTTACCTGGGGGAAACCTGAACCATGCTGTCGTTCGATGAGGTTAATACTTTCTACGGCAAGATCCAGGCGCTGCATAACGTCAGCCTGCAGGTAGAGGCTGGTGAAATCGTCACCCTGATCGGCGCCAATGGCGCCGGCAAGACCACACTGCTGATGACCCTGTGCGGTGATCCTGCGCCCGCCAGCGGCAAGATTCTCTATCTGGGTGAAGAACTGGCAGGCATGGATACCTGCGACATCATGCGTCGTGATATCGCCATAGTGCCCGAGGGGCGGCGGGTGTTCGGGCGTCTGACCGTGGAAGAAAATCTGGCGATGGGCGCCTTTTTCCTGGAGCGCGACCAGATACAGCCCCAACTGGAAGCCACCTTAGCGTTATTCCCGCGCCTTGAAGAGCGCTTTCAGCAGCGCGCCGGCACCATGTCCGGTGGTGAACAGCAGATGCTCGCCATTGGCCGGGCATTGATGAGCCAGCCGCGATTATTGCTGCTCGACGAACCTTCACTGGGACTGGCACCCATCATCATCCAGCAGATTTTCGAGATCATCGAAGAGCTTCGCCGTCAGGGTGTGACCATCTTTCTGGTTGAACAGAACGCCAACCAGGCCTTGAAACTCGCCGACCGCGGCTACGTCATGGAGCACGGCCGCATTCTCATGCAGGGCAGCGGCGAAGAGCTACTGGCCAACCCCCAGGTCCGGGAAGCCTATCTGGGGGCCTGAAGGGAGCGGCCACCCCACACGGCGTACATGATCGTTCCCACGCTCCGGCTTGGAAGTGCATGCCGCGACGCTCTGCATCCCGGTTTTAACCCTGTGTGGAAGTTGCTTAGGGCTCAGCACCCTGATACCCACAGCCCCGCAGCCGCTGGCCATCACGCACCAGGATGGCACTCAAGTGATGGTAATCACCGGTACTGCGCTCGATGCAACCTGATGGATACAACCACAACTCCAGGCCTTGATCCTGCACGCCCCGAAAGCCCAGCACGCCGTCAGGCAGCTGTTCGCTGATCACTGATAATTGACGACCGTTTTCCGTATCCTCGGTGGTCAGCTGCATACCCTGCGTCGTGATATCCACCCGCCATGCCGGGTCGTAGCTGAAGCCCACCCACTGGCTCGCGTTGGCACTGTTGTCCATGCAGCCACGCCCCGTGGATTGCAGGCGATGGGTTTTCTGTACCACCCAGCGACCCTCTTCTTCGGTTACCAGCAATTCCGCGAACATCGACAGCTGCCCCGGCTGACTGACATTATCGAACAGTTTTTCCAGTTCCGGAGTCGGTTGAAGCAACCGGTCATGCTCCTGGCCACAGGCTCTGAGTGTCCAGTGATCACCACGCTCCAGCAGCCCGGACACCCGCTTCTGCCCGGAGGACTCCTGCCCATATGGCCAGAATGACCAGGAGGCGCAACCAGTCAGTGTCAGGGTGAAAAAAGCAACGGCCAATACCGGTAATCGGCCAAACCAAACTGCCATAATGTGAACCTCTTTGAAGAATCGGCCATAAACCGATGAATTGCTTGTGTTTGATGATCACAATTCGATTATGCGGTGCTAATCTGTATGCACTTTCAAATTCGCTACCTACTGTCTGGATAGAACATGAATATCATAAAAACGTTCGCTCTTGCTTCGCTGGTTTTCGTGGCAGCCTGCTCCTCAAAGCAGGAAAGCGTACAGGCTCCCCCAGCGCCCTCCTGGGCCGAGTCGCGCATAGTTAA
Organism: Pseudomonas sp. FME51; assembly: GCF_014897305.1. Taxonomy (NCBI): domain Bacteria; kingdom Pseudomonadati; phylum Pseudomonadota; class Gammaproteobacteria; order Pseudomonadales; family Pseudomonadaceae; genus Pseudomonas; species Pseudomonas sp. FME51. The sequence continues at coordinate 17,467 of NZ_JABUYN010000008.1, read as the reverse complement.
CATCACCAGCATTGCCGAACAGCAAGGCTACGAAGTTGAACGCGAAGGCGAACAGATCCGTTTACTGATCCCGGTAGACGGCAATTTCCACCCCAAGCGTACCCTGCTTTTGCCCTCCGGTCTGGTACCGCTGAGTAAAATCGCCCAAGCTCTCAAGGTCGACGGCGCCAGTCAGCTGACAGTGACAGGCCACAGCGATAGCGATGGCAACCATGAATTGAACCAGAAATTGAGCTTGGAACGGGCCCAGGCCGTGGCCAGCGTGCTGCGCCTTGGTGGCATCGAGCGTCAGCGTATGCATCTGCGTGCTATGGGGGACAACCAGCCCCGTGCCGATAACTCCAGTTACACCGGCCGCAAGTTGAACCGCCGAGTCGAAATCATCCTTACCCCCTACCCCACCAGCATTGCGCTGGCGGAGTAAGCGCCACGGATCAGGCCGGCATATGCCGTCCTGATCGCGTACTGCTCTCTTACTGCTCCCAAGGCTCACCCTTGGTACGCTCCACCCGCTGAACATGCACCTGCATCGCCGCCTTGGCCAACATGCTGGCGCTGGTGGGTGCTGTCATGAACAGAAACAGCGTTATCAGCAGCTCGTGCAACCCGATTTCCCCTGCCGCACTGAAATACAATACGGATGCCAGCACCAGCGAGCCAACACCCAAAGTAGTCGCCTTGGTCGGGCCATGCAGGCGCATGTAGAAATCCGGCAACTTATACAGGCCGAATGAGCCGATCAGAGCAAACAGACTGCCAAGTAGCAACAAGGCAGCCACCAGCCATTCGATAGCGCTTTCCATGAGTGCTCCTTATTCGATGATATCGCCACGCAACAAATATTTGGCTACTGCCACCGTTCCGACAAAGCCCATGACCGCGATCAGTAATGCCGCCTCAAAATACAGATTGGAGCGCAACAACATGCCCATCAGCACGATCAGCGCAATGGCGTTGATATACAGAGTGTCCAGCGCCAGTACGCGGTCGGGCAGGTCCGGCCCCTTGAACAGGCGCAGCAGGTTGAGCACCATCGCCACCGATATCATGCCCAGACAGATGATGATTACGTTCTGGAGCATTCGAATACCTCCATCAGGGGCTTCTCATAACGCTGTTTGATGGTGTTGATCAGCTCCCGTTCATCAGGCACATCCAGTCCATGTATCAACAGGCTGCGATGATCCTGGCTGATGTCCGCCGACACCGTGCCCGGAGTGAGTGAGACGGTGGTGGCCAACAGACTGATACTGAACTCATGGCGCAGTTCCAGCGGATAGACAACGAAGGCTGGCTGCAACCGACGGCTGGGCCCGAGGATCAGTCTGGCCACCTCGAAATTAGCCATGAGAATATCGCCCAGCACGCGAAAACCAAACCTCATAAACACCAGCGGCCGGTGCACTCTGGGCGGGTCCGGCCAGAACAGGTGAGTCAGAATGGGGATCAGCAGGCCAAGCACTGCGCCCATGATCAATGAGCCAGCCGACACCCCATTCATCAACAGTTGCCAGACCACCAGCAACAGCAGACTGAGCCAGGGGTGCGGGAACCAGGATTTTACGGTCATCAATGTCCACCTCCGGCGGCTGTGGGCTGGCTGTTCAGAACCTGTTGGGTGTAGCTCGCAGGATCCAGCAATTGCCTGGCGGTGGCATCCAGGTAGTCGAGCATGGGGTCCGCAAACACCACCAGGAGGGGTGAACACAACAACAGTAATATCACCGACACCACACGCATGCCATCCAGCGGCTCTCCGCCGCTGGCAGCTGGGTCGGTCCGCCAGAACAGGCTGCTGCCGGCGCGACTGGCGGCAATGATCACGATCAGACCACTACCCAGTAACAGTGAATAGAGCCAGGCCGCGTCCGCACCGGTACCAGCAGAACGCAGCAGCAACAGCTTACCGAGGAAGCCGGACAGCGGTGGCAGCCCGATCACCGATATCGCCGCGACAAAGAACAGCCCACTCAGAAGCATCGGCTTTGGCAGCGCAGGCCCCGGAACCAGGCGACTGACAAAGCGCGGACCGCGGCAACGGGAAATGACACCTGCAAGCAGGAATAAGGCTCCGCAGATCCAGGTGGAATGCACCAGATAATAGAGACTGCCTACCAGGGCCTCATGACTCCCCAGGGATATCCCCGCCAGCAAGGTACCGACCGAGACCAACAGCAGGTAAGCGACCAGGCCATTCAGTGTACCGGCCGCCAGCGCGCCGATAGTCCCGAGCGCCAACGTCAGCAGCGCCACTGGCCATAACCATACCTCGGCCAGATGGGCCAGTGGGCCGGCCGTCTCGCCGAAGATCTGCGTATAGACTCGCAGAATCGAATAGATACCGACCTTGGTCATGATGGCAAACAACGCAGCCACCGGGGGCGTGGCCGCGGCATAGGCTCTCGGCAGCCAGAAATACAAGGGGAATACCGCGGCTTTGAGACCGAAGACCACCAGCAATAACATGGCTGCTGCGCCCACCAGCGGCGCATCCTCTACCGACAGCAACGCAATGCGCTGTGACAGATCAGCCATGTTCAGCGTGCCGACGACACCGTACAAAGTGCCTACCGCGATTAGAAACAGCGCCGAACCAAACAGATTGAGTAATACGTAGTGGATCCCTGAACGCACGCGAGCTGATCCATTGCCATGGAGCAGCAAGGCATAGGAGGCAATGAGCAGAATCTCGAAAAACACGAACAGGTTGAACAGGTCCCCAGTCAGGAACGCACCGTTGATACCCATCAACTGGAACTGGAACAACGCGTGGAAGTTCGGACCGAGGTGGTCATCGCCGCGGATGGCGTAAATCACGGCTGCTGCCGCCAGTATTGCGGTGACCATCAGCAATAGTGCTGACAAATGATCCACCACCAACACGATACCGAATGGCGGCATCCAGTTACCGGCAGCATAGACCTGCAGCCCGTCGCTGGCCTGCCCCATCAGCAGCAGCGCGAGCGGGATCTGCAGCAACGTCGCCAGCAGGCACAGCTGGCGCTTGACCCCCTCACCGCGCCGACCACTCAACAACAACAGTGCACCTGTGAACATGGGCAGCAGAATCGGCAGAATTGGTAAATGACCCATCAAGACTTTCTCCGTCCATCGACATGGTCACTTTCCAGCTCGCCCTGCCCCCGCAACGCGAGCACCAGAGCAAAGGCGGTCATGGCAAAGCCGATCACGATCGCCGTCAACACCAGCGCCTGCGGCAAAGGATCGGCATATTCAGCTGCTGCAGTCAGCACCGCCGGCTTACCGGTATGCAACCGCCCCATGGCAAACAGGAAGAGGTTGACCGCATAACTGATCAAGGTCAGCCCCACCACCACCGGAAAGGTACGTGCCCGTAACAGCAGATAGACTCCGGACATGGTCAACACCCCCAGTGTGAGGGCATACAGCAGCTCCATTATTGCGGCTCCCTGACAGCATTGATTGAGAGTTTGCCCAGATTGGACAGGATCAGCAGGGTGGCTCCGACCACGGTCAGATAGACCCCCAGATCGAACAGCATCGCCGTAGCCAATTCGATTTCACCCACCAGAGGTATGGCGAAGTGATCGAAGGCACTGGTCAGGAATGGATAGCCAAACAGCCAACTGCCCACACCGGTAAGACCTGCGATGACAACACCGGCGCCCGCCAGGTGATGATAATCGACACCCCAGCGTGCGTGCGCCCAGGCATTGCCGCTGGCGATATATTGCAGAATCAGAGCCACGGCTGTAATCAGGCCGGCAATGAAGCCTCCACCCGGCAGGTTGTGGCCGCGCAGGAAGATGTACATCGACACCATCAATGCCAGCGGCAGGATGAGCCGCGAGAGGTTCACCAACATGAAGGGATGTGTGTCCCGCGCCCAGGCGCGTTCGACGGTATCCATTGTCGGCCTGCTGAGGCGTAGCCCCTTGATCAACGCGTAGATTGCCGCACCCGCGATCGCCAGTACCGTGATCTCGCCCATGGTATCGAAGCCACGGAAGTCCACCAATATCACGTTCACCACATTGGTGCCGCCGCCCCCGGTCAGACTGTTGGCCAGGAAGAACCCGGCAATACTGTCATAGGGGCGCGTCAGTACCGCCAGACACAACACGGTCACCAGCGCCCCGGTCAGCCCGGCGATCAGCAGGTCGCGACCACGACCTAATGCTGATGACTCCACTGGCGTGGTACGCGGGAGGAAAAACAGCGCCAACATCAGCAGAATAATGGTGACAGACTCAACGGATAACTGAGTCAGTGCCAGATCCGGTGCAGAGAACCGGGCAAAGGCCAGCGCCACGAATAACCCCACCACGCTGAGCATGACCAAGGAAACCAACCGACGCCGATGCCAGATCGCCGTCGCGGCTGCCGCCGCCATCAGCAACAGCGCGCAGGCCAGCGTAGCACCGTCCACCGGCGTCATCGGCACCGCGCCGCGCAGCGACGGCAACTGCAGTAACCAATAGCCGCTCACCAAGAGTGCCGAGAGCAACATCCACAGCAAATAGCGTTGCAGCGACACGGCCTCGACACGCAGGGTAAACACCGCAGCCAGGTTTACCAGACGCTGGATAAAGCGCTCGAAGGTATCCTTCGCATCCAGCTGCGGCAGATGCACGTACCAACCCAATAGCTGACGCCGACCAAAGTAGATCAGCACGCCCAGCATCAACGCCACAAAACTCATGGCCAACGGCAAATTGAAGCCGTGCCAGATGGCGAGACTATATTCCGGCAGGTCTCCACCCAGGGTCGCACTCGCCGCTACCGCCAGCAGCGCAGCCACTGTAAAGCCCGGCAGCAAGCCCACCAGCAGGCACAGCGCGACAAGGATCTCCACCGGAATCTTCATGTAGCGGCTCGGCTCATGCGGTGGAAACTTCGGCAGGTTCACCGGTTTGCCGTTGAAAAACACGTCATGGATGAAACGCAGCGAATAGGCCACCGAAAACAGACCGGCCAACACCGCAACCAAGGGCACTATCCAACTGTAGTTACCGAACTGGTGTTGCTGGAGTGTCTCGGTAAAGAACATTTCCTTGCTGAGGAAGCCATTGAGTAGTGGCACACCGGCCATCGCGGATGCCGCCACCATCGCCAGCGTTGCAGTATGCGGCATATATTTCCACAAGCCATTGATCCGGCGCATGTCCCGGGTACCGGTCTCGTGGTCGATGATCCCCGCGGCCATGAACAGCGAGGCCTTGAATGTCGCATGATTGATGATGTGGAACACGGCGGCGACGGCGGCCAGCTGTGTGTCCAACCCGAACAACAGGGTGATCAGGCCCAGATGACTGATGGTCGAATAGGCCAGCAGCCCCTTGAGGTCATGCTGGAATAGCGCGGTGCAGGCACCCAACAGCAAGGTGGCCATGCCCGTGACACTGACCAGGAAGAACCACAGATCGGTATCAGACAGCGCCGGATACAGCCGCGCCAGCAGAAACACCCCGGCCTTGACCATGGTTGCCGAATGCAGATACGCCGACACCGGCGTGGGCGCCGCCATGGCATGGGGTAGCCAGAAATGGAATGGAAACTGCGCCGATTTGGTGAATACACCCAACAGCACCAATATCAGAATCACCGGATACAGCGCATGCTCGCGAATCAGATCGCCAGAGGCGAGCACCACGCTGAGTTCGTAACTGCCAACCACCTGGCCCAGCAGCAGAACCCCCGCCAGCAGTGCCAGGCCGCCGCCACCGGTGATCGCCAGCGCCATACGCGCACCTTTGCGCGCGTCCGAGGAGTGCGACCAATAGCCAATCAGCAGGAAGGACGACAGACTGGTCAGCTCCCAGAAGAACATCATCAGCAGCAAGTTTTCCGACAGCACCACGCCCAGCATAGCGGCCATGAACAACAGCAGGAAGAAGAAGAAGCGTCCCATCGGATCGTTCTTCGACAAATAATAACGGGCATAGATGATGACCAGAATGCCGATGCCGAGAATCAACAGGGCAAACAGGAAACTGAGGCCGTCCAGGCGAAAACTGATGTTCAGCCCGAGCCGTTCAATCCACGACCAGCTCTGCACCACCACACCACCGTCGAATACGGTGGAGGCTTGGCTCCACAGCAGAACCAACCCCAGTACCGGGGCCAGCATGGTCGCTAAGGCACACAGGGAACGGCCTTTTCTCTCCGCCAACAATGGCAGGAAAACACATATCAAAGGCAGTAAGACAATCAGTGCCAAGGTCATTCAGTTCAGACTCCACGTTTTAGCTACTCCCCCTCACGGGCAGGGCGACCATTATCCACAGTGAGCGCAGCGGGGCTACGAAAAAGCTTTACAAATTAATAGCGGGAATCGAAATAAAGGCCAGCTTTCTCACATAAAAAACGAAGGCCAGCCGCCACCATGGGTGACGGCTGGCCTACTGAGAAGTTAAACAATGCGCCGAATTCCGTATAAAAACCGGCAAGCGGGCCGGAGACCACCCCGCCCTGGACCCTACTTGCTGACGCGTGACACGCCATTAACTGTCAATACTCGTACCCTTTCGCCCGCAGCAAAAGAGATGTTCGGATCAACTTCCTGCACGTAGGCCCGTGTCTGGCCACCATCCTCGCGTACGGTAATCTCGATGCCCTGGTTGCGCGTGATCCCCTCTTCGGCAGCCGCACCGGCCATCCCGCCCGCGACTGCCCCCAGTACACCGGTAATGATGCTACCGCGCCCACCGCCGATCGAGCTGCCGGCGACACCGCCGACCACAGCACCAGCGCCGGTACCAATATTGGTTTTGGTGCCTTCGATCTGTACCAGTCGTACCGATTCAACGGTACCCATGCGCACGGTCTGCGGCGCACGCGCCTCATCGCGGCTGTAGGTGTCGCCGGTCAGACCTGAAGCACAGCCGCCCAGCACCAGCGCCGCGCCTAGCAGGCAGCTCTTGAGAATTTGTGTATTCATGGTGTCACCATCCTGTATCTGTGCAGGAAACCCTTACGGCTCCCTGGTGAGTCTGTGGTCAGCGCCTGAGTAGTTGGACCCGGCGAGGCGACAAATGTTGCGCAGTTGCCTTTCATCGGGTTTTCAAGGCCATGGATCGAGGTTGATTGATGTTTGTTCTAGAATGCGCGCCGATCATCGACCTATTCAAGCTCCAGCCAGAATAACAACTATACCCGCGGGTCACGAGCACCGAATCTATCCGGAGACAGTTGCATGCCCATTTTGCAGGTTGCGTGGATGTACTATTTGAACAATAGCGCCTTTGTGCTCAATTGCCTGGCGTTGTTCTATGGTCTCAGCGGCAGCTGGCTGATCATCGCCACGCAACTGCGTACAGCCCGCGCCGACCGTCTGGCAGCTGACACAAGCGGCGTACTGACGCTGAATGGCGTCACCGTCAATCACCGCGCCAACCGGATGTTCATGCTGGTCGGTGGTGTGTGTCTCGGGCTGGCTCTACTGCTGACCCTCGCTGCCCGCCTGGTCTGATACCCACTGCCGGCTGGCTACCGGATTGGCATATTGTCGTAACCACCACAGCCGCTGCTCCGCGGGGCAAGCCGCCAGACGCTCGGCAAACCGCTTCTCTTCCGCGGCCAGCATGGCTACTTCGAACTGGTCGCGCCAGCCAGTGATATCGACCTCCGTCTGCTCCGACAGCAACTGCTCCATCGCCAGATAATTACTGGGATAAAGGCGATACAGACCCAGAATCTGCCGATCCGCTTCCGCCGCCACGCTTTTGGCATCCCGATGTTCGCCCGTCAGAGGCTTGCCGAAGGCAATATGCACTCGACCTTTATAACCGGTCAGGCCCATGGCGATGGAACGGTCGTCCTCGCCCGGCTGCTTGCTGTAAGCACCGGTGTGCTCTCGCTGCTCCAACTCCCGTGCCTTCATCTGGTCACAGGGGTCCCATTCATACGCGATGGACACCGGAACGATATTCAGCGAGCGCACTACATCGGCAAAGTCCTCACCCTTGCGACTCATGCACAGCATCTTGATGATCGCCGTATCGGTGCGATCACAGCCATCCTTGGCGCGACCTTCGGCCTGGGCGATCCACACTGAATGTCCGCTCAGAATCGAATGGTTGATGTAGGCAGACAGGGTCTGATAAACCGTGAGCTTTTCCCGCCGACCGGCAACCGAACGGTGCACGATGAAGCATTTGTTCAAGCGCATCAGGTCGCTGACGAAAGGGCGTTGCAACAGGTTGTCACCGATCGCAATACGCGGCGTGGGATGCCCACCGTGATACAGCGCGTAGTTGACGAACGCCGGATCCATGGCGATATCCCGATGATTGGCCAGAAACAGATATGGCTGGGTCTTGCTGAGATGCTCCAGCCCGCTGTAGGTGACAGTCAGCGCGCTGCGTTCGATCACCTTGTCCAACCAGGGTTCGAGGCGATGCTGTAGCGCATCCACGCTATCGATACCGCGGACCTCGCGACGCAATCCGTTTGCGATCAGTGTCGATGCTACCCCCGGCAGCCAGCGGCTGAGTCGCGGAAACCGATACCCGGCCAGCATCCGCAGCAACTCCTCATCCCGCAGCAGACGCTGCAGAACCTCAGACACTTCAACATCTCCATAGGGCCGGATGGCATCAAACTCGCCCATGTATTCCTCATTACCTTGGGGTGGAAACCGCGCATTATGCGGTGCCGCGATTCGACTCACAATTCCCCTGTAGCTGTTTCGTCGAATTGACGGACGGGCTAGACTCTCTGGCTGCTACCCATATTGCCCCTTTCCAGGAGAACGCCCATGCCATTGTTGGATGAATGCGCCCGCAATTGCCCGCATTGTGGCGAGCCGATCAGGCTGTTGGTCGATCTCAGTGGCGGCTCGCAAAGCTATGTAGAAGACTGCTCGGTATGCTGCCAACCCATATTGGTTCATTTATGGGTCGATGCGGATATGGAAAATTACCAATTGGACCTGCGTCGCGAGGAAGATCCGCTGTGAGCGGCCGACTCGCCCAGTTCAGCGCGCCGCTGGCAGAGATGCCCGAAGACTGGAAACCCAACTGGAATGTTTGCCCCGGTAATCGACTGCTGATTCTGCGCAAGGTGAACAGCCAACTCGAGTGCAGCCAGGTGCTGTGGAATCTGACGCCCAGCTGGCTGCGCGACCTGAGCCGCGCAGCCTTCTCCGCACAGGCCGAGTTTCTGCATGACAAGCCCATGTTCCGCGAACCACTGGTACAGCGGCGCTGCCTGATCCCAGTGGACGGTTTCTATGTCTGGCAGCAGCAGGGGCGGCGTAAGCAACCCTGGTATCTGCGCCAGCAGAATGGAGGCCTTGCGCTGGCTGGCCTGTGGGACCGTTACGCCTTGGATGATGGTACCTATTGGGACAGCTGCGCGCTGATCACGGCCCCTGCCAAAGGCCTCCCGGCACGCCTGGGCGGACGCATGCCCGTCACTCTCAACAAGGCCGAACAGGCCATCTGGCTAGCTGATGCTACCGCGCCGAGTGCTCTGCAACCGCTGCTGCTGAATGCCGACTCCCAGGTACAGTTGATGTACCCGGTCAACCCCGCGGTCAGCAGCCCCGCCACTCAAGGCCCCCATTGCTGCAACCCCACAGGCCATGCCGTCAGGCTGGATTAGTGGTCCTGGCAGGGACATGATCGCTCCCCTGCTCTACGTCCCGGCCCCCCAGCCTACACCTTGAACTGATTGATCAAACGCCGCTGGTGCTCGGCCAGCTTGGTCAGGCCAGCGCTGGCGCTGGACGCATCACCGGCGCCCTCGGCCACCGAATGGGCGACCTGACCGATAGTGCTGACATTGCGGTTGATGTCCTCGGCCACCGCGCTCTGCTGCTCCGCTGCGCTGGCGATCTGGATGTTCATGTCATTGATCACCGACACCGCCTGAGTAATCGAGGTGAGTGCTGCGTCAGCTTCTTCGGCCTGCAGGACACTTTCCTCGGTACGCACACGGCTTTTCTCCATGACCTTGACCGTCTGCCGGGTATTGGTCTGCAGCTGCTCGATCATCCGCTGAATCTCTTCGGTGGAGCTCTGGGTCTTCAATGCCAGATTGCGCACCTCATCCGCAACCACCGCAAAGCCGCGGCCATGCTCCCCGGCGCGCGCCGCTTCAATAGCCGCATTCAGCGCCAACAGGTTGGTCTGCTCGGCAATCCCACGAATGGCATCCAGAATCGAGCTGATATTCTCGCTGTCATGGGCCAGGGTCTGCACGGTTTGCACCGCGCGCTCCATATCAGCCGCCAGGCGCTGAATGGTGTCTGCCGTATCCTGCACCACCTTGCGCCCGTGGCTGGCCGAGCCGTGGGCATTGCCTGCCGCCTCTGCGGCCAATCCAGCATTGCGTGCAACATCTTGAGCCGTGGCGGTCATCTCCGTTACAGCCGTTGCCACCAACTCGATCTCACCGAGCTGAGTCTGCACACCATCATTAGTGCGCATGGCGATATCCGCCGTGTTTTCGGCAGCATCAGTCACCTGCTGCACCGAGTCCACCACGTCACGCATCATGCCCTGCAGCTTATCGAGGAAGCCGTTGAATCCGCGGGCAATGTCGCCGAACTCATCGGCACGGTCGACCGCCAGCCGCTGGGTAAGGTCGCCATCTCCCTGGGCCACTTCATTAAGCATGGTTGCCAGGCGACGTGCCGGTCGGGCCAGGCTATAACCGACCAGCAGCATCACGCCCAGGCCGATCAACGCAATCAGCGCACCGATGGCCGCCAGGGTCACAGTCGCGCTCGACTGCTGCTGCGCCAGCTCAGCTTCCAACACGTCCAGTTTCGCCATCACCACATCCAACGGCAGACTGATCAACAATGCCCAGCGGGTACCGGAGTTACCCAGCGGAACCGGCATCCAGAGTTCGATCTGGTTATTGGCCCGGTCCACTTCATAGATCGGCTGATCGGCCAACCGCTTCAGGTTGGCCATCCCAGCAGCATCCAGCACTTGCTCGGCGGGCTGGCCGAGTGCGGCCTCGTCACCTGTCCAGGCTACCAACCTATCGTTGGTACTGATCAGTGCCTGATACCCCACCCCGTCGTACAGGCGGTTATTACTTTGTTCCAACATGGACTGCAGAAAGTCCAGCGACAGGTCCGCACCGACAATCCCGAGAAATTCACCATTGAGCATGATCGGGGCAGTAAAGGATGCCAGCATTACCGTACGATCCCCCACCTCATAGGGAGCCGGATCAATCACGCAAGGGCCCTGAGTATCTCGGGGGCAAAAATAATACTCACCGGCACGAATACCGTTATCCAACAGTGTCTCGTCATCCAGCTCCGTCAGCAGATCAAGCCCTATCGAGCCATCCTCGTCCCGGTACCAGTAAGGAATGAACTGCCCACTCTGGCTATGCCCGGGCAGCCCGGTTCCTGCATGAAAATCATCCAGTCCATCAAATGCGCCCGCCTCCCAGGCTACATAAAGAGCCAGCAGCTCGGGCCGATCCTCCAATAGCTTGCGGACATAGTGCAACATCTCCTTACGGCTGATCATCAGCGCCGGCAGACCATCCTGTATATCACCGACCTGACGATTGAGCAGCGCCAGCTGTTCATTCACAGCAAAGGGTTGCTCCAGCTGCTGGCGGATACGCAGCATTTCGGCATTGGCTACCGCTTCCAGCTCGCTGCGCACATGCTCGTCAAGGATCTGCTCAGTGCGCTCGGCAACCATGCTCTGATTGCGATCAAAAGCATTCAACGCATACAGGGTCATACCTCCTACTGCGACAAACAGACAGGCGCCGGCAAGCGCTGCAATGGAAAACTGTATGGATCTGAATTTCATGGGGGAACTCGTGAAAACCGTCGTGAGTACTTTATCGGCAGGAATGGTCAAACCTTCAGCGATGATCTGGTATTGTGCAGAACGTCCATTACCCAAACATTACGGTAGGAAAATCCGTCATGCGTATTCGTTTATTTTGCTGTCTGCCGTTCATGCTGCTCGCCAGCTGCGAAAGCGTCCAAACCACCCAGGGCGGAGCTGTCGGCGTTGACCGCAGCCAGTACATGTTCAGTGCGCTATCGAGCACCGAGGTCGATCAAATGGCGGCCGAGTCCTATAACGAAATGCTCACCGAAGCGAAAAACAAGAAGCTGCTGAACACCGACGCAGCGATGCTCAAACGCCTGCGCACCATTGCCGACCGTTTGGTGAAAGAGGTGGATCACTTCCGTCCCGATGCCCGCAGCTGGAACTGGGAAGTCAACCTGATCAAGAGCGATGAGCTGAATGCCAGCTGCATGCCGGGCGGCAAGATTCTCTTCTATACCGGTATCGTCGACAAACTGAAGCTGACCAACGATGAAATAGCCCAGATCATGGGCCATGAAATTGCCCACGCTTTGCGCGAACATGGCCGCGAAGCGATTTCCCGCGCCTATACCACGCAAATGGGCACCCAGGTAATCGGCTCGCTGTTGGGCCTGGGGGAAGGTACGCGTCAGGTGGCCGATATGGCGGTACAGTATGGCCTGACCCTGCCAAACAGTCGCTCCAACGAAACCGAAGCCGACTTGATCGGCTTGGAACTGGCCGCTCGCGCGGGTTATCAGCCTGATGCAGCGGTGACACTCTGGCAGAAAATGGCAAGCGCCTCCCAAGGTCAGCCACCGGCGTTCATGAGCACGCACCCGACATCTTCGGGTCGAATTCAGAATTTGCAGAGCAATATTCCGAAAGTACGCCCACTCTATGATGCTGCCAAATAGCCATAGGGCTTTAAATAAAAGTGAGCCTCTAATACATTAGTCTAGGTTCAAGTCTTAATTACTTGATTTTCTAGCTGTTACGTCTATGTTACAGCGGTTGAAAAACGTCCGCCCGCTGGGCAACCCTGAGAATGTGCACTCGAGGAATAACATAATGAAAAAAACATTGATCGCCAGCAGCGTAACCGCTGCCCTGCTGGCTCTGCCTACTTTGTCTGTCGCTCAAAGCGCCGGCTTTGTCGAAGACGCCAAGGCTAATCTGAGCCTGCGTAACCTGTATTTCAATGGCGATTACCGTGAAGGTGACGGCGTTTCCAAGGATGAAGAGTGGGGCCAGGGCTTCATGCTCAACTTCCAGTCCGGCTACACCCAGGGCCCGATCGGCTTCGGTCTGGACGTATTCGCCCGCTCGGGTATCCGCCTGGATTCGGGCAGCCGCACCAGCAAAGCTGACCGTAGCCGCAACCCCGGCACCATGTTCCCGCTGGATCATGACGACAGCGCCGTCAATGAATTCAGCCAGATCGACTTCGCCGCCAAGGCCAAGGTATCCGAGACCGAGCTGAAAATCGGTCGCGGCCTGCAGCCCAGCCTGCCGGTAGTGAGCCGCAACGACGGTCGCCTGCTGCCGCAAACCTACAGCGGCGCGATGCTGGCCTCCAAGGAAATCAACAATCTGACCCTGCGCCTCGGTCAGTTCGACGAAGCCAGTGGCCGTAACTCCACCTCCCATGAAGGCCTGCTGCTGGGTGGCGGTTCCGAGCGCGTGAACAAGTTCCAGTATGCCGGTGGTGATGCCCAGCTTGGTGACAATCTGGTTGCCAGTTACTACTTCGCCAAGCTCAAGGACTACTACAAGCAGCATTACCTCGGTGCCGTCCACACCCTGGACCTGGGTGCCGGTCAGCTGATTACCGACCTGCGCTATTTCGACAGCGGCTCCACCGGTGCCAATGACAGTGGTGAAGCTGGCTACGCTGCCAAGGGCGTTTACAACAACGGCGAAGTAGACAACCGCGCCATGAGCGCCATGTTCACCTACAAGCTGAGCAACCACGGCCTGGGCCTGGGCTACCAGAAGATGAGCGGCGACAGCGACTTTGCCTACCTCAACAATGGTGGCGGTGCCACTGCCTACCTGATCACCGACTCGCAGATCAACAAGTTCGAGCGTGCCGGCGAGAAGACCTGGGTTGGCCAGTACAGCTACAACTTCGCCGACACGGTACCGGGCCTGAAGTTCACCGCCAAGTACCTGCGCGGCAGCGACTTCGATACCCGTGCCGGCGAGCGCGACAGCGAGTGGGAACGTAACCTGCGCCTGGATTACACCGTGCAGCAGGGCTTCCTGAAGGATCTGGGTGTATCGCTGCGTCACGCCAGCCTGCGCTCCGGCGCTGCTGAGAATAATGGCGGCCGCGACCAGGACCAGGTTCGCGTCTACCTGACCTACAACTTCGTTCTGCTCTAAGCACTATCAGATGCCCCGGTTCCCCGGGGCATCTCTCTCCTTCCAGTCATCCGCACTTTCAACTGTCTGTCGTGGTCTGTAGTCTGAGCACAGGCGTATTTTCTTGCGCGCCTTATGATCTACAGGAGCGACCATGACCAGACAATTCCACAGCTTCGAAAAGAAATTCAGTGAAAGCGGCTTATGGAGCAAGCTGTCCCGCTACGCCAAGACCGCTGGCAAAGAGGTGGTTGAGAAGGTGCTTTGGCTGTATTACGCAGCTCAGGACCCGCAGACGCCCCGCTGGGCCAAGACCGCCATCTATGGCGCGCTGGGTTATTTCATTTTCCCGCTCGATGCGATCCCCGATTTTGCGCCCATGCTCGGCTACACCGACGACCTCGGCGTGCTGTTAGCCGCGCTGGCTACCGTCTCGGTGTATATCACCGACGATGTCAAAACCCAGGCAAGTGACAGAATAGAGCAGTGGTTTGGCTCCAGATCTCTGAAGGAATAGCCCCTTCGCTCTTCATAGGTCAGAACGGTTAAGTTCCATCTCAACCCTCGTTGTAAAAGATCAGAAGCGGAAAACTGCAGCAGCACCCGCTTCGGTTGGCATCACGCCCGGAGATACGACCACCACTTCAGCGCCATTGCGCAAAGCCTGCGGAATCAGCTGATCCAGTACATCCGCGCCATTTTCAACAGCGCCGCCCTCGTCGACCGGATACAGATCAACCGCCCCACTGGTACTGCTGACCACCCCGGGCACCTTGCGTCCTGATTCAACCAACAGCAGCGACACCCGTCCTGCAACAGCGCCCTGACCGATCTCGTTCAGATCCTGACAAGCCAGGCCGGTACCCTGAGCTGCCCCAAAACGCTCAAGCAAGCCATCCAGCCATGCGTTGTAACGCCGGGTCATGATTTCATCGCAGTGCTGGCGTAGCGTGGCAACATCCAGTAGCGCAGGGTCGAGAGCAACACCTTCTGCCAGCAACTGCTGATTGTGGCTGACGGCGCGGAAAGCGGCCTGATTGCGCGGCAACGCAGCCAGAATCAATGGCATGCCCCGCGAATGGTGCTCGCTGATCGCCTTGTCCACGACGCGAAAATACCGCTCTCGATCAATGTTGATTTCAGCCTGTTTGCCACCACCCCCAGCCTCATGCATGGTCATGCCGGCGGATTTTTCCGACGCCTTACTGAACCCACCCGGCTGGCCGGATTGGTCCTTTGGCGTCAGCTCCGTCCCCAGCGCCTGTTCCAGATTACGCGGCACCGCCTCATGCAGCTCCACTTCCTCAAGCGAATCCTGATTGCCCTCGAACAACCGCACCTTATCCCGCGTCAGACTCAGCAACTGGAAATGGCCGTCCGTCTGACTGATACGCAACAGCGGCTGCAAATAGAGCTGACGGTCCACCCGCACCTGCTCGGGTACCGATTGGTGCAGCACGAAAACGCGAAATTCGTCTCCACCCGCCAACACGGCAAGTCCGCCACGGGGTTTGCTCCACAGCTCCGCGTCGCTCAACAGCCCCTCGAACTGTTGCAGCGACTGCCGTGTCTGCGCATTCGCACCCTCGCCCAGCTGTTCACTCAACAGGCGCAACAAGTTCTTATAGCGGACCGGGTTCTGTTCCCTGTCAGGAAATCTGCGCTCCATCGGCATATAAAGCGAAAGGCAAGTCTGGCCCTGCCATTTCAATAGATCTGTCAGGGCGGATTGGCTGATGTGCTTATGCATGGCAATGACCTCGTAATTTCAACTGACTCTGAATTACGACGGGGTTGGTTGCCGCGAGTTCAGACAGATCGACGGCCTGCCAACATACCCTGGCTAATGGTTTCGCCGCCCTGCCATAAGCGCCATTCCCCAGGCGCACAGGCACGCCATTGCTCATTACTGGTCAGCGGTTCAGTGGCAATCACGGTCACCACATCATTCGGCGTGGTGTGCTCCTGAAAATCCACCGCCATCTCCACATCCCGCAAATGGGCGGGTCCGAAAGGCGCACGACGGGTAATCCACGCCAGCTTGGTGGTGCACAGCGTGAAAAGCCATTCCCCATTGCTCAGCAACATATTACACACGCCGCGCGCCGCATATTCGGCACAGGCTTCAGTCAACGACGCCAGTATCTGCGCTTGATCAGGCTGCTCAGCAAAGCGCCCACGCAGGCGATTGAGCAGATCGCAGAAGATAGCTTCGCTGTCGGTATTGCCAACCGGCTGGAAAGGCCCCGGACCGGCAACAAAGTCATTGATCTGACCGTTATGGGCAAAGGTCCAGTACTGCCCCCATAGCTCGCGGGTAAATGGATGAGTATTGACCAGGCTGACCCGGCCAACGTTGGCCTGACGGATATGACAGATCACATTCTCCGACTTAATCGGATAACTCTCGATCAGCTGTGCAACAGCGGAACTATGGCAGGGCGCCGGATCATGAAAACAGCGCACCCCCTTGCCTTCGTAGAACGCCACACCCCAGCCATCACAATGCGGTCCGGTCTTGCCACCGCGCTGCATCAACCCGGAAAAACTGAAGCAGATGTCCGTCGGGACATTGGCGCTCATACCCATCAATTCACACATTCAGTTACTCCGTTCGCAATTCGGTGGCACATCAATACGTTAAACTTGTCTGACCTAGGGAAATGGTACTGCAAATGCGCAAGGACAGCCCCAACACCAAGGTAACCATATGAACTTTCTACGCAAACCTCTCTATTCCGCACTGCTGACTGGTCTGGTATTCAGTGCCCATACTGCTGCACAGACCACTCCCTCCTCCCTTGAAGAGCAGATCCGCAAGGATTCATCAGCAATCGAATCACAACTCATCGACTGGCGCCGGGACATTCATCAGCACCCGGAGTTGGGCGAACAGGAAACCCGCACCGCCAGACTGGTCGCCGAACACCTGAAGAAACTCGGCATGGAAGTACAGACCGAGGTCGGCCGCACCGGTGTGGTCGGCATTCTCAAGGGCGCCAAGCCCGGCCGCACGGTTGCTCTGCGCGCCGATATGGACGCCCTGCCGGTGAAAGAGCCCGCCGGCCTACCCTTCGCTTCCCAGGCGACCGGCATCTACCACGGCACCGAGGTCGATGTAATGCACGCCTGCGGGCATGATGCCCACACTGCCATGTTGATGGCCACTGCCGAGATATTGGCAGGCATGCAGGAGGAGCTTGAAGGCACCGTCATGTTCATCTTCCAGCCCGCCGAGGAAGGTTCGAGCCTGGTGCAACCGGGCCAGGATGCCAGCTGGGGCGCCAAATTGATGCTGGAAGATGGCCTGTTCGACA
>NZ_JABUYN010000007.1:0-248670 GCF_014897305.1 Pseudomonas sp. FME51 | reverse complement strand
CGTCCGCATCGGCATCTGCGTCTGCATCAGCATCGGCGTCGGCGTCGGCATCGGCGTCGGCATCTGCATCTGCATCTGCATCTGCATCTGCATCGGCATCGGCATCAGCATCAGCATCAGCGTCCGCGTCTGCATCAGCGTCTGCGTCTGCATCGGCGTCGGCGTCGGCGTCGGCGTCGGCATCAGCGTCGGCATCTGCATCAGCGTCTGCATCAGCGTCTGCATCGGCATCTGCATCTGCATCGGCGTCCGCATCTGCGTCGGCGTCAGCGTCAGCATCGGCGTCGGCATCGGCGTCGGCATCTGCGTCAGCATCAGCGTCTGCATCGGCGTCGCCATCATCCGGCACATGACGGGAGGAGGAAGAAGAGGAACGATTGTCATCAATGATTGCCGCGAGGGCACCTGCGCCCAGCAACCCGAGCACCAGCCAGCCCCAATCAGGCATCCCACCGGCGGCAGCCACCTCAGATACCTCGGCAAAGGCGAAGTCGGCAGTCGACGAGTCGTATTGGCCAAGCCATACAACACCGTTTTCATCCTCGAGCATCAGCTCACTGCGCTCTTCCACACCGGGCACGCCAAAGAAGTTCTTGAGCAGTACCTTCTCGCCACTTTTGAGGACCACCTCCAGGTCATTGCCTACGCGGGTGGTCGATGACAATTGCTCGGGGCCGAAAGGTAACTTGACGACACTGGAATCTGCGAGGGTGATTTCACCGCTCACCGGTACGCTCGTAGATGAACCGCCGCTCTTTTCAATGATATCGATTGTGGCTGCCATGCTGAATTACTCCAAAAACGAATTTCTAGCTTCTTAATTAGCGCTGAACCTATGCACCCAGAACTATCTGGCAAACAAGGGGCGGCTTATCGAGCCGCCCTTGCTGATGCGAGGCAGATTCCCCTTTCAACGCTGGCCGTAAATCATGATCTGCACGCGCCGATTGGGCTGCAGACATTGCTTGAGGGATGCCGTAATTCTGTTGCCTTGGCACTCGATGAGCGGCTCTCTGGAACCACGCCCCTCGGCGGAAATCAGATAACTATTAATTCCTTTGGAAATCAGATGGCTGCGAACCACCTCTGCACGGCGCTTGGAAAGCGCATCGTTGTAGCTGTCAGAACCGATGCGGTCGGTATGACCTACTACAACCACACGGTCGAGTTGCATCTTGTTGGCCACAACATGGGCAGCGAGATCCAGCTCTTTCAGCCCTTCAGCGGAAAGCGTCGCGCTGTCATAACCAAAAAGCACGTCGCTGAACAAGGTGATCTCTTCAACATCCGGAACATCCGGCTGGATCAGTTCTTCGTAGCGCGACTTGCACTGCGGTCTGCGCCACTCGGTGCTGGCTACCTGGCCCGCAGGATCAAAGGCGACGCCGTACTGGCACACCAGATAACTGCCACCGGCCTCCAGGGGCAAATTGATGTTGTAGAGCCACCACCGTTGATTGGTTGCATCGACGGGACCGCCCAGCAGCCTCCTGACGTCGCTTTTGCTGCTGCCGGGAACCACCTGGGAAATAGCCTTTGGCGTAATCGCAACGCCGTCACGTACATAGTCAGGGCCCAGCTCATCCACTTTCACCTGAATATCATCAAACTCCGAAGGTGCCAGCGGCTGCGTACCCCCATTATTTACGCTTGCGCAACCAGTCAAAACGGCCAGCACACACAGGGCTGTTATTCTCATCACGATTCCCATGGGAACTCCATTATCCAAATCCATAGCCAACGGCGAGACCCCACCCGACTCTGACCCAGGCGAGGGTTCTGTATGCCGCTAGCTTAGGCAGTACCAAGAAAGAAGAAATATCAAATTAGTACTAGTCGGAATGGCGCCATATGCAGACATACCGTCACCAGCTCTCTGCGGAAAACTTACTACTTAATAACAAGTGACTATTCCCACCATCACAGCCATACCCTATAAAGCAGCAGTACCAACACGCCATCACTCAGAATCCCACGAACAACCTGCCAACCGACCATTTGGCAGCAGGCCAGGATATGAAACGACAGACAACAGCAACCCGACAGCGGGGCGTGGCCAGCATCGAGTTTGCCGGTATGTTTGTGCTGGTGTTCATGCTGTTTTATGGGATGGTGGGATATTTTGTGCCGTTGTTGCTCGCAGCGAGCTATCAGGAGGTAGCCAGCGAAGCCGCCCGTGAAGCCATTCTGCATAACTATGATCGTGGGGGCGACAGTCGGCGCCTTGCGCTGGCTAAGGCGGTGGTCGAAGATTCTTGGTTACCCGATGACTGGAAAAGTATTTGCAAAGGCTATGACGGCTATCTAAGACAGTCCCCCAAGGAGCTATCTGCTTGCATTAGACATGCAGCTCCCGCTTCCATCATCCCGCAGGTTGCCCTATTCGGCTGGCGCTTCCCGGTACTGCCGCAGGAAATAAAAGGCGAGGCCACCATCCTTCGCCAAGCCAAGGAAGAAGGTTAGTCATGACATTCCCCCATTTACTACTCAACCGGCAAAGACAGCACGGCGCATTTAGCATCATGGCTGCTTTTACTCTTCTGATGCTGCTGATGTTCCTGGTATTGGTGTTGGATAGCGGCCGCCTGTATATGGAACAGCGCAAACTGCAGAAAGTCGCTGATACTGCGGCGCTGGGTGCCCTGTTGTTATTGCCGGATGGTAACTGCTCAACAGATCGGGGGCTGACCAAAACGAATGCCAACGATAACGCTGACGCCAATGGCTTTACGGGCGGTCTGACTCTCCAATGCGTGGATATCGAACAGCTAGACGGCTTACGAGTAGCTACTCCCAACGAGACCAGCGGGCGGGCTGTGGAAGTTACCGTAGCCCATGACGTGCCAAGCAGCCTGATCCTGCAGGTCGGCAGCGTATTCAATAGCAGCCTGACAGATAAAATCACTCTACGCGCCACTGCCGTAGCAGCGCGGGATGAACCGGTGGCGGTTTTTTCAGTTGAGTCTCAATTACTCACCCTAGATGAAAGCGGGCTGTTGGCCAAATTACTCTCAGGAGTTGGCTTGAACACCGAAACACTAAAACTGCTCACCTCGGACGGCTTAGCTGCCGTTAAAATCACTCCTTCCGGCTTACTGAAAGCGCTCGGTGTAAAATCTAATATAGATTTAAAAGCCTTAACACCTGAGGGCCTGATAAAAGAGCTAGGTGTCGGTGCCAACCTGTTCACTCTTCCACAACTACTCGATGCCTCTATAAAGCTCATTGCAGAAGACGCCGCAAACGTTGGCATTGACCTATTGGATGCAGCAGCTATTCCTGTCGGGCTTGAGGATTTACAGCTACAACTTTTCTCAACTTATGACCAATATGGTAATAAAATTCCTGGAATCATATCTGTAGATACCAATGCGCCCTTGGGAGCAGCACTGGATACTCGCATCAATCTTGGGGAGATTCTCAGGACAGCTATCCTTATAGGCGCTCAAGGTAGAGGAATATCCATCGGTGCTCCTTCCGACATTGGAGTACCTGCTGAAAGCCTGGATCTTCTTGGCCTTGTAAAATTAGAAGCAGGCATTGTCGAGCCCCCTTCAATCGGCATTGGCCCTGTGGGTACTACAGCTCACAATGCGCAGATCAGGTTACTGATAGACGCCGACACCAGTGATACCCTGCTGATTGGCGGCCTGTTGGATGCTCTAGACACTCGCGTCCACCTACCCGTCATTATTGAAATCACAAACGCCACTGCAAAGCTGACCAAGCTGACTTGTGATGGCTCTAATCCCGAAGCTGAAATAGAAACCACAGGCTCCATAGCGGATATCTGTATTGGAGATATGCCTGCGGGTACCATGTGGTCTACCAGTGAAAGCTGCTTAGGGAAAGTCGAAGACGTAACCTTGGCAAGCGCTCTCGGCATCAGCTTGGTAAAAGGTAGCATAGGTTTACCTGTACTCAAAAATCCAACAGATGACCGACTATCGTTCACTCTTACCAATTTACCCAGCACTCAGCTTGGCCAACCAAACGAACTTCCCACCGGCACTTTGGTGAAAGAGATTATAGACGAACTTTTGAATTTAACTCTTACCTCTCAGGACATACCAGACGCTATTACTACAGAAATGGCTGAGGATATTGCAAATAGTTACATTAGCAACACCCCCCCAACAAATGGAGAAGAATATACAAACTCTCAACTAGATACGATAAAAGGAAAACTGGAAGAGGATGGCTTTAACTGGGACAACCCCGCCTTGCCTCTCTGCCTTCCAATTGTCGGCTGTATTGAGCTGGGGAAAAAAGCCATGCCAGACAACTGGAGAGACCGCGTGGTGGGTGCTTCTTGTGGATCGGGAAGCCACACGAAAAACTGCGTCAAGTCTTCTTTGATCGAATCGCTACAGTCGAAGTCCAGTACAGCTTCACTTGATGTATGCCTCTTCGGCTTCTGCCTAAGCAAGGTTACCAACCCGCTTTTACAAGGCGTATTAAGCTTAGTAATTGATCCTTTAAAACGCCTCTTAGATTTCGTTGGAGAGTATGTCCTCACTCCTATACTCAGCGACCTTCTGGGACTCAAGATCGGTCAAAGCAAAGTCACCGTACATGATGCAAACTGCGGTGCCCCAAGGCTAGTGCGCTGATGAATATAATCATACGCAGAAAGTTAGCAGAGGCAAAAAAGCAACGCGGCGCGGTCGCCATCGAGTTTGCCGTGTTATTCATGGTGTTCTTTGCTTTGCTGTACGCGATTATCGCCTACAGCATCCCATTTCTGCTGACCCTGAGCTTCAAACAAATCAGCGCCGACGCCGCCAGGGATGCGGTGCGGGTTAGCCCAGTCGTAGAAAGTTATCTTGAGCGTATCAGTCAGCAGGTATACGAGACGGTCGATGGCAGTTGGTTACCATCGGAATGGGTGCAGGACGATTGTCCTGCACCCACACCTGATTGGGACCCCCTCCCTCCATACGAGGGTAAATCATATGGCCATTACCGGGAGGACAAGCAAGCATCTTTTGCCCAACCCCGCTATCACCTGAATATCTGCCTGCAACGCGAATACGACAAAAACCCAATCATCCCAATCCTGCCCGTGTTCGGCGGCATTCCAAACTTACCCAAGGATGAGAACGGCGACACCTTCCTTCGTGGGCGCTCTACTATCCGGCTTTGATGTGCACCAGAAATCTTGACTGCTTGAACACCCGGGCGTCCTGCGGCCGCCGTCGCGGCGTGGCGCCCCTCCTACATGTCAGCGCGAATATTTCAGGGCACGAGTTGTCTGGCTGGGTTCTTTAACTGTAGGAGGCCCGCCTCGGGGCGACGGCGTGCGAAGCGCGCCCTGGGTCAGTACTCAGCGGTTGCGCCCCCCCAGAGCCAGCGCCAGCAGCGTACGGTTATGCATGTTTGTGGCACGCAGCACCTGGGAAACATACAACTTGACGGTGTTCTCCGAAATACCCAGTTCGCAGGAAATCTGGTAGTTGGTCAGCCCTTTGGCCAGCAGTTCAGCGACTTCGATCTGGCGTGGGGATAGCTGGGAATAGCCGGGTAATTCCACAATCGGTAGCGGCTCGACTACCTCAGTGCTACTCAACCCGCTGACACCCTGTTGCAGCTCCTGCAACGACTCGGCCATTTCCTTGATCCGCTCGCTGATCGTTTCCACCTTGGTCGCGGCGAACCGCTGCTGAACACTGGCCTGCAAACGACGGACCCCGACCAGCAAGGCATCCAGATCCAGCGGCTTTTGATAGTAATCAGAAACGCCTGCCCGCAGAGCATCAATGACGTCGTCCTTTTCCGCATCGCCGGTGAACAATATGCTTTCAAATACTCGGTCGGCGGATCGGGTTCGGTTCAGCAGCTTGATCAGCTCGATACCGTTGATTCCCGGCATGCGGTAATCGCTGAGTACCACGCCGATGGTCGCATCCTCGTGGAAGCGCTCAATCGCCTCGGTGGAGCTGACGCAGGCAACGCAGTCCAGGCCGTTGGCGCAAAAGAACTCGGTCAATTCTTCGACAATGAAAGGCTCATTGTCAACAATAAGCACTTTATTCAAATCGTTCATATTGTCGTTGGCCCCCCGCGCAGATACCAGCGGTTACAAATGCAATCAAAAGCAACCGACCCCTTTGATTACGACGAGTCATCCCCCTGCGATTATATGTCGCAGCCTATCCGGGGCAATTTAACACAGCCACCGATAACACGGCGATTTTCCAGACAATTTCAGATTTTTTTATAGCTTAGCAGGAGTTTTCCTTAGGAAAAGCCTGCCTCATCGTTGTTCTTCTCTACTCCCGAGCCCTCGATCTGCCCCATTTTTGGCATATTGTTAACAATCCATGCGCTGAGTGGCGGGGTACGGGTCCCCAACCAGGGTCAAGGCCAGTAGCCATTACGCCCTTGGTCCGATCCAGCTACAATGAAACAACTGCAATCTGAGGCAGGCATCGAAGCGGATGGCAAGATGGTCGAATACAACAACAAGCGTTTTCTCATCGTGGATGACTTCACCGATTTCCGCTCGGCGCTCACCGGCATGCTGCGCCAGATGGGTGTGGAGCATATCGATGTGGCGGTCAATGGTGAGGAGGCACTGGCGCTGTGCCGCAAGCACACCTATGACGTCATTCTCCACGACTACAACCTCGGCAAGGGCAAGAATGGGCAACAGGTACTGGAAGAGCTGCACCATGAAAAGCTGCTCAGCCCGCATTGCATATTCATCATGATCTCCGCCGAAAGCAGCCAGGCCATGGTCATGGCGGCGTTGGAGTGCGAACCGGACAGCTATCTGACCAAACCCTTCAACCTGGCCAGCCTGCAGCAGCGGCTGGACAAGTTGATCGCCATGAAGACCGTGCTGCATCCCGTACTGGATGCGCAGATGCGCGCCGATCATATGGCAGTGCTGGAAGCCTGCGCAGCGGTAATAGCAGCGCATCCACGGTATGCTCCGCAATGCCGCCGGCATCAGGTGACGGCGCTGGCCGCCCTGGACCGACGCCAGGATCAGGAGCGCCTGCTGCAGTCGCTGATCAGCGAGCGGCCACTGCCTTGGGCGCTGGTGGCGCTGGCTGATCTGTGGCGTGAGAACGGCCAGCTGGACCAGGCGCTGGCACTGTATCAGGACGGTATTCGTCAATTCCCGCTGATCCCGGCACTGTACGACGGGCTGGCGGCCACCGAACTGGCCCGCGGCAACCCGGAGGAGGCCCAGCAGCACCTGCAGCAGGGACTGCGTGTTTCGCCCAATTCGCTGCAGCGCCAGGAACGCATGGGGCAGGTCGCGCAACGCAACAATGATCATGAGCAGGCTGCACGGGCCTTCCGCCAGGCCGTCGATCTGGGCCGCAATTCACTGTTCCGCAATGCCGAAAACCATCTGAATCTCGCCTCCAGTCTCACCGCCCAGGCCGAGAACGGGGCACTCGGTCAACGGGCCGTGGCGGAAATTCGTCAGACCCTGGGCGAGCTGGACAAGGCCTGGCGCAACGACCCGGGGCTGTCGGTGCGTTCACGCCTGATGCAGGCCCGCACCCTGGACAAGAGTGGCCAAGCAGTCGAGGCCCGTCGACTGGCAGAGCAGGTGGCGGCTGATGTCGCGCAGCTGGAGAGCTTCTTCGATGCCGAGGTCGCCCTGCAGGTGGCCGGGCAACTGCGTGATCTGGACCAGGCCGGGCCAGCCGATGCGATGTTGGCTACCTGTGTCGAGATGTACGGTGACGACCCGGCGGTATTGGCCGACATCGCCCGGCATACCGACAATCCGGATATCCTTGCGGCCGGCTCTCAGGCACTGGAGTGGAATCGCCAGGCCATCCGGCTGTACCAGCAGAAGAACTATGCCGAGGCGCTACAACGGTTCCGCCAGGCGCTGGCCAGCCAGCCGCGCAATATCAGCTTCGCCTTGAACACCGCACAGTCGCTGCTGCGTCTGATTGCCGCCGATCCGAAACCGGAACTGCTGGCCGAGTGTGAACGCTGCCTGCAGCAGGCGGACGGGATGCCATCCAATGATCATCGCCGCGAGCGCTACCGCAAGCTTCGTGAACGGCTGGAGCAGCTACAGCATCGAAAATGACGCGTTGCTGCACTTATGACCCATCAACACCATGGGTTCTGACGGTTTGCCAGCGGCGCAGGACATGCTTAGCTGAGGGCTCGACAATGATAACAACCGCCCACGGAGCCCTCGCGTATGTTCGATCGTCATTACGCCGTCTGGCCTGATCTGGTACCGCATTTTCTCAACCTGCCAGCCACCAGTCTCTATACCAACCTGAGCATCTCCGCCCTGCGTTACCCGCAACACCCCGCCATCCTCTATTACGGCTCCACGCTGACCTACGCCGAACTCGAACGCCAGGCCGAGGCGCTGGCCGGTTATCTGCAGCGTGCTGGCGTAAAGGCGGGCGACCGTGTCTTGCTGTATATGCAGAACAGTCCGCAATTCGTCATCGGCTTCTACGCCATTCTGCGGGCCAATGCCGTGGTGGTGCCGGTCAACCCGATGAACCGCAAGGCCGAACTGGAATACCTGATCGCCGACACTGAGGCGCAGGTCGCCCTGTGCGGCCGCGAACTGCTGGATAACATCGGCGATCTGCTCGGCAATACCGGACTGCGCGAAGTGGTAGTCGCCACCTACGGCGACTACGTGCGTGAACCCACCGATCTGGAACTGCCCGAGGCAGTGACCCTGTCCGCCGACATGCTCCATCGCGATGGCCTTACCGCCTGGCAGCAGGCTCTGGATGCCGCCTACGAGCCGGGGCCGCTGACGGCCGGGCCAGATGACCTGTGCGTGATTCCCTACAGCTCCGGCACCACCGGCAACCCCAAGGGTTGCGCGCATACCCACCACAGCGCCATGGCAACCACGGTCTATCCGTCGGTCTGGGGCAATAGTCAGCATAATGGCGTGCAACTGGTGTCAGTACCCATGTTCCATGTCACCGGCATGCAGGTGTGCATGAATGCTGCCATTTATCTCGGTGCCACCCAGGTGATCATGACCCGCTGGGACCGGCGGACCGCAGCGAAGTTGATCGAGCGTCACGGCATCACCGCCTGGCGCAATATCCCGACCATGGTGGTGGACTTGCTGTCCGATCCGGATATCGATCAGTACGATATCAGCAGCCTGCAGGCCATCGGCGGCGGCGGTGCTGCCATGCCGGCTGCCATTGCCGCCAAGTTGGAAGGCAAACTGGGGCTGCGCTATTCCGAGGGCTACGGCCTGTCGGAAACTCTCAGCGCCACCCACATGAACCCACCGCTGGCGGCCAAGCCGCAGTGCCTGGGCATTCCGATCATCGGGGTCGACTCGCGGGTGGTCGATGTGGATAGCCTGCAGGAAGTCGGCGTGGGCGAGGTCGGTGAGATCGTGTTGCAGGGCGAGCAATTGTTTCAAGGCTACTGGCGCCGCCCGGAGGCCACCGCCGAGGCTTTCATCGAGCTGGATGGCAAACGCTTCTTCCGCACTGGTGATCTGGGTTATTACGACGAAGAGGGTTACTTCTTCCTGGTGGATCGGGTCAAGCGGATGATCAACGCCTCGGGCTACAAGGTCTGGCCGGCGGAGGTGGAGTCCCTGCTATACAGCCACCCGGCGGTGCAGGAGGTGTGCGTGATCTCGGTGCCGGATGAGCGCCGCGGGGAAACAGTGAAGGCGGTGGTGGTGCTGGCGGCCGGACATGCCGATACCAGTGCTGATGACATCGTCAGTTGGTGCCAGGCCAATATGTCGGCCTACAAATGCCCGAAACTGGTGCAATTCACCGACGCCCTGCCCAAATCACCTACCGGCAAGATCATGTGGCGAGCCTTGCAGGAGCAGGAGTGGGCAGAAGGTTGAGCTGACTGCGCCGCACCGGAAGCGCGGCGCAGCGTCCGAATTGATCAGTCTACGCAGCGATGGGATTGGGACGCAGAGCGTCCCGGCAGGCATTCCCACGCTGGAGCGTGGGAATGATCGGATAATGGAGCCAGCACTCGGTTTTGATGGTTCCCATGCTCCGCGTGGGAACCGCGCCGTGGACGCTCCTGCGTCCGAACTGGCAGGTTGCACGGCTGCGGGGTGAGATGCACTCAGTCGGCGATATGCACCAGCTGCTTGCCGAAGTTCTTGCCGTTGAGCATACCCTTGAAAGCTTCTACCGCGTTGTCCAGCCCTTCGGCAACCGTCTCGCTGTATTTGATATTCCCGCTGGCCACCTGCTCGGCCAGTAGCGTGGTGATTTCCTGGTGTCGGTCCTGCCATTCGGTGACCAGGAAGAAACGGTGCTCCGGCGGGTTTTCCAGTTTGCCGAAAATGTGGAACGGGGTTTCTACCTTGCTGGCGTCCTCGGCGTTGTAGGCCGAGACATAACCGCAGATCGGCACCCGAGAGCCGTCGTTGAGCAGCTTGGCTACCGCCCGGCTGACATCCCCGCCGACGTTCTCGAAATACACATCAATACCGTCCGGGCAGGCTGCTGCCAGATCCGCATCCAGGTTGCCCGCCTTGTAATCAACACAGGCATCAAAACCCAGCTCATCCACCACGAAGTGGCATTTTTCCGCACCACCGGCGACGCCAACCACACGACAGCCAAGCTGTTTGGCTGTCTGGCCCACCACGCTACCGACCGGGCCGGAAGCAGCAGCGACCACCACGGTTTCCCCAGCCTTGGGTTTGCCGACATAGGTCAGCCCACAATAACCGGTACGCCCGGGCATGCCAGCCACACCCAGATAAGCCTGCAGCGGCACGCCACGAGGATCGATCTTATAGATCATCGGCGCATCGCCGGGCACCACGCTGTATTCCTGCCAGCCGGAATAACAGGTGACCAGATCGCCTTCGCTGTAGTTCGGCGATTTCGACTCGATCACCCGGCCGACGCTTTCGCCGACCATGACTTCGCCGATACCAACCGGGTCCATATAGCCCTTGGCATCATTCATGCGCGGACGCATGTAGGGATCAAGTGACAGCCACAGTGTCTTGATCAGGATTTCACCGTCGCGCAGCTCGCGCACGGGATGTTCTTTCAGGACGAGATCACCGTCGCGGATTTCCCCTTGGGGACGCTTGTTGAGTATTATTTTTCGGTTGGTATAAGCAGACATGACAACCTCGCATGATCCGTGGGTGAAGCGGGCCCGAGCCCGATGTGTGCCTGATCATAAACCAGTGCTGAAGCAGTTCCGCCTGTTATTCACGGGAATGATCAGATGACAGCAATAGTCCTGCATGCGGCTGAAGAAGGTCGGCCGGCAGCACGTCATGGAATATCAGCTGGTTACGTCCCAGATGCTTGCCTCGGTAGAGTCGCTGATCCGCGCAGCGGTAAAGCTGCTCAGCGTCTTTCGCATCCACTGGCCATTCGGCGAGGCCAAAGGTAGCGGACAGGGGTATTTCCTGCTCGCCGTAGTACAGCGGAGTGGTCGCTATCTGCAGCCGCAGTGCTTCGACCAGCGGCCGCGCCTCGGCGCTATCGGTGCGGCGCAACAGGATGGCGAACTCCTCTCCGCCGAGTCGGGCCAGCATGTCGGTCTTGCGCAGACGTGCGTCGATGCAGGCACAGATGTGCCGCAGCGCCTGATCACCCGCCTCGTGTCCCCAGCGGTCGTTGACTACTTTGAAGTGGTCCAGATCCAGCAACACCAGTACCAGACACTCATCGCTGCGCCCACCGAGGGCGATACTGTCATCCAGCAGTCGTTGGAAGCTGCTGCGATTGGCCACGCCGGTCAGTCCATCAGTTTCCGCCAGTTCCCGCAATAGCTGCTGGGCAGCGGCCCGCCGTGCCTCATAGACGTGCACGAACAGCATGATCAACAGACCGCAGAGCAATGCATTGCCCATATCGATCACACCCGCCCCCTGCAGCTGGCCCGGATGCTTGATCAGGTAGGCGATTATGGCAACGATAGCGAAGGGTACCGTGACGATGAAGCCAGCGGCCTTGCCCAGCAGCAGATAGGCCATCAGTGGAATCATGTAGACCCAGACGAAAGCCGAAACGGATGCCTCGGGCATGATGATGATGTAGATGAGGAAACTGTAGGTGGGCAGCAGGTAAAGGTAGATCCAGGGAGTCAGGTTACGCACATGGGCGAGTCGGTAAGCGCCACCGAGCAGCAGCACACTGCCGACGGCTTCGATACCCGCCATCGGCAGGTTGCCATTGAGCCCCTGCAGCACTGCGAAAAAACCGATGGTCAGTCCTGTCGAGACGTAGATCAGCCGCATCAGGACGCGGCTGTCCTCCTGTTCCAACCCGCCGCGTCTTTTGTCTGTCGTCTGTTTTTTGACAGTATTCCCTGACATGACCGCCTCCCTGACAAAAAATTGATTATAGGTCAGGGATCTTCGAATGCCAGTTACTGCTCAGGAGGATTCATTCTCCTGCAGATACTGATCCTTCAGGCGCACATAGTTACCCGCGGTATAGGTAAAGAATGACCTTTCCTTTTCGCTCAGCGGCCGCACTTCCCGCGCTGGGCTACCCATGTACATATAACCGCTGCGCAACGTTTTGTTGGCGGGCACCAGGCTCCCGGCACCCAGGACCACTTCATCTTCAATGACGGCGCCGTCCATGACGATGCTGCCCATGCCGATGAGTATCCGGCTACCTATGGTGCAGCCGTGCAGCAGCACCTTGTGGCCGATGGTCACGTCGTCACCGATGATCAGCGGATAGCCGTCCGGGCTGAAGGGGCCGGCGTGGGTGATATGCAATACACTGCCGTCCTGAACGCTGGTGCGCGCACCGATACGGATACGATGCATGTCACCACGGATCACCGTGGCCGGCCATACCGAGCAGTCGTCGCCCAGTTCCACATCTCCCAGAACCACCGCGCTGCTGTCGACCAGCACGCGCTCGCCCAGTTGCGGAGTCTTGCCCGCGAATCGGCGTATATTCATCACTTACCCCTTGAATTGGCTGGCTGTCGCCTGCATCTATAGTAGTAATTGTGTTCCGGCCTTTGCCGAGCGCCAATCACCGTCTGGTTGTTATCATGACGGTCATTGTACGAGCCCACGCTATTCAGGAAACCCCGTCATGTCCAATCCGCTGCTGCAATCCTACGACCTGCCCCCGTTCAGCTCAATCCAGCCGAGCCATGTTAAACCGGCCATCGAGCAGGTGCTGGCGGACAGTCGGGCACAGCTGGCTGCGTTGTTGGACAGCCCGCCGGCGCAGTGGAACTGGGACACCCTGATCGAGCCACTGGATGAGATCGGTGAGCGTCTGACCCTCGCCTGGTCACCAGTCAGCCACCTGAATGCGGTAATGAACAGCGCCGAGCTGCGCGATGCCTATAACAGCTGCCTGCCGCTGCTCAGCGAGTTCTCCACCGAGATGGGCCAGAATCAGGCGCTGTATGCCGCCTATCGCCAGTTGGCAGATAGTGATGGTTTCAGCCAGCTCGACGCTGCCCAGCAGACCATCATCGAACATGCCCTGCGCGACTTTCGTCTGTCCGGTATCGCCCTGCCGCCGGAGCAACAGAAGCGCTACGGTGAATTGCAGATGCGCCTGTCGGAACTGCAGAGCCGGTTTTCCAACCAGCTGATGGACGCCACACAAGCCTGGACCAAGCATATTACCGATGCCAGCCAGCTTGATGGCCTGCCCGACTCGGCCATGGCCCAGGCACAACAGGCGGCCGCAGCCCGCGAGCTGGACGGCTGGCTGATCACCCTGGAATTCCCCAGCTACTACGCGGTGATGACCTATGCCAATGACCGTGCCCTGCGCGAGGAAGTGTATACCGCCTATTGCACCCGCGCCTCGGATCAAGGCCCGAACGCCGGTGACAATGACAATGGCCCGCTGATTGAAGAGATCCTGCAGCTGCGCCACGAGCTGGCCCAGTTGCTCGGTTATGCCAATTACGCCGAACTGTCGCTGGCAACCAAGATGGCCGACAGCACCGATCAGGTACTGGGTTTCCTGCGCGACCTCGGTCAGCGCAGCCGCCCGTTTGCCGAAGCCGATCTGCAGGCGCTGCAGGATTTCGCGGCGAGCAAGGGCTGCACCGAGCTGCAGAGCTGGGACACCGGTTACTACGCAGAACAACTGCGCCAGCACCGCTACGCCATCTCCCAGGAAGAACTGCGTCCCTGGTTCCCGGTGGATCGGGTGCTGCAGGGCATGTTCGGCGTGGTCGGCCGGCTGTATGGCATCGAATTGCGCGAGGTGAGCGACTTCGAGCGCTGGCATGCCGATGCCCGGCTGTTCGAAGTGCTGGAGAATGGCGAGGTGATTGGACGTTTCTTCCTCGATCTGTATGCCCGCAGCCACAAACGCGGCGGTGCCTGGATGGACGGTGCCCGTGATCGCCGACGTCTGCCTGGCGGCGAGCTGCAGCGACCGATTGCCTATCTGGTGTGCAACTTCACGCCGCCAGTCGCTACTGCGGCCGTGGGCGAGCAGCCGGCGTTGCTGACCCATGATGAAGTCACCACCCTGTTCCATGAGTTCGGCCATGGCCTGCACCATCTGCTGACCCGCGTCGACTATCCGTCAGCCTCCGGCATCAATGGCGTGGCCTGGGATGCGGTGGAGCTGCCCAGCCAGTTCATGGAGAACTGGTGCTGGGAGCCGGAAGGTCTGGCGCTGATTTCCGGGCACCATGAAACGGGCGAGCCATTGCCCCGCGATCTGCTGGATAAGATGCTGGCAGCGCGCAACTTCCAGTCCGGCTTGGGCATGCTGCGCCAGATCGAGTTCTCGCTGTTCGACTTCGAGCTACACGCCCAGGATGGTAACAGCCGCAGCGCGCGTGAGGTGCTGCAAGCGGTACGCAATGAGATTTCGGTCATGCCGCCGCCGGCCTTCAACCGTTTCGAGAACGGTTTTGCACATATCTTCGCCGGGGGCTATGCCGCCGGTTACTACAGCTACAAGTGGGCCGAAGTGCTGTCAGCCGATGCCTTCTCCCGCTTCGAGGAGGAAGGCATCTTCAATGCCGAGACCGGCAAAGCCTTCCGCGACAACATTCTGGCCCGGGGCGGCAGCCGCGAACCTATGGAGCTGTTCGTTGCCTTTCGTGGGCGCGAGCCATCCGTGGACGCGTTGCTGCGCCACAGCGGCCTGATCGGGGAGCAAGCAGCATGAGCAATCAATCGGAACCGGTAAAACGCTTCATCGCTGGGGCGGTTTGCCCGGCGTGCAGCAAGATGGACACCATCCGCATGTATCAGGTGGAAGATGTGCCACATCGCGAGTGCGTTGCCTGTGGTTATGCTGACACCCTGGATGAACGGGGCAATTCCGTGCCCCGGGAGATACCCACCCGCGTGACCATACAGCCGTCGAGCAAACCGGCGGCTACATCACATGTGGCGCAGTTCTATCCCAATCCGAAGTTGAAGAAGAAGGATTGAGCAGTGGCTACAGACACTTACCCTGTGGGAGCGGGCTTGCCCGCGAAGGGCCCGGCAGAAAAGCTTCGCGGGCAAGCCCGCTCCTACAGCCGCGCAGCCCTTTCACCGCCACATCATTCACGGATCAATCAGGCATCCTCTCGCCAGGTAAGTCCGACGCCCAGCTCCTCGGCCATGCTCGGCCAGCGGCGCCACATGTCCTGACGCAGGTCTTCATCAATACCGGCCTTGTAGGCCAGAAACGCCGGACTGTCGAACACGTCTTCCGGCAATAAACCGTTTACCGCCTCGTCCACCGCCGCATCCAGCTGGTTGGCATATTCCTCACCCAGCAGCTCATACACGATGACGTTGGCCTTGGTGTTGCTCATTGGAATCAGCGATTCGCCACCATGATTGACGTAGCGGTCGTTGACCTCTTCCACCAGACGGTGGGCCAGATAAGCTTCATCCAGCAGGACCAGCAAGCCCCGATCAGCTTCCGGCGTAGCCGAGGGTTGCAGGAAGAAATCTTCCGCCACCTTCAACACCGGAATCAGCTGGGGCCGCATCTTTGCATGGTTGGCTACCGACTGGGCGGCCTCCAATATATCCGGCACCCGTTCTATATAAGCCTGAATGAAATTGAATAGTGTGTTACCGGCATTATCGCGCATACGGATGGTCCGGTGCAGTGCCGGTAGCTTTCGATCAAGCCATTGGCGCAAGGCGTCGGTGCTGCCTTCCTCTTCGCGCGCCGTGCGGACACGCTCTCGTAACTCGGAAATCTTCATGAATACTCCCACTGATGGCGGACCGGATGGTGAGCCAACAAATGCTTTGGGTTTGAACTGAATTCAAGCTAGCAGAGTGCCTTCATATCGTCAAAGTGACTCGTCAGGGAGCCTGAAAACATATTGAGTCGCAGATGATTTCTTGCCAGAAGGGCCGTGCTCAAGCTTCTGATCCCTGAAATGGACCGCATGTCCCCTTGACAATTCAATGAAGATTCAGACTCAAGAGCATTGCTTTGATCGCCTTCAGGTCTATACTCGGTTTTATCTGGTTACACCTTACAGGCGTCGCCAGGAGTGATAAAAACAATAAACAAGGGGAAAACCGGGATGTTGCGACATGCACGCACCTGGCTGGGTGGCCTGTTCCTGATTGCACTCAGCGCCAATGCCAATGCCAGCTGGACCGTCAACATGAGTCCGGGGGCAACGGAAGTCAGCCGTTCGGTATTCGATCTGCACATGACCATTTTCTGGATCTCCGTGATCATCGGCGCCATCGTCTTCGGCGTCATGTTCTGGTCGATGTTCATGCACCGCCGCTCCCGAGGCGCGGTACCCGCCAAGTTTCATGAAAACCTCACCGTCGAGATCCTCTGGACGGTCATTCCGCTGCTGATCCTGGTCGGTATGGCCATCCCGGCAACCAAGACCCTGATCGAAATCTACGACACTGAAGACTCTGACATCGACATCATGGTCACCGGTTATCAGTGGCGCTGGCAGTACAACTATCTGGGTGAAGACGTCAGCTTCATGAGCAATCTGGCGACCCCACGTGACCAGATCAGCAACCAGGCCGCCAAGGGCGAGCATTACCTGCTGGAAGTCGACGAGCCAATGGTTGTGCCAACCGGGCAGAAAATCCGCCTGTTGATCACTGCCAACGACGTCATCCACTCCTGGTGGGTACCGGCGCTGGCGGTGAAGAAGGACGCTATCCCCGGCTTCATCAACGAGTCCTGGACGCGAATCGATGAACCCGGCATCTATCGTGGCCAATGCACCGAACTGTGCGGCCGCGACCATGCCTTCATGCCCATCGTGGTGGATGCGCGCACACCGGAAGACTATGCCGCCTGGCTGGCCGAGAAGAAGGCTGCTGCGGCCGCCGAGGCCGAGCTGACCAGCAAGGAATGGACCCTGGAGGAGCTGTTGGAGCGCGGCGAGCGTGTCTACACCAGTACCTGCGTGGCCTGTCACCAGGCCAATGGCGAAGGCCTGCCGCCGATGTTCCCTGGACTCAAGGGCAGCGACATGGTGCTTAACGACGTCGCTGCGCATATCGATGTGGTCGTCAACGGCGTACCGGGGACGGCCATGGCCGCCTTCGGCAAGCAGCTGTCGGAAGTGGATATCGCCGCGGTCATCACCTACGAACGCAACGCCTGGGGTAACGACACCGGCGAGGTGGTCGCGCCCATCGATATCCTCAACTTCAAGAATGGCCAATAGGAGACCTGTCATGAGTGCAGTGATCGACAATCATCACGCCGACCATGCCCACGGTCCGGCCAAGGGTCCGATGCGCTGGATACTGACCACCAACCACAAGGACATCGGCTCGATGTACCTGTGGTTCAGCTTTGCCATGTTCCTGCTCGGCGGCACCCTGGCGATGGTCATCCGCGCCGAACTGTTCCAGCCCGGCCTGCAGCTGGTGCAACCGGAATTCTTCAACCAGATGACCACCATGCACGGTCTGATCATGGTGTTCGGCGCGGTGATGCCGGCCTTCGTCGGCCTGGCCAACTGGATGGTGCCGCTGATGATCGGCGCGCCGGACATGGCTCTGCCACGGATGAACAACTTCAGCTTCTGGCTGCTGCCGGCAGCCTTCGGGTTGCTGATATCGACCCTGTTCATGGAGGGTGGCGCACCCAACTTCGGCTGGACCTTCTACGCGCCGCTGTCCACCACCTACGGGCCGGACAGCACCACCTTCTTCATTTTCGCCATACACCTGGCGGGCATCAGTTCGATCATGGGCGCGATCAACATCATCGCCACCATTCTCAACCTGCGCGCGCCCGGCATGACCCTGATGAAGATGCCGCTGTTCGTCTGGACCTGGCTGATTACCGCCTTTCTGCTGATCGCGGTGATGCCGGTGCTGGCCGGGGTGGTGACCATGATGCTGATGGATATCCATTTCGGCACCAGCTTCTTCAACGCCGCCGGCGGTGGTGATCCGGTGTTGTTCCAGCATGTGTTCTGGTTCTTCGGTCACCCCGAGGTGTACATCATGATCCTGCCGGCCTTCGGCGCGGTGAGCATGATAATTCCGGCGTTCAGCCGCAAGCCGCTGTTCGGCTATACCTCCATGGTATACGCCACCGGAGCGATCGCCTTCCTGTCCTTCTCGGTGTGGGCACACCACATGTTCACCGTCGGCATTCCGCTGACCGGCGAGCTGTTCTTCATGTATGCCACCATGCTGATCGCGGTGCCTACCGGGGTGAAGGTGTTCAACTGGGCGACCACCATGTTCCGCGGCTCGCTGACCTTCGAGACGCCGATGCTGTTCGCCATCGCCTTCGTCATCCTGTTCAGCATCGGCGGCTTCTCCGGGCTGATGCTGGCCATCGCCCCGGCGGATTTCCAGTATCACGACACCTACTTCGTGGTGGCGCACTTCCACTATGTGCTGGTACCCGGTGCCATCTTCGGCATCTTCGCCTCGGCCTACTACTGGCTGCCGAAGTGGACCGGGCACATGTATGACGAGGTGCTGGGCAAGACACATTTCTGGATGTCCTTCGTCGGCATGAACCTGGCGTTCTTCCCGATGCATTTCGTCGGTCTGGCCGGCATGCCGCGGCGTATCCCCGACTACAACATGATGTTTGCCAATTTCAACATGGTGTCCTCGATCGGTGCCTTCATGTTCGGCGCAACTCAACTATTGTTCCTGTACATCGTCATCAAGTGCGTGCGCGGCGGCAAGATCGCCCCGGCCAAGCCATGGGATGGTGCTGAGGGACTGGAGTGGACGGTGCCGTCACCGGCGCCTTATCACACCTTCACCACACCACCGGAAGTGAAATAAGGGGGTTGTCATGAGCGAGGAAGGTCTGAGCACCAGAAGTCTGATCAAACGGCTGCTGCTGTTGGTCGTCGGCATGTTCGCCTTCGGCTTTCTGCTGGTACCGATCTACGACGTGATGTGCCAGGCCTTCGGCATCAACGGCAAAACCGCCGGTTCGGCCTGGCAAGGCCAGGAGCAGGTGGACATGCAACGTGAGGTGCGGGTGCAATTCGTGTCCAGCAATGCCGAAGGCATGCGCTGGTCGTTCGGCCCGCAAAACGACGAAGTCGTGCTGCATCCGGGCGAGGCTCGCACCGTCAACTTCCTGGCCCACAACCCCACCGACAAGGTGATGGTGGCCCAGGCCATTCCCAGCGTCGCCCCCTCCCGGGCGGCGGCTTTCCTGCACAAGACCGAGTGTTTCTGCTTTACCCAGCAGGTGCTGCAGCCTGGCGAAAGCATCGAAATGCCGGTGCGCTTCGTTGTTGATCCGGCATTGCCGAAGGATGTGCGACGGCTCACGCTGGCCTATACCCTGTTTGATGTGACCGAACGCATGGCGGCCAGTCTCGATCTGGCCGCAATACACTGAATTCCGGCTGCCGATAAGGAGAACAACAGATGGCAAGTCACGAAGAACATGAAGTCTATTACGTCCCGGATCAGAGCAAATGGCCGATAGTCGGCTCCATCGGCCTGCTGGTCTCCGTCTTCGGCGCCGGCACGCTGATGAATGGCCTGAGCAGCGGCTCGGGCGCCTCACCGGGTAACTACATTCTCTATGCCGGTCTGCTGATCCTGGTCTGGATGTTCTTTGGCTGGTTCGGCAACGTCATTCAGGAGAGTCGACAGGGGCTGTACAGCAGGCAGATGGACCGCTCGTTCCGTATGGGGATGACCTGGTTCATCTTTTCCGAGGTGATGTTCTTCGCCGCCTTCTTCGGAGCACTCTTCTATGTACGCGTCCTGGCAGGCCCCTGGCTGGATGGCATCGGTGAAAAGGGCTCGAGCAGCATGTTGTGGCCGGAGTTCAATTTTTCCTGGCCGCTGGTCAACAATCCCGACCCTGGCACTTTTCCCGGTCCTACCGAAACCATCAGCCCCTGGCAGCTGCCGCTGATCAACACCCTGCTGCTGATCACCTCCAGTGTCACCCTGACCCTGGCCCACCACGCCCTGCGTGCCGACAAGCGCAAGGCCTTGAAGAACTGGTTGCTATTGACTGTGGCGCTCGGCGTAGTCTTTCTGGGTTTTCAGCTGGCCGAATATGTACACGCCTACCAGGATCTGGGGCTGACGCTGAGCTCAGGGATCTACGGTTCAACGTTCTTCATGCTGACCGGGTTTCACGGCTTTCACGTGACCATGGGCGCGATCATCCTCACGGTGATGCTGGTCCGTGTACACAAGGGCCATTTCACCCCGGATAATCATTTCGGCTTCGAAGCCGCCAGTTGGTATTGGCACTTCGTCGACGTGGTCTGGGTGGCGCTGTTCATCTTTGTCTACGTGCTCTGAACAGTCTGCTCCGTGGTCAGTGCAGCCACGGAGCACCCCACTGCAACTGCCCTGACCAGAGCCCCCATGCGATCAGCAACATCACCACGACGGTCAAGCTGATACGCAGGGTCAAGGCATTGACCAGACTACTGCCGGAGTCGGCGTTGCGCAGAAACAGCGCGCCACTGAACAGGCTGACAATGATGGCAGCCAGCAATATCAGAATAATGATTTTCAACCACATAATGACGGTCCATGTTCAACAGAATGTTCTGCAGTATAGACCGCATAAGGAAGCCGGCGAATGACCAGAAGCCAGTCTGACGCGATACCGCTCAGCCGCCGCTTCGCACCCGGCTGGCCACTCTGGGTATTCACCCTGACGCTGTTGCCGATACTGATCAGCCTCGGCTTCTGGCAGCTGGAGCGCGCTGACGAAAAGCGCGAATTGCAAGCACAGATAGATCAGCAGCGCAGCACGCATGCTATCCCTCTCAGCGACATCGATCCCACCCTCAACCTCGCCTGGCGCCCCTTGGTACTGATCGGCCAATTGGATGCGCAGCACCTGTGGTTGCTGGACAACCGCACCCGCGATGGCAGGCCGGGCGTCGAGGTATTGCAGGTCTTTCACGACAACGCCAGCGATCTGCAGCTGCTGGTCAACCGCGGCTGGCTGCCCTGGCCGGATCGCCGCCAACTGCCCCCGGTGCCTACCCCCCAGGGCAACATCCAACTGCAGGTCGAAGTGCTCCCCTCACAGGACCAGGGTTTCACTCTGCATAGCGCCACGACCGTCGGCTGGCCGAAGCTGGTCGGCAGCATCGACCTGCCCGCTTTTACCGAACAGGCCGATATGCCTTTGCAGCCGTGGATGGCACGGCTACAGCCTGGCAGCCATGGCGCCTTTCGGCTGGACTGGCCGGGGCTACCGATGACCGCAAGTAAACATACCGGTTACGCAGTACAGTGGTTCGCTCTGGCGGCCGCTTTGTTGATATTGTTTATCTGGGCTGGTTTGCGGCCCGAACCCCGGGGGAACAACAATGACCAGCACCACTGACAACACACCGAATACCGTCAAGCCACGGGGTCAGCTCAAGTTGCTGGCCATTGCCGCAGTGGTCATCGGCCCGATTCTCGTTGCCTGGCTGATGGCAACCTGGCAGATCGGTATTCCGCAGACCCAGACCAACAACTCATCTCTGGTCGAACCGGAGTTGACCGTACAGGACTGGCAACTGGCGCTGGAACCGGTTGGCTACGGCGCCCCCTGGCGTCTGCTGGTCACAGCGCCGGGAGGCTGTACGGAAGCCTGTCTGGCATTGGTGCATGAAGCCCGCCAGATCGATGTCGCCACCGGCCGCGAAGCTGATCGTGTGGAACATGTTCTGGCCATCGGCGAACCGGCCTCCGATGAACTCATGCGTCGGCTGAACAACGATTATCCACAGTTGCAGCAATTGCCGCTCGCGCCAGCCGCCTATCAGGACAGTCTCGGCGTGCATCCGGATATCTGGCAGCAAGGGCCGCAACTGTGGGTCATCGATCCACTGGGCCGGGTGGTGCTGCACCGCGACCCGGCCAATCCTGGCAAGAACCTGCTGGATGACCTGCGGCATCTTCTTAAAGTGTCCAAGGTAGGTTGATGAGTATGCGCAAACCCGGTTTCATTTTTGCTGTCTGTGCCCTGCTGCTGGGTTTTGTGGTAGTCATTCTGGGCGCCTATACCCGTCTGGTGCATGCCGGCCTGGGTTGTCCCGACTGGCCAGGCTGTTATGGCTTTCTCAGCGTCCCGCGCAGCGATGCAGCCGTGGAGCTGGCGCAGTTGCGCTTTCCGGACGACCCGGTGGAAGCGTTCAAGGCCTGGGCCGAGATGATCCACCGTTATGCCGCCGGCCTGTTGGGGCTGACCATTCTCGGGCTGGCGCTGTTTTCCCTGAAACAACGCGGGCGTGACGGCTACCCCTTGAAACTGCCGCTGGGCCTGCTGGCGCTGGTCATCTGTCAGGCGCTGTTCGGCATGTGGACGGTCACCCTGAAACTCTGGCCGCAAATCGTAACTGCCCATCTGCTTGGCGGTTTCGCCACCCTCAGCCTACTGTTTCTGCTCAGCCTGCGCCTGTCCGGACGTTTCCCGGCAGATATCGGCCTGAACGCGCTGCGGCCGCTGGCCCGCGCCGTTCTGCTGATAGTGATTCTGCAGATCACCCTCGGCGGCTGGACCAGCAGCAACTATGCGGCGGTGGCCTGCGTCGACTTGCCAACCTGCCACGGCGAATGGTGGCCGGAGATGGACTTTGCCGCCGGCTTCAATATTTTCCAGGAAATCGGACCTAATTATCTGGGCGGCATGCTCTATGGCGAGGGCCGTACGGCGATCCATTTCACCCACCGGGTGGGCGCGATGATCACCCTGCTGGTTACCTTGCTGTTGGCCTGGCGACTGTACCGCGCCGGTCTGACGGCGACTGCGGTCTGGCTGACGCTGGTGTTGCTGACCCAGGTAGGTCTGGGCATCACCAACGTGCTGGCACATCTGCCGCTGGCGGTGGCGGTCGCGCATAACGCTGTGGGCGCACTGCTGCTGTTGAGTCTGGTGTTGGTCAACTATCAGCTGCGCCCGGTGGTCATCTCTCTGAACAGGCGCACGCGTTCCGGGGGTGTGGGACAGTGGACACCGGCCTGAGGGGCCAAGGTAATTGAAATCGACCCGCCAGCCGCTGGCCGGCTGGCGGGTTCTGACACATACTGGGGCAAACCTATAACAACAAGCGCCCAAGGCGCGGGGGAACAGCATGACGACCATGAGCAGAACCGCACGGGCCGTTGCCGGCTGGCGCGATTACCTTGAGCTGACCAAGCCCAAGGTGGTCGCATTGATGATCATCACCTCGGCTATCGGCATGCTGCTGTCTACCCCAGGCGCAGTGTCCTGGTCGGTGCTGCTGCTGGGCAACCTCGGCATCGCCCTGTGCGCCGGTTCGGCAGCAGCGATCAACCATGTAGTGGACCGGCGCATCGATCTGCATATGGCCCGCACCCAGCGCCGTCCGCTGGCGCAGGGACGAGTGAATCCCATCCACGCCCTGCTCTTTGCACTGGCGCTGGGTGTCGCCGGCATGGCCATTCTGCTGCTCTGGATCAATGCCTTGACCGCTTGGCTGACCCTGGGCTCGCTGCTGGGTTATGCGGTGATCTACACCTCCTATCTGAAGCGCGCGACACCACAGAACATCGTCATCGGCGGCCTGGCCGGCGCTGCGCCGCCCCTGCTCGGCTGGACCGCAGTTACCGGCCAGGTGGATGCCGAAGCGCTGCTGCTGGTATTGATCATTTTCGCCTGGACGCCGCCGCACTTCTGGGCGCTGGCCATTCACCGCAAGGCCGAATATGCCAAGGTGGATATTCCCATGCTGCCGGTTACTCACGGTGAGCAATACACCAAGTTGCATATTCTGCTGTATAGCTTCATTTTGCTGGCCGTCAGTCTGCTGCCCTACGTCATTCACATGAGTGGCACGCTGTATCTGGTGGTGGCATTGGGACTGGGTCTGCGCTTCATCGACTGGGCCTGGGCGCTGTACCGTGACAGCCGCCCACATGCTGCGATCAAGACCTTCAAATTTTCATTGTGGTACCTGCTGTGGCTGTTCGTCGCCCTGCTGGTGGACCATTATGCGGGAGTAGTCGGATGGCTCTGAGTGGAGTGCAGAAGACCGTTCTGATCACCGTGGCGGTCATCGCCCTGGTCATCGGTGCCGTCGTCAACAAGGTAGTGCGGCCAGCACCGCTGGATCGTGATGTGCTCTCGCAGAACGGGGTCTTTCTGTTTGATGCCCCGCGTTCGATACCCGAGGTGACACTGGAATCGGCAGCGGGCGGCGACTGGACACAGGATGATCTGCAGGGGCAGTGGGATCTGCTGTTCTTCGGCTACACCTTCTGCCCGGACATCTGCCCAACGACCATGGCCGAACTGCGTCAGCTGGTCACCAGCCTGCCGCCGGAACAGGCCGAGAACCTGCGTGTCACCATGATCAGTGTTGATCCGGAGCGTGATACGCCAGAACAGATGAGCCAGTATCTGAACTTCTTCAATGCTGGATTTCACGGCGCCACCGGCGAGCCAGAGCAACTGGCCCGCCTGGCGCAGGCACTGTCCATAGCCTACATCGAGCCGGATACCAGCGAGCCGGACTATCTGGTCGATCATAGTGGACAAGTCGTGATAGTTGACGCCGAAGGCCGTTATGTCGGCTTCATCCGCCCACCACTGAAACCCGATCAGCTGGCCCAATGGCTACCCAGAGTGATGGCAGAGTAGACCGAACCGCGGTACCGCCCATTGCTTTTAAGTGCCGCGCTCTGACTCGCATTGGAGCGCTACGCTTACAGCGCTGAACTTCAGCCGTGCTTATCGTTGCCGGCGGCCGGCATTTGCATATTCCCCAGCACCGCTTCCAGCAAACCGGGGAAGCGGCTGTCCATCTCCTGGCGCCGCAACGAATTGATATGGGTGGTGCCCACGCCATAGGTACACACCAGTCCAGCGTCACGCAACACCCGAAAATGGTGCGACATGCTCGATTTGGGACGCCCACCATCCAGCTCGCCGCAACTGGCCTCGGCCACTCGCGCCAGGCACTGCACTATCTCCAGACGTACCGGATCGCTGAGAGCATGCAGTACACGCTCCAGTACAAAGTCGTCGGGGGCCGGATGTT
Organism: Pseudomonas sp. FME51; assembly: GCF_014897305.1. NCBI lineage: Bacteria > Pseudomonadati > Pseudomonadota > Gammaproteobacteria > Pseudomonadales > Pseudomonadaceae > Pseudomonas > Pseudomonas sp. FME51. The sequence continues at coordinate 223,269 of NZ_JABUYN010000007.1, read as the reverse complement.
TGAAAGGTCTCATGGCTTCGAGTCTACATAATGATTTGTTTTTGATCTATTGTTCGATTATTATCGAACTATCGTTTCAACCACCCCACAGGAAAACTCATGTCCGCGCTCTTCCAACCTTTTACACTCAAGGACGTCACCCTGCGCAATCGGATTGCCGTACCGCCCATGTGCCAGTACAGCGCCGTTGACGGTCTGGTGAATGACTGGCATCTGCAGAACTACGCCGGCATGGCCCGTGGTGGTGCTGGCCTGGTTATCGTCGAGGCCACCGCAGTGGCACCGGAAGGTCGCATCACGCCGGATTGCGCAGGCATCTGGAATGACGAGCTGGCCCAAGCCTTCATTCCCACGGTGCAGGCGATCAAGAAACACGGTTCGGTACCGGGCATTCAGATCGCCCACGCCGGTCGCAAGGCCAGCGCCCACAATCCCTGGGAAGGTGACGACCATATTGCCAACGATGCCCCCCGCGGCTGGCAGACCATTGCCCCCTCGGCGCTGGCCTTCGGCAAGAACCTGCCCAAACAACCGCGTGAAATGACGCTGGAAGATATTGCCCGGGTACGCGATGACTTCGTTGCCGCTGCCAAACGAGCCCACGAGGTCGGTTTCGAGTGGCTGGAGCTGCATTTTGCTCATGGCTACCTGGCGCAGAGCTTCTTCTCAGAGCACTCCAACCAACGTACTGATGCTTATGGTGGCAACTACGAAAACCGCAGCCGCTTCCTCCGTGAGACCTTCGCTGCAGTTCGTGAAGTGTGGCCGGCGCATCTGCCGTTGACCATGCGCTTCGGCGTACTGGAGTTCGATGGCAAGGATGAGCAGACCCTGAACGAATCCATCGATCTGACCCGCCGTCTGAAAGACGCCGGGCTGGACATGATCAGTGTCAGCATCGGCTTCAATACACCCGAAGCACAGATTCCCTGGGCGCCTGCCTTCATGGGTTCGATTGCCGAGCGTGTGCGCCGTGAAGTGGGCATCCCGGTGTCATCTGCCTGGGGCTTCGGCGAGCCGCATATCGCGGAAAAGGCAGTACAGGATGGCCAGTTGGATCTGGTCATGGTCGGCAAGGCGCATCTGGCCAACCCGCACTGGGCCTATTATGCCGCGCGAGAGCTGAAGATCGACAAGGCTTCCTGGACCCTGCCGGCACCTTATGCGCACTGGCTGGAGCGGTACTGATCAGCTGACTGCTACAGCGCCAGCGGCAATCCCAAACGGACCTCCCGATGCATTTCAAGCAATCGCTGGAAATGCATCGGGTCCTTGATCAATACGCTGCTCTGCTCGGCGTGCTGATTCGCCGCCACCTCCCGTGACAACCAGAAGCGCAGTGCGGCCAGACGCAGCAAGTCAGGCCAGTGTTCGGCTTCCAGCGGAGTAAAGCGACGCAGACTGCCGTAGCCCGCCAACAGGGACTCGGCTCGCCGTACGTCCAGCCCACCAGTTTCAGCCAGACACCAGTCGTTCACACAGATAGCAACGTCGTACAGAGCCCAGCCGCTGAAAGCGTTGTAGAAGTCGATGATGCCGGTCAGGTGATGGCCGTCGAATAGCACATTATCCCGGAACAGGTCGCCATGCAGCACCGCCTCAGGCAATCCCGGGCGCTCTCGCTGCAGTCGTTCCAATATGGCAGACATCGGCTGTAACAACTGTCGTGCCGACGCCGCACAGCGCTCCGACAGCGCCTGGGTCTCAGCCACCATCCACTCAAGCCCCCGGTCGCTGCGCCGTTGCAGGCCGCTGTCGGCCGTGGCGTTGTGCAGCTGCGCCAGCGTCTTCCCGACGGCATGACAGTGACTGGCGTCGGTCAGATCGACATGTCGGCCAGGCAACCGCGGTTGCAGCAGTGCCGGGCGCTGATTGAGTTCATGCAATGCCCGGCCCTGACGATCGCGAATGGCATAGGGCACCGGCAGCTCTGCTTCATGCAGACAGTCGAGCAGTTCAACAAGAAACGGCAGCTCGGCAGACGGGCCGCGCTCGATCAGGGTCAGGACATATTCGCCCTGCTCGGTGGCGACGAAAAAATTGCTGTTCTCCGTGCCGCCGACGATGCCGCTGTGATCGATCAATCTGCCGAGATCGAAGCCACTGAGAAAGCCAGCCAACTGCTCGCGTTCAACCGGGGTGAATACCGACATGTCAGCGCCTTACCATTCGAAGATCTTCCACGAGGGGATACGCAAGCCGTTGGGATTGTCGGCACGGGTGAAATTGCCGTCATCATCCACCGCCACCAGGAAATAGGGCGCGCCATTCTTCGGGGTGACCTTGATGGCGTAGAGAAAACCATTCAGGCGATATTCTTCGATGGTCTTGTCGCCTTCCTGACGAATGGTAACGTCTGGCTCGCCGGTCAGCGGTGGCTCCTGCGCCATGACAGAGAAACTTGCGATCAGTACCAGTGCAGCCAACCCGCGGCCAATTATGCGTGTCATGTTAACCTTGTCCTTTTATGGAATGACGACAACCTCATTCTAGCCTCTTTTCTCTCTGGAACGCTGACCTGACGCATGACTGACTCCATTGCCCCGCTGATTCTCGTTGACGGCTCCTCCTATCTGTACCGTGCGTTCCACGCACTGCCGCCGCTGACCACCTCCACCGGCATGCCGACCGGCGCCGTCAAGGGCGTGCTCAATATGCTCAAGAGCCTGCTCAAGCAGTATCCGGATAGCCCCATCGCGGTGGTCTTCGATGCCAAGGGCCCGACCTTCCGCGATGCGCTGTTCGAGGATTACAAATCGCACCGCCCACCGATGCCTGATGATCTGCGCTCGCAGATCGAGCCACTGCACGCCAGCGTCAAGGCGCTGGGCCTGCCGCTGTTGTGCGTCGACGGGGTTGAGGCAGATGACGTTATCGGCACGCTGGCCAGGCAAAGCGCCGCTGTGGGTTGTCCGGTGGTGATTTCCACCGGTGACAAGGACATGGCGCAGCTGGTCGACGAACACATCACGCTGGTCAACACCATGACCAACACAGTCATGAATACCGAAGGGGTAAGGGAAAAATTCGGTGTCGGGCCTGAGCTGATTATCGATTTTCTCGCGCTGATGGGCGACAAATCCGACAATATTCCCGGCGTGCCGGGTGTGGGTGAGAAGACCGCACAAGGCCTGCTCAATGGGCTCGGCGGTGGCATGGATGTGATCTATGCCAATCTGGAGAAGATTCCCGAGCTGCCGATCCGCGGTGCCAAGAAGCTGCCGGAGAAACTGCTGGAACACAAGGACATGGCCTATCTGTCCCATCAACTGGCAACCATCAAGGTAGATGTCGAGCTGGATGTGAAGGTCAATGCCCTGCACCCGACCGAGCCCAACCGCGAAGCCCTGATCGAGCTGTATCGCACGCTGGAATTCAAGAACTGGCTCGACGATCTGCTGCGTGAAGCAAAAGCTGCCGGTCAGGCAGTGGAGACACCGAACCAGGCCGAGGCAGTGGACGCTAAATACGAGACCATCCTCGATCAGACGCACTTCGATCTGTGGCTCAATAAACTGCAGAACGCTTCCCTGTTCGCCTTTGATACCGAAACCACCAGCATCCATGCCCAGCAGGCAGAGCTGGTCGGCCTGTCCTTCGCTGTCAGCCCCCATGAAGCGGCCTATGTGCCGTTGACTCACAGTTACATGGGTGTGCCCGACCAGCTCGATCGCGATCACGTATTGGCCGCCCTCAAACCGCTGCTGGAAGATCCGGAGCGACCTAAAGTGGCGCAGCATGCCAAGTACGACATGAACGTGCTGGCGCACTACGGCATCCAGGTGCAGGGCGTGGCGTTCGATACCATGCTCGAATCCTATGTGCTGGACTCGACGGCGACACGTCATGATATGGACAGCCTGGCGCTCAAATACCTGGGCACCGGCACCGTGCGCTTCGAAGATATTGCCGGCAAGGGCGCAAAGCAGCTGACCTTTGATCAGATCGCGCTGGAACAAGCCGGCCCCTATGCTGCTGAAGATGCCGACATCACCCTGCGCTTGCATCAGACACTGTGGCAGAAATTACAGGGCATCAGCTCGCTGGCCAAGGTGCTGGAGCAGATCGAGATGCCACTGGTGCCGGTGTTGGCGCGTATCGAGCGCAGCGGTGCACTGGTGGATGCCAAATTGCTCGGCATCCAGAGCCATGAGCTGGGTGACAAGATGACCGCACTGCAGCGGCAGGCCTTCGAGTTGGCCGGTGAAGAATTCAACCTCGGCTCGCCGAAACAGCTGGGCACCATTCTGTATGAGAAGCAGGGCCTGCCGGTGATCTCCAAGACCGCTAAAGGCCAGCCGTCCACCGCCGAGTCGGTGCTCGCCGAGCTGGCGGAGCAAGGTTATGAGCTGCCCCAGGTGATCATGCAATACCGCACCGTGAGCAAGCTCAAGAGCACCTATACCGACCGCCTGCCGGAACAGATCAATCCGCGTACCGGTCGTATTCATACCAGTTACCACCAGGCGGTCACGGCCACCGGTCGGCTGTCCTCATCCGATCCGAACCTGCAGAATATCCCGATCCGCAGCGCCGAGGGCCGACGCATCCGTCAGGCCTTCATCGCTCCGCCCGGCTACAAGATCATGGCGGCCGACTACTCGCAGATCGAGTTACGCATCATGGCCCACCTGGCGCAGGACGAAGGGCTGCTGGAAGCCTTCCGCAAAGGCCTCGACGTGCACCGCGCTACAGCCGCCGAGGTCTTCGGTGTAGCCCTGGACGAGGTCAGCAATGATCAGCGGCGCAGCGCCAAGGCGATCAACTTCGGTCTGATCTATGGCATGAGCGCCTTCGGCCTGGCCAAACAGATCGGGGTCGACCGCAAGCAGTCGCAGGCGTATATCGACCGCTATTTCACCCGCTATCCGGGCGTGTTGCGCTATATGGAAGACACCCGAGCGCAGGCAGCGGAAAAAGGCTTCGTCGAAACCCTGTTCGGTCGCCGCCTGTATCTGCCGGAGATTCACTCGAAGAACCAGGCCATGCGCAAGGGTGCCGAGCGCACCGCCATCAACGCACCGATGCAAGGCACTGCCGCCGACATCATCAAGCGGGCAATGGTCGAGGTGGATCGCTGGCTGATTGAGTCGGGGCTGGATGCCCGTGTGGTCATGCAGGTACATGACGAACTGGTACTGGAAGTGCGCGAGGACCTGCTCGACCAAGTCAGCACCGGGCTTTGCCAGCACATGAGCGCCGCCGCCGAACTGGACGTGCCGCTGCTGGTGGAAGTGGGCATAGGGGACAACTGGGATGAGGCGCATTGAGCGCCCCATCGGAATCAGAATCTTTTTTGCAAGATTTCTGAACTTAACCGGAAACTGCCCGGTCAGATATTATGAATGGCCCGTCAAGCCATTCATGCTCCTTAGATGTGATTTAGTGTTGGCAGAATACCGGGCATCCCTTTCCTAGCACAGCCCGGTTGTTAAGCCCCGAATCTTCCCTCCCCATAGAAGTTCGGGGTTTTTTTTGCCTGCTCGTCTGCTGTCAGGCCCTCAGTCGATAGTCCACAAGCGTGTTACCCTCTTCGGAACAGGTCCTGCAGCCAGTGCGCAGGACAAGATTCCAGGAATCAAGACTGATGCAGAAAACTTGCCCCCACGAGCTGCGCAAGGCTTTTCGTGCCTTGCTCGCCAGCTCCGCTTGCTACCATACCGCTTCTGTATTCGATCCATTATCGGCCCGCATCGCTGCCGACCTCGGTTTTGAAGTAGGCATCCTCGGCGGCTCGGTCGCCGCCTTACAGGTCCTCGCCGCACCGGATATCGCTCTGATCACGCTCAGTGAATTCGCCGAGCAGGCCAATCGTATCGGTCGAGTGGCGCGGTTGCCGGTGATCGCCGATGCGGACCATGGCTACGGCAACGCGCTCAACGCCATGCGCACGGTAATGGAACTGGAGCGTGCCGGGGTCGCTGCCCTGACGCTCGAAGACACCCTGCTGCCCGCCCAGTTCGGCCGCCGCTCCTATGATCTGATCAGTATCGAGGAAGGTGTCGGCAAACTGCGCGCAGCGCAGGAAGCCCGCAATGACAGCGCTCTGGCGATCATCGCTCGAACTCATGCCGGAGTGCAGCCGCTCGCCGAAGTGATCCACCGCACTCGGGCTTATCAGGATGCCAACGCCGACGGCATCTGCCTGGTCGGCGTCAAGGATTTCAACCATCTTGAGGACATTGTCGAAGGCCTGCACGTACCGCTGATGCTGGTCACCTATGGCAATCCGGAATTGCGCGACGACAAGCGTCTGGCCGAGCTGGGTGTACGTATCGTGGTCAACGGGCATGCCGCCTACTTCGCGGCGATTCAGGCCACCTACGACAGTCTGCGCGAACAGCGTGGCATCACTGCCGGCAACGGCCTCAATGCCTCGGAACTGGCAGCCAGGTACAGCAGCCCGGACGAGTACCTGGGCTGGGCGGAAAAATACATGAACGTGAAGGAGTGACGCTGGGGGCTACTCGGTGGTGTCCGTCTGATCGCCGTCCACTACCGAGTCCTCGGCGGGATACAGCCAGCTTTCCAGTACCGCATGTGCTTCGTCGATACCCTGGCGCTTGGGTGAGGAGAACAGCTGCACAGTTGCACGGTTGCCGAATTCCTTGCGCACAGTGGTCTGCACTTTGAGCAGCACACCTTTGGCCGCGCCGTAGGACAGCTTGTCCGACTTGCTCAGCAGAATGTGCGCCGGCAGGCCGGTTACATCTGCCCATTCCAGCATCATCCGGTCGAACCCGGATAACGGGTGACGGATATCCATGACCAGCACCACGCCGGCCAGTGAGTTACGCTGAGTCAGGTAAGCATCCAGGTGCAGTTTCCAATGCTCCTTCAGCTCCAGCGGCACCTTGGCGTAACCGTAACCCGGCAGATCGACCAGACGATGGCTCTCGTCCAGGCCGAAGAAGTTGATCAGCTGGGTCCGCCCCGGCGTTTTCGAAGTACGGGCCAGGCGAGCATGGGTCAAGGTATTCAGGGCGCTGGACTTGCCGGCATTGGAGCGGCCGGCAAAGGCCACTTCCAGACCTTGATCGGCAGGGCACTGATCCGCCTGACTGGCGCTTTTGATGAAACTGGCCGTCTGGCAGAGAATGGCAAGAGGTGTAGCTGAGGGCATGGAATATCCGGTCTGTGTTGATGCATTCACGTCAGCGGCTAGCTTAGTATATAATGCCGCCGTTTAATATCATGACAGTGCACTGCGACAGTATGGCCATTGCGCTGCTTCCGAGTGGCGGCTAGCATGGGCGCTTATTGGTGCCGACCCGGTAAACCGTCGGCAAGCATGCAAGGCTGTCTGCACATAACAGTGGTCACCAAGACCAGACGCAGGCCAGGCCTGATTTTTCTTTTAGCCGTAATTGGATTAGCCGATGAATAAATTACTTGTAAGTCTGGTGTTATCCCTCGGTGTGGCCGGTTCGGCCCATGCACTGCAGGGTGATGCGGAAGCTGGCCAAGGCAAAGTCGCAATCTGTTCAGCCTGTCATGGCGCAGATGGCAACAGCGCCATGCCGAACTGGCCGAGCCTGGCCGGTCAGGGTGAACGCTATCTGCTCAAGCAGATGGTCGAGATCAAGGACGGCACCCGCGTGGTTCCGGAAATGACCGGTATGCTGACCAACCTGGACGAGCAGGACATGGCTGATGTCGCAGCCTATTTTTCATCACAAGAGCTGAAGGGCGGCGTTGCCAGCCCGGAACTGGTCGAGCGTGGCGAAGCCATCTACCGCGGCGGTGATATTGCCACCGGTCTGCCGGCCTGCACTGGTTGCCACTCGCCGACCGGCAAGGGCAATGATCCGGCCCGCTACCCACACCTGGCCGGCCAGCATGCTGTCTACACCGTTAAACAGCTGACCGATTTCCGTGAAGGTAACCGGGTCAATGATGGTGATGCCATGATCATGCAAACTGTCGCCTCGCGCATGAGCAACAAGGATATTCAGGCGGTTGCCGATTATATCCAGGGTCTGCGTTGATCCCGATGTTGCCTTGCAATAGCTGGTGATAAAAAAAGGGTGGCTACGGCCACCCTTTTTTGCGACTGTTGAAAACCTAGGCGGTCAGCAGGACAACCAGCCGGGGGAACCTTTTTGCCATCATGATGGCCTGAATGACACAGAACATTGTCTGAAATAGCGTTCGGAGAGATACATGCGCAAGTTGTTGACTGTTGGATTGATATGGTTGCTGGGCGGCCTGGCGATGGTTCAGGCTCAGGAAACTCAGTACCGGGCCGGCGTGCATTATGTCAAGCTGCCAGCCGTGGCTCCGACGCAGGAGCCGGACAAGATCGAAGTGGCTGAACTGTTCTGGTATGGCTGCGGCCATTGCTTCACCTTCGAGCCGATCATCAGCGAATGGAAACAAACCCTGCCCGAAGATGTGAACTTCCGCCCTGTTCCTGCCTTCTTCGGCGGCGCCTGGGATACCCATGGTCAGTTGTTCTACACTCTGGAGAGCATGAATCAGCTGGGTGAAGCCCACGCTGCGGTATTCCAGGCCATTCACAATCAGGGTAACCGCCTGGCCGATACGGATGCGATGGTGGAACTGCTGTCGCAATATGGTATCGATGAAGATGAGTTCCGCAAGACCTGGTCCTCCGCTGGGGTGAGCCTGAAGATGAGCCAGGCCAAACGACTGGCCAAGGCCTATCGTGCTTCCGGCGTACCCACACTGATCGTCAACGGCAAATATCGAATCGAAGGCGGCATGGCCGGCAGTTTCGAGGAAATGCTGAAAATCGCAGAATATCTGGTAGATCAGGAACGTTCCTGACCGAGGGGGCTTTGATGATTGCAACGGGCAATATCCCATGGCGACGCTCTACCCAGGGCTCCATGGCGCCGGCCTGTCTGCAGACCAACCCGAACTGGGCCTGCAGTGACGATGCACCGGCGCTGCCGGATGTGCTCCGCCTGCTGAGTTTCAATATCCAGGTTGGCATCAACACCCAGCGCTACCATCACTACCTGACCCGCGGCTGGCAGCATGTGCTGCCGCATGCGCGGCGTCAGCAGACCCTCGGCCAGATCGCCAAGCTGCTCAACGACTTTGATGTGGTAGCCCTGCAGGAAGTCGATGGCGGCAGCTTGCGCTCGGGCTTCGTCAATCAGGTGGAGCATCTGGCCAAAGAGAGCCAGTTCCCCTTCTGGTATCAGCAGCTCAACCGTAATCTGGGGCGCTTCGCCCAACACTCCAACGGTTTTCTCAGCCGCTTCCAGCCGCAATTGCTGGAGGATCACAAGTTGCCCGGTATGCTGCCCGGGCGCGGCGCCATTCTCACCAGCTTCGGCCAGGGGCCGGACAGTCTGCTGGTGGTGATGATGCATCTGGCACTGAGCACCCGTACCCGCGCCAGCCAGCTGGCCTATATCCGCGAACGCATTGCTGATCACAGCCATGTGGTGCTGATGGGCGACATGAACACCCATGCCGAGGACCTGCTGGAGCATTCGCCGCTGAAAGGCAGCAATCTACATACCGCCAGCCTGCCCGGCACCTATCCGAGCTGGAAGCCAGCGCGGGTGCTCGACCATATTCTGCTCAGCCCCAGCCTGAATATCGAACAGGTGGACGTGCTACCGCAGCCGATTTCCGATCACCTGCCGGTATCCATGCATATCCGTCTGCCGCCCAGCATGTGCAGCCTGCCAGCCGCCAAGCAATAATGCCGCGCTGGTTGCCCCACCCTGTCCACCCGATGGCAGGCCTGCTGATAGCCTTGCTGCTGCTCGCCGGCTGCAGTCGCGGTCTGGTGATTGATACCAGTCATACCGCCCGCGGCCAGGACAGCCGTGTGCAGTATGTCGTCCTGCACTACACCTCATCCAACTCCGTCAGGGCGATGAATACCCTGACCCTGGGCGAGGTCAGCAGCCATTACCTGATCGATACCCATCCGCCGACCATTTACCGTCTGGTGGACGAAAACCGGCGCGCCTGGCACGCCGGTGACAGCAGCTGGCAAGGGCGCACCTGGTTGAATGCCAGCTCCATCGGCATTGAGGTTGTGCACCCCGGCTATCGCGATACGCCCCAAGGGCGACAGTGGCTAGCATGGGACCAGGCACAGATTGACCGTCTGATTCCGCTATTGCAGGATATTCTGCAACGACACGGGCTATCACCGGAGCATGTCATCGGCCACAGCGATATTGCACCGCAGCGCAAACTCGATCCCGGCCCCTTGTTTCCCTGGCAGCAGCTGGCCGAGGCGGGCGTGGCCATCTGGCCGGAGGCTACTCAAGTCGCCCAGTACCAACACTTGCTGGCCGGCCAGACACCGCCCCTGGCCTGGTTCGAAATGGCGCTGGAGCGCTTCGGCTATAGCCTGGCCCGCCGGCCTGGTCAGACCGACGTTATGCGCAATATCATCGCCGCTTTCCAGATGCGTTTTCGGCCGGCGCTGCATGATGGCGCACCCGATGCGCAGACCGCGGCCATTCTCGCCGCACTGGTACCCGGCAGTTTTAACGAAATAGCACGTTTCACCGATGTCACCGCGCCGGCCGTACCTGCGATCACCTCACCCTGAAAGGATTGTCTCACCCATGCTCAATGGAATCTGGCTGAGCTTCTTCCTCGCCGCCTTCAGTGCTGCACTCTGGCAGTGGCTGGGTGTGGGTGACAGCGAAGTATTCAATCGCCTGGTGACGGCCATGTTCGATATGGCCCGGCTGAGTGTCGAGATCATCCTGGTCCTGGTCGGCACCATGACGCTGTGGCTGGGGTTTCTGGCGATTGCCGAAAAGGCCGGATTGATCCGCCTGCTGGCCCGAGTACTGGACCCCTTGTTCCGTCGCCTGATGCCGGACGTACCCAGCGGCCACCCCGCACTGGGGCATATCAGCATGAATTTCGCAGCGAATATTCTCGGCCTGGACAATGCTGCAACACCGATCGGCATCAAGGCCATGCATTCGTTGCAGGAACTGAATCCGCAGAAAAATACCGCAACCAACGCACAGATCCTGTTTCTGGTACTCAATAGCTCATCGCTGACGTTGCTGCCGGTAACGATATTCATGTACCGCGCGCAACAGGGCGCCACCGACCCCACTCTGGTGTTCCTGCCAATCCTGCTGGCCACCACCGCTTCCAGCCTGGTGGGACTGCTGGCGGTCGCCTTCATGCAGCGCCTGCGACTGCACGACCCCGTGGTTCTGGCCTACCTGCTGGGTGGCGCGGCGGCGCTGGGCCTGCTGTTGACCGCTCTCGCCGGGATGTCCGCCCAGGCTCTGGCCGCGACATCCTCATTGATCGGCAATCTGACACTCTTCGGCATCGTCATGCTATTTCTGGGCGTCGCGGCACTGCGCAAGGTCAGGGTTTATGACACCTTCATCGAAGGAGCCAAGGAAGGTTTCAGCTTCACCGTATCGTTGCTACCGTTCCTCATCGCCATGCTGGTAGCTATCGGCGTGCTACGCGCCAGCGGTGTGCTGGACGCCGGGCTGGATGGCGTGCGCTGGCTGGCCGACATGTTCGGTTGGGATACTCGCTTTATCGATGCCCTGCCAACCGCTTTCATGAAACCGCTGTCCGGCAGTGGTGCACGGGCGATGATGATCGAGACCATGGATACCTTCGGCGTCGACAGTTTCCCCGGCCTGCTGGCGGCAACCTTTCAGGGCAGCACGGAAACCACCTTCTATGTCATCGCCGTCTACTTCGGTGCCGTTGGTATCACCCGGATCCGTCATGGTCTGGGCTGTGCGTTGATAGCGGACCTGGCGGGGATGCTGACGGCTATTGGAGTGTGCTACTGGTTCTTCGGTTGAGGCACCCTGCTAAGCTGTAGAGCAGAGCCCCTGATTGGAGATCCCATGCCCGCCCCGCGTTTCGATCAGCTACACCGCCAGACCGGCCCGTATTTCGTTGCCCTCGGCGGCGCGGGAATGTTCGGTGCCAACCTGTACTTGTATGGCTCCGGCGGCGAGTGGATCGCCATCGATTGCGGCTTTGCCATGCAACCGACGGCCAGTGGTGACACCCGGATTTCGGTACCCAGCCTCAGTGCCTTGGAAAAACATGACATCAAACTCAGCGCGCTGCTGATCACCCATGGCCATGAGGATCATATCGGCGCCATTCCACACCTGTGGCGCCAGCTTGGCTGCCCCTTGTACACCAGCCCCTTCACCGCCCGACTGATCCGCAACAAGCTGGCGCAGAATCTCGACTGGCCACCGCTGCATGAAATTCAGCCTCTACAGCCAATCGGTCTGGGCGCTTTCCAGGCGGAATGGATACCGGTGACCCACTCCATTCCCGAGTCCCATGCCATTCTGCTGCAGGTGGCGGACAAGCGCATCTACCACAGCGGCGACTGGAAGCTCGACCCGCAACCGCTGGTAGGCGAGTTGACTGCCGAAAAACGGCTGCGCGCCCTTGGCCGGGAAGGTGTGGATGTGCTGATCGGCGACTCGACCAATGCCCCGGGCAGCGGTGCCAGCCGCTCCGAGGCGGCGGTGCAGAATGGGCTGCTGGACGCCATACGTCCGTGCACACAGCGAGTCATCGTTACCTGTTTTGCCAGCAACCTTGCGCGTCTGCACAGTCTCGCGGAAATTGCCTTCGATACCGGTCGTTATGCCGGCCTGTTGGGACGCAGTCTGGTCAGCATGCACAGCTTCGGCCGCGCGCACGGCTACCTGCGCACACGCCCCGGGTTCATCGGTCCCTGGGAGCTGGGCTTTCTACCGCGCGATCAGCAATTATGGATATGCACCGGCAGTCAGGGCGAACCCGGCGCCGCACTGGGCAGACTGGCCGCAGGTAACCATCCGCAACTGACCCTGGAGGCCGGCGATACCCTGGTGTTTTCCTCACGCCTGATTCCCGGCAACGAAGAAGCCCTGGAGCGCATCAGAAATAACCTGCAGCGCCAGGGTGTGCATATTATCGATGACGACATGGCACCCATCCATGCGTCCGGCCACCCACCACAGGAAGACCTGCGTCAGCTGTATGGCTGGCTGCGTCCGCGTTATCTATTGCCGGTGCATGGCGAGAACTATCATCAGCAAGCCCACATGAACTTTGCCCGCGGCCTGGGTATCGGCGGCCTGATTCCCGACAATGGCGACCTCATCGATCTGAGCGGGCCACCCTGCAGGGTGGCCGAACTGCCTTGGGCGCTGCAGGAAGTCGAACGCTGACCAATCCACCGGTTTCTGCTGGAAATTGCCTAACCGTTTCTCTCTGTTATAATTGCAACATAAATCGTTTCTTTTATGTAGGAGGCACCATGTACAGCGACAAGCGGGTGGCCGATGTTGATCGTTCACGGATTGGCAAAATGCTGATCGCCCTGTTCGATCACTGGAAGCTTTCCACCATCCAGCAGCTGAGCTTGCTGGGCCTGTCCAAGGATAACCGTGCCGCGCTCAGCAAGTACCGTAATGGCCAGCCACTCGCCAACGATAGGGATAAGCTGGAACGTGCCGGCATATTGCTTGGCATCCACAAATCTCTGCGCTTACTGTTCCCCTACAACCGCGACATGGCCTATGCCTGGATGTCCCAGCCCAACAAGGCTTTCGACGGTCAGTCACCGGTCGAAGTCATCGACCGCCAAGGGATGATCGGGATGTATATGGTCAGGGCCTACCTGGATGTTCAGAGAGGTCGATAGGCATGGCATTCGGAGATCTGGAAGGCCTCACTCTCAAAGCCGTTGATGAAGACCTTTTTCGCAATATCGTTTCGCTTCGCAAATCGCAGGATCTTTTCGATGACCTCAGCGACGATCCAGAAGATTGGGCTGCAGCGATTGAATTGGAAATCACCTGCAAGCCATCTCAGTTCCAGTCTGCTCACCCCATAATCGATAGGCCATTCGAGGAGGCCGCATTTCTCGAAGCCATTCGGTTCCCATTCGAGAAATTTGGTGCCAGCCGTTTCAGCAGCGGTCACTTTGGCGTCTGGTATGGAAGCGAAACTCTGGAAACCACCATTCATGAGACCGTCCATCATTGGCGCAATGGCCTGCTCCGTGACGCAGGGTGGCAGGATATGGAAGGAGTGGCGATTGAGCGCCGGGTGCATCTGGTTCAGTGCAACGGCGCCTTGGTCAACCTGGCAACCATGTCAGAAGAGTGGCCTGAGCTTCGCTCAGATGACTACGCAGCGTGTCAGGCGTTAGGAGCATCTTTTGATAGGCAGGGCCTTCCAGGCCTTTTAACCATCTCCGCTCGATGCAACGGAGTGAACGCAGCCGTTTTCAATCCCGCCCTGCTCAGTAACCCGCGAGCTCACTGCTACCTGACCTACAAGGTAGAGAAAGGGCAGGTGAGGGTGTGTCGATCAGAAGATGAAGAGTTGATTTCGGTGCTCTGAAAGCGAGCCCAGACAACCATCCTCGACATATGGATGCCAAACTCATCACAAATTGAGTGTCACACCGCCGTCCCCCATTCCCCCCGCCATCACCTCCGCCTCGGACAACACCCTTATCGATGGCTTCGGTGCCGTCCGGCGATCACCAACCTGCAACAATCCTATATAGGGAAAGTACTGCATGACCAGGAACGTCAACATGAAAAAGTACATAGGGATATTCACCATCGTTCATCTAACGATGGCAAAACCCACTCAAAACGCTATTCCTTGAGTTTCTGCCACAACATCCCCAGCGCCAGCAGCGGCGACCGGAAACGTTCACCCCCCGGAAACGCCATATGCGGCACCCGACTGAACAGATCAAAACCGCGGCTGGCCTGGCCGGTGATGGCTTCGCCGAGGATACGCGCGGCCAGGTGGGTGGCGTTGACGCCATGGCCGGAGTAGGCCTGGGCGTAGAATACATTGGGCTGTTCAGGCAGACGCCCGATCTGCGGCAGGCGGTTGGCGCCGATGCCAATCATGCCGCCCCACTGGTAATCGATGCGGGTGTACTCCAGCTGCGGGAACACCTTGAGCATTTTAGGTCGCATGTAGGCGGCGATATCCGCCGGGTCGCGTCCCGAGTAATGGCAGGCACCGCCGAATAGCAGACGGCGGTCGGCGGACAGTCGGTAGTAATCCAGAGCCACACGCTGATCACACAGCGCCATGTTCTGCGGAATCAGTTCCGCGGCCAGCGCTTCTGACAGGGGTTCGGTGGCGATGACATAGCTGCCGGCGGCGATCACCTGATTGCCGAGACGGCGCTCCAGGCCGCTGTGGTAGGCGTTGCAGCCGAGTACCAATTGCGCTGCACGCACCCGGCCCTGAGGCGTATGTATGGTCATGGTGGAGCCGTAATCAATATGGCTGACGGCGGACTGCTCGAACAGGCGAACGCCCAGCGATTCGGCTGCGGCAGCCTCACCCAATGCCAGGTTCAACGGGTGCAGATGTCCGGACCCCATGTCGATCATGCCGCCCACATAGCGGTCGGAGCCAACCACACTGCGCATCTGCTGCGGCTCTAGGATGGTCAGTTCGTGCTGATAGCCAAGCGACAGCAATTCATCGCGATCAGCACGGAAGTCATCGAGGTGCCGCGGCTTGTTCGCCAGATCGCAGTAACCCCAGGTGAGGTCGCAATCAATACCGAATTCGGCGACCCGCTGGCGCACCATCTGTACCGCTTCGATGCCCATCAGCTTGAGATCGCGTACGCCGTCCTGACCCAGGGTATCGGCAAACTGATCAACATCATGACCAACGCCGCGGATCAACTGACCGCCGTTGCGACCGCTGGCCCCCCAACCGATCTGCCGCGCCTCCAGCAGAATCACCGAGAGACCGCGCTGGGCCAGCTCGATGGCGGTGTTCAGACCGGTGAAGCCGCCGCCGACAATGCATACATCGGCCTGCTCATCGCCTTGCAGAACCGGGTAACCGGTGTCTCGATTGCGCGATGCAACATAGTAGGAGTGCGGATGCTCAGTAGAATGTGTGGCGTGGCGTGACATGCGAAGGGACCTGTTACAGCGGGAACACAGAGCAGCAGAATAGCGGTATTTGGCGTGCTGCAGAAGCCCTGCCATCCCGCCCTCCACCAGGACTCGGGGTATTTATCAGCAGAATTTGATATTCTTGATGCCGGCGACCTCTCGCCACGACCCATCCGTTTCAGTACCGACCTTGCCTGTGGACCTGCCATGCGCCCAGCCCATGCTCTGATTGATTTATCGGCCCTGCGCCACAATTACCGTCTGGCCAAGAGCCTGACCCACTGCCGCGCGCTGGCGGTGGTCAAGGCTAACGCCTACGGTCACGGTGCGCTGCAGTGCGCAGCGGCGCTGAATGATGAAGCCGACGGCTTTGCCGTGTCGTCCATCGAAGAGGCGCTGGAGCTGCGCGAGGCCGGGCATCAGCAGCCGATCGTACTGCTGGAAGGCTGGTTCGAAGCAGCCGAGCTGGAGCTGATCTGCCGCCATGATCTGTGGCCCGTGGTGCATCACCATGGCCAGCTGGTCAACCTGCGGGAGGCCAATCTGAGCCGACCGCTGCATATCTGGCTCAAGCTCGACAGCGGCATGCACCGTACCGGCTTCTCTGTTGCGGAATACCCGCAGGTCTGGCGAGAATTGCGCAGCAGTGGCAAGGTTGCCAGTCTGACCAAGATTACTCACCTGGCCCGCGCCGACGAGCCGGAAACCGGGCGTACCGAGCAGCAACTGGAGGCCTTTGTGCAGGCCACCACCGGACTCGAAGGCCCTACCAGCCTGAGCAACTCGGCTGGGGTATTGGCCTGGCCTGCCGCCTACGGTGACTGGGTGCGGCCGGGCATCATGCTGTACGGTTCCAGCCCTTTCGGCTTTGCCCAGGAACACGCTGCCCAATTGCGGCCGGTAATGCAGCTGGATTCACGGGTGATCGCAGTACATCAGATTGCCGCCGGCGAGCCCATCGGTTACGGCTCGCGCTTTGTCACCTCGCGGCCCAGCCGTATCGGCGTGGTCGCCATGGGTTACGCCGATGGCTACCCACGCCACGCGCCGGATGGCACGCCGGTGCTGGTGGATGGCCAGCGTACCTGCATCAGTGGGCGGGTATCCATGGATATGCTGACTATCGACCTGACTGATCTGCCCAACAGCGGCCTGGGCAGCTATGTCCGTCTGTGGGGGGATGGGCTGGACGCTGGCGAAGTGGCACACAGCGCCGGGACCATTTCCTATCAGCTATTCTGTAACCTGAACCGAGTACCACGTCGCTATCAGAACTGAGGTTCTGCACTGCACGGACGGCTTGAGCTGCGTTGAATATAATGCACGGCCGTGCAATCATGCATGCCACTTGATACCGTCTTACCCAGAGGATTCCGACCTTGGATGTTGGTGCCCGACTGAAAACCATCCGCAAACTCAAGGGTTTGTCGCAGCGTGAACTGGCAAAGCGTGCCGGGGTGACCAACAGCACCATCTCGATGATCGAGAAGAACAGTGTCAGTCCCTCGGTCAGCTCATTGAAGAAGGTGCTGGCCGGCATGCCGATGTCGTTGGTGGATTTCTTCGCCGTGGAAACGCCCGATCAGCCACGCAAGGTGGTGTACCGCACTGATGAACTGCTGGATATCGGCAGTAACGAAGTGATCATGCAGCTGGTCGGCAAGGATCACCCCGGTCGCAACCTGTCATTTCTGCGTGAAACCTATCCGCCTGCTGCGGATACCGGGCCGGACATGCTCAGTCATGAAGGCGAAGAGGCGGGTATCGTGGTCCAGGGTCGCCTGGAACTCACGGTTGGCACCGAGGTGCACATCCTCGGCACGGGTGACAGCTACTATTTCGAGAGCAGTCAGCCGCATCGTTTCAATAATCCCTTCGATGAACCTTGCATCCTGATCAGCGCAACGACACCGGCGAACTTCTGACTCTGGATACCAGCGCTCAATTGGGCGGGTAGGTGCTGAGAATCTGCGCTGCCCGCTCATGCATTTCACGACTGCGTTCGAGGGGTGTCGAGCGATCCTGCACGATCTGACTGTCACTGCCGCGCCAGACCAGGCGCCCATCGCTGGCGTCGAGTAGATCGATCTGCAAGGTCATGACCTGATAGTCCACCGTCCGGGTCTGGCTGTATCCAGGGCCACCCCAATAGGGCCCCCAATAACCCCAGCCGCCACCGTAGTGTGTTGTCACGTTATCCCTGCGCTGTTCGATAACCACCGAGGTACGTACCTGCAAGTCTGCAGTCGCAGCCTCCAGCGCCGGACGCAATCCGCGCACATCCAACTGGGCGCTGACCGCTTCGAGCACCCGCTGAGTGGTCAGATCACTGGTCAGGCGCGGGTCGTTGGCGGGTGCATAGGTAACCGGCGGATCAGCCCAGGTCCAGGTCTGGTACTGGCTGAAATCCCGGCTCAGGTCAAAATCCGCGCGTGGTCCGGTGGCCTGGCAGGCCCCCAGCAACAGTAACGACAGCAGCATGATTGAGCGAAACATGGAAACCTCGGCTGCATCGGTGAGTATATGAAATCAGACTGCCGGAGCAGATGATCGTTCTTCACAACCTACACTATCGGGAGCAACAGTTGAAAGCGTGCACCCTCGCCGGGGTGTGAATTCAGGGTAATCTGCCCGCCGTGCAGCTGCACAATTTCCCGGCACAGTGCGAGCCCGAGGCCGACCCCGCCGCGACTGGCGCCGATCTGCACGAAGGGCTCGAATATGCGTACCTGTTGCCCGTAAGGAATGCCTTCGCCCTGGTCTTCAACGGCGACCAGCAAACGTTCGTCCTGCATCATAGCGCGCATGAGTACGGTTCCGCCGGGTTGACTGTGACGCAAAGCATTGGCCAGCAGATTGTCGAGCACCCGTTCGATCTGCAACCGATCCAACTGTACTGTCGGCAGGTCCGCAGCACAGTCCACTTCCAGCGCAAGGCCCTGCTCTTCGGCTGGACCACTGAACCGCTCGCGGGCCTGGATCAACAAGGAATCAACCCGACAAGGGCTGCGCTCCAGTTTCTGCAAGCCATTCTGGTAACGGGAGAAATCCAGCAACTCATTGATCAGGCGTACCAGTCGGTGCATTTCCTCATCCACTGTGCGCAGCAGTTCGCCCTCGCGCGAGTCGGTCGGAAACCGCAGACGTTCGAGCAATAGCGCAAAGGCCATATGCATACCGGCTACCGGGGTGCGCAGCTCATGTGAGGCGCGCAACACGAACTCGCTGCGGATGCGCTCGAAGGCGCGCTGCTCGGTGACATCATGCAACACCATCACCATGCCCCCGGTGTGACTGACAGGGGTGATGCTGTAGGTCAGCAAGCGCGATTCATCATGCACCGACAGTTCTCCCAACACCCCGCTCTGCGTGATGCCCCCCGCCACTTGCCACAGCTGCTCATCCAGTTCCGGACGCTGCAATGCCTCACTGGCGCTGAGGCCGAGCTGGCGCGAGCCCAAACCCAGTTGCCGCCCGGCGACAGGGTTGAAGTGTTCCAGGCGCCCGCTGCGATCAAACATCAGCAGACCGTCATCAATGCTGTCGAGCACCGCCTGCAACCGCCGCTGTTCCGTCAGCAGCGCCTCCACGTCACTATGGCGGAACTGCTGCAACGCCGCGGCCATCAGGCCGAAGCGTCGACTCAAGGTAGCCAGTTCGGCCACCGGGGTCACCGGCAGGGTGACGCGAAAATCACCCTTGCCTATCAGGTTGGCCGCCTCAGCCAGCGCCTCGATCGGGCGACCGAAGCGCTGTGCGATGCTGTGGGCGGTTATCAGCCCGAGCACCAATACCGCCACACCGACCAGCCCCAGCAAGCCGGCAATCAGCCAGGCGCGCTCCCGGGCGTGCTGTTCGCCGGCGCGCAACTGCACCAGATAATATTTGAGCATGACATCAATACGATTGTGGATAGTACTGAAATGGTCTCGCAGCTCATCACTGCCGAGCATCTGCTGGCGTACCGCCAATGGCTCGGCGAGCAGCTCCTCGAACACGGAATAGACCTGAGCCAGCTGCTCCAACTCCTGAATATCGTGATCATCCACCGCCTCCTGTCTCGCCTTATCCAGCCAGCGATCGAAACGCGCATCGGCCGCATGGATCGCCGCCAGATCGGGCTCTTCCGCTAATAGCAGGGTGAATTGATGGTTCAGGGCCTGACTCAACCCCATGGCCGATTCGATACTGCTCAGGTTGCTGGTCATGGCCTGGCTCTGAGCGCGGGTCAGATGCAGTACGCTGAAGATCCCCAGCAGCAGGCCGATAAGTGCGACTGTGAGCAACGCCCCATTGCTGAGAAACAGCCGGCTGCGCAGCTTCACAGGCCGAGCTGCTTGCGCTTGCGGTACAGTGTGGATGAGTCGATTCCGAGTATCCGCGCGGCTTGATCCAGGGTGCCACTGTTACCCAGCACGGCGGTGATATGTGCTCGCTCAAGCTCCTCAAGACTGAGCTCCCCTCCTGCCCGCGGCACATTACCTGTGGGTAAGCCTTCAAATCCGAGATGTGCCAGATCGACCAGTTCGTCGGTGCAGATGATGCTGGCACGCTCGATCATGTTGCGCAGTTCGCGAATATTACCGGGCCACGGATACCGCTGCAGCGCAGCCAGCGCGGCTTCACTGAAGCCGCGGGCAGGCCGTGCGTAATCACTGACAAAACGCAGCAGAAACCGCTCCGCCAGATCGGGGATATCCTCAGGTCGCTCACGCAGGGGGGGTAATGTCAGCGTAATGACATTGAGCCGATAGAACAGATCTTCGCGAAACGTACCCTCGGCCGCCATTTCCTGCAGATTGCGGTTGGTGGCGGACAGGATGCGCACGTCGGCCTGGCGCGTCTGTGGATCGCCGACCCGCTCGTATTCACGATCCTGGATGAAACGCAGCAGCTTGGGCTGCAAGGCCAGCGGAAAGTCACCTATCTCATCCAGAAACAGGGTACCACCATCGGCCTGATTGACCCGGCCCAGGGTATTCTCCGTGGCGCCGGTAAACGCACCGCGAGCGTGGCCGAACAACTCGCTTTCCATCAGCTCCGCACTCAGCGATGGGCAGTTGACCGTCACACAATCGCGTTTGCTGCGCTTGCTCCATCCGTGAATGGCCCGCGCCAGTTCGCCCTTGCCGGTACCCGACTCGCCGAGGATGAGGATATTGGCGTCGGTATCGGCCACCTGCCGCGCTGTGTCCAATACCGATCTCATCGCCGGGCAACGTGAGTTCAGATCAGTACCCGCCGCCGGCGCCTGTTGCTCCAGCGCCTGCAGGCGCGCCGCCATGCGGCGGGTTTCAAGCTGCCCGGCGGCCGCCATACGCAGCTGTTCAGGACTGCAGGGTTTGACCAGGTAATCCGCCGCACCTGCCTGCATTGCATTGACCGCCGTGTCGATCGCCGAGTGTGCGGTCACTATCACCACACGCATCCACGGCGCCAGAACCCGCAGCCGCGCCAGCACATCCAGGCCATCATCAGCACCCAGCCGCAGATCAAGAAAGCACAGATCAAATACCTGAGCCTGTACCAGGGTTTCCGCCTGTTCCCCCGTGCTGGCGGTTGCGATAGCGTACCCCTCATCCTCAAGACAGTAACGAAAGGTGCGCAGGATGGCCGGCTCGTCGTCCACCAGCAGAATGCGTCCTTCTTTATCAATTGTGTGCATCGCCCGCTCCGGTTTTCCCTGTTGCTTATTTAGTCACCGGTCCGTCGTGCAAGTTGCACGGTTATTTTTTACGACTCTTGCAATGTGCACGGCAACGACCTTTTCGAAAAACAGTAACCATCTGAATTAATTGAACATTTTTATAAAATATAATTGGCATGACTACTGCAACGGTAATAAGCGAACGGCAACATGCCGCTGAATAGGAGCACAGAAATGCATACATTGAAGAAACTCGCTATTGCTACCGCCACCGTTGGATTCATGGCCCTGAGCCCGATGGCAGTCCATGCCGAAGACGGTGACATGACTCGTCAGCTCACCGAAGCCCGTCAGGAAGGTTCTGTCTGGACCGCCTTCGCTCTCAACCAGCATCTCAGTCCTTTCAGCATTGATGTCGAGATTGAAAATGGCGTCGCAGTGCTGACCGGTGAAGTCGAATCGCAAGTCGATCGGGATCTCGCCGAACAGGTGGCACTGGGAGTAGAAGGTGTCAGCGAAGTGGACAACCAGCTCAAGGTCGAGGGTGAAAACGCCGACCGTACTGACAACAAGGACGGCAGCTTTTCCGATCGCTTCAATGATGCAACCACCACCGCGACAGTGAAGTCCAAGCTTTTGTGGAATCGTAATACTGAAGGGCTGGATATCAATGTTACTACCAAGAATGGCGTGGTGACGCTGGAAGGCAATGCCAACTCCGACACCGCCAGTGAACTGGCCGAACGGCTGGCGCGCAATACTGAAGGTGTTCGCCAGGTAGACAACAAGCTGAATATCAATGCCGAAGCGGGTACCGCTGACAAGGCCAAGGCCAAAGCGAATGAGGCCGGTGGCGCCATCAGCGATGCCTGGATTACCAGCAAGGTCAAATCCAGCTTCCTGCTCAGCAGCAATCTCGACGGTCTGGATATTTCAGTGGATACCAAGGGCGGTGAGGTCACATTGAGCGGTCATGTGAATACCTCTGCCGAGAAAGATCTGGCCGTGGAAACTGCCGAAAACATCCGCGGTGTGAATAGTGTGAATGCCGACGCTCTGCACGTTGGAAATGAAAGCTGAACCCGGCGTCGGCAACGCGGACGCACTGAACGGTCTTTCGATTAATCGAGGAGAACTGCCATGTTAAGTTGGGCTATTACCTTTCTGATCATCGCCATCATTGCTGCCGTACTGGGCTTCGGTGGTATCGCGGGCACCGCAACCGGGATCGCCAAGATTCTGTTCGTGGTCTTTCTGGTGCTCTTCGTCGTGTCCTTCATCATGGGGCGTCGCCCCAAGCTATAGGACACCGCAACTGAAGCGCAAACTCGAACCGGTCACTTTGTGGCCGGTTTTGCGTTGGGCGCATCCGGAAAACGCACGCGCACCAAGAGTCCCCCCAGTTCTCCTTGCTCCAGGCTGATCTGCGCCCGGTGTGCGCGGCAGATCTCACCGACGATTGACAGGCCCAGGCCACTGCCGGTGCCTCCTTGGCGATAGAAGCGTTCGAATACCCGGTTGCGTTCGGTTTCCGGAATGCCCGGGCCGGTATCTTCAACCTCCAGGCAGGCGCCGGCGGTGAGCCGCAGGATAATCTGTCCACCCGCCGGGGTATGGGCCAGCGCATTATCAATCAGGTTGCCCAGCAACTCCTGCAACAATGTCCGCTCGCCCCACACCGTGAACGGCTGCGATACCTCCAGCGCCAGCTCGACCCCTCGGCCATGGGCCAGCGGCACCATGGCCATCGCCACCTCCTGCGCCAGTGGCTGCATGGCGATGAGTTCAGCGCTGCCATCCGCTACTGCCCGGGCACCGCGCTCGATGCGGGCCATGGATAACAGCCGGTTGGCCAGCGCGATGGTGCGGTCAGTACTCAGCTCGGCATCCTGCAGCGCCTGGTGCCACTGCTCCGGATGGGAGGAACGCAAACCGAATTCGATACGCGCCTTGAGCGCCGACAAAGGCGTACGCAGCTCATGCGAGGCCTCGGCGATAAAATCGCGTTGGCGCTCGAAGTTACCCTTGAGCTGGCCGGTGAAATGGTTGATGGCATCCACCAGCGGGCTGATCTCGCGTTGCAGCCCCTCGGTACTGATCGGGCTCAGATCATCGCTGCGCCGCTTGGTGACCTCGTCCTTGACCCGGCGTAACGGCCCCAGCGCGGCATTTACCGTCAACCAGACCAATATCAGCGCACTGACGCTGAGGACGCCCAGATTGATCAGCGAGCGGTGCAACAGGCCACGGGCCATACCCTCGCGGGCATTCAGGGTTTCGGCCACGCGGACCTCCGCCATGCCATGCTCACCGTCGATACTGACCGGCTGCAATAAGCTGACCAGGCGTACTTCCGCACCCCGGTAATGGCCATCATAGAAACGCGCCAGCGCCGGGTAGTCGCGGGTCATGGGCGTCCCTGGCGGTGCTGCTGGCAGATCCTCATAACCGGACACGCCGCGCCCCTGCCGATCCAACACCTGATAGTACAGCCGCCCAGTGATGTCATAGGCAAAATTATCCAGGGCGATGTAAGGCACCTCCACTGACAACCGCCCCTCGGCATCGAATAGCCCCCCGACAATGGTCCGCGCCGAGGACAGCAGCGAGCGGTCGTAGGCGGTATCGGCGGCGTCACGTGCATTCCAGTAGGCGCTGATCGCCGCCAGTACCAGCAGCAGGCTGAGCATCAGCGCCAACCGCACCATCAACCGTCGACGCAGGCTACCGGCACTGCGTTGGCGGCTCATTCGATGGCTTCCAGCAGATAGCCCAGACCACGGAAGGTGACGATGCGCACGCTGCTCCCATCAAGCTTGCGGCGCAGCCGGGAGATATAGATCTCGATGGCTTCCGGGCTGGCATCCTGATCCAGGCCGAACACCTTGCTCGCCAACTGCTCCTTGTTCAACAATCGCCCCGGCCGACTGATCAGGTTTTCCAGGACCGCATGTTCGCGCGAGGGCAGCTGCAGAGGCGTATCGTCCAGGGTAAAGCGGCGGTCAGTCAGGTCATAGACCAGCGATCCGCAGCGCTGCTGGCGCTCGCCGCCCATCAGGCTGCGGCGCAGCAGGGCATTGACCCGGGCTTCCAGCTCGCTGAGCTCGAAAGGCTTGGCCAGGTAGTCGTCGGCGCCCAGGTTCAACCCGCGCACCCGGTCGCCGACCTCGCTGCGGGCAGTCAGGATCAATACCGCCAGGGTCTGGCGCCGCTCGCGCAGCTGGCGCAGCACTTCAAAGCCGTCCATGCGCGGCAGGCCGACGTCGAGAATGACCAGGGCGTAATCCTCGCTGCGCAGCGCCAGATCGGCGGCCACGCCATCATGCAGGGTGTCTACCGTCAAGCCGCCAGCCTTGAGCGCACGGGTCAGGCTGTCAGCCAGTTCCGGATCATCTTCCACCAGCAGAATGCGCACCCACTCCCTCCTCCGATCGTTTTGGCGAGTGTACACCGCCTGCCGGCAGTGACGAAGGGTGCACCTTCGATCCGTTGCAGATGACAGGTTGATGAAAGGTTGCGGTATTAGGCTTCGGGTCGCTACCCCGAATATCACCATCCTGTTTCAATGAGCGCTCAGCGTTCCTTACAAGAAAAACAAATGGAGAAGCTGATGATTGTCAGTACCAATACCTGTTTACTGCGTGCCATTCCGTTGGCCCTGCTGGTCGGCCTGCCAATGGCGCAGGCGGCAGATGACGGCTTCCTGGCCGGCAGCAAGGCCAGTCTGGAGATGCGCAACATCTACTACAACCGCGATTACCGTGAAGGTACCGGCCAATCCAAGCGCGAGGAATGGGCCCAGGGTTTTCTGCTGAACCTGCAGTCGGGCTATACCCGCGGCCCGATCGGCTTCGGCCTGGATGCCCAGGGGCTGCTCGGCGTCAAGCTGGACTCCAGCCCCGACCGGACCGGAACCGGCCTGCTGCCCCGCCATGATGATGGCCGCGCCGCCGATGAATACGGCAAGCTCGGGTTGACGGCCAAGGCACGGGTATCCCGATCGGAACTGCGTCTGGGTACGCTGATGCCGACGCTGCCTACTCTGAAGCCGAACAACAGCCGCATCCTGCCGCAGACCTTCGAGGGCGGCATGCTGGAGATCGGTGAGTTCGACGATCTGGATCTGTCCCTCGGTCGACTGACCAAGACCAAGTTGCGCGACTCCTCGGACGCCGAGGATCTCGTGCTCAACAGCAAGAACGGCCGCTTTGCCGGCGTTACTGCTGATCATTTTGATTGGGCCGGGGTGGATTATCAGTTCACGCCTGGCCTGGCGGGCAGTTATCACCTGGCACAACTGGATGATGTCTACCGCCAACAGGTCATGAGCCTGAGCCACCGCGGTACCCTGGGTGCCGGCAATCTGCGCGCCGAGCTGCGCGTGGCGTTGTCCGATGACCAGGGTGCCGCGCGCGCCGGGTCGATCGACAACCAGGCCTGGCAGGGTGTACTGGGTTACCGCCAGGCCGGCCACGGATTGGCGTTGTCCTTGCAGAAGATGCGCGGCGACAATGCCTTTCCGTACATCAACGGCAGCAATCCGAATCTGGTCAACTTCGTGCAGGTCAACGACTTTGCCGAAGCGGGCCAGCGTTCCTGGCAGCTGCGTTACGACTACGACTTCGCCAGCCTGGACATTCCCGGATTGACCTTCATGACCCGCTATACCAGTGGTGACAAGGCTGAGCTGGCTG
Organism: Pseudomonas sp. FME51; assembly: GCF_014897305.1. Lineage (NCBI taxonomy): Bacteria > Pseudomonadati > Pseudomonadota > Gammaproteobacteria > Pseudomonadales > Pseudomonadaceae > Pseudomonas > Pseudomonas sp. FME51. Next base: position 197,029 of record NZ_JABUYN010000007.1, on the reverse strand, counting down.
CCGGCGGTCATGGCAAGGACTGGGAGCGCAATATCGAGCTGCAATACATCGTCCAGCGCGGTGCCCTGAAAAACGTCGGTCTGCGCTGGCGCAATGCGACCTATCGCTCGAGCTACGCGCGCGACCTGGATGAAAACCGGCTGATCGTCAGCTATACCCTGCCGCTTCGCTGAAGTTGTTGGCCTGATCATTATTCTTATAACCTCCGATGAGGAACTGCGACATGACAATCTCTCTGCGCACCGTGCTGCTCACCGTGGCCTGCCTGGGTCTGGCAGCACCGACCCTGGCCGATGAGCCAAGACGCCCCGAATGCATCGCCCCGGCTTCCCCCGGCGGCGGTTTCGACCTGACCTGCAAACTGGCCCAGAGCGGCCTGCTGGAAGGCAAATACATCAGCAAACCCATGCGCGTGACCTACATGCCCGGCGGTATCGGTGCCGTGGCCTACAACGCCGTGGTCGCACAGCGGGCAGACGAGGGCGGCACCATCACCGCCTTCTCCAGTGGCTCGCTGCTGAATCTGGCCCAGGGCAAGTTCGGTCGTTACGACGAAACCGCGGTGAAGTGGCTGGCTGCTTTCGGCACCAGCTACGGCGCGATCGCGGTGCGCGCGGACTCGGAGTTCAAGACTCTGGCTGATCTGGTCAAGGCGCTCAATGACGACCCAAGCAAGGTGGTGATCGGCTCCGGTGGCACGGTCGGCAGCCAGGACTGGATGCAGACCGCCCTGATTGCCCGCGCTGCCGGTGTCGATCCGCGCAAGCTGCGCTACGTGGCAATGGAAGGTGGTGGTGAACTGGCCACTTCGTTGCTGGGCGGCCATATCCATGTTGCCAGCACCGATATCTCCGACTCCATGCCGCACATCGAAAGCGGTGACCTGCGCATTCTGGCGGTCATGGCTGATGAGCGTTTGCCCGGTCCGATCACCGAGCAGATCCCTACGGCCAAGGAGCAGGGCTACGACGTCAGCTGGCCGGTGGTGCGCGGCTTCTACATGGGGCCGGATGTCAGTGATGAGGAGTTTGCCTGGTGGAAGGACAACTTCGACCAGATGATGGCTTCAGAGGACTTCGCCAAGCTGCGCGAGAGTCGCGAGCTGTTCCCCTTCGCCATGAGTGGTGATGAGCTGGACGCCTATGTGAAGCAACAGGTGAACAACTACAAAGCACTGGCGGCCGAATTCGGCCTGATCCGCTGACTCGCTAGTACGGGCGGACGTCCTGTCCGCCCGCTTCTTGAGGACTCCTGTCATGTACCAACGCCTGTTTGCCGGCTTTCTGCTGGCGGTCTGTGCTGTCCTCGGCTGGATGGCCTGGGGGCTGGAAGCACCCTTCTCCTACGAGCCGGTTGGTCCCCGCGCCTACCCGCTGTTGCTGCTGGGCCTGCTGGCCGCCGGCGCACTGTTACTGGTCATCAAGCCGGCCCTGGAAAGTGGCAGCAACGAAGAAGCACCGCTGTCGCGGGTCATGGTGCCGAAGCTGCTGCTGTGCCTGGCGCTGCTGCTGGCGCTGGCCGCCCTGTTCGAGCGCCTGGGATTTGTCCTGACCAGCGTGGCCTTCGCCTATGGCATGAGCCGCCTGTTTGGTGGCCGCAATCTGCCGAGCATCGTCGTCGCACTGGCGCTGGGACTGGGCCTGTACTTCCTCTTCGATCGCATTCTGGATGTGCCGCTGCCGCTGGGTGTGCTGGCTGCCCTGGAGAACTGATATGGATACGTTGCAATATCTCGGCCAGGGCTTCGGTGTTGCCCTCAGCCCGAATAACCTGATCACCGCCCTGGCCGGTACCACCATTGGCACCATCGTCGGGCTACTGCCGGGTCTGGGGCCGATCAACGGTGTCGCGCTGTTGATCCCGGTCGCCTTCGCCCTCGGCCTGCCGCCGGATACGGCGCTGATCCTGCTGGCTTCGGTCTACCTGGGCTGCGAGTACGGCGGACGCATTTCCTCGATTCTGTTGAATATTCCCGGCGAAGCCTCGGCGGTCATGACCACCCTGGATGGTTATCCGCTGGCACGGCAGGGCAAGGCGGGTATCGCCCTGTCGATTTCCGCCTGGAGTTCTTTTATCGGCGGCTTCATCGCCACCATCGGGGTGGTGATCTTCGCCCCCTTGCTGGCGAGCTGGGCGGTGTCCTTCGGACCCGCCGAATACTTCATGCTGATGATCTTCGCCGTGGTCTGTCTGGCCGGTATGGCCGGTGACAAACCGGTGAAGACCGCGGTTGCGGTGCTGATCGGCCTGTTGCTGTCGTGCGTCGGCATCGATGCCAACAGCGGTGTGTACCGCTTCACCTTCGGTGCGCTGGGCTTGTCCGATGGCATCCAGTTCGTGGTGCTGGTGCTGGGGCTGTTCAGCATCAGTGAGATACTGACCCTGCTGGAACGCACCGAGCATGGCCAGACGGCACTCAAGGCCAGCGGCCGCATGCTGTTCAATGTGAAGGAAGGCGCCTCGGTATTCGCCACCAACATCCGCAGCGGCATAATGGGCTTCGTTTTCGGCATCCTGCCCGGGGCGGGAGCGACCCTGGCCAGCGCGATGGCCTACATGACCGAGAAACGCCTGGCCGGCAAGGAAGGCCGCTTCGGCAACGGTGATTTGCGCGGCCTGGCGGCGCCGGAAACCGCCAACAGTGCCTCGGCGTGCGGCTCTATGGTGCCGATGCTGACGCTGGGTATTCCCGGCTCCGGCACCACCGCGGTCATGATGGGTGCCCTGACGCTGTACAACATCACCCCCGGTCCGCTGCTGTTCCAGAACCAGCCGGATCTGGTCTGGGGCCTGATTGCGTCGCTGTTCATCGCCAACATCATCCTGATCGTGATGAACGTACCGATGATCAAGGTATTTACCCGCATTCTGTCCGTGCCGAACTGGACCCTGGTCCCGGCCATTGCCATCATCACCTCGATCGGCGTCTACGCGGTGCATGCCACCACCTTCGATCTGTTCCTGATGATCGGCATCGGTGTGTTCGGTTATATCCTGCGTAAGCTGGACTTCCCGCTGTCCGGGGTGCTGTTGGGCTTCATTCTCGGCGGGCTGATGGAAAGCAACCTGCGTCGGGCGCTGTCGATTTCCAACGGTGATCTGAGCGTACTGTGGAGCAGCCCGATCAGCCAGGCGCTCTGGGTACTGGTCGTGCTTATCGTCCTGCTGCCGTTCTGGCGTGCCTGGCGCGCAAAAAGGCGTGCTCCAGCCCTGCTGCCCGATGGTTGACGGCAGTCCGCTGAAGCACTTGGCAGCCCCGTTCGCGGGGCTGCTTGGCGGTTGGCTGGCCAGCCTGATTCATTTGCCCCTGCCATGGATGACCGGCTCCCTGCTTGCGGTAATCCTGGTCCGCTGCAGCGGCTGGCTGGTGACCGAGCTACCTGGTGGCCGGCGTGCCGGACAGTGGTTGGTTTCTAGTGCCATCGGTCTGCACTTCACTGCTCCGGTGCTCGAGCAGATACTCGGCCATCTGTGGCTGATCTTGCTCGGTTCTCTGGGTACCTGCCTGCTCAGTGTGCTGGGTATCATAATTCTACGCCGCAACGGAGTGGATCGAGCCACCGCTTTTTTCTCCAGCATGCCCGGCGGCGCCAGCGAGATGGTGGTCTTTGCCCTGCGCCATGGCGCCGATCCGGCGCGCGTTGCCGCAGCGCACAGCCTGCGACTGCTGCTGGTGGTATTGACCATTCCGGCGATTTTCATCTGGAACCTGCCGGCCAGTGCACCGGCTGTGCCCGTCAACCCTGATTGGGGCTGGCTGTTGGTGCTGATGCCGCTGGGGCTGCTGGCGGCGCTGGCCTGGCGGCGGCTTGGCCAACCCAACCCGTGGATGCTCGGTCCACTGCTGTGCTGCGCCGCGGCCAGTGTGATATTCGATCTCAACCTTGCCCTGCCAGCGGCAGGTAGCGCCATCGGGCAATGGCTGATCGGCAGTGCCTTGGGATGTCACTTTGATCGGAAGTTCTTTCGCAGTGCACCCGCTTTCCTGATTCGTGTGTTGCTGTTCGCTTTGCTGGCCATGCTCGCTGCTGCCGCTGGCGCCTGGCTGCTCGGCCAGTTCGCAGCTATGGATGTCGCTGGTTTGACCCTTGGCATGATGCCCGGCGGCATTACCGAACTCTGCCTGACCGCCGAAGCTCTGCAATTGTCTGTGGCCCTGGTTACGGCACTGCAAGTAGCGCGACTGTTGTTGGTGATGTTTCTCGCCGACCCGCTATTTCGCTTGTGGCAGCGGCGCAATCCGCTGCTTGATGTACCACAGTGACAGCACCGGTTACCGGCGTTATGCTCGGTACAGCACTGCATATCAGCTGTGCGCGATAACGGGAGTCATCATGTCGAGGAAGCTGGAAGAGGGCTACCGCGAGAAGGCGCTGAAAATGTATCCCTGGGTATGCGGACGTTGCGCGCGGGAGTTCACTGGCAAGCGTATCAGCGAATTGACCGTACACCACCGGGACCACAACCATGACAACAACCCCGAAGACGGTTCCAACTGGGAACTTCTGTGCCTGTATTGTCATGACAACGAGCATTCCCGCTACACCGATCAGCAGTACTTCAGCGAGTCTTCCACCGCCAGTCCCCAGACCGATGTCGCCAAACACAAGGCGCTCGCTGGTCTGGCGGAGCTGCTGAAAGCGCGAGGCGGCGCCGGCTGAGGCGGCACACAGCTTTGTAACTGCGACTTTCAGACCCTTGCCCGGCATCATCTCCAGCTATAGCCTTGTCGACTTTATTCTTTCAAGGAGCGTTGTCGCTGTGCGGATTACAGTCTGGGATCTGCCTTTGCGGTTATTTCACTGGTTGCTGGTGTTGGCAGTGGCCGGTGCACTGGTCACCATCAACCTCGATGGTAACTGGATGGAATGGCACGCCCGCTTCGGCCTGGCCGTGGTCGGGCTGATGGCTTTCCGTCTGGTCTGGGGCGTGCTGGGTTCCACGCATTCACGCTTTACCAGCTTCTTCCCATCGCCTGCGGCCATCGGTCGTTATTACCGTGGACAGTGGCAGGGTCTCGGGCACAATCCGCTCGGTGCATTGTCAGTGTATGCCTTGCTGGGCCTGTTTGCCTTTCAGGCCATCAGCGGCCTGTTCGCCAGCGATGACATCGCCTTTAGTGGCCCGCTGACCCGAGCGGTCTCTTCCAGCACAGTGGCAACCTTGAGTAGCTGGCACCGTCAGACCGAATGGTGGATGTATCTGCTGGTCGGACTGCACGTGTTGGCGATTGTTATTTATCGCGTGCGCGGCAAACAGCTGTTAGGGCCGATGATCCATGGCCAGGTTGATGCGCACAAGACAACAGAGAAGCCGTGTGGTGGCGGGTGGGTTGCCTTTATAGTGACATTGCTGATAGCTGCAGCCGTGGTGTGGGCGGCCAATGGCAGCTGGATTCCGGCGCCAGCTCCAGCGCCTGCCCCGGCCTGGTAAGCCTGTGCGGGGAATACCCGCACAGCGCCGACCTTATTTCTGCCGATACTTGTCGTGGCAGGATTTGCAGGTCTGACCGACTTCACCGAAAGCCACTCGAATAGCCGCCTGATCATCGCTGGCAGCTGCAGACGCCAGGTTGCCCGTGGTTTCGCTCAGGCGGGCGGAAATCGTTGCAACGTCATCGAAGTTGTCGAACATCTCTGGTTTGACGCGAGTGGTCTGAGCGCCGACCTGCTTGTCAGTACCCGGCCCGTACAGCGCACCCATCCCTGAATTGGCGATGGCGGCAATGGTGTTGGCAGCGGCAGCGACCTGAGTTTGATTGTAGGCGACGCTCTGGTCGATGACCTGTGCCTTGATCTTGCCCATGTTCCAGGACATATAGCTGTAGCCGGCTTTGCGCAGTTCGATCTGTTCTTCAGGCGATACAGCCTGTGCGCTCAGGCTGAGGCTCAGCAGAGCCGCGCTCAGTACCCCGGCTATCACGGATTTGTTCACGCTTTACTCCTTGTTTGATGTTATCTCGGAGGCAGCCCAGGCTGCCGCGCCACGTTATATAACGGGCGCGCCGGTAAAATACCAGTAGCCAATAGTTTCAAGCTGTTTTGGGAGAGAGCTCTGCGTCCGCTTCCGGCAATGGCCGCTTGAGACCACTCAAGGTATTGAAGGCGATATGCGTGCTGGGGAATATCTCGGTGACCTGCTCGCTGATCCAATCCGTCTGCTCCAGCTGATCCATTACCGGTCCTTTGACCTCTGCCAGATGGATCTGGATGTTGCGCTCACGCAGGCCCTGGCTCAGCTCAAGCAGCATATCCAGCCCGGTGCTATCGATATGGTTGACCGCTGACAAGATCAGCAGCAGCTCGCGGGTATCGGGGTAGTCACGCAGGGACTGCAGAATCGCCCGTTCAATCGCCTTGGTATTGGCGAAGAAGATATTTTCATCAATGCGGATAGCCAGTAGTTGCGGCTCGGTTTCCACCAAGTGGCGCTGAGTATTGCGAAAGTAGTGCGTTCCTGGCACCCGACCGACCACAGCTACATGGGGGCGGCTGCCACGCCACAACTGAGTGACGATCGACAGACCGACCCCCAGCACTATACCGCCTTCGATCCCCAGCAGCAGTACGCCCACGGCGGTAGAGACCAGGGTCAGCCCCTCACGGCGGTCATAACGCCAGGCGCGTTTCAGGGCAGTGATATCGATCAAGGGCACCACCGCCACCAGAATCACCACCGCCAGCACCACCAAGGGCAGCCAGGCGAACAGCGGCGCGATGGTCAGCAGAATAAGACCGATCACCAGGGCGGAAACCACACCGGCCAACGGGGTGTTGGCACCCGCTTCAACGTTTACCCCCGAACGTGAGAAACCCCCACAGACCGCAAAGCCACCGGTCAGCGCCGCACCCACATTGGCCGTCCCCAGTGCCAGCAGTTCGCGATCAGGATTGATACTCTGGCGCTTGCGCCGCGCCAGCGACTGGGCGATGGAGACACTTTCGACAAAGCTCACCAAGCTGATCAAGGCGGCGGGCAGCAGCAGCGCCTGCAAAGTGGACAGATCCGGGGAGCTCCATACCAATGATGGCAATCCCGCCGGCAGGCTGCCCACCACCGGCACTCCAAGCGCGCCCAGATCCCAAACGATAGTGACCAGCAGCCCGAGCAGCACCACCAGAATGGGCGCCAACCGCGCCAGCAAGCGGGCGGCGGATGCGCCAATACCAAACCGCTGCAGATGCCCGGCCAGCCGGCTGCGGGCATACAACAACCAGGTCAGCGCCACCAACCCCATGCTCAGCACCAGACTGTTGACCGACGTCCATGCTGCCAGCAACTGGGCCGGAGATGTCGGCAGGCTGGCCAGGCCGAGCAGATGCGGCAACTGACTGAACATGATCAGAATGGAGGCGCCACTGATGAAACCGCTGATTACCGGATGGCTGAGAAAGTTGGCGAGAAAGCCCATGCGCAGCAGGCCGAGCACGAACAGCATGGCACCGGACAACAATGCCAACCAGATGGCCAGCTGAAGATAATGTTCACTGCCGATACTGGCCAGCGGCGCCAGCAGAGCAGCGGTCATCAGCGCGGTCACCGCCACCGGGCCGACCGACATGCTCATGCTGGTGCCGAACAGGGCATAACCGATCAGCGGCAGCAGACTGGCATACAGCCCGATCTGCACTGGCAGACCGGCCAGCATGGCATAGGCCATGCTCTGTGGAATGATCATGATGGCCGTGACCACACCCGCCACCAGATCTCCGCTGAGCCAGGCAAGACGATAGTGACGCAGCCAGGCCAACAGTTCCTCGCCGCCGGGTGGCTGCAACCGGGGGTTGATGTGCATCAGATGAGCGTCTCCATGACCATGCGGTGGCCATAGTGTAGCGCCAGCCGTGGGTCAGCGCATGACGGCAGAGTGATCTATGCGGGCTGGAGCCTGTGGCGTTAATCCTTGATACTCGGGTCTTCTCCGATGCTCAGTAACTGACAGGGAACTCGAAATGAACCAACAACGCTTTGATCTGACGGGCAAAACAGCTCTGGTAACCGGTGCATCCAGCGGCCTCGGCGCCCATTTCGCACGTGTACTGGCCGCTGCCGGCGCACGGGTCGTGCTCGCCGCACGCCGTCTCGAACGGCTGGAGGCGCTGACCACTGAGCTGCAGACCCTGGGTCACCAAGCGTTGGCGGTATCCATGGATGTCACCGATGCGGACAGTGTCGATCGCGGTTTCGAACAGGCCGAGCAGCAGTGGGGCTTGGTGGACATCGTCGTCAATAACGCCGGCATTGCCGATCCGGTGATGTTTCTGAACATGACCGAAGGCAACTGGCGCAGCATGATCGATACCAATCTGGATGGCGCCTGGCGAGTAGCTCACCGCGCCAGCCTGGCCATGGCCAGGAGCGAACGGGGCGGCTGCGTGATCAATATCGCCTCCATTCTCGGACTGCGCGTGGGCACCGCCCTGAGTCATTATGCCGTGGCCAAGGCGGGCATAGTGCAGCTGACCAAGGCAATGGCTCTGGAACTGGCGCGCAACAATATCCGCGTCAATGCCATTGCCCCCGGCTATTTCCGCACCGACATGAACGGCGATTACTTCGATACCCCTCAGGGTCAGGACTATATCCGCAGCAAGGTACCCATGCGCCGGCTGGGCCAGCTCGACGAACTGGACGGCCCGCTGCTGTTACTCGCCAGCGAAGCCGGCTCATTCATTACCGGCACCATCATCAACGTGGATGGTGGGCATGTGAGCAATAGTCTCTGAGACATGGCACTCAGGTCTGAAAACGGGTCACCAGCTCGTTGAGCTCCACTGCCAGACGCGACAGTTCGCGGCTGGAGGCACTGGTCTGTTCCGCTCCGGCAGCAGACTGGGTCGACAGGTCGCGAATGTTCACCAGATTGCGATCCACTTCCTGAGCTACCTGAGCCTGCTCCTCTGCGGCGCTGGCGATCACCAGGTTGCGTTCGTTGATTTCATTCACCGCCGTGGACACCCTGGCGAACGCCTCACTGGCCTTCTGTGACTGCTCTTGCGTACCGGACGCCATGGTATTGCTGATTTCCATGGCGGCTACGGTACGTTCAGTACCCTGTTGAATATTGCTGATCATCTCCTCGATCTCGGCAGTCGATTGTTGAGTGCGATGGGCGAGGGCCCGCACCTCGTCGGCGACCACAGCAAAACCGCGGCCATGCTCACCGGCTCGGGCTGCTTCGATGGCAGCGTTGAGCGCCAGCAGATTGGTCTGATCAGCCACAGCACGGATCACATCCAGCACGCTACTGATACGCTGCGCCTTGTCCGCCAGCTCCTGTACTTCACCGGAAGTGGAATGGATGGTTGCAGACAACTGCTCGATGGCGGTCAGCGTGTGGCTCACCTGGCTGTTGCCCTCATGGGCGCTGATGGCCGTACTCTGCGATTGTTCCGAGGTGTATACCGCGTTGCGGGCGACTTCTTCCACGGCGGCGCTCATTTCATTGATCGCCGTAGCGGCCTGCTGAATCTCGTCGTTCTGCCGCTGCAGGCTGCGGGTCGAATCTTCGGTCACCGCGTTCAACTCTTCAGCCGCCGAGGCCAGCTGGGATGACGAGTTGGCGATGCCCTGGATGGTGGAGCGCAGCTGCAGTTGCATGCTCGACAGCGCCCTCAGCAGGCGGGACGCTTCATCCTTGCCGGTCACCTCGATACTCTGAGTCAGATTGCCGGTGGCGATCACTTCACTGGCCGCAACCGCCAGGCGGATCGGCCCTATGATGCTGCGAGTCAATACCCAGGCCAGCAACAACGTCAGACCGGCAGAGCCGATGATGGCCAGGATCACCTGGCGGACGGCGGATGAATAACTTTGCTCAGCACGACCAACTGCGGTATCCGCCGCAGCGACAATCAACTGCTCCAGGTTGATCAGATTCGCAGTGGCAGCGTCAGCTATGGGGTTAAGCTGAGTGTCGAGGATGCGTAAGGCCGCCTGCTGATCGCCGCTGTCCAGCAAGCCAGGCAATTGGCCGGCTGTGGTCATGTATTTCTGGCGCTGGTTGCGGAAATCCTCGAAGGCACGTGCGCGGGCCGGATCATTGACCAGCGCCGCATAAGCGGTTTCGGCTACGCCAAGACTGCTCTCCAGATCAGCCAGTTGCTGCCGCTGCTGATGAATTTTCCGTGCATCATCCTCCAGCATGGTGCGAAGAGTAAAAATACGATAACGCATGAAATCCTGATTGATACTGGCCAGCTGCTGCAGGCTCGGCAACCAGCGCTTTTCAATTTCAACCGTCTGGTCTCGAATGCGGCTGGTTTCCTGCAATGACAGAATACCGAGCAGCAATACAATGAGGGCCATAACCGCAAAGCCGGCGGCCAACCTGGTGGCGATGGATATATTTCGCAGGTTCATCTGAAGGGTTCCTTTCGATTCGATAAAATGTGCACGACGGCAAATGGCTGGGCTGTCGGAGGTTTTTATTGAAAGGATTCCGATTCATGATGACAGAAGGCCGGTGCTTACCCCTGTGTCGGCACGCACCGGCGGGACTTGAGCCTCTGTTTTCGGATTTTGCCGATTTTAACGAGTTTTTTGGCTGACAATTTTTTCAATCAGAGCTCTTCCAGACAGTTGGCCAGCGTGTCGCCTAGTGTCTCCAGCAAGGTTTCATAACCTCGGGCGTCGGGCGTTATATCCATGCCCAGCGGATCCAGTTCCGCACTGCGCACCGGCAAGCCGGCGGTAAGGCTTTCTACTCGTCGCGCCGGGAATTGCGGCTCACGGAACACGCAGGTGGGGCCAGCAGCAGTGAGCTGCTGGCGCAGCGTGTTGACATGCCTGGCGCCGGGCTGGATTTCTTCGGATAGGGTGAACACCCCTCGCGGGTGGATGCCGAGACTGTCTTGCAGATAGCCATAGGCATCATGGAAGACGAAGTAGGGCTTGTCAGCCAGTGGCTGCAGACGCTGGCGCTGGCGCTCATGTAAATGGTCAAGGCGCTGGACGAAGTCTGCAGCGTTACGCTGCAGACGTTCGCCATGCTCGGGGTACACTTCAGCCAGGTCCGTCGCCATCCACAGAGCAATATGCTGCGCATTGCGCACCGATAGCCAGATATGCGGGTCGAGAGTGCCCGGTTCATGTTCATGTTCATGTTCATGTTCATGTTCGTCATGCTCAGGCTCAGACTCATGGGCTTGGTGGTCGTCATGACTGTGTTCAGCATGCTCATCATCGAAGCGACGGAGGGTCAGTTCCGGCACTTCATCCAGGCGCCGTGCGCTGAGTTGGCTGTCGAGCAGCTGTTGCAGAAAGCGCTCCAGATCCGGGCCGACCCAGTAGAGACGGTCAGCGTTGACAATCCGCCGACGGTCCGAGGGACGCAACGCGTAATTGTGTGGTGAGGCGCCCGGCGGCAGCAGCACATCAGGCTCAGCGACACCCTCAAGCACGGCGGCAGCGATCAGTTGCACGGGCTTGATGGTGGTCAACACACTGGGCGTCGCGGCCATGGCAGATGCGGACACCCCCAGTCCACAGGCCAGAACAAACAGAAAGCGCAGCAACATCGATGATACCTCGGGGCGGAAGAATTGTTATATAATAACAGCCGTTTTCCAAAATCCGCTATAGGTACGAGATGAACCAACCCGCTATTCTGGAAGATCCCCATTGCCCGCATGACCACAGCCAATGCGTCAGCGACGCACTGACAGCCGCCGAGCTTGTCTGTGAGCGGGCCGGCGCGCGATTGACCACCTTGCGCAAACGCGTGCTGGAACTGGTCTGGCAGAGTCATCGCCCCCTGGGCGCCTATGATCTGCTGGATACGCTGACACGTGAGGACGACCGTCGCCCGGCACCGCCAACCGTATACCGCGCGCTGGACTTTCTGCAGGAACAAGGTCTGGTACACAGAATCGCCTCATTGAATGCGTTTATCGGCTGCGCCAATCCAGAGCATGTGCATCAGGGCCATTTCCTCATCTGTCGCACATGCCGGGTAGCAATAGAGCTTGATCAGACGCTGCTCCAGCCGACTATTGCCGATATCGCCCAGCAAATGGGCTTTGTCGTGGAAGCCGAAACCGTGGAAATAGCCGGTGTATGCGCGCATTGTCAGGAGGCCGCATGAGCGACATCTTGCTGAGCCTGAGCAATGTCGCCCTGCAGCGCCATGGCAATGCCATTCTGGAGGACATTTCCTTGCAGGTTCGACGCGGTGAAATCGTTACCCTGATCGGCCCCAACGGCGCCGGCAAGACCAGTCTGGTGCGTATCGTGCTGGGTCTGCTCAAGGTGGACAGCGGCGAAGTTCATCTCCAGCCGCGGTTGCGCGTCGGCTATATGCCGCAGAAGCTGCAAGTGGATGCGACTCTGCCGTTGAGCGTGCTGCGTTTCCTGCTGCTGGCCCCGGGGGTCAAGCGACCGGCGGCGCTACAGGCACTGGAAGAAGTCGGCGCGGCGCATCTGGCGCAGCGACCCTTGCAGCAGGTTTCCGGCGGTGAACAGCAACGTATTCTGCTGGCACGGGCATTGCTCCGCCAACCCGATCTGCTGGTGCTCGACGAGCCGGTGCAGGGTGTAGATGTCAATGGTCAGATCGAGCTGTACCAGCTGATCACCCGCCTGCGTGACCGTTACGGCTGCGGGGTATTGATGGTGTCCCATGATTTGCACCTGGTCATGGCGACCACCAATACCGTGGTCTGCCTTAACCGCCATATCTGCTGCTCCGGTCGCCCTGAACAGGTCAGTGCCGACCCTGCCTTCGTCGCCCTGTTCGGCGAGCAGGCCAGCGCATTGGCAATCTACAACCACCAGCATGACCACAGCCACGACATGCACGGCGAAGTCATCGATACTCCCCATAACCACCCGGACGGATCTGCCTGCAACCATGCCTGATTTTCTTCTTTACGCGTTACTTGCGGGCCTCGCGCTGGCGTTGGTGGCTGGTCCTCTGGGTTCATTCGTGGTCTGGCGGCGCATGGCCTATTTCGGCGACACTCTGGCTCACTCTGCGCTGCTCGGCGTGGCCCTGGGCATGCTGCTGCAGATCAACCTGACCCTCGCGGTAACCGCTGGTTGCGTGTTGCTCGCGGTGCTGCTGGTCGCCATGCAGAACCGAAAATGGCTGGCCAGCGACACTCTGCTGGGCATTCTGGCGCATAGCACCTTGTCACTCGGGATCGTGGTGCTGGCGTTGACCGACAATGTGCGGGTGGACCTGCTGGCCTACCTGTTCGGCGACCTGCTGGCGATCACCTCAACGGATCTGGCCTGGATGCTCGGCGGACTGGTGCTGGTGATGGCGCTCATGGTCTGGCTCTGGCGGCGACTGCTGTCAGTGACCGTGCACGAGGAACTGGCCCGAGTCGAAGGCCTGCCGGTGAGCGCAATCCGGCTGGCCCTGATGCTGCTGATTGCCATTGTCATCGCCGTGGCGATGAAAGTGGTCGGCGTGTTGTTGATCACGTCGCTACTGATCATTCCGCCGGCTGCCGCTCAGCGCCATGCACGCACCCCTGAACAGATGGCCGTCGGCGCCAGCTTTCTGGGGTGTCTGGCCGTGCTCGGCGGACTGGCCATGTCATGGAACCTGGACACACCTGCCGGCCCGTCGATTGTGGTGAGCGCGGCCGGGTTGTTCATGCTGGCGCTGCTGGTGCCGCGCAAGACGTGAGCCGGTACTGAACGGTGTCATAGGACAGGTGCACCCCACTCCCTTTGCGCGACTCCTAGCCAGACCTTGGTAGTAGCCGCGCCCTTTCAATTCTGCTTCCGATGCCTCCTGCTACCGCTAACCCCTTGTTAATCATGGATATGCAACTTTTGGGTCCGCGCTTGGCGCTGGGCATCGAGCGCATTCGCGTTTGACGCAAGATCTATTCTTACGCTAGATTGTTCGCATACAACCCAATTGTTCGCATGACGAACAATTGGGTTTCATATCTCTGGTTGAATCTCCCGCGAGGGCTTCTAAACCTTGGAGAGGCCTTTGAGACCTTACTACTCTGTAAGCAAATCAAGCTCGGGCCCCGGGTTGCGCATTTACATAGCCTGTCGCGGTATGTTTCGCGAACTCATATTGCAAACAGTTCAGAAAGGTATAAAAAAATGAAAAAATTACTCCGTGTGACACTGGCAACTGCTTTGAGTAGTGCGCTGGCTCTGCCTCTGATGTCTGCCAGCGTTCAAGCCAAGGACGACTGGCCAACAGATACAATTCGTATGGTCGTACCTTATGCTGCCGGCGGCACTACCGACGTGCTATCTCGCCGCGTAGCAGAGCTACTGCAGCGTGAGCTGGGCAATGTGGTGGTAGAAAACAGACCTGGTGCCGGCTCCACCACAGGCACTGGCCGCCTGGCCCGTGGCGGGCGTGACTCAGACCACACTCTGCTCATGGCCTCACCAGGACATACCATTGGCGCTGCTATCTATCCCGGACTGCGTTATAACCCCACGGAAGACTTCACCTTCATCCAGAACATCATCGACATCCCCAATGTGATGGTTGTCCCTGCCGACAGCCCGTATCAAACGGTACAAGAATTTGTCGAAGCTGCCCGCAAGGAAGGCAAAACCTTCAGCTCCAGCGGTGTAGGCAGTTCCATCCATATGTCCGGCGAACTGTTCAAAAGTCTGACTGAAACCAAAATGACCCATGTCCCGTTCAGGGGTAGCGGTGAAGCGCTGCCGGCTCTGTTGAGTGGCGACGTGGATGTTTCCTTCGAAAACATGCCGACAGTCTTGTCCCACATTCAATCCGGCAGCCTGCGGGCGCTGGCAGTCACCTCACAAACACGTTCCGAATACCTGCCGGATGTCCCTACACTGGATGAAATCGGTGAGTACAATCTGGAAGGCTTCAATGCGACTGCATGGTTCGGCCTGATTGCGCACAATTCACTCCCCGATGTCGCCGTCGAGCGAGTCCATGCGGCGCTGGATAAGATCATGAAAGAAGAAGATTTCCTTTCTTTCATTGCCCAATTGGGTGCCGAACCAGGCCAGCAGGCCGATGAAGAGTTCAAAGCCTTTATCGCCGATGAAGTGCAGCGCTGGAAGAAAGTCGCAGCGCAGGCACAACTTACAAACTGAAAACATAAACAACACGACACGACACGAAGCGAGGCATGCCTCGCTTCGTGTCGTTCTATCCGTCAAGACGCTTCGAGGTCGGGTGCCATGAAAGTAGAGCGTGATGAGAAAGCG
Source organism: Pseudomonas sp. FME51 (assembly GCF_014897305.1). Taxonomy (NCBI): domain Bacteria; kingdom Pseudomonadati; phylum Pseudomonadota; class Gammaproteobacteria; order Pseudomonadales; family Pseudomonadaceae; genus Pseudomonas; species Pseudomonas sp. FME51. Next base: position 181,858 of record NZ_JABUYN010000007.1, on the reverse strand, counting down.
GCTGTCCGGCCAGCTAATATGAGCAACGTCGTCATCGGCTTGGTGATTTTCGTCTGTTCGTTGTTTTTTGTTTTATACCTGGTACCCAATCACATCCAGGAACCCCCATTTCTGCAAAACCCCATGATGTCACCCCGATTTCTGCCTGGCATCGTAGGGTGGCTAACGGTGGTTTTTTCTCTGTTGCTGGCGTTCGATGGCGTGTTCGGCAAGGTCAGTACCGAGCAAGCAAGTCAGGAGGAGCGTGCACCCCTGCTGCGCTGGGGTGCAATGGTCGTGGCGCTGGCCATATATCTACTGTGCTTTGAAGCGCTCGGCGCAATCATCGCGGGTATTCTGGCGACCCTCATTCTCTTCGTCGCCCACCCGGTCAGGACATGGTGGCTGTATACGCTGGCCATTGTGCTTCCCGCTCTCGTTGCGTTCATCTTCATCAACGTCATGAATGTGCCTCTGCCGTTACTTTTTCTCTGACAGCAGGTAATAAACCTTTATTCTGCTGGGGGTTATATGGAAAATATTTCTGAAATACTCGCTATCTTTTTCAGCATCGAAAACTTCATCGCCATTGGCGTTGGGGTATTCCTTGGCGTAGTGATCGGTGCGATACCGGGTTTGACGGCGACCATGGCTGTTGCTCTGGCATTGCCTTTCACCTTCTCGATGGAACCGATCACTGCCATTCTGCTGCTCGTCGGTATCTACAAAGGCGGCATGTTTGGCGGCTCGATCACGGCAATTCTGATTCGCACACCGGGATCGCCAGCGTCCGCCTGCACGCTTCTGGATGGTTACCCGCTGGCGCAGCAGGGTCATGCAAAAAAGGCTCTCCAGACCGCACTCTATTCCTCGGTCATTGCCGACTTCATCTCAAACATAGCGTTGATTTTCTTCGCCGCCTATCTGGCCAAGATCGCCCTCAACTTCGGTCCTCCGGAGTTTTTCTGGCTGATCTGCTTTTCCCTGACCGTCATCATTTCCGTGGCGGGTGACTCGGTTATCAAGGGGCTGATTGCCGCTTGTCTGGGCATACTGTTGTCCACTGTCAGTCTGGACATGGTCTATGGCACTCAGCGCCTGACGTTCGAAAACTATAACCTGATGGACGGCATCCCCTTTATTCCGTTGCTGATAGGGCTGTTCGCCATCCCGGAAATCATGGAGTTCTATTTCAAGAAGGCCAAGCCCCATATAAAAATCAAGGCCGAAGGGATTGGCCTGAGCTTTGCCGAGCTCAAGCGTTGCCTGAAAAGTATTGTTCGCGGCAGCCTGATCGGGGTGGTTATCGGGGCTATTCCCGGCACGGGAGCGACGGCAGCGTCCTTCATTTCCTATGGCGAGGCACGCCGCCGCTCTCCGAACAAGGATAACTTCGGCAAGGGTGAAATAGAGGGTGTGGCAGCAGCGGAGGCCGGCAATAATGGCGTGGCGGGAGCCACATTGATCCCCTTGCTGTCCCTGGGTATTCCAGGAGACGTGATCACTGCCATCATCCTGGGCGCCTTCATGGTCCACGGCTTGAGTCCGGGGCCGGTCATGTTCCAGGAAAACATGACGCTGATCTATGCGCTGTTCATTGGCATCATGCTCAGCTCGGTATTCCTGTTCGGGATAGGCCGTGCAGCAATCAAATACTTCTCGTTGATTGCCGATATCCCCAAGGCGATTCTCTTCCCGATCGTGCTGATGTTCTGTGTGTACGGGGCCTATGCGGTGAATAACGACACCTTCGATATCGGCTTGATGCTGGTGTTCGGTGTGCTGGGTTATATCTTCAACAGAGTAGGAATCGCGGCTGCGCCATTCCTGATCGGCTTCATTCTTGGACCCATGTTCGAAGATAACCTGCGACGCTCCCTGTTGATCGGCGCCAATGACCTTTCCATCTTCGTTCGGGGACCGATTACCTGGTTCTTCATTGCACTGACGGCAGGCTCGTTCATCTTTGCACTGCGCCGCTATATCATCTCTCGGCGGCAAGCAGCCTGATCGATGGAGCTCATTACAGTATCCACTGTGGCATCTGGAGTAGTGCATGGAAATGCAAGCGATTGAAATAACCGAACCGGGTGGACCTGATGTGTTACGCCTCACCCGCCGCCCGGTACCTGTACCGGGCCAGGGCGAGGTGCTGATTCGCGTTTCGGCGTTTGGCATCAACCGTCCCGATATCGCCCAGCGCAAGGGCAATTATCCGGTGCCGCCAGGTGTAACCGATATTCCCGGTCTCGAGGTTTCTGGAGAAATCATTGCCGGCGATCTGAGCCACCCCTCGAACTACCTGAGGTTAGCGCAAGGGGATGCGGTCTGCGCACTGCTGCAGGGCGGCGGCTATGCGGAATATTGCGTGGCGCCCATTGCCCAGTGCCTACCACATCCGGCGGGCTTTGATCATGTTCAGGCCGCCGCGCTGCCGGAAACCTTCTATACCGTCTGGAGCAATGTGTTCGAGCGCGGTGCCTTGGGCCGTGGCCCCAAGGGCAAGGAAGAAACCCTGCTGGTTCATGGTGGCAGCAGCGGGATAGGCACCGTGGCTATTCAACTGGCAGTTCAGCGTGGGCACAAGGTATTCGCTACGGCAGGATCTCGGGAGAAATGTGAGTTCTGTGAAGCGCTCGGCGCAACCAGGGCGATCAATTACCGCGAAGAAGATTTTGCGACGGCGATCACCGCGCTGACCGATGGCGTGGGCGTCGATGTCATTCTCGATATGGTAGGCGGTGATTACCTGCCGAAAGAACTGGCTTGCGCTGCTGATGATGGCCGAATCGTGATCATTGCGCTGCAAAAAGGCGCAGAGGCAACCATCCCCCTGAGTGATATCCTGCGCCGCCGCGTCACCATCACCGGCTCCACGCTGCGCCCGCGCTCGGTGGAGTTCAAGGGTGAATTGTCCCGCGAACTCCATTCCCACGTCTGGCCCCTGTTGGAGCAAGGCGTGATCAGCCCGATTATCGAGACGGTGCTGCCCGCCAGTGAGATCATCGAGGCGCATCGTCTCATGGATGCTGGCGCGCACAAGGGAAAGATCCTGCTGAGCTGGAGCCTGTAGCAAAGCGCGGCCTGGGGCACTGTTGCCATAGGCCGCACTCCGATCTGGCGAGGCAGCGTGGTAATCAGTTCTGGCGCAGTGCGGCCAGTACCTGAGAAGTATCCGGGCGTACGCCGCGCCACAGGGCGAAGGCTTCTGCGGCCTGTTCGACCAACATGCCCAGGCCATCAATGCAGCGCGCCGCACCCTGTTCCGCTGCCCAGCGATTGAATACCGTCGCCTCGCTGGCATACATCATGTCGTAGCACCAGGTATGTCCGGGACGGATCAGGGTGGGAGAGATAGGCGGCAGTTTGCCGTCCAGGCTGGCGGAGGTGGCGTTGATGATCAGGTCCACCGGCTCCTCGATCCACTCGAACCCCGCTGCGCTGATCGGCCCCTGCTCCTTGAACAGCATGGCCATTTGTTCGGCCTTTTCCACCGTACGGTTGACCACGCACAATTGCGCCGGACCGGCTTCCAGCAACGGCTGAATGACACCGCGTGCGGCACCACCCGCGCCCACCAGCAGAATCCGCATACCGGCCAGCGCCAGGCCTGCATTGTGCTGGATATCCCGCACCAGGCCCTTGCCATCGGTGTTATCGCCCAGCAGGCTTCCGTCAGCCATACGCTTGATGGTATTGACCGCCCCGGCCCGTTCAGCAGCGGCTGTATGCTTGTCGACCAACGCCCAGGCCTGTTCCTTGAAGGGCACGGTGATGTTCACGCCCAGACCTTCATCGAGGAAACCGCGCAGGGTGCCGGCAAAATCATCCAGTGGTGCCAGCAATGCCTCGTACGCCAGGTCTTCGCCGGTCTGCCGGGCGAACATGCCATGGATCAACGGCGATTTGCTGTGAGCGATCGGATTACCGATCACCGCATAACGGTCCATCAGTTGACCTCCTTCAGCCAGTCGCGTGGTAGCAAAAACTCCTCTACCAAGCGTGCTTCTTCACTGCCTGGTTCGGGCTGCCAGTTGTAGCCCCAGCGTACGGTCGGTGGCAGCGACATGAGAATCGACTCGGTGCGTCCGCCCGACTGCAGCCCAAATAAGGTACCCCGGTCCCAGACCAGATTGAACTCCACGTACCGGCCGCGACGGTACTCCTGAAAGGCCTTCTGCTGTTCAGTCCAGGGCGTGGCTCGGCGGCGCTCGATGATCGGCAAATAGGCTTCAACATAGGCATCACCGATGGCACGCATGAACTCGAAACAGCGTTCGAAGCCCCATTCGTTCAAGTCATCAAAGAACAAGCCACCAATTCCACGCGCTTCGTCGCGGTGCTTGAGATAGAAGTATTCATCGCACCACTTCTTGTACCGAGGATAGACGTCTTCACCGAAGGGCGCACAGACATCACGGGCGACGCGGTGCCAGTGGATGCAGTCTTCCTCGGTCGCGTAATAGGGCGTGAGGTCGAAACCACCGCCGAACCACCAGACCGGCTCGGCGCCGTCTTTTTCGGCGACAAAAAAGCGTACGTTGGCATGGGAAGTCGGCACATGGGGGTTCTCGGGATGCATCACCAGCGAGACACCCATGGCCTGAAAGCTGCGCCCCGCCAGCTCCGGACGATGGGCCGTGGCCGAGGGCGGCATGCCGTCACCAAACACATGGGAAAAGCCGACACCGCCCTTTTCCAGCAACGCACCGTTCTCGATGATCCGCGAACGCCCGCCACCGCCGCCAGGGCGGTTCCAGCTGTCCTCGATAAACCGAGCAGCGCCGTCTGTCTGCTCCAGGGCTGTACAGATACGGTCCTGCAGGTTCATCAGATAGTCTTTTACCGCAGCCACATCAGCGGCATCGGGGATGGATTTCATTGTAGGATCTGAACCTCTCAGGCTGAGCGAATGACGGTATCGGTTTGCAGGTCTCTGATGATACTGGGGTTGCGCTGCTGCCCCAGAACGCCGGGCACTATGTCATCCAGATAACCATGGAAATACTGCTCTACACGCAGCCGTGTACGGGCGGGTGGGCGTCCGGCAGGGTTGCATGAAGTCGATATGAGCGGGCCGGTGATGGCACACATCTGACGGATCTGTGGGTGATCGCTGACGCGCAGGGCAACGGTAGCATGATCGCCGGTGATCCACGGCGGCAGCCGGCCCTGGTGCGGCACCAGCCAGGTATTGGGACCCGGCCAGGAGAGCTGCAGTTTGGCCAGTTGGCTGTGCGGTAGATCCCACAGCAGAAATTCGAACTGGTCCATGCTTCCGGCGACCAGAATCAAGCCTTTTTCCACCGGACGCTGCTTGAGTAACAGCAGACGCTCCACCGCTTCAGGCTTCCAGGGACTGCAACCCAACCCCCATACCGCCTCGGTCGGGTAGGCGATAACACCCCCGGCCTGCAGAATTCTCTGTACCTGCCTCACCCGCCAGCCCGCCAGCATAGTGCACCTCTTTGGTTTGCGAGAGGCGACATTAGCCGAGCCAGCGGTCAGGCTCAAGGGGAGCTCGGAAAAACCTGAGGTCCATTGTTTCAGGGCGGGCAGAAATCAGCCCGGCGCGAATATCCATGGGGGGTGTGCTGCACATGACCGCTCAGCTCAAGCTCCATCAGCCCCTGCAATACCTGATGAATCGGCAGATTGCTCTGCGTTGCCAGCCAATCTGCAGTCACCGCCTCATACCCCAGCCAACGCCACAGCGGATGCCTGACCTGCTCGGGTTCTGCAGACCGTTCTGCGGTAGCAATGGCGTCGCGCAGCGGCACCTGCAGCACGTTGAAAATATCCTGCACGGTTTCCACCAGGGTAGCGCCGTCGCGCAGCAGTCGATGACAACCACGCGCCTGCGGGTTGTGGATCGAACCGGGCATGGCAAACACCTCGCGGTTCTGCTCCATAGCCAACCGGGCGGTGATCAGCGAGCCGCTATTGAGACTCGCCTCGACCACCAGTGTACCCAGGCTCAGGCCACTGATGATGCGGTTACGCAGGGGAAATAGCCCGGCGTGCGGACTGGTGGACGGCGGCTGCTCGGACACCAGTGCGCCACCGGCGTCCAGAATATGCTCTGCCAGCTGGCGGTGCCGTCGTGGATAACAGTTATCCAACCCAGTGCCCCAGACTGCAATGGTTTGCCCACCGGCGTCCAACGCGCCCTGATGACAAGCCCCATCGATGCCCAGCGCCATGCCGCTGGTCACCAGCAGACCGCTCTGGGTAAAGCTGCGCGCAAAGGCGCGGGCAGTGGTTGCGCCCTGGGGACCCGGATTGCGGGTGCCCACCATGGCGATCTGTGGGTCAGTCAGCAGCCCCGGATTACCCCGCACAAACAGCACCAGTGGCGGATCGGTGATTTCACGCAGCAGCGGCGGATAGTCGGGGCCGTCGAACGTCAGCAAGTGGCAATCGGACTGCTGCAACCATGTCAGACACTGCTCGACACGTTCCAGCACCGCACTGGTGCCCTGCTGGCATTGCAGAATGGCATCCTGAATGCGTTTATTGAAACCCAGCCCACCGAGCGTCAACAGGTCGGCTGCAAACAACTCGGGCGGATCGGCAATATGGTCGAGCAGATGTCGTCGCGCAGCCGGTCCCAGCCCATCGAGCATGCTCAGGGCCAGCCAGGCCTGACGACGATCGGTCAGGTCGAGGGGCATGGGTCAGTCTTCAGTAGGGAGGGGGACGAGCCGAGAACAACATAACCACGCCGCCCATGATCGGGCGGCGTGGTTATTCATCAGGGATTGCGGACCTTGTCCATGATCGCCAGCTGGCGCTGGGCGTTCAGCACGATGCCGTAGCTCATGCGATCATAGACGCGGAATACCATCAGCAGACCGGCACGCTCGTCGGGCAATTGCACCCGCTCGTTCTGTATACGGTCGCGCACCGTTTCGCCGGTCTTGTAGATCGCCAGCACGTTGCCTTCTTGGAGATTGTCCCGGGTACCCTTGTTCAGGATCACCACGTCATACTGACCGATCTGGGTCACACCATTGGGCACATCGAGAATCAGACCCTCGATTTCACCTTCGGGATCGCTGGGAAAGAAGGTCGAGGCGACGGCGCGCTCTTCGGTTTCCAGCAGTCGGTCACCGATGCGTACTTCCTGGCGGCTGCGGGTGACCATCAGGGTGGTGATGTCGCGCTCTGTCGCCAGCACGTCGACATTGCCGATTTCCTGAGCGTGAATGCCGAGAAACTCACCGCTATCCGGATCGGTATAGGCCTTTCCGCGGCGATAGAGGCCGAAGGCAGGCATATCCTCGTCCACATCACCGCGGGCGTAGATACGGTTGCCGGCACCGGCCACCACACTTTCCGCTTCGCCACCGATGATATAGGGTGCGGCTTCCAGCTGATCGGCGTCGTCCATGATACGCCCGGCATTCAGGAAGGCATTGATGGCCTCCAGCGGAATGGTCGGGATGGCTTCGGCAACAGGTGAGGAGCGCACTGTGGGCGACAGCTTGATGGTGCCGCCTTGACCACGGTTGACCGTCAGACGAGGCTGACCGTCGATATACACCAGCGAGATGATATCGCCGGGGTAGATAAGATGGGGGTTATTGATCTGCGGATTGGCGTGCCAGATTTCCGGCCACTTCCAGGGTAGACTGAGAAACCGACCGGCAATATCCCATAGGGTGTCGCCCTTGACTACCTGATACCGCTCCGGGTGATTTTCCCTGAACACCGACTCCTGAGCCTGTACCAGAATGCTCATCGAGAGCAGCAACAGGCCGAGTAATGTTTTCCTCATGACATGAATCCCTTTATTATAGAGGCCAGCACCCAAAGTCCCATGCCTTCTCCGGCACGTGGACCAGCTATACTTCCAAGCTGCCTGCCATATTAGCAGCACCTTATGAATCAGTTCTACAAACGTACATCACAAACCGACATGGCTATATTAAATATTCTCGAATTCCCCGACCCCCGGCTGCGCACCATTGCCAAGCCGGTCGATGTTGTCGATGAACGCATCCGGCAACTGGTCGACGACATGTTTGAAACCATGTACGACGCGCCGGGGATTGGTCTTGCGGCCACCCAGGTGAACGTTCATGAGCGTGTCATCGTCATCGACCTTTCCGAAGATCACAGCGAACCGCTGGTGTTCATCAACCCCGAGCTGCTGCCGCTGACCGAGGAGCTCGAAGAGATGCAGGAAGGCTGTCTCTCGGTACCCGGTTTCTACGAGACGGTAACCCGTCCCGAGCGAGTACGCGTTAAAGCGCTGGGGCGCGACGGCGAGGCTTTCGATATCGTCTGTGAAGGCCTGTTGGCAGTGTGCATCCAGCATGAGTGCGATCACCTGAACGGTAAACTCTTTGTGGATTATCTGTCCAACCTCAAGCGTGACCGTATTCGCAAGAAACTGGAAAAAATCCACAAAGCGCAGGGCAACACCTGATAAAGAGCCCAAGGCCTGCTCCGGCAGGCCTTTTCTTTATCTGGAATACAACCATTCACCAAGCTGTGCCGATCAGTGCACCCGCTTGCTTATCCAACAAGGCGCCATTGCATGAGCAGCTCTGATCTACGCATCGTTTTCGCCGGAACTCCGGAATTTGCCGCAGCGCACCTGCAAGTGCTGCTGGAAGCCGGCTTGAATATCGTTGCCGTCTACAGCCAGCCGGACCGGCCTGCCGGGCGCGGCCACAAGCTGGCCATGAGCGCCGTCAAGCAGCTCGCGCTGCAACACGGCTTGCCGGTTCATCAGCCGGTGACGCTGCGCAACGCCGAGGCGCAAAGCGAGCTGGCTGCCCTGCAACCGGACCTGTTGGTGGTGGTGGCCTACGGGCTGATCCTGCCGCAGGCGGTGCTGGATATCCCGCGTCTGGGCTGCATCAACAGCCACGCCTCGCTGTTGCCGCGCTGGCGCGGAGCGGCGCCGATCCAGCGCGCCATTGAAGCCGGTGACAGCGCATCCGGCGTCACCGTGATGCGCATGGAAGCGGGACTGGATACCGGGCCCATGCTGCTCAAGAGCTGCACACCGATCAGCGCCGAGGATACCGGCGGCAGCCTGCATGACCGACTTGCAGAGCTCGGTCCGCAGGCGGTGTTGCAGGCTATCGACGGACTCGCCGCTGGCACGCTGGCAGATGAAAGGCAGGACGACAGTCTGGCTACCTACGCGCACAAGCTGGGCAAGGCCGATGCGCGCATCGACTGGACGCGGCCGGCTGGGGAGCTGGACTGCATGATTCGCGCCTTCAATCCCTGGCCACTGGCACACGCTCGCTGGCAGGATCAGCCGCTGAAAGTCTGGGCAGCAGAGCCGGAAGCCGGACAGGGCCAGCCGGGAGAAATTCTCGACTGCAGCAAATCCGGTCTGTTGGTGGCCTGCGGTGAGGGTGCATTGCGCCTGACTCGTCTGCAACTGCCTGGCGGCAAACCGCTGACCTTTGCCGATCTGTACAACGCCCGGCGCGACCAGTTCGCCGCGGGGCAGTTGCTGGCGAACGGGCAATGAGTCCGCGTCTGGCCGCAGCCAATGCGCTGGCCACCGTCATGGCCGGCAAGGCGTCATTGGGTAGCAGCTTGCCGGCACAATTGAAGCAGGTAGCGCCCCGCGACCATGCGCTGACCCGCGAGTTGGCACTGGGCACCGCGCGCTGGTTTCAACGGCTGGATGGGCTGGCGGGACACCTGATGCAAAAGCCGTTGAAAGCGGCTGACCGTGATCTGCACGCATTACTGCTGATCGGCATGTATCAGTTGTTGTATACCCGGGTTCCAGCCCATGCGGCGATTGGCGAGACAGTACAGTTGGCCGTCACCATGAAGAAAGCCTGGGCCAAGGGCATGCTCAACGCCGTGCTCAGGCGTGTACAGCGCGAAGGCACCGAACTGCTGGCCGAGCTGGAGCATGACCCGGTGATCCGCGTCTCGCATCCACGCTGGCTGCAGAAGACCTTCAAACAGGTATGGCCACAGCACTGGGAGGCGCTATGCGCCGCCAATAATCTGCATCCGCCGATGACCCTGCGGGTCAACCGCCGCCAGCACAGCCGCGATGCCTATCTCGAGCAACTGCAGGTTGCCGGTATCGCCGCGACAGCTTGCCCCTTCAGCGCCGACGGCGTGACCCTGGCCCAGCCCTGCGATGTACAGCAGCTGCCCGGTTTCCTCACTGGGGCCGTGAGTGTGCAGGACGAAGCCGCTCAGCTGGCAGCGCCACTGCTGGAATTGCAACCCGGCCAGCGGGTATTGGATGCCTGCTGCGCTCCAGGGGGCAAGACCTGCCATATTCTCGAGCAGCAAACCGACCTGAAAGAAGTCGTGGCGCTGGATCTGGAACCAACCCGACTGGTGCGTGTGCAGGAGAATCTGCAGCGCTTGGGCTTGGAGGCGACACTCAAGGCCGCCGATGGACGGGATCTGGATGTCTGGTGGGATGGCCAACCATTCGACCGCATCCTGCTGGATGCACCCTGTTCCGCCACCGGCGTGATTCGCCGTCATCCCGATATCAAGCTGACTCGCCAACCGGACGATATCGCCGCGCTGGCGGTGCTACAGGCTGAGCTGCTCGACCAGATCTGGCGCACCCTGGCAGTCGGCGGCATTCTGGTATATGCCACCTGCTCGGTACTGCCGCAGGAAAACACCCAGCTTATCGAAGCTTTTCTGGCGCACCAATCCGGCGCTCGGCAGCTGCCCATCACCGGTGATTACGGTCTGGAGCAGCCTGCCGGACGTCAATTGCTGCCCCAGCCGGACGGTCATGATGGCTTCTATCTGGCCAAACTGTTGAAGGTCTCCGCCAGTACACCGGCGAGTAGCTACACTGAAGCGGATAACAGGGAAGACGCATGAAAATTATCATTCTTGGCGCGGGTCAGGTCGGTGGCAGCCTGGCTGCCGAACTGGCCAGCGAAGCCAATGACATCACCGTGGTGGATACCGATACGGGGCGCTTGCGGGCGCTGAGCGATCGCCTGGATATTCGCACGGTGCAAGGCCGCGGCTCGCTACCGACGGTGATGCGCCAGGCTGGGGCAGATGACGCCGACATGCTGATCGCTGTGACCAGCAGTGACGAAACCAACATGATCGCCTGCCAGGTGGCCTATACCCTGTTTCGCACCCCCACCAAGATCGCCCGTATCCGCGAGTCGGCTTATCTGGTTCGCGGCCAGCTGTTCCAGAACGAGGCCATTCCGATCGATGTGCTGATCAGCCCCGAGCAGGCCGTCACCACCTATATCAAGCGCCTGATTCAGCACCCCGGCGCGCTGCAGGTACTCGATTTTGCCGGGGGCAAGGTGCAGCTGGTGGCGGTGCGCGCCTACTACGGTGGGCCGCTGGTGGGCCAGGAACTGCGGTACCTGCGCCAGCACATGCCAGGCGTGGAAACCCGCGTGGCGGCGATTTTTCGCCGCGACCGACCGATCATCCCTCAAGGCGATACCATCATCGAAGCCGATGACGAGGTGTTCTTCATTGCTGCCTCGCAGGATATCCGTGCGGTGATGAGCGAGTTGCGGCGGGTGGAAAAACGCAACAAGACCATCATGATTGCCGGTGGCGGCAATATCGGTGAACGCCTGGCCGAAGCCACCGAAAGCAGCTATCGGGTAAAGATCATCGAAAACAACCGCGCCCGTGCCGACTATCTGTCGGAAAACCTGGAGCAGGCCATCGTGCTTTACGGTAGCGCCTCGGACCGCGAGCTGCTGGTCGATGAAAATATCGAGGAAGTCGATATTTTCATCGCGGTAACCAACGATGACGAAGCCAATATCATGTCATCGATGCTGGCCAAACGTTTGGGGGCACGCCGGGTGATGGCACTGATCAACAATCCGGCCTACGTGGATCTGGTACAGGGCGGGCAGATCGATATCGCCATCTCACCATCTCAGGCCACCATAGGCACCTTGCTCGCCCATGTGCGTCGCGGCGATATCGTCAATGTGCACTCCCTGCGCCGTGGCGCCGCCGAGGCCATTGAAGTGGTCGCCCATGGTGATGCCCGCTCGTCCAAGGTGGTTGGCAAGGCGATCAACGAGATCAAGCTGCCGCCGGGGACCACCATAGGTGCGGTGGTGCGCAAAGAGGAAGTGTTGATTGCCCGGGACACCACCATCATCGAGTCTGACGATCATGTCATCTTGTTCGTGGTCGACAAGAAGCACATTCGTGATGTCGAGCGGTTGTTCCAGGTCGGTCTGACCTTCCTCTGACTTTCTATCCGGACAGGTAGCGCAGCGCATGCAGTATTCCCAGATCCAGCGCATTCTCGGCATTCTGTTGATGCTGTTCTCCTGCAGCATGCTGCCTGCAGCGGCTGTCGGCCTGCATTATGGCGAGCATGCTCGTGAAGCCTTTCTGGTGGGTTTCGTCATTACCCTGTGCGTCGGCCTGCTGGTGTGGTTGCCGGTGCGCAAGCGACGTAATGAACTGCGCACCCGCGACGGCTACCTGATCACGGTATTATTCTGGCTGGTACTGGGACTGTTCGGCGCGGTGCCGCTATATCTGCTGGACATGCCCGACCTGACCGTAGCCGATGCGGTGTTCGAGTCCTTCTCCGGCCTCACCACTACCGGGGCCACGGTGATTACCGGGCTGGATACTCTGCCACGCTCACTGTTGTTCTACCGCCAGCAGCTGCAGTGGTTCGGCGGGATGGGCATCATCGTGCTGGCCGTGGCCATCCTGCCCTTGCTGGGTGTCGGCGGCATGCAACTGTACCGCGCAGAAATGCCCGGCCCGCTGAAGGACAACAAGCTGACCCCGCGCATTGCCGAAACCGCCAAGGTGCTATGGTTCATCTATACCGGCCTGACCCTGGCCTGCGCCGGTGCCTATTGGCTGGCCGGGATGTCACTGTTCGATGCCATCGGGCATAGTTTCTCCACCGTGGCTATCGGCGGTTTCTCCACCCACGACACCAGTATCGGCTATTACGATAGTCCGCTCATCGAACTCATTTGCATGCTGTTCATGGTCATCTCGGGAATCAACTTCGCCCTGCATTTCACTGCCTGGCGATTCCGTTCGATCAAGAGCTACTGGCAAGACTCCGAGTGCCGCAGCTATCTGCTGATTCTCGTCGGCCTGTTCATTATCTGCAGCATAATGCTGATCTATTTCCAATATTACGATATTGCCTCGTCGATCCGCTTTGCGGCTTTCCAGACAATTTCCATCGCCACCACCACTGGCTTCGCCGTGACCGACTTTGCCTCCTGGCCGTCAGTGCTGCCGTTCATGCTGTTGTATGCCAGTTTTGTCGGGGCCTGCGCCGGCTCCACCGGTGGCGGCATGAAGGTCATCCGGGTGGTCCTGGTGTTCAAGCAGGGTGTGCGCGAGATCAAACGACTGCTGCATACCAACGGTGTGTTTCCGGTCAAGCTGGGAAGCTCGGCGGTGGGTGATCGGGTGGTGGAAGCGGTGTGGGGTTTCTGCTCGGTGTATGTGTTCACCTTTGCCGTACTGTTTCTACTGCTGCTCGGCACTGGGCTGGACTTCGTTACCGCTTTCTCCGCATTGACCGCGTGCATGAACAACCTGGGGCCAGGGCTGGGCGATGTGACAGCGCACTATGGTGATATGACGGCGACGGTCAAATGGATTCTCAGCTTCGCCATGCTGCTGGGCCGGCTGGAAGTCTTCACCCTGCTGGTATTGCTGACGCCGATGTTCTGGCGGCGCTGAATCAATCTTCGTCGAGAAAGGCCAGGCCCACGCCCTCACCGGCAACGACGCGCTGGATTACCATGCGCAGAACGGGCGCCTCGATCGGCATGTCCTGCACCTGCCCGGTGACCTCATCACCGACTGCCAGCGCTGCCAGATCCGGATGTTCGATGAACACACCGCCGTCGGACAGATCCTTGGTCTGGGCGGTCAGCGAGCCGAAGGCAGGGTGGCTGATCTTGATCCGGCATTTCATCATCGTCCGTGGATATTGCCGTTGGTTGCTCATAGCTTACATTCCTTGTCTTCAAGACTGTTTCAATACCATTTCTTCTCGCCGGCGGGGCGCTTCTTGAAGCGCTTCATGGTCCACATGTACTGGCTGGGCCAGCGCCGCACATAACCTTCAATGGTCGCGCTCATGGCGGCCACCGCGACGTTCTCGTCTTCACTGTAAAGCGCCTCGGGCGCCCGCTCCACTATCACCTTGAAACCACTGTGATCGGGCAAGCGTACGCAATGCAGGAACACACCATTGGCCGATCCGCCCTTGAGCAGGCCGGGAACGAACTTGCTGGTCAATGCCTGAATACCGAAGAAAGGTACGAACAGGCCGCTTTTCAATGCCGGTTCGGGGTCCGCGGGAATACCCACAGCGCCGCCCCGACGCACCTCACGCATGACGCTGATGATGCCTTCCCGAGTGGAGGCGGCCACCTTGTTACCCAGCTGGGTACGCTGCTTCTGCAGCAACTCGTCCACCGCTTTTTGCTTGGGCGGACGGTAAAAGATGATCGGAGAGCATTTCAGGCAGTACCAATGGTTGAGCACTTCCCAGTTGCCCAGGTGGCTGGTGATACCGACCAGCCCCTTGCCTTCGGACAGCGCCTCATCCAGTAGATGCTCGCCCTCCACCTCCTTGATAAGCGCCACGGTTTTCTGTGGGCTCCACATCCAGGCGCAGGCACTTTCGGCGAAGCTGCGGCCGATGTTGAGCAGGGTTTCACCAACCAGTTTTTCCCGCTCCACCTCCGACAATTCCGGCAGGCAGTGGGCGAAGTTGATGCGTACCACCTCACGCGAACGGTTCGGCAGCTTCCACATCAGCCAGCCGACAAAGGCGCCGAGGCGCTGCGCCACACCGAACGGCAGCAGCGAAAACAGCTTGAGAAAACCCACTACAAAAGCGCCTTTGAGCCTTTCCACTCACCACACTCCAGCATTTGAAAACGCCATTGTAGCCTGAGCGCTGGCATCATCCCAACGGTGACGGACAGCTCCACAATTCCACCACCGGTCGCAGCGGGCTCGGCGCGCCCAGCCAATCGGCCAGCGGATGGCAGCCAGTGCCGGTACACAGCTGATAATCACCCGCCGCCGGTGCACTGCTGCGCCCCAGTCGCAAGGGCTGCAGGGCGGGCAGTTGCGGCCGGTAGTGCCAGCTGCCATCCCTCAGCACCGCGTCCTCAGGTATTTCCATCCCCGCGCCACTGCCGCGCACTCTGGCCTCGCGCAATAGCAGACCGGTGGCGTCAATCTGATAGTCTTCTTCCCAACGTATCTTCTCGACGCTGTGATCCCAGGCCAGCGTGAACTCGGCCAATGGCAGCTGCGCCCAGATCACCCCAGCCAAGCCAAGACACAGGGTATTCATGCTGCAGCGGTCATGGCGCGACGTGCACGCCACCAATGCTGCGCCACGAAGACGGCGCCCAACGCGAAACCCAGTTCATCACTGATCGGCAACGCCAGAATCATCAGACCACCCGCGACAAAACCCAGCGGCATTTCCCACCACCTCATGCGCTGCATGAAATAACCGGTGAAAACAATGCCCCACAGGCCGATCGCAAAGGCCGCCTTGAACAGCATGTAAAGCGTCGCTGCCCAGTCACCGCCCTGCATCATCAGCGCTGGATTGTAGACGGCCATGAAGGGCACCACGAAACCGGCCACGGCGATACGTATCGCCCACATGCTGATCTTCAGTCCACTGGCACGGGCGATCGGCGCAGCAGCGAAGCAGGCGAGCGCCACGGGTGGCGTCAGGTCAGCCATGATGCCGAAATAGAACACGAACATGTGCGACACGATCAGCGGTACGCCCAGATCCAGCAGCGCCGGCGCGGCAATGGAGCTGGTGATGATGTAGTTCGGAATGGTCGGAATACCCATGCCCAACAGCAGACAGGTCAGCATAGTCAGCAATAGCGACAGGAACAGATTGTCCTGGCCGATCGCCAGAATATAGCCAGCAAAGGTCGAGGCCACCCCGGTCAGCGAAACAATGCCGATGATCACCCCCACCAGCACACAGGCAATCCCCACAGGAATCGCATGACGCGCCCCTTCCACCAGCGCGTGCAGGCAGATCAGCAAAGTATCGCGGCCACCCTTGATGAACCAGCAAGCCGCCATCAGTACACCGATGACACCGAAGATCACGCCAATGCCCAGCTGAAAGAAGCCGGCGCAGAGCACCCCGAGGGCCATCCAGAAGATGATCCGGATGGCAGTGGACGATACGCGCAAAATCAGCGCCGAACCGAGGATTACGATCGCCGTCAGTGCCAGGCCGATGGTCCCGGCAAACATCGGCGTGCGCCCGGAGAACAACAGCCAGATCAGCACTGCCAGCGGAATCAGCAGGAACCAGCGCTGCTTCACTGCAGCCCAGGCACTGGGGCATTCGTCTTTCGGCAGGCCATTGAGTTTTGAGCGGCGTGCCTCAAGGTGCACCATCCAGAATACCGAGCCAAAATACAACAGCGCTGGCAGCAAGGCCGCCTTGGCCACCTCGACGTAAGGCATGTTGATGGTTTCGGCCATGATGAAGGCCACCGCGCCCATCACCGGTGGCATGATCTGGCTGCCCATGCTCGATGTCGCCTCGACCCCCCCGGCAAATGCCGAGCGATACCCGAAACGCTTCATCAGCGGGATGGTGAACTGGCCGGTGGTCACCACGTTGGCCACGCCGGACCCGGTGATGGTGCCCATCAGCGCCGATGACACCACCGACACCTTGGCCGGTCCGCCGGCCTTGTGCCCGAACAGGCCCATGGCAAAATCAGTGAACAGACGGATCATCCCGGCCTGTTCGAGGAACGAGCCGAACAGGATGAACAGGAAAATATAGGTGGCTGACACATAGGTCGGCGTGCCGTACAGCCCCTCGGTGCCGAAGGACAGCTGATTGACCACCTGGTCCAGATAATAGCCGCGATGGGCCAGGTCGCCCGGCAGGTGATTGCCGAACAAGCCATAGGCAAGAAACAACCCGCAGATGATCGGCAAGGCAATGCCCATTACCCGCCGCGCCGCCTCGAAGACCAGTGCGATCAAGGTAATACCGACCACCATATCGGTGGTCGTCAGATCACCCGAGCGCTGGATCAGATCCGCCTCGAAGTACCACTGGTAGCCAAAAGTCGCCATGCCCGCCAGCCCCAGCACCCACGCCAGGGGTTGCCAGGGACGCGCATTGCCACGCAGTGGATAACTGAGATACACCAGCAACAGCAGAAAACCCACGTGCCCGGCACGCAACACCTGGGTGGATACCGGATGAAAGGCAGCGGTGACAATCTGATAACAGGAAAACAGCAGAGCCACATAAAACAGGGCTCTGGGCCAGTCGGCGGGGCTCGCACTGAGCCCCCGATCTTCACTCATGAGCTACTCCCGTGCATTGCCGAGGCTTATTCCAGAACGCCAGCTTCTCGATAGAACCGTTCAGCCCCCGGATGCAACGGAATCGGCAGGTTGCCCGCCGCGGTCTCCAACTTGATCGCCTTGGCTGCAGCATGGGCATTACCCAACGCATCCAGGTTGTCGAAGATCAGTTTGGTCATCTGGTAGGCAATATCCTCGGGCACCTTATCGTGGCTGACCAGGATATTGGTAATGGCGACAGTGGGCACATCCTCCTCCTGACCGTCGTAGGTACCGGCTGGAATCACCCCGGGCTGATAGGCCGGATTGTTGATTTTCTGCACCACCTCTTCCGGAATCGCCACGAAAGTTACCGGCATGGTGCTGGCCAGATCACGAATGGCGGCCATGCCCAGACCAGACGACTGCAGCGTTGCATCCAGTTGCCGATTCTTGATCAGCTCGACGGATTCGGCGTAGGGCAGGAACTCGACGCGGCGCATGTCGTCGTAGCTCAACCCCGCTGCAGCAAAGATCGCCCGGGCATTGAGCTCAGTACCGGATTTGGGTGCGCCAACCGAGATCCGTTTGCCCTTGAGATCCTCCAGCGTCTTGATACCGGATTCTTCACTGGCCACCACCTGGATGTAATTGCTGTACGTGCCGGCAATCGCGCGCAGACGTTCAAGCGGCGCCTTGAAGCCGGCGTCCTCCACGCCATTCCAGGCATCGGCCACCGAGTCACCGAGCGCAAAGGCCAACTCACCACGGCCGGCTTGCAACAGGTTGAGATTCTCCACCGAAGCCTTGGTCGCCTGCACTGAGGGTTTGGCCTCGTCGATCTGGTTATACAGCTGCGAGATGGCCACCCCGATGGGGTAATACACTCCACTGGTGCCCCCGGTGAGGACATTGATATAGGTCGGCGCAGCAAACACCGCGGCACTGGCGGTCAGCGCCGCGGTAGCGGCCAGCAGACCCAAACGTTTGGTCAGTTGCATGGATGGTCTCCATCGTTATTGTTGTTCAACGGTGGAAGTCCCACCGCCCAATTCCGCGTAGCGGAAACAATTCAGAGTATGGTCCATAACCATACCGGTCGCCTGCATGAATGCATAACAAATTGTCGGCCCGACAAAACTGAAACCGGCTTTCTTCAGTGCCTTGCTCATGGCCTGAGCCTGCGGCGTGATCGCGGGCACCTCGGCATGACTGGCAAAATGGTTGATCAGCGGCCGGCCATCGACAAACTGCCAGAGCCAGGCCGCCGGGTCGGTCCGCTCCACCAGGCTCAGCCAGGACCGGGCATTTTGCCTTGCAGCCTGGATCTTCAGCCGATTGCGAATGATGCCCGGATCCTGCATCAGTGTCTGCAGATCGGCATCGCTCTGCGCCGCCATGAATTGCACATCGAAACCGCAATAGACCTGCCGATAACGCTCGCGCTTCTTGAGTATGGTGATCCACGACAGCCCTGCCTGGAACCCGTCAAGCAGCAGTTTCTCGAATAACCGCTGCGCATCGTATTCCGGCACGCCCCATTCATGGTCGTGGTAGTGCTGATAGACGGGGTCAGAAGAGCACCATTGGCAGCGGGTTATGTCATTGCGTGAGGGGCTCAATGTGCCACTCCTGATTGTCGATCGAAGTGGGTTTTATACTCTGCATGGCGATGAAAGCCAACGCTGCAGAAAGACCCCGTTTGCATTTGCCGGGGCGCGGTAGCGTAAGATGGGGCATCCATTTTCAACGCGGAAGTGATAATGCCAAGACAAGTCGTCAACGTTTCAGTGAGCCCCCGGGGCAGTCTGGAAATCCTGTCCCAGCGTGAAGTCCAGAATTTGAGTCAGTTTGGCTCGGGCAGTACTTATCAGCTGTTCCGCCAGTGTGCGCTGGCGATTCTCAATACCGGTGCCCGCGTCGATAACGCCAAGACCATTCTCGAGGCCTATGCCGATTTTGAAGTGCATATCCATCAGCTTGACCGCGGCGTCAGCCTGGAGCTGCGCAATGCGCCGGCCGATGCCTTCGTCGATGGGCACATGATCTCCAGCACCCGGGAAATGCTGTTCAGCGCCCTGCGCGATATCGTCTATACCGAAAGCGAACTGCGCAATCAGCGAGCGGATCTGAGCAACTCGAATGGCATCACCGATTATGTATTCCACCTGCTGCGCAATGCCCGCACCCTGACGCCCGGCGTTGAGCCGAAGATGGTGGTGTGCTGGGGCGGCCATTCGATCAACACCGAAGAGTACAAGTACACCAAACGCGTCGGCCACGAACTGGGCCTGCGCAACCTGGACATCTGCACCGGCTGCGGACCCGGAGTGATGAAGGGCCCGATGAAGGGCGCGACCATTGCCCACGCCAAACAGCGAGTGACTGACGGTCGCTACCTGGGTCTGACTGAACCGGGCATCATCGCCGCCGAAGCGCCTAACCCCATCGTCAATGAGCTGGTTATCCTGCCGGATATCGAAAAGCGTCTGGAAGCCTTTGTCCGGGTCGGGCATGGCATCATCATCTTTCCGGGAGGTGTGGGTACGGCTGAAGAATTCCTCTATCTGCTGGGAATTCTGCTGCATCCGGACAACAGCGAACTGCCGTTCCCGCTGATCCTGAGCGGGCCGAAGGAATCAGCAGGCTATCTGCAGCAACTGCATGAGTTCGTAGGTGCCACCCTGGGTCCAGCGGCGCAGGCGCGCTACGAGATCATCATCGAAGATCCGGTGCTGGTCGCTCGCAAGATGAAACAGGGATTGGCTGAAGTAGAGCAGTTCCGCCGCGAGCGCAGCGATGCTTTCCACTTCAATTGGCTGCTGAAGATTGAGGAAAGCTTCCAGCGGCCCTTCGATCCGACCCATGAAAACATGGCCAATCTGGAGCTGCGCCGCAGTACGCCACCACATGAACTGGCTGCCAACCTGCGCCGGGCGTTTTCCGGCATCGTCGCCGGCAACGTCAAGGACAAGGGTATCCGCCTCATCGAACAGTATGGGCCTTACGAGATCCATGGCGATCCGGAAATCATGCAGCCACTGGAAGCATTGCTCACTGCCTTTGTCGAGCAGCAACGGATGAAACTGCCCAACGGCTCCGCCTACCAGCCTTCCTACCGCGTCGTCAGCTGATCCCTCGCGGCCCCTGTCGGGGCCGCGGACCAACAATTATCCGGCCGCGCTGTATGCCTTCCCGTCGGGATTGTATACTTCGCCCTTTCTTCACAGTTGACCGGTGAAAACGTGACTCAGACAAATCCCGCCGCCCAAACCTTTCAGGGCCTGATCCTTGCGCTGCAGAACTACTGGGCGCAGCAGGGCTGCGTATTGCTCCAGCCCTATGACATGGAAGTAGGTGCCGGCACTTTCCATACCGCGACCTTCTTGCGCTCCATTGGCCCGGAAAACTGGAACGCGGCCTATGTTCAACCCAGCCGCCGCCCGGCTGACGGCCGCTACGGCGAGAACCCCAACCGTCTGCAGCACTACTACCAGTTCCAGGTGGTGCTCAAACCGAATCCGGACAATATCCAGGAGCTGTATCTGGATTCGCTGCGCCATATCGGCATCGACCCATTGGTACATGACATCCGCTTCGTGGAAGACAACTGGGAATCGCCGACGCTGGGCGCCTGGGGTCTGGGTTGGGAAGTCTGGCTGAACGGGATGGAAGTCACTCAGTTCACCTACTTCCAGCAGGTGGGCGGTATTGAATGCTACCCGGTCACCGGTGAGATCACCTACGGTCTGGAGCGCCTGGCCATGTACCTGCAGGGCGTGGATTCAGTCTACGACCTGGTCTATTCCGACGGTCCGTTCGGCAAGGTCACCTATGGCGATGTGTTCCACCAGAACGAGGTAGAACAGTCGACTTACAATTTCGAGCATGCCAACGTCGAAAAACTGTTCGAACTGTTCAGCTTCTACGAAAGCGAAGCCAACCGGCTGATCGAGGCTGAGTTGCCCCTGCCAGCCTATGAAATGGTGATGAAGGCGTCTCACACCTTCAACCTGCTGGATGCCCGCCGCGCGATCTCCGTGACCGAACGTCAGCGTTACATCCTGCGCGTGCGGACTCTGGCTCGCGCCATTGCCCACAGCTATCTGCATGCCCGCGCCAAGCTCGGCTTCCCCATGGCCAGCCCCGAATTGCGTGATGAAGTACTGGCCAAATTGAAGGAGGCCGAATAATGCTGGCTTTGGATTTTCTGGTTGAACTGGGTACCGAAGAACTGCCGCCCAAGGCTCTGAAGCGTCTGGCCGAAGCGTTTCAGGAAGGCGTGGAAAAGGGTCTGAACGAGGCCGGTCTGCAATATCAGTCGGCACGTTACTTCGCGGCCCCCCGGCGTCTGGCGGTGTTCGTCGAGCAATTGGCAACACAGCAACCTGACCGCACCAGTCAAATGGACGGCCCGCCACTCAAGGCGGCCTTTGATGCCGAGGGCCAGCCGACGCAGGCCGCGCTGGGTTTTGCCCGCAAATGCGGTGTCGAACTGAGTGAGCTGGACCAGAGCGGTCCACGTCTGCGCCATGTACAGAGCATTCCCGGTCAGGCTTCCGCCGACCTGCTGCCGGCCATTGTGGATAACGCCCTGGCCGCGCTGCCGATTCCCAAGCGCATGCGCTGGGGCGCCGGCAAGACCGAATTCGTGCGCCCGACCCAGTGGCTGGTAATGCTGCAGGGCGACAGCATGATCCCCGGCGAGATTCTGTCCCAGCAGGCGGGTCGTACCTCCCTGGGCCATCGCTTCCATCATCCCGGCGAGGTGCGCATCAGCACCCCAGCCAGTTATGCCGATGACCTGCGCCAGGCCCATGTCATCGCCGATTTCGCTGAACGCCGCGAACTGATTCGTCAGCGGGTGGAACAGCTGGCCAGCGAACAGCAGGGCACCGCGATCATTCCCGATGACCTGCTGGACGAAGTGACCGCGCTGGTCGAATGGCCGGTACCGCTGGTGTGCAGCTTCGAGGAACGCTTCCTCGATGTACCCCAGGAAGCGCTGATTTCCACCATGCAGGATAACCAGAAGTACTTCTGCCTGCTGGATGCCAAAGGACGTTTGCTGCCACGCTTCATCACCGTGGCCAATATTGAAAGCAGCGACCCGGCGCAGATCATTTCCGGTAACGAAAAGGTGGTTCGCCCCCGTCTGACCGATGCCGAATTCTTCTTCCAGCAGGACAAGAAACACTCGCTGGAACAGAACAATGAGCGACTGGCCAATGTGGTATTCCAGGCGCAGTTGGGCAGCGTGTATGACAAGGCCGTCCGGGTTTCCCGCCTCGCCGCCTTCATTGCCGAACGCATTGGCGGCGATACGACCAACGCGGCACGTGCCGGTCTGCTGAGCAAATGCGATCTGGCCAGTGAAATGGTCGGTGAGTTCCCTGAGCTGCAGGGTATCGCCGGCTATTACTATGCCCGACACGATGGCGAAGCCGAGGATGTGGCGCTCGCGTTGAATGAACAGTACATGCCGCGCGGTGCGGGTGCAGAGTTGCCGAGCACGCTGACCGGCGCAGCGGTGGCCCTGGCCGACAAACTCGATACCCTGGTCGGCATCTTCGGTATCGGCATGCTGCCCACCGGTAGCAAAGACCCCTATGCATTGCGCCGCGCTGCGCTGGGTGTACTACGCATCCTCATCGAGAAGCGGTTGGAACTGGATCTGCACGCAGCTCTGGAAGCCGCCATTGCGCAATATGGCGACGCAGTAAAAAACGAAGGTCTGGTCGACCAGGTACAGGACTTCATCTTCGACCGCCTGCGTGCGCGCTATGAAGACGAAGGCATCGATGTGGCTGTGTATCAGTCAGTGCGCGCCGTGCACCCTGACTCGCCGCTGGATTTCGATCAGCGCGTACAGGCAGTCCAGGCATTCCGTCGCCTGCCGGAAGCCGCTGCCCTGGCCGCCGCCAACAAGCGGGTGTCGAATATTCTGGCCAAAGCTGACAGCGCGGTGCCAGCCACAATCGAGCCGACGTTGTTGAACGAGACCGCGGAGAAGACCCTGGCCGACGCCGTGCTGGTGGCCGAGGCCAAGGTTGCCCCCTTGGCTGCTGACCGTCAGTACCGCGCCACACTGGAACACCTGGCCTCTCTGCGCGAGCCGGTGGATGCGTTCTTTGACCAGGTACTGGTCAACGCTGAAGATCCACAGGTCAAAGCCAACCGCTATGCGTTGCTGGCCCGTCTACGCGGTCTGTTCCTGGGCGTCGCTGACATCTCGTTGCTCGGATGAAACTGATCATTCTCGACCGCGACGGGGTCATCAACGAAGACTCCGACGCCTTCGTCAAATCAGTGGATGAATGGATCCCCCTACCGGGGTCCATCGATGCCATCGCCCGACTGAGCCAGGCCGGCTGGACGGTGGCCATCGCCACCAATCAGTCCGGTCTGGCACGCGGCTATTTCAGCGAGCAGACATTGCAGGCCATGCACCAGCGGTTGCGTGATCTGGTCACCGAGCAAGGCGGAAGGGTGGACCTGATACGGCACTGCCCGCATGGCCCGGATGATGGCTGCGATTGTCGCAAACCGCTGTCCGGCCTGTTTCAACAGATTGCCGCGCATTACGCTGTTGCTCTTGATGGCGTGCCAACGGTTGGCGACAGTCTGCGCGACTTGCAAGCCGGTGCGGCGATGGGCTGTCAGCCCTATCTGGTACGTACCGGAAAAGGTCGGATGACCGAAGGTAAAAGTCTGCCTGCCGGTACCCGTGTGTTTGATGATCTGGCCGCCGTGGCCAGTTACCTGCTGGAATCCTGATCCATGTCTGTGTTGATGGTCCTGCGCGTCACCCTGTTCTATCTGCTGCTGTCCGCCAGCGCCGCCGTATGGGGTCTGCTGATGCTGATTATCGCTCCGTTTCTGCCATCCCGTATGCGTTTCAAGCTGGTACTGGAATGCTGGTGCCGCTTCGCTATCTGGCTGACCCGCTGGATGGTCGGTATTCGCTATGAGGTTACCGGTCTGGAGAACATTCCCGATCAGCCCGGTGTCATCCTGTCGAATCACCAGAGCACCTGGGAAACCTTCTTCCTGCAACAGATCTTCCGCCCGCAAACACAGCTGATCAAAAAGGAACTGCTGTACGTTCCCTTCTTCGGTTGGGCCTACGCGCTGCTCAAACCCATCGCCATCAATCGCAGCAAGGCGCGTAGCTCTCTACAGCAGCTGAACCGCATCGGTGGCCAACGCCTGCGGGATGGCATGTGGGTGCTGGTGTTCCCTGAAGGCACCCGGGTGCTGCCTGGCAGCCCGATCAAGTTCACTCGGGGGGGCAGCGCCCTGGCCTGCGCCAACAACGCTCCTGTGGTGCCTGTGGCGCACAATGCCGGTGAGTTCTGGCCTCGCAACGGCTGGGGCAAGCGCCCCGGTACGGTACAGGTAAGAATCGGACCGGCAATCTATCCCAAGGGTGCGGACCCACGCTCCATCGTCGAGGTCAACAAGCAGGCCGAAGCCTGGGTGAACAAGGCGATGCAGGAAATGCAGCCCCGCTGAAGCAGAACGCATGAAAAATCCCCGGCAGATCACTCTGACCGGGGATTTTTTATGGCTGAAAGATAGGCAGGAAAAACCCTATTCTCCTGCGTCATCCAGATCGAGGATAACCGGAGGGTTATACGGCTCGTAGCGCTCGGTACAAGTGCTGGCGTTAACCAGTTTCGTGTGGCCCCGCTGATATAACCCGTAGCCCTCATGGATATGGCCGAAAACCACCGCCTTCAGAGATAACTCATCAATCCGCTCAAGGAGATCCCGGCAGCCCACATTGCGGCAAACCATATCTATATCAACCATATCGCCAAACCCTTGTGGCGGTCCGTGGGTGATGAGCACATCGGTAGCTTCCGGAATCAGCGCCCAGGCATCGTGAAGCGGCTGCCCGCGGTCGAGCATGAAGGCCCAGTCCATAAAGGCCGGCGTCCAGGGCGAGCCCCAGAACCTGACACCTTCAATCTCGACACCGCTGTCTTCCAGATAGATCGCATTGCTCAAGGTTTCCCTGGCCAACTCCGGAGTGTCCTGAAACGCCCAGTCATGGTTGCCGGCAATCACTATCTTGTAACGGTGAGGCAAGGTCCCCAGCCAGTTGTTGAGATCCTCAATATTACCCAGCGTGCCTTGGCCCAGGCTGTCTCCAGCATGAATCAGTACATCCCCATCCGGGATGTGCGGGATACCCCAATGCAGGCTGTGGGTGTCGGATATGCATACGAGCTTCATTTTTGTTTCCTTAACAAAAAGGCCCGATAAAAACGCTATCGGGCCTCTCGTCTCGCACGGATCAGCCGTTTAACCTTGGCTGAACCTCTTAACCTGAAAAAACTACACGTCCAGGTTCGATACCGCCAGTGCGTTACGCTCGATGAATTCGCGGCGGGGTTCCACGTGGTCGCCCATCAGCGTGTTGAAGATCTGGTCGGCGGCGATGGCGTCGTCGATGTTGACCTGCAGCATGCGGCGGTTTTCGGGGTCCATAGTGGTTTCCCACAGCTGGTCGGCGTTCATTTCACCCAGCCCCTTGTAGCGCTGGATGGTATGCCGACGTGCCGTTTCGTTCATCATCCATTCCATGCCTTCCTTGAAGAACTTGATCGGCTTCTTCTTCTCGCCACGCTGCATATAGGCACCGTCTTCCAGCAGGCTTTGCAACTTCTCACCCAGGTCGGCCATGCTACGGTAGTCATTACTGGCGAACAGATCACGGTTGAAGGTGATATAGCTGGCCTGACCGTGGGAAATGGTTTCCACCTCGGGCAGCCACAACTGACGCTCCTTGTCCTCGCGCAGACTGACGGTATATTCTTGCCCCGATCGCTCTCCGCTTTTCACCATATTTTCAAATGAAATCAACCAGTTAACCATAAACTCATGGTCCGCCAGGTTTTCCCTGGACAAGCGCGGCAGGTAAATGAAGTGTTCCATCAATTCCTGTGGGTAAAGACGGCCGAGTCGTTTGAGCGTCGCCATCACTCCACGGTATTCATTCACCAGACGTTCCAGACCTTCCCCGGTAATTCCCGGCGCGTGTTCGTTCACATACAGATAAGAATCTTCCAACGCGGATTGGGTGAGATAGTTTTCCAGGGCATCATCATCCTTCAGATATTGCTCCTGCTTACCCTTTTTGATCTTGTACAGCGGCGGCTGGGCAATGTAGATGTAACCTTTCTCGATCAATTCCGGCATCTGACGGAAGAAGAAAGTCAGCAAGAGCGTCCGGATGTGTGCGCCGTCGACGTCAGCATCGGTCATGATGATGATGTTGTGATAACGCAGCTTCTCGATGTTGAATTCATCACGGCCAATACCGCAGCCCAGCGCCGTGATCAGCGTACCGACCTCCTGGGAGGACAACATGCGATCAAAACGGGCTTTTTCCACGTTGAGAATCTTGCCTTTGAGCGGCAGAATCGCTTGAGTCTTGCGGTTACGGCCCTGTTTGGCTGAGCCACCCGCAGAGTCTCCTTCCACAATGTAGAGTTCGGAAAGAGCTGGATCTTTCTCCTGACAGTCCGCCAGTTTGCCTGGCAAACCGGCAATATCCAGGGCGCCTTTACGGCGGGTCATTTCCCGGGCTTTACGCGCGGCTTCGCGAGCCCGCGCTGCATCGATCATCTTGCCAACAACCGCTTTGGCCTCGCTGGGTTTTTCCAGCAGATAATCGCTGAAGAACTTGTTCATCTCCTGTTCAACGGCGGTTTTCACTTCCGAAGAAACCAGTTTGTCTTTGGTCTGCGAAGAGAACTTGGGGTCTGGCACTTTTACTGAAACGATAGCAGTCAAACCTTCACGGGCATCGTCACCAGAGGTACTGACCTTCATCTTTTTCAGCAGGCCTTCCTGCTCGATATAACTGTTCAATGTACGAGTCAGAGCACTGCGAAAGCCCACCAAGTGAGTACCACCATCCCGTTGGGGGATGTTATTGGTAAAGCACAGCAGGCTTTCGTTAAAGCTGTCATTCCACTGCATCGCGATTTCAACTGCAATGCCGTCATCACGCTGGACATTAAAATGAAACACCGAGTTGACTGTGGTTTTGTTGACGTTGAGGTAATCAACAAAGGCGCGCAAACCACCCTCGTATTTGAACAGCTCCTGCTTTCCGCTGCGCTCGTCAACCAGATGAATTCCCACACCCGAGTTCAGGAATGAAAGCTCACGCAGACGTTTGGCAAGAATATCCCAGTTAAAACTGATGCTGGTAAAGGTTTCTGCAGAGGGTTTGAAGTGGATCTGGGTACCAGAGCTATCAGTGTCACCCACCGGCGCCAGAGGGGCTTGTGGGACGCCGTGACGATAAGTCTGCTCCCATACCTTGCCGCCACGGCGAATAGTCATCACCAGCTCCTCAGAGAGAGCGTTGACGACAGAAACCCCTACACCGTGCAGACCACCAGACACCTTGTAGCTGTTATCGTCGAACTTCCCACCGGCGTGTAGCACAGTCATGATGACTTCGGCTGCGGAGACGCCTTCTTCGTGGATATCCACCGGAATACCACGACCATCATCCCTTACCGTAATGGATTCATCAGTATGGATGGTGATGCTGATGTCAGCACAATGTCCTGCCAGCGCCTCGTCAATGGAGTTATCCACCACCTCAAACACCATGTGGTGCAGACCGGTTCCGTCATCCGTATCACCGATATACATTCCGGGGCGTTTACGCACCGCATCAAGGCCTTTAAGTACCTTGATACTTGATGAATCGTAAGCTCTTTCTTCGGTCATTTTATAATCACTCCCAGACGTCATACGGTCTGCACAATGCGTCCATGTTCCACGTGGAACATCGACAATGGTGTATCGTTTTTCCAACAATCCTGCATTTGTTGCGCATCCACGCAGCTGATGAAAACCTGACATTGCAGATCTTCCAGTAAGCTGGACAGCGCTTTTCGGTGTTTCTCATCCAGTTCAGATGGCAGGTCATCTACAAGAAACACACAATTCTGTGCGGCTCCCAGTTCCTGCAGCAAATAGCCCTGGGCGATTTTCAGCGCACATACCACCAGCTTCTGCTGGCCTCGGGACAATATATCAACCGCATTCATGCTTTTGATACGTAGACGCAAATCCGCTCGCTGCGGGCCCGCTTGGGTATATCCCAATTGCATATCGCGCTCAAACTGATCATCAAGAACCTGAATCAGTGGGCGCTCTTTATCCCAACCGCGGTAATAACTCAGGCTGAGGTCATCGAGCAGCACGAGCCGACCCAGTATTTCTTCAAACACCGGCTTCAACCGCAGCAGGTAAGATTGTCTTAATTCATCGATTCTTTCGCCAGCCGCTATGAGCTCTGATTCCCATGGCACCAGCATCGAACGTTGTATTCTACCACGTCGGAGCAAGCTGTTACGCTGTTTCAGGCTTTTTTGCAAACGCTGCCACACAGGGAGGAACTGATGTTCCACGTGGAACACACCCCAATCAAGATACTGGCGACGCTGTTTCGGCGCACCTTCCAGCAATCGAAAGCTATCTGGATTGATCAATTGCAAGGGTAGCGTTTCCGCCAGTTGCGCAGCGCTGCGAATCGTCTGGCCATCGATGCGTATCTGATAATCAGCTTGCTTGCTGCGGGTAATACCTATGGAGCAGGCATTGCCGTTCTTCAACACAGCTTCAGCAAAAACCGTGCAGGCATCCTGGCCGTGCTGGATAACCGGCTGCAATCGAGTACTACGAAAGGAACGGGCCAGCCCGAGAATATGAATAGCTTCCAGCAGGCTGGTTTTACCGCTGCCGTTAGCGCCGGAAATGATGTTGATGCGAGGGGAAGGGTGGAGCGTCACCGGGTGCAGATTGCGCACCGCGGTGACGGAGAGTCGCTTGAGCGGCATCTAGCTCAGAGACGCATGGGCATGACGACATAGAGGCTGTCGTCCGATTCAGATTCCTGAATCAACGCGCTGCTGTTGGCATCGGACAGAATGATCTTGATCTGTTCGTTGCTCAGCACGTTCATGACATCCAACAGATAACTGACGTTGAAGCCTACTTCCAGCGGAGCGCCAGAATAATCAACGGCTGCATCTTCCTCGGCTTCTTCCTGCTCAGGGTTATTCGCCTGGATCTTCAGCAGCGCGTCACTGAGCATCAGGCGGATGCCACGATACTTTTCATTGGAGAGAATAGCTGTGCGGCTGAAGGCATTGCGCAACGCTTGGCGATCGGCCAGGACAATCTTGTCGCCACCACGCGGCAATACGCGCTCGTAGTCCGGAAACTTTCCATCCACCAGCTTGGAGGTAAAGGTGAAGTCGCCAGTAGTCGCGCGGATATGGTGGGTGCCGAGAACGATGTTGATCAGATCGTCAGCTTCACCCAACAGCCGCGCCAGCTCAAGGATGCCCTTGCGCGGCACGATCAGCTGATACTTTTCCTGGTAATCGATATTGGCGTCCACAGTACACATCGCCATGCGATGGCCGTCTGTAGCAACCGCACGCAGTTGGCCATTATTGATTTCCAGCAACATGCCGTTGAGATAATAGCGTACGTCCTGCTGCGCCATGGCGAAGCCGGTTCGCTCAATCAAGCGCCGCAGCTTGTTCTGGCTGACCGCAAAACTCATCGCACCTTCACCGTCTTCCACATTCGGGAAGTCAGCAGCAGGCAGCGTGGTCAGGGTAAAGCGACTGCGGCCGGCCTTGACGATGGCCTTGCCGTCTTCCACTCGGAAATTGATGGTGGACTCATCTGGCAGCGATTTGCAGATATCCATCAGTTTGCGGGCCGGTACCGTGATCTCCCCTGGCTCGGCCTGCTCTTCCAGCGGGATCCGACCGATCAGCTCGACCTCAAGATCGGTGCCGGTCAGCGACAGCGTACTGCCATCAACTATTACAAGAACATTGGACAGCACCGGCAAGGTCTGCCGGCGTTCAACGACACCAGCCACCAGTTGCAGTGGCTTCAACAGGGCTTCGCGCTGGATGGTAAATTGCATTGTCTTCCTTCGACCTCGTGCAGGTTTGGCTGTTTGCTGGGCACCCACACTCAGGTGGTCAGTGTCCGTAATAGGTTCTTGTAATCTTCGCGGATATCCGCATCAATTTCACGTAATTCTGCGATCTTTCGTGTGGCATGGAGCACAGTTGTGTGATCTCGCCCACCGAAGGCATCGCCGATCTCCGGCAGACTGTGGTTGGTCAACTCTTTAGACAGAGCCATAGCCACCTGACGTGGGCGTGCCACCGAACGCGAACGTCGCTTGGACAGAACATCCGCTATCTTGATCTTGTAGTACTCGGCAACGGTGCGCTGGATATTGTCGATACTCACCAGCTTGTCCTGCAAGGCCAACAGATCCTTGAGTGACTCACGGATCAGTTCAATAGTGATGTCACGTCCCATGAAGTGGGCGCTGGCAATGACCCGCTTGAGTGCACCTTCCAGCTCCCGCACGTTGGAACGAATCCGCTGGGCAATGAAAAAAGCCGCGTCATGGGGAAGGTCGATGCGAGACTGCTCGGCCTTCTTCATCAGAATAGCTACCCGTGTTTCCAGCTCCGGCGGCTCAACCGCAACGGTCAGCCCCCAGCCGAAACGCGATTTGAGGCGCTCCTCAAGACCATCAATTTCCTTGGGGTAACGGTCGCTGGTCAGAATAACCTGCTGTCCACCTTCCAGTAAGGCATTGAAAGTATGGAAGAATTCTTCCTGAGAGCGTTCTTTCTTGGCGAAGAACTGAATATCATCGATCAATAGCGCATCAACCGAACGGTAGTAACGCTTGAAATCGTTGATGGCGTTCATCTGCAACGCCTTGACCATGTCGGCAACGAAACGCTCGGAATGCAGATACACAATCTTGGCGGCCGGATTCTTCTTCAGCAGGTGATTACCCACGGCATGCATCAAGTGAGTCTTACCCAGACCGACGCCGCCATATAGAAACAAGGGGTTATAACCATGCCGCGGGTTATCGGCGACCTGCCAGGCTGCAGCCCGAGCCAGTTGGTTGGATTTACCTTCGACGAAATTTTCGAAGGTAAAACTGCGGTTCAGGTAACTGGTATGTTTAACCACCGCATTATTCGCCTGGTCGGCACGTTGCGGTGGCCGGGGATCTTCCTCGTTACGCTTGCCGTAGGGACCCGGCTCAGGTTGAAAGCCTTGGGTGGTGGCCTGGGCGCGCGGCACTGCCGGCGGCGGATTGTCTACCGGGGCCTCGTTACGCGCTGGTATCGGCGCTCTTGCCGCCGCCATCTGCGTGGGGACGGCGGCAGAACTGCTGCGCCGACTGCCAATCAACAGCGAAACCAATGGTGCCTGTCCCTGGGACAGGTCATCCAGCAATTCCTGAATTCGGTTCAAGTACTTGTCGTTGACCCAATCCAGCACAAAGCGGTTCGGAGCGTACAAGCGCAGCTCACCCGGGTCCTCTTCTACTTGAAGTGGACGAATCCAGGTATTGAACTGCTGGGATGGAAGCTCATCACGCAAAAAATCTATGCATTGCTGCCAGAGTACAACGGACACTGAATTCCCCCGACTTCAAGCCTGAGCGGCTCGAGTTGCTTGATGAAAACCTTCCGCAGAACACCTGCCGGCAGCTCTGCGAAAACACCCTGTATTCTAGCCTTTCCCCCCTTACTTATCCACACGCGCAAAGGTAATTGGCGGAGCAGCATCCCAGACAAACCACCTTGTCTTTTCACCTCGCTTTACCGGTGAACCCTTGTATAACAGGTGGCCTGAGCCTTGTGGACAAGATCTGTATCAGTCTGTTGGCAAGCAGGGGTGAAAACCGGGGATAAACCACCCTGTGGATATCCAGCCTCCTTATCCACAGGAGCCGCACAATGGTCAACCCCGTCTGTGAACAAATTACCCACCGGGTTTTACTCTTCGCAAACGACCGGACTACCTGCCCTAGGCTCGCTTATCCACAGAAAACCCCTTCCTCATTAAGATCTACATAAATAATCTTTTAAAAATTTTTTCTTTAGTATTGTTATTTATCTACCGACTGTGAATTCAAATTGACCTCAGGCCACTTCTTCTCTAGAATTCCCGATCCCTTGAAAGGGCTTAGCGGCTCTGTCGTGAATTACTCAGGTATCTGAAGATGAAAAGAACTTTCCAACCCAGCGTTTTGAAGCGCAAGCGTAACCATGGTTTCCGTGCCCGTATGGCCACCAAAAGCGGCCGTGCCATTCTGGCTCGTCGTCGTGCCAAAGGCCGTCAGCAGCTGTCAGCTTAAGATCGGAATTGCAGGTGGATCTCGGATTCAGTCCTGAACACCGGCTATTGACGCCTACACAGTTCAAGAACGTATTCGATGGAGCCACTTGCAAGGCCTCAGGCCCCAATGTTTTGTTGCTGTCACGGCATAACAGCCAGGGACATGCACGATTGGGGCTGGTCATTGCCAAGAAAAATGTCCGGCATGCCGTCGATCGAAACAAGATCAAACGCATTGCCCGTGAATCCTTCAGACACCATCGTGCTGAGCTGGATCACCTGGATATTGTCGTCCTGGCCCGCAAGGGCTTGGGCGAGCTTGACAACGCTGCTCTG
Source organism: Pseudomonas sp. FME51 (assembly GCF_014897305.1). NCBI lineage: Bacteria > Pseudomonadati > Pseudomonadota > Gammaproteobacteria > Pseudomonadales > Pseudomonadaceae > Pseudomonas > Pseudomonas sp. FME51. Next base: position 148,993 of record NZ_JABUYN010000007.1, on the reverse strand, counting down.
CATAGCCTGTTTAAGGATATGTGGCGACGGCTGAACAAGGCCGCTGACAAGTACAATCGCTCCCGCAATTCCGGACCCCCATCATCCAATGCGTAGTATCGCGCTCGGACTGATCAAGGTTTACCGTTACGCTATCAGCCCCATGATGGCCAGTCATTGCCGTTTCTATCCATCCTGTTCCTGCTATGCCCAGGAAGCCATCGAAGAACATGGTTTTCTCAAGGGCAGTCTGCTCAGCGCACGACGCTTGTCGCGCTGTCATCCCTGGAATCCGGGTGGGTATGACCCAGTACCCCTTCAGAACAATCGTTCTTCTCAGATGGCCAATAAACCATGAACATGCAACGAAACATCCTGATAGCTGCCTTGCTCGTGATTACTTATCTCATGGTTCTGCAGTGGAACAATGATTACGGTCAGGGTGAGCCACTACCGGCGAGCGAAACCGAGCTGTCGGCTGGCAATGGTGATTTGCCGACCCTGCAGACGAACGACAATGCGGCCGCCGAAGGAGATGTTCCCCAGGCTGTGGAACCCGATGCAGGGGATATTCCCAGTACGCCGGTGCAGACAGCCGCGGCGACTTCCGACCTGATACATGTACAGACCGATACTCTGCACGTGACGATCAATCCGCTCGGTGGTGATATCGTTTCCCTGTCGCTGCCGGCCTACCCGATGCGCAAAGATCGTCCGGATCTGCCGTTTCAGCTGCTGGAGCAGACCAATAATCGCACCTATATCGCACAAAGCGGACTGGCCGGGCGCAATGGTCCCGATGCCCGCGCCAATGGCCGACCACTGTATGCTGCTGAACAGGCCAGCTACCAGTTGGCGGAAGACAGCGATACCCTGACCGTCGATCTGCGGTTCAGCGAAGCCAACGTCAACTACATCAAGCGTTTCACCTTTACTCGCGGTGATTATCTGGTTGATGTGGATTATCTGATCGACAACCAGAGTGATTCCGCTTGGACCGGCAGCCTGTTCGGTCAGATCAAGCGCGACAAGAGCGGTGATCCCTCCAGTTCAAGTGCAACCGGGATGGCGACTTTCCTGGGTGCTGCCTACTGGAATGCCGATAATGAGTACACCAAGCTCAAATTCGGCAAACTGGATGACAGCCGACTGAAAGAAACCGTCGATGGCGGCTGGATCGCCTGGCTGCAACACTATTTTGTCAGTGCCTGGGTACCCAATCCCGAGCAGCAGCATGTCTATCAGACCCGCAAGGATAGTCAGGGCAATTACATCGTCGGCTTCGTCAGCCCGGCAGTGAATGTATCTGCCGGTGAACAGGCCAGCATCAGCGCCGATTTCTACGCGGGTCCGAAAGTTCAGGATCGTCTGAAGGAAATATCGCCCGGCCTGGAGCTGACGGTGGATTACGGTTTCCTCTGGTGGATCGCTCAGCCGCTGTTCTGGGTGTTGAGCATGATCCAGAGCGTGGTCGGCAACTGGGGCTGGAGCATCATCTTCCTCACCATCCTGATCAAACTGGTGTTCTTCCCGCTGTCAGCCACCAGCTATCGTTCGATGGCCAACATGCGTCGCGTCGCGCCCAAACTGCAGGCACTGCGTGAACAGTATGGTGACGACCGCCAGAAAATGTCCCAGGGCATGATGGAGCTGTACAAGAAGGAAAAGATCAACCCGCTGGGTGGCTGCTTGCCGATTCTGGTACAGATGCCGGTGTTCATCGCCCTGTACTGGACCTTGATGGAAAGTGTCGAGATGCGCCAGGCCGAATGGCTGGGCTGGATCACAGACCTGTCGCTCAAGGACCCCTTCTTCATTCTGCCGATCCTGATGGGCGCGAGCATGTTTATTCAGCAGCAGCTCAACCCGACCCCGCCGGACCCGATGCAGGCCAAGGTGATGAAGATGCTGCCAATCATCTTCACCTTCTTCTTCCTGTGGTTCCCGGCTGGTCTGGTACTGTACTGGGTGGTCAACAACATCCTGTCGATCGCACAACAGTGGTACATTACCCGGCAGATCGAACGGGCTGCGGCAAACGACTGATCGCCGCCAGCAAGCCAAACGCAAACGCCCCGATTTCGGGGCGTTTTGCCATCCATCTTTCGCCGTCAGCACAGGAACGGATCATGAGCCGCAGTTACCACGCCGATACCATTGCCGCCATCGCCACCGCTCCGGGTCAGGGCGGGGTGGGTATTGTCCGGATATCAGGTCCCGAGGCCCTGCTCATCGCCAGGCAGATCTGTCGTCTTGAACCTCGGCCGCGACACGCTCACTACGGCGCGTTCTGGGATCAGGACAACACCCTGGATCAGGGACTGACGCTGTACTTTCCGGGTCCTCACTCCTTCACCGGTGAAGATGTTCTGGAGCTGCACGGGCATGGCGGCCCCGTGGTCATGGATATGCTGCTCAAGGCTTGCCTTACCCTCGGTGCCAGGCCAGCTCGCCCCGGAGAATTCAGTGAACGTGCTTTTCTCAACGACAAACTGGATCTGGCTCAGGCTGAGGCCATAGCCGACCTGATCGAAGCCAGCTCTGAACAGGCTGCGCGCAATGCCGTGCAATCACTGCAGGGCGCTTTTTCACACCGCGTCCATGCACTGACTGAAGCGCTGATCAGCCTGCGTATCTATGTCGAAGCCGCAATTGACTTTCCCGAAGAAGAAATCGACTTTCTAGCCGATGGGCACGTCCTCAGCCAGCTTCAAGCGGTACAGCAACAACTCGCGCAGGTTCGCCGGGAAGCCGGGCAAGGCGCTCTGCTGCGGGACGGCATGACCGTGGTGATCGCCGGACGCCCCAATGCCGGCAAATCCAGTCTGCTGAACGCCTTGGCTGGGCGCGATAGCGCCATCGTTACCGATATCGCCGGCACCACGCGGGATATTCTGCGCGAACATATCCACATCGACGGCATGCCGCTGCATATCATCGATACTGCCGGGCTTCGTGACACCGATGATGTGGTTGAAAAAATCGGCGTAGAACGGGCCATGGCCGCCATCGCCGAAGCTGATCGCATCCTGTTGATGGTTGACGCAACTCAACCCGAAGCAGGCAACCCGGAACAGCTCTGGCCGGAATTTCTGCAGCAGAAACCTGACCCGACCAAGGTCACTCTGATCTACAACAAGGTGGATATCAGTGGCGAAACAACCGGTATGGAAGCTGCCGAAGACGGCAGCGTCAGTTTGCGTCTCAGTGCCCGCAGTGGCGAAGGCGTCGATCTGTTACGTGAGCACCTGAAGACTTGCATGGGCTTCGAGCAGACTGCTGAAAGTCTGTTCAGCGCCCGCCGTCGCCACCTGGATGCCCTGGAAGAAGCCGGAGAGTATCTGCAGCACGGTTATCAGCAGTTGACCCTGGCCGGTGCCGGGGAGCTCCTTGCAGAAGACCTGCGGATGGCCCAGCAGGCGCTGGGCAGTATTACCGGCGAGTTCAGTGCGGATGATCTGTTGGGGCGTATTTTTTCGAGCTTCTGTATCGGCAAGTGAAATCTCGCTTCCCTTTGCAATGAATGGAAGCTTCTCCGCCGTTCAATCTTCCGTCCATCAACGGCTTTTTCTTATCAATCCCTTCCTGAAACGCTGGACGCCCCTGTCCAGCATCTTATTTTTTGAGCTTTTATCGCTGCTGAGCCCTGTGCACAACTCCCCCTAAGCCCTACCCATAACCCTGTGTGTAAGCAGGGCTCAAACCTGCCTGTGGATAACCGGCCGCCTTATGCACAGGAAACACCCCCATCCAGACACTGCCTGTGCCCAAGTGCAGCACAGGGTTATACTTTCTACAAAATATTGAATTCATTAGTCTTTTTGTACTTACCCACAGAAAACGGGTTACTCATTAACAGTATTAACATAAAGCTTTTTAAATCTTTTCTATCTTTAATCTATTAATTGATCGATCCACTGAGTGGTTCTCGGAGGCTGTTCAAAAAATGTTCAGTCAGGGCTGCAATTTTTCTGCCCTGCCCCTATAATCAGCCCCTTTTCCCGACGTCCGGCTCAGCCCGGACAACGAGGTGTACGGTGGATTTCCCAGATCGTTTTGACGTGATTGTGATTGGTGGCGGCCATGCCGGTACCGAGGCTGCCTTGGCGGCTGCCCGCATGGGCGTGAAAACGCTGCTGCTCAGCCACAACGTCGAGACCCTGGGGCAGATGAGTTGCAACCCAGCTATCGGGGGAATCGGCAAGAGCCATCTGGTCAAGGAAATCGATGCCCTCGGTGGCGCCATGGCCAAGGCGACGGATCGTGCGGGTATCCAGTTCCGGGTACTCAACGGTCGCAAGGGCCCTGCCGTTCGGGCTACCCGTGCCCAGGCCGACCGCGTGTTGTACAAAGCGGCGATTCGCTACGCTCTGGAAAATCAGCCCAACCTGTGGATATTCCAGCAAGCTTGTGATGACCTGATCGTTGAACAGGATCAGGTACGGGGTGTGGTTACCCAGATGGGCCTGCGCTTCTTCGCTGATAACGTGGTGTTGACTGCCGGTACCTTCCTCGGCGGTGTTATTCACATCGGTCTGGATAATCACTCCGGTGGTCGCGCCGGTGATCCACCTGCCATCGCCCTCGCCCATCGCCTTCGGGAACTGCCATTGCGGGTCGACCGGTTGAAAACCGGCACGCCACCCCGGATCGATGGGCGTACCGTGGATTTCTCCAAGATGACCGCACAACCGGGTGATACGCCGATTCCGGTGATGTCTTTCACCGGCAGTGCCGATGAACATCCTGAGCAGGTCAACTGTTGGATCACCCATACCAACGAGCGTACCCATGAGATCATCCGCAACAATCTCGATCGCTCGCCGATGTTCACCGGCGTCATCGAGGGCGTCGGTCCACGTTACTGTCCGTCGATCGAAGACAAGATTCATCGCTTTGCCGATAAGGAATCACATCAGGTTTTCATCGAACCTGAAGGGCTGACCACCCATGAGCTGTACCCCAACGGCATTTCCACTTCACTGCCGTTTGATGTTCAGTTGCAGGTGGTGCAGTCGATTCGTGGCATGGAGAATGCGCACATCCTGCGCCCCGGCTACGCCATCGAATACGATTATTTCAATCCGCAGGACCTTAAATACTCGCTGGAAACCAAGGTGATTGGCGGATTGTTCTTCGCTGGGCAGATCAACGGCACCACTGGTTACGAAGAGGCCGGTGCTCAAGGTTTGCTCGCAGGACTGAACGCAGCGCGCCGTGCGCAGGGACTGGACAGCTGGTGTCCGCGTCGCGATGAAGCTTACATCGGTGTATTGGTCGATGATCTGATCACCATGGGCACCCGTGAGCCTTACCGCATGTTCACCTCGCGCGCCGAATATCGTCTGGTATTGCGCGAAGACAATGCCGATCTGCGTCTGACCGAAAAAGGCCGTGAATTGGGATTGGTCGATGATGCCCGCTGGGCGGTATTCAGCGCCAAGCGTGAAGCCATTGAAGCGGAACATCAGCGCCTTCGCTCTACCTGGGTGCAACCGAACAGTGATATCGGCAAGGTTTTTGCCGAGCATTTCAAAACGCCGCTGACCCACGAGTACAGTCTGCTGGATCTGCTGCGCAGACCGGAAGTCGATTATCAGACTCTGACGCAGATCACCGGCGTGGTGGATATTCCGGTCGACGCTGCTGAACAGGTGGAAATTCACACCAAGTACGCGGGATACATCGAGCGGCAGCAGGACGAGATCAATAAGTTACGTCAGCATGAACAAACCCTGCTGCCAGCTGATCTGGATTACGCTGCGCTGAACGGTCTGTCGAAGGAAATCAGTCAGAAGCTGGCGAGCATTCGTCCACAGACACTCGGACAGGCATCACGTATCCCCGGGGTTACCCCGGCCGCAGTCAGTCTGCTGCTGGTACATCTGAAAAAGCGCAATGCGTTGAACGATGGTAAATTGGCCCGGGAGGCATGAGCAGTATGGTTGATCATTCCAGGCAACTGGTCAGCGGTGCAAAGCAGCTGGGTCTGGCATTGACCGAACATCAGGTTGCTCAGTTGCTGAACTACCTGACATTGCTGAACAAGTGGAACAAGGCCTACAACCTGACTGCGGTACGCAACCCGGATGAGATGGTCAGCCGGCATCTGCTCGACAGCCTGAGTGTGCTGCCCTTCGTCAGCGGTTCACGGTGGCTGGATGTGGGCAGTGGCGGTGGCATGCCGGGGGTGATTCTGGCGATCATGCTGCCGGACAGCGATTTCACGCTGCTCGACAGCAATGGCAAGAAGACCCGCTTTCTCACCCAGGTAAAACTCGAGCTGGGACTCGATAATCTGCAGGTGGTCAATAGCCGAGTAGAAGCCTTTACCCCGCCCCAACCGTTTGACGGTATAGTGTCCAGGGCATTCAGTTCGCTGGCGGATTTCACCGGCCTGACCCGACATCTGAGCACGCCGGATACCACCTGGCTGGCGATGAAAGGCTTGTACCCGGATACTGAATTGCAGGGGTTGCCGGATGACTTCAGCGTGCAGCAAAGCGAAGAATTGTTGGTTCCCGGTTGTCAGGCCAGCCGCCATCTGTTGATACTGCGACGCACGGCATAAGCTTCAACCCGAGAGGAGATCGTAGTGGGCAAGGTACTGGCAATTGCCAACCAGAAAGGCGGCGTCGGAAAAACGACCACCACGGTGAATCTGGCCGCGTCTCTGGCGGCAACCAAACGCAAGGTGTTGTTGATCGATCTTGATCCCCAGGGCAATGCGACCATGGGCAGCGGCGTCGATAAAGCGCAGCTGGAAAACTCGGTCTATGAGTTACTCACCGATCGCTGCACTCTGGATGAGGCTTTGCACCAATCCGAACACGGTGGTTACGATCTGCTGCCGGCCAACGCCGACCTGACCGCTGCTGAAGTCGAATTGCTGGATTTCAAGATGAAGGAAAGTCGGCTGCGTTATGCATTGACCAATGTGCGCGACAAGTACGATTTCATTCTCATCGACTGCCCGCCTTCGCTGAATATGTTGACCATCAATTCATTGGTCGCTGCGGATGGTGTGATTATCCCCATGCAGTGTGAATATTACGCGCTGGAAGGTTTGTCGGCGTTGGTCAATACCATTCAACGTGTCAGCTCGGTGCTCAATCCGGCTCTGCAGATCGAAGGGCTGCTGCGGACCATGTATGACCCGCGCAACAGTCTGACCCGTGAAGTGTCCGAGCAGTTGAACAGTCATTTCGGTGAACAGTTGTATCAGACCGTCATTCCACGCAACGTACGTCTGGCCGAAGCGCCCAGTTACGGCATGCCGGTGCTGGTCTACGATAAGCAGTCGCGTGGGGCCGTGGCTTATCTTGCACTGGCCGGAGAACTGGTCAGGCGCACGCGCAAGGCAGCCAAACAGGCTGCCGCTGTAAACGATTAACCGGAAAAAAGGACAGAACAGGCATGGCGGTCAAGAAGCGCGGCTTGGGACGGGGGCTGGATGCACTGCTGGGTCAGGCCACTCCCCATGATAAGACCGAGGGCAGTCAGGATCAGCAACTGCGTGACCTGCCGATTGACCTCATCCAGCGTGGCAAATATCAGCCGCGCCGTGATATGGATCCCCAGGCCCTGGAAGAACTGGCCCAATCGATCAAGGCGCAGGGGGTCATGCAGCCGATAGTGGTTCGTCCCATCGCGGGTGACCGCTATGAAATCATCGCCGGTGAACGTCGCTGGCGTGCCACGCAGCAAGCTGGTCTGGACAGTATTCCGGCGGTAATCCGCGACGTGCCGGATGAAGCCGCCATTGCCATGGCGCTGATCGAGAACATCCAGCGCGAAGACCTCAATCCGATTGAAGAAGCCATCGCCCTGCAACGCCTGCAACAGGAGTTCGAACTGACTCAGCAGCAGGTGGCTGATGCGGTGGGCAAATCCCGGGTGACCATCACCAACCTGCTGCGGCTGATGTCTCTGCATGACGAGGTCAAACTGCTGCTTGAGCGGGGCGATATCGAGATGGGCCATGCCCGAGCGCTACTCGGTCTACCGGCGGATCAGCAGATCGAAGCCGCAAGACAGGTGGTTGCACGCGGCTTGACCGTGCGTCAGACCGAAGCACTGGTGCGTCAATGGCTCAACCCGCGTCCGGATTCCGGAAGCCAGCGCAGCAATCCGGATATAGACAGATTGCAGCAGGATCTTGCCGAACGCATCGGGGCTGAAGTGAAAATACAGCATGGCGCCAAAGGCAAAGGCCGTTTGGTCATCAGTTACAACTCGCTGGATGAACTTGACGGCGTACTCATGCACATTAAGTAACAACTGCGACATTGCGGCGCGCCCCGGAAATCAATACTCGCTGTTGAATCGTCCGGGTAATGCACATATACTCCACGCGCTATTTTGGCTAGGTAAAAAACTGGCCGAGGCAGTGAAAAATACGCGGTTGAAGCTGCAAGGTCTCATCGAGAAGGTCGGAAATGGACGCAAGAACGCCCAACAAATCCCCCCTTTATCGGACGCCTGCCTTCCCGGTGCTTTTACTGCAGCTGATAACGACTCTGGTAGTGGCGATAGCCCTGTGGTTTTTCCGGGGCTGGATAGCCGGCTACTCAGGTCTGTTAGGTGGATTGATCGCTTTTCTGCCTAACAGCTATTTCGCCTTTCGGGTGTACCGCTACAGCGGAGCCCGTTCGGCCCGCGCCATCGTCGGAGAACTGTACTCCGGTGAGGCAGGCAAACTGATACTGACAGCCGTACTGTTCATTGCAGTCTGGCTTGGAGTGAAACCGCTGGAGGTCGCCGCTGTATTCATTGGCTATCTGGTGGTGCTGGCTGTGGGGGCCAGCGCACTTCTTATCGTCAAAAGCTTTCCAAAGCATTAGTTTCTGAGGCAAATATGGCAACCACATCAGCTGAATACATTCAGCATCACTTGCAGAACCTGACCTTCGGTAAACTACCGGCGGGTTATGAGCGGGCTGACGGCAGCATCGTCAATGAAAGCACCTGGACACTGGCCAGAACCGGTACCGAAGCCGCGGACATGGGATTCATGGCGTTGCATCTCGATACTCTGGGATGGGCTGTGTTCATGGGCCTCATCTTCATAGGTCTGTTCCGCTATGTGGCCACCCGTGCCACTGTGGATACCCCCGGTGGTCTGCAGAACTTCGTTGAAATCATCGTGGAGTTCATTCAGGGCATCGTCAAGGACACCTTCCATGGCCGTAACCCGCTGATTGCGCCCTTGGCTCTGACTATTTTCGTCTGGGTGTTCCTGATGAACTCCCTGAAGTGGATTCCGGTGGACTATATCCCTGGCCTGGGCATGGCGCTGGGTCTGGACTACTTCAAGATTGTGCCTACGACTGACCCCAACGCGACCTTCGGCATCTCTATCGCTGTCTTTGCGCTGATCATCTTCTACAGCATCAAGATCAAGGGTGTGGGCGGTTTCACCAAGGAACTGACGCTGACGCCGTTCAATCACTGGGCGCTGATTCCCTTCAACCTGTTCCTTGAGGTTCTCGGCCTGCTGACCAAGCCGCTGAGCCTGGCACTGCGTCTGTTCGGCAACATGTATGCCGGTGAAGTAGTGTTTATCCTGATTGCACTTCTGCCCTTCTACGTGCAATGGGCGCTGAACGTGCCGTGGGCTATCTTCCACATTCTGGTAATTCCGCTGCAGGCCTTCATCTTCATGGTGTTGACTGTGGTGTATCTGAGCGCTGCTCATGAGGATCATTAAGCAGCCGGAAACCTTGTTCAACCAACGATAAACTTGAACGTCAACTTTGAACTCTAGGAGTATTTATGGAACTCGTTATCATCGCTGCCTCTATCATGATCGGTCTGGGCGCTCTGGGTACCGGTATCGGCTTCGCCATCCTCGGCGGCAAGCTGCTGGAATCCACTGCACGTCAGCCTGAGCTGGGCCCGCAGCTGCAAACCAAGACCTTCCTGATGGCCGGTCTGCTCGACGCCGTTCCGATGATCGGTGTTGGTATCGCGATGTACCTGATCTTCGTTGTTGCACCTGGTGTTGCTGGTTAATTTTGACTGGTAACGATGAACGGCAGGGCGCAGGTTCTGCCGTATCAATGTTATCCCCAGGACTCAACGAAATAGCACGAGGTAAATCGCTGTGAATATTAATCTGACGCTGTTCGGTCAAACGATTGCCTTCGCTATTTTTGTCTGGTTTACCATGAAGTTCGTATGGCCGCCGATTACTCACGCCATGCAGGAACGCCAGAAAAAAATCGCCGAAGGCCTGGATGCGGCTGGCCGCGCCCAGCGCGACTTGGGCCTTGCCCAGGAAAAAGCTTCCCAGACCCTGCGTGAGACCAAGGAACAGTCTGCCCAGATCATCGAGCAGGCGAACAAGAGTGCCACCCTCATTGTCGAGGAAGCCCGCGAGCAGGCACGTTCCGAAGGTGATCGTCTGATTGCAGCTGCCAAGGCTGAAATCGAGCAGGAAGTAAACCGCGCCAAGGATCAACTTCGCGCCCAGGTTGCCGTACTGGCCATCAAGGGTGCTGAGCAGGTTCTGGAGTCCGAAGTGGATTCCGCGGCCCACAGTGAGCTGGTCAACAAACTGGCCTCACAACTCTAAGCGAGGCGAGCATGGCTACTATCACTACGCTAGCTCGGCCTTACGCAAAAGCGGCTTTCGAGTTTGCTGACTCTGCCAATTCGCTGGATGCCTGGTCAGGCATGTTGGCATTGGCTGCAGCGGCAGTCTCCGATCCGGCTTTTGCACAGAGGCTACGTAACCCCGGTTTGACCTGGGAGCGCAAGGCCGACGACCTGCTCATGGTGTGTGACGGTCAGGTCGACCAGGCGTTCGGCAATTTTGTCCGGACCTTGGCTGACAATGATCGTCTGTCCCTGATCCCAGTAGTCGCCGAGCTCTTTGAGCAATACAAGGCGGAACACGATCGCAGCATCACAGTAGAGGTGGAATCCGCCTTCGAACTGACTGACGATCAACAGAAAACGCTGGCAACCGCTTTAACCAAGCGGTTAGACCGCACAGTAACTCCTCATGTGACCATCAACCCGGCCCTTATTGGCGGTGTGTTGATTCGTGCGGGTGACCTGGTCATCGACGGTTCGGTCCGCGGCAAGCTTGAAAAGCTGGCCGAGGCGTTGAAATCCTGATTTGAGGGACATGGCATGCAGCAACTGAATCCTTCCGAAATTAGCGAAATTATCAAGCAGCGCATCGAGAAGCTCGATGTGAACTCACAGGCTCGCAATGTCGGTACTATCGTCAGCGTATCTGACGGTATTGTGCGCATTCACGGTCTGGCTGACGTGATGTACGGGGAAATGATCGAATTCCCCGATGGTGTTTACGGTATGGCACTGAACCTGGAGCAAGACTCCGTTGGTGCCGTTATTCTGGGTAACTACCTGACCCTGGCTGAAGGTATGGAGGCCAAGTGCACCGGCCGCATCCTGGAAGTGCCGGTTGGTCCGGAGCTGCTGGGTCGCGTAGTCGACGCACTGGGTAACCCGATTGACGGCAAAGGTCCGGTCAATGCCAAGCTGACTGACGCCGTTGAGAAAGTGGCGCCAGGCGTTATCTGGCGTAAGTCGGTCGACCAGCCGGTGCAGACCGGTTACAAGGCCGTCGACGCGATGATTCCGATTGGTCGTGGTCAGCGTGAGCTGATCATTGGTGACCGTCAGATCGGTAAGACCGCTCTGGCTGTTGACGCGATCATCAACCAGCGTGACAGCGGCATCAAATGTGTTTATGTGGCCATTGGTCAGAAGCAGTCGACCATTGCCAACGTAGTACGCAAGCTGGAAGAGCACGGTGCTCTGGCCAACACCATCGTGGTAGCCGCTTCGGCGTCCGAATCTGCCGCGCTGCAGTATCTGGCTCCTTACGCTGGTTGCACCATGGGCGAGTACTTCCGTGACCGTGGCGAAGATGCACTGATCGTTTATGACGATCTGTCCAAGCAAGCAGTGGCTTATCGCCAGATTTCCCTGCTGCTGCGTCGTCCGCCGGGCCGTGAAGCTTATCCCGGTGATGTGTTCTATCTCCACAGCCGTCTGCTGGAACGCGCATCGCGCATCTCCGAAGAAGCGGTAGAGAAGTTCACCAACGGTGAAGTGAAAGGTCGCACTGGTTCTTTGACCGCACTGCCGATCATCGAAACCCAGGCTGGTGACGTGTCCGCATTCGTTCCGACCAACGTGATCTCGATCACCGATGGTCAGATCTTCCTCGAATCCGACATGTTCAACTCGGGTATCCGTCCTGCGGTCAACGCCGGTGTATCGGTATCCCGTGTAGGTGGTTCGGCACAGACCAAGATCATCAAGAAACTGTCCGGCGGTATTCGTACTGCACTGGCTCAGTACCGTGAACTGGCCGCTTTCGCTCAGTTCGCATCGGATCTGGATGAAGCTACCCGCAAACAGCTGGAGCACGGTCAGCGCGTTACCGAACTGATGAAACAGGATCAGTATGCGCCCATGTCGGTTGGCGAAATGGCAATCAGCCTGTACGCCGCCGAGAAAGGCTTCCTGACCGACGTTGCGATCAACAAGGTCGGCGCGTTCGAGAAGGCCATGCTCGCCTGGTTCAAGCGTGAGCAGTCTGCTCTGCTGTCCCGGATCAACGAGAAGGGCGACTACAACGACGAGATCGAAGCCGGTATCAAGTCTGGCATCGAGAACTTCAAGGCGACCCAAAGCTGGTAAGCCGAGGGCGGGATATGGCGTTGCCATGTCCCGCTTCGTGCGATACGGCCACGGGCTAACCTGAAAGGTGTGACATGGCAGGCGCAAAAGAGATACGCGGTAAAATTTCGAGTATCAAGAGTACTCAGAAGATCACCAGCGCCATGGAAAAGGTGGCGGTCAGCAAGATGCGCAAGGCACAAGCGCGCATGGCTACCGGTCGCCCCTACGCTGAGCGGATTCGTCAGGTTATTGGTCATCTGGCCAATGCCAACCCCGAATATCGCCACCCCTTCATGCAAGAGCGTGAAGTCAAACGGGTTGGTTATATCGTGGTCAGCACGGATCGTGGTCTTTGCGGTGGTTTGAACACCAACCTGTTCAAGGCACTGGTGACAAACATGAAAGAGTGGCGTGACCGTAACGTCGAAACCGAGCTGTGTGTGATCGGCAGCAAGGGTGCTGCGTTTTTCCGCAGCTACGGTGGCAACGTTGTCGCGGCAATCAGCAATCTGGGTGAACAGCCGGCATTGAACGACCTGATCGGCAGCGTCAAGGTAATGCTTGATGGCTACCACGAAGGTCGCATCGATCGCCTGTATCTGGTTTCCAACGAGTTCGTCAACACCATGGTGCAGAAGCCCAAGGTGGAGCAACTGATTCCGCTGGTTCCGTCGGACACGGCAGAGCTGCAGGAGCGTTGGGACTTCGTATACGAGCCGGATGCCCAGGCATTGCTGGATGGCCTGTTGAAGCGGTATATCGAATCGCAGGTTTATCAGGCTGTCGTCGAGAACAGTGCCAGTGAGCAGGCGGCACGGATGATCGCGATGAAGAATGCGACTGACAATGCGGGCGATATCATCGATGACCTGCAGCTGATCTACAACAAGGCACGTCAGGCCGCGATCACCCAGGAAATTTCGGAAATCGTCGGCGGCGCCGCGGCGGTCTGATCATGACCCCGGCCAGACGAAACGGTTTCATACCACTTAGAGGAACCAACAATGAGTAGCGGACGTATCGTTCAAATCATCGGTGCCGTCATCGACGTGGAATTTCCGCGCGATCAGGTGCCGCGAGTCTATGACGCGCTGAAAGTCAGCGGCGCGGAAACCACCCTGGAAGTCCAGCAGCAGTTGGGTGACGGCGTTGTCCGTACCATCGCCATGGGCTCCACTGAAGGCCTCAAGCGTGGCCTCGACGTCAACAACACCGGCAAGGCTATTTCCGTACCGGTTGGCGTTGGCACACTGGGTCGTATCATGAACGTTCTGGGCGAGCCGATCGACGAAGCCGGCCCGGTTGAGCATGATGAACTGTGGGGTATCCACCGTCCGGCGCCGAGCTATGCCGAACAGGCTGGCGGCACCGATCTGCTGGAAACCGGTATCAAAGTCATCGATCTGGTCTGCCCGTTCACCAAAGGCGGCAAGGTCGGTCTGTTCGGCGGCGCCGGTGTCGGCAAGACCGTGAACATGATGGAGCTGATCAACAACATCGCCAAGGCGCACAGCGGCCTGTCCGTTTTCGCCGGTGTTGGTGAGCGTACTCGTGAAGGTAACGACTTCTATCACGAGATGAAGGACTCCAACGTTCTGGACAAAGTAGCGATGGTGTATGGCCAGATGAACGAGCCGCCGGGTAACCGTCTGCGCGTCGCCCTGACCGGTCTGACCATGGCCGAGAAATTCCGTGAGGAAGGTAAAGACGTACTGTTGTTCATCGACAACATCTACCGTTACACCCTGGCTGGTACTGAAGTATCCGCTCTGCTGGGTCGTATGCCGTCTGCGGTAGGTTATCAGCCGACGCTGGCTGAGGAGATGGGGGTTCTGCAGGAACGTATCACCTCCACCAAGACCGGTTCGATCACCTCCATCCAGGCCGTATACGTACCTGCGGATGACTTGACTGACCCGTCGCCAGCCACCACCTTCGCCCACCTTGACGCGACTGTGGTACTGAGCCGTGACATCGCTTCCCTGGGTATCTACCCTGCGGTTGACCCGCTGGACTCCACCAGCCGTTCGCTGGATCCGCTGGTTATCGGTCAGGAGCACTACGACGTGACGCGCGGTGTTCAGTATGTTCTGCAGCGCTACAAAGAGCTGAAAGACATCATCGCGATTCTCGGTATGGACGAACTGTCCGAGGAAGACAAGCAACTGGTAGCCCGCGCTCGTAAGATCCAGCGCTTCCTGTCGCAGCCCTTCCACGTGGCCGAAGTCTTCACTGGTGCGCCAGGTAAGTATGTCTCCCTGAAGGAAACCATCCGTGGCTTCCAGGGCATTCTGAACGGCGACTACGACCATATGCCTGAACAGGCGTTCTACATGGTCGGCACCATCGACGAAGCCATCGAGAAAGCGAAGAACATGTAATGGGCCGCGCCCGCGCAAGCGGGCGCAGAACCGAGGCAACTCAAATGGCTATGACAGTGCATTGCGATATCGTAAGCGCGGAAGAAGAGCTGTTTTCTGGCCTGGTCGAGATGGTCATTGCGCACGGCAATATGGGTGATCTGGGTATTCTGCCCGGTCACACGCCGCTGCTGACTGACCTCAAGCCAGGCCCGGTTCGGGTGATCAAACAGGACAAGAGCGAGGAGGTGTTCTACATCTCCGGCGGCTTCCTGGAAGTTCAGCCGAGCATGGTCAAGATCCTCGCCGACACGGCGCTCCGTGCCGGTGATATTGACGAAGCAGCTGCAGCAGACGCAAAGAAGGCCGCAGAAAAGGCGCTCAACGAGAAGGGTGCCGAGTTCGACTACGGCGCGGCATCAGCCCGCCTTGCCGAAGCAGCAGCCCAATTGCGTACTGTGCAGGAACTGCGCAAGAAATACGGTGGATCGGCGATCAATCGCTGAGTTCATCCATAAAAAGGCAGCCTCGGCTGCCTTTTTTTATTGCTGCCCATTTTCTCCGGGAATCTCAGACAGACTCAGAATATTCATATGTCTGCAGTGAACGCCAGCGTCATCCCGGTAGTCTGAACCCAGGTAGCTAGCGGACAGCTTGCAGTAGACGCTTTCCAGCTTCTATCATCCAAACCCCGTCAACTTTCCAGGATCCGACTTTCATGAATCTGCACGTTGTCATTCTTGCTGCAGGGCAAGGCACCCGTATGCGTTCGTCTCTCCCCAAAGTACTGCACCCGGTAGCGGGCAAGCCCATGCTGGAGCATGTCATCGACAGTGCGCGGGCGCTGCTTCCCGCGGGCATACATGTGGTCATCGGGCATGGCGCGCAGTTAGTGCGCGACACCCTGGAAAGCAATGATCTCAACTGGGTGCAGCAGACCGAGCAGCTGGGTACTGGCCACGCGGTGGCGCAGGCGTTGCCACATATCAGTGATGCCGATCAGATACTGGTGTTGTACGGCGACGTCCCGCTGATCCGGGTTGACACGCTGCGGGCGCTGGTTGACCAGGCGGGTAGCCAGTCGCTGGGCTTGCTGACCGTATTGATGCAGGACCCGACCGGCTATGGCCGCATTATCCGTAACCAGGACGATAAGGTGCAGGCGATCGTCGAACAGAAGGACGCCTCTGCGGGCCAACTGCTGATCAACGAAGGCAATACCGGGATCATGGTATTGCCGGGAGATAAAGCCACCGACTGGTTGTCCAGTCTGTCTAACAACAACGCCCAGGGCGAGTATTACCTGACCGATGTGGTGGCCTTGGCTGTTACCGGTTCGGTACCGGTGGAAGTGGCGCAGGCCGGAGACGAACTGGAGGTACTGGGCGCCAACAATCGCCTGCAGCTGGCGGTGCTCGAGCGTGGTTGGCAGCATCGAGAAGCCGAGCGGCTGATGATTCAGGGCGCCTCGCTGGCTGACCCGGCGCGCCTGGACGTGCGCGGTGATGTGAGCATAGGTCGTGATATCAGTATCGACGTCAACGTCGTCTTGGAAGGCCGTGTGGTGATCGAGGATAACGTGGTTATCGGGCCGCATTGTGTGATCAAGGATTCGGTCATCAAGGCTGGCAGTGTCATCAAAGCGTTCAGCCATCTTGAGGGCGCTGAGGTGGGTGAGCAATGTGATGTTGGTCCTTACGCTCGGCTGCGGCCAGGGACCTTGTTGCATACCCGCGCCAAAGTGGGCAACTTCGTCGAAACCAAGAAGACGGTGCTGGGCGAAGGTTCGAAGATCAATCACCTGTCCTATGTTGGTGACGCCGAGGTGGGCAAGGGCGCGAATATCGGTGCCGGCACCATCACCTGTAATTACGATGGAGTGAACAAGTTCGTCACGCGCATCGGCGATGGCGCCTTTATTGGCTCCAACACCGCGCTGGTGGCTCCGGTAACCGTAGGCAATCAGGCGACCACCGCAGCGGGCTCAACCATCACCCAGGACATTCCCGACGCCAACCTGGGTGTTGCTCGCGGACGGCAGCGCAATATTGCTGGCTGGAAGCGACCGGTCAAGCAGTCCAAGCCCTGAGGTCTGTTGGGGCTAGTACAGGCAAGTTTTGATCCTGTGTCCTATATTGGTGTGATGCCGATGGACACAGGAGATGACGGATGTTTGCGCAATTTTCCGAAACATTGGGGGCGCTTCAGTTGCCCCTGCGGGTGGTGGTCAAGGGCGGACCGACATTGGATCTCGGCCCTGACCCCCGCGTCACGTTGCAAATCAATGATCTGGGGCTGCTGCAGGAAATGCGCAATCCCACTCTGGATAAGCTGGGCGAAGCCTATATCGACCACCGGCTCGATATTCAGGGCAACATCATGGATGTCATTGCAGTGGCGGATCGGCTGAGCAAGGGTTTGCTCGGCGATAAGGCCGAGCCGGCACTTGAGCGTACCGAGCACGACAAACAGATGGATGCCGAAGCCATCTCCTATCACTATGATTTATCCAATGA
Source organism: Pseudomonas sp. FME51 (assembly GCF_014897305.1). NCBI lineage: Bacteria > Pseudomonadati > Pseudomonadota > Gammaproteobacteria > Pseudomonadales > Pseudomonadaceae > Pseudomonas > Pseudomonas sp. FME51. The sequence goes on along the minus strand of NZ_JABUYN010000007.1, from coordinate 131,472 downwards.
TTTTTATGCCCTCTGGCTGGACCCGCAGATGGTCTACTCCTGTGGATACTTCCATAATCCCGAAGACAGCCTGGCGACAGCACAAACCCAGAAACTCGATCATCTATGTCGCAAATTGCGACTCAAGCCGGGGGAGCGATTGCTGGATGTGGGTTGCGGCTGGGGTGGTCTGGCTCGCCATGCGGCGCGCTTCTACGATGTTCAGGTACATGGCATTACGCTGAGCAAGGCACAACTGGAGCTGGCCCAGGCACGCTGCGATGCCGCAGGATTGTCAGATCAGATAACATTCGAGTTGCTCGATTATCGAGACCTTCCCGGCCGGGAAAATTTCGACAAGATCGTCAGTGTCGGCATGTTCGAACACGTCGGCCATGCCAATCTGGGTGCCTATTTCAAGATTCTGCATGATCAGGTCAAGCCGGGCGGATTGGTGATGAATCATGGTATCACCGCCAAATATATCGATGGGCGTCAGGTCGGCCGTGGGGCAGGCAAGTTCATCGGCCGCTATGTTTTTCCCCATGGGGAGTTGCCGCACCTGTCGATGGCGGTCGCCCGCATGAGCGAGCAGGGTCTGGAAGTGCTGGATGTCGAGAGCCTGCGCCTGCATTACGCACGCACGCTGGAGCATTGGAGTAACAACCTGGAGCAGCATCTGGAGGAGGCCAGCCAGCTGGTGTCCGACAAGGCGCTGCGTATCTGGCGTCTCTATCTGGCCGGCTGTGCCTACGGTTTTCGTCACAATTGGATGAATATTCACCAGATCCTGGCGGTAAAACCCTTACCCGACGGCAATCATCATGTGCCCTGGACTCGCGAGGATATCTATCGATGAAGAAACGGGTGCGTCCTTGCTGGTATGTGATCCTGCTGTGTGTGGTCGCGGCTTTGCCGCTGCAGGCGGGCACCATAGAAGCAAAGCTCGGCGGCCAGGCATACCAGCTGGAACTGGTCGCGGAGCCGGATAGTCGTCGCCAGGGATTGATGGGGCGTACCGAATTGGCGCCGGGCACTGGCATGTTGTTCGATTTTCCTGAGGGTACCCGCCCGGCGATCTGGATGCGTAACATGCAGATGTCCCTGGATCTGTTGTTCGTCGATGAGCATGCTCGACTGGTGCAGGTGTTTTCCGAGGTTCCGCCTTGTACCGCGCCGCCCTGCGCTATCTATCAGGCAGATCAGCCGCTGCGTTTTGTCATCGAGGTCTCACCAGGGACTGCCGAAGATCTGGGGCTGCAGCCCGGTGATCACCTGGATCTGGCCGACCATAACCTGACGCCGCCGCCAGCCTACTGAGCCAGACTCAGGGGCTACGCCACCGGCCTTGACTGAACTGTTCGCAATAGGCCTTCAACACCGGCTCATCGCCCGGTTCGCTGTAATAGTGGATGGACTGCCGATAGGCCACCCCTTCGCTCTGAGCGTCCTCGCAGATGCCATAAGCGCCCTCGGGACACTGCTCAAGGAAGCTGACATCAAAGCTGCGCTCGGCAATCTGCGGCTGACAGAAGCTTTCATTGAACAATTGGGGCGGAATACTTATGTTCTGCTGGCACATGCGAATCGGTAACGTATCGTCGTTGGATTCGATCAGGCAGGCCGCCGCGTGCGCGGCAGCACCGAGGCAGAGCAGAACGAAGGTAAGTAGACAGTGGATCATGTATTCAGTCCCTGAATAAAAACGCTACCTTAATGCCCGATATAGTAGGCGGCAAGCGGGAGCGCCGTACCTTTACGTGTTCCACGTGGAACGAAAAGGAATATAGAGCTGCTTTTTCATAACAGCTCATTGAAGGTAATGTACATTGTCTCGGGGCGGGGGTGGCTCGGGGCCGTCTCCTGGGAACGGGTGCGGCGCCAACTCTATTTTCAGCAGTGCGCTGCCGTGCAATTCAATAAAGCCGGCATAGCGGCGCTCACCAGTTACCGTGAACTCGAACCCATAACGTCGTAGCAGACCCGGCCGGCCATGACGGCCGCGACCCAGACGTAGACGATTAAGCGCGATACTCTCATCCAGCAACTGCACATGGGTGCGCTGGCAATGTTGGCGGACCATACGCAGTGCCTGATCTCGCAATCCCAGGCCGCGCCAGATCCAGGCGCCGACCAGCGCAGCCAGCAGCATCAGTGTTACATGTCCCAGATCAATCATGCCATTTGCTCCACAGCCAGCACGCGGATCCGGTCCGCCTGCGGGTAATGCCAGCGAACATTGATGTCCCAGAAGCGCACACCATACTCCCGATCCGCATCTGGCCTCTGATAGGCGGGCTTGGGGTCCTGCGCCAGACACTGGTCTATCAGCTCGATGACCGGTTGTTGCAAACGCTGTGCCTGTGCGCGTGCCTGCACCAGCGCCGACTCGGTCCAGTCCACTACGAGCTGAGCCGGAGCGGCCTCGGCCAGATTATTGCTGGCGTCAGTCAGGGCGTCGGCGTAGGGAACATAGGGTTTGATATCCAGAATCGGTGTGCCGTCGAGCAGATCTATACCGGATAGCAGCAAGCGTCCCGCTTCGATTCCTTCCAGCCTGACGACTGACTGACCTATGGGATTGGGCCTGTGGGTCGAGCGGCTGGCAAATACACCGATGCGCTGATTGCCGCCCAACCGTGGCGGCCGCACCCGCAGATGTTGTTCGCCTGAGGCGGCAGCGTGAAACACGAACAGTAGCCAGAGATGGCTGACGCCTTCCAACCCAGCCACTGCTTCGGGTTTGTCATAGGGAGAAAATAGCTCGAGCACGCCACGCGCGGCAGGTGCCAGCTGGGGCTGGCGGGGGATAGCGAACTTCTCGGCAAAACAGGAATGCACCAGACCAATCGGCTCGAAGCTATAGGACATGTATCAGTTCCGGATTAACGGTGGTATTGCCTCAGGGTTGTCCAGCAACAGGAAATGGCTGCCCTCAGGCACTTCGATTATCTGCAGGTTTTCGGCCTGCCGGGCGCTGTCCAACATGGCATTGTAGTCCAGTACCCGATCCTTGCCGGGTACCAACACCGCTCCCCGTTTGACGTGACCGTAGATATCTGGCCCGGTGGATTTCATCCAGTCAGTAATATTCTCGACATTGGTCATCAGTACCCGGCTGCGTCGCGGGTTGAACGGCAGAGCCATGATCAACTCCCGCTTGGCGGCATCATCCATCGGGCCCCATATCGGGGTGGACAGTATACTGCTCGGCTTGCGCTGCCATAGTAGATGAAGCAGCGGCATCAGCCAATGGACAATGCGCGAGGCCGGTTGATATGGCTGGCCTTGAGGCAATACGGGAGCCTCCAGTAATACCTCGACCGGTTCGAACAGGTCGGGCCGCTGCCGCGCGGCTTCCAGGGTGACGGCGGCGCCACGGGAATGCCCATGCACCCGGATATTGGATGTGCTGACCAGATGCTCCAGCGCCAGATTCAATACCCGTGCATCGCTGGTGATGGTGCCGGTGACCATCACAGGTGTAGCTTGCCACGGCGGCTGTTGGAACACCGGTGCGTGGAGTGGCAGATGATAGCCGGCACTGGTGAGCATGATCAGCTCGATAGTCGGGTCATCATAATAGCGGGTGAAATACAGCGGGTTTTCCAAAAAGCCGTGCATGACGATGACCGAGCAGATTGGATCATCACAGCGGCGGCGGATAATACTGGCCTCGCCTGCGCGGTAGACCTCGGCATCCATGTGTATCTGCGGGCCTTGTGGCACCGGCCGATTGAGCAGCCAGTTGCGAGCATACCAACCTGCCAGCAATACCAGTGCCAGCCCCCCTGTGAAAAGCCCCATCCTGCCTCCATTGCATGATTCGCTGAGGCCGTGAGCTTAACGGAATGCCCGTTCCAGAGCGCTCACCCGTGTGGGCGATAGCGTAAAGCCAGTGCTACTCGTAGGGGTAATCTTCCACGTTTCCGGCCTGCATCCGATAGCTGGCATCAGCCAATTCATTGCTGGTTTGCGCGACCTGCAACTTCCCGGTCAGCAGCAAAGGCTGGTAGATATCGGCAATGGCAATGCCGGCAGGATAGTCGACCAGGATAATCTGGTTTGGCGGTGGCGGTGGGACATGGATGCAAGCGCCGGGGTAGGGCACCAGGAAGAAACTGATATAGCGGCCCTGCTCGTCGGTTTCCAGGGGGACCGGGTAGCCGCCCAGCTCGATATGCTGCCCGTCCATCTCACTGACCACACGGGTGGAGTACATGACGTCGGGCATATTCCGGTCTTTGGAACGCAGGCTGTTGCTGAAATCACCTGGCTCTTCAGTGCCCCAGTCATGGCTGATCTCGGGCATGTCGAGCATGGCCTGATAATCTTCCTCTGGCAGCAGATCCAGCCAGTCCACCGCTCGCGGTGACGCCAGAACCAGAGTGGGGCAGAGCAGCGCAAGGGTAATCAGCAGACGCAGCATGGAGCCTCCCGGCATGGGCATAGCCCTGATCAGTCGATCAGAGCCTGGACCTGGGCGATGCGTGATTGCAGCACTGCCGCATCGGCACAACGCAGAGTGGCGTGGCCGACCTTGCGCCCCGGTTTGAAGGCTTTGCCGTAATGGTGCAGGTGGCAATCGGCAATCGCGGTGACCTTGGCTACCGGCGGTACCTCACCGATAAAGTTGAGCATGGCACTTTCACCGACCTTGGCAGTGGCGCCCAGTGGCAGCCCGGCAATGGCTCGCAGATGATTCTCGAACTGACTGCACTCGGCGCCTTCGATGGTCCAGTGGCCGGAGTTGTGCACACGCGGGGCGATCTCGTTGGCTTTCAAACCGCCATCCACCTCGAAGAACTCGAAGGCCAGCACGCCGACGTAATTCAGCTTGTCCAGTACGCGGCCGGCATAGTTTTCTGCCTGGGCCTGCAGTGGGTGCTCGGTACTGGCCACCGACAGATGCAGAATGCCCTGCTCGTGCGTATTGTGCACCAGTGGGTAAAAGCAGGTGTCGCCGTCGCGGCCGCGTACGGCAATCAACGAGACTTCCCCAGTGAAAGGCACAAAACCTTCGAGGATGCAGGGGACGTTACCCAACTCGGCGAAGGCATCGGTGACGTCGTCTGCTTGGCGCAGCAGCTTCTGACCCTTGCCGTCGTAACCGAGGGTGCGGGTTTTCATCACTGCGGGCAGGCCAATGCTCTGTACCGCCGCATCCAGGTCAGACTGGGATTGAATATCGGCGAATTCGGGAGTGGGAATGCCCAGTTCCAGGAACATGGACTTCTCAAACCAGCGATCCCGAGCAATGCGCAGCGATTCGGCATTGGGAAATACCGGCACATACTGCTCCAGGAAAGCCACGGTTTCGGCCGGTACACTTTCGAACTCGAAGGTCACTACATCGACATCTTCTGCCAACTGGCGCAGCTGCTCGCGATCGTCATAGGCAGCACACAGATGCACGCCCAGAGCGGCCGCGCAGGCGTCGGGCGCCGGGTCGAGGAAGGCGAACTGCTGACCCAGCGGCGTGCCGGCCAGAGCCAGCATGCGTCCGAGTTGACCACCACCGATGATGCCGATCTTCATGATTGTTCCCCTCAAGCCTGGCGTGGGTCCGGATTATCCAGCACGGTATCAGTCTGCTGGGTACGGAAATCTTTCAACGCCTGATGATACTGCGGATGTTTGGCGCCCAGAACGCTGGCGGACAGCAGCGCGGCATTGATTGCACCGGCCTTGCCGATCGACAGCGTAGCCACAGGCACACCGCCTGGCATCTGCACGATGGACAGCAGTGAATCGACGCCCGACAGCATGGACGATTGCACCGGTACGCCCAGCACCGGCAGGTGAGTCTTGGCTGCACACATGCCCGGCAGATGCGCAGCGCCACCGGCGCCGGCGATGATCACCTCTATACCGCGACCGGCGGCCTGTTCGGCATAATCGAACAGCAGGTCGGGGGTGCGGTGCGCAGAGACTACCTTCACTTCGTAAGGGATACCCAGCTGCTCCAGCATGTCTGCCGTGTGGCTCATGGTGGACCAGTCGGACTTGGAGCCCATGATCACGCCAACCAGTGCGGTCATTGTCGTGCCTCTTAATGACGAAAAACAAAGCCACGCATAGGCGTGGCTCGAAAAGAATGCAGGCCAGGTGGCCATGATCCAGCGATTATAACCCAAAGCGAGCGGCGGACCAGCCGACGTTCGTCAGTAACGCGGGCGCGGCGTCGCCATCGGCAGCGGACCATCACCGATGCGGCGGAATTCACCTTTCTCGGTATCGTAGGCGCGGATCTGGCTGGTTTCGATATCGTAAACCCAACCGTGGATGAACAGATCGCCGCGGGCCAGACGTGAAGCGACCGATGGATGGGTGGCCAGGTGACCGAGTTGGGCAACCACGTTCTCTTCGGTGAGGATACCGAGGGTAGTGTGATCGGCGCAGCCACAGTTTTCCTGCACTACGATCTTGGCCACTTCCGAATGCTGCAGCCAGGACTTTACCGTGGGCATGCCTTTCAGCTGCGCAGGGTCCAATACGGCCTTCATCGCGCCACAATCGGAATGGCCACAGATGATGATGTGCTTCACGCCCAGCGCTACTACCGCATATTCGATGGCCGTGGAGACGCCGCCCATCATCTGGCCGTAGGGCGGTACCACGTTGCCGACGTTGCGGGTGACGAACAGATCACCGGGCGAACTCTGGGTAATCAGTTCGGGCACTACACGTGAGTCGGCGCAGGTGATGAACATCGCCTTCGGGGTCTGCTCGAAAGCGAGTTTCCTGAACAGTTCTTCCTGCTGGGGGTATACCTCTTCATGGAAGTGCATGTAGCCGTCAATGATCTGTTGCAGGGCATTGTCATCATCAGCACTTTTCAGTTTTTTGTAGGGCATGGCTTACGCTCGCTGGTTCAGTATGAGCGGGGAGCCGGCTGACTCCCCGCCTTGCTCAGGCCTCGATCTCGATCAATATTTCGCCGGGGTTAACGCGATCGCCCTTGGCGACATGCACGGCCTTGACAGTACCGTTGATGGCCGCTTGGATCTCGCTTTCCATCTTCATCGCTTCGCTGATCAGCACTGCCTGGCCGGCCTTGACCTTGTCACCTTCGGCCACCAGCACATCGACCACGTTGCCGGGCATGCTGGTGGTGACGTGACCGGGTTTGGTTGCATGCTGACGGGCTTTGCCACCCGCGCCACCGACGAATTGATTGAGTTCTTCGAGAACGACTTCTTCGGGCATGCCATCCACACTGAGGTAGAAATGGCGAGTGCCGTCCCCTTTGACGCCCACACCGGTGATATCGATACGGTAACTTTCACCGTGTACATCAATCATGAACTCGGTGGCCACGCCTGCGGCGGCGGCGGGCTTGCTGTCGCCATCGGGAATGGGCAGCAGGGTTTCCGGTTCTAGGGTGCCGGCGGCGCGTTCTTCAAGGAACTTGCGTCCGATATCCGGGAACATGGCGAAAGTCAGTACATCTTCCTCGCTCTTGGCCAAGCTGCCGATTTCATTGCGCAGCCGGTCCATCTCGGGCTTCAGCAGGTCCGCCGGACGCACGTCGATCACGCTCTCATCGCCGATGCCGCGCACCTGCAGTTCCGAATTGATGGTGCCCGGCGCCTGGCCATAGCGGCCCTGCAGATACATTTTCACTTCATTAGTGATGGTCTTGTAGCGCTCGCCGGCCAGCACGTTGAATACGGCTTGAGTGCCGACGATCTGTGAGGTCGGCGTTACCAGCGGCGGGAAGCCGAGGTCTTCACGCACCCGCGGAATCTCGTCGAACACTTCCTGGATGCGGTTCAGTGCGCCCTGTTCCTTCAGCTGGTTAGCCAGGTTGGACATCATTCCGCCCGGCACCTGGTTGATCTGCACGCGGGTATCCACACCGGTGAAGGGGCTTTCGAACTGGTGGTACTTCTTGCGTACTTCCATGAAGTACATGCTGATTTCCTGGATCAGTTCCAGATCCAGGCCGGTGTCATAAGGCGTGCCTTTGAGCGCAGCGACCATGGATTCGGTGCCGGGATGGCTGGTGCCCCAGGCCATGGAACCGATGGCAGTATCGATGTTGTCGGCGCCGCACTCGATGGCTTTCAACTGACACATGGCAGCCAGGCCAGCGGTGTCATGGGAGTGGATGAACACCGGGAGGCTGGTGGCAGCCTTCAGCGCTTCGACCAGTTCACCGGTGGCAAAAGGCGTCAGCAGACCGGCCATGTCCTTGACTGCGAGGGAGTCGACGCCCATGGCTTCCAGGGTTTTGGCCTGTTCGACAAACAGCTCCACGGTATGCACCGGGCTGGTGGTGTAGCAGATGGTGCCCTGGGCATGTTTGCCGGCCGCTTTGACCGCGGAGATGGCGGTACGCAGGTTGCGCACGTCATTCATCGCGTCGAAGATGCGGAACACATCGATACCGTTGACCGCGGCCTTGGCTACGAAGGCGCGGACCACGTCATCGCTGTAGTGGCGATAACCGAGCAGGTTCTGACCGCGCAGCAACATCTGCAGACGGGTGTTGGGCAGCGCGGCGCGCAGCTGGCGTAGGCGCTCCCAGGGATCTTCCTTGAGGAAGCGAACACAGGAGTCGAAGGTGGCGCCGCCCCAGACTTCCAGCGACCAGTAGCCGACCTCATCCAGCTTCGGGCAGATCGGCAGCATGTCTTCGGTGCGCATGCGGGTGGCCAGCAGCGACTGATGGGCATCGCGCAGGATGGTATCGGTAACGTTGATGCGTTTCTTGCTCATGGTGCATTCCTCATTAGCGGCAAGCGCGCAGCCTGCGGCTGAAATCAAAGACCGGCGTAGGCGGCGATGGCGCCGGCAATGGCCAGGGCCAGGGCTTCAGGTTTGTTCTTGGTCGAGTAGTTGGTCAGCTCCGGATGGGTGTCGACGAAACTGGTGTCGAACACGCCGCTGCGGAAGTCCGGGTTCTTGAGGATCTGCTGGTAATACAGCTCGGTGGTCTTGACCCCGTGCAGGTGCATGTCGTCCAGCGCCCGATAACCCCGGTCCATGGCATCTTCCCAGTTGTTCGCCCAGACGATCAGCTTCAGACACATGGAGTCGTAGTAGGGCGGAATGGTGTAACCGGTATAGATCGCCGTATCCACCCGCACGCCCGGGCCACCCGGTGCGTAATAACGGGTGATCTTGCCGAAGGATGGCAGGAAGTCGTTCTTCGGGTCTTCGGCGTTGATCCGGAACTGGATGGCGAAGCCGCGGTGCTCGATGTCTTCCTGCTTGACTGACAACGGCAGGCCGGAGGCGATGCGGATCTGCTCACGGACGATGTCGATTCCGGTGATTTGCTCAGTGATGGTGTGCTCCACCTGCACCCGGGTGTTCATCTCCATGAAGTAGACTTCATTGTCTGCCAGCAGGAATTCTACGGTGCCGGCGTTCTCATAACCGACTGCCTGAGCTGCACGCACTGCCAGATCGCCAATATAGGCGCGCTGCTCGGGGGTCAGCTGGGGGCTGGGGGCAATTTCGATCAGCTTCTGGTTGCGCCGCTGGATCGAGCAGTCGCGCTCGAACAGATGGACGGTGTTACCGAAACTGTCGGCCAGAATCTGCGCTTCGATGTGCTTGGGATTGACGATGCACTTTTCCAGGAACACATCGGCACTGCCAAACGCCTTGGTCGCTTCGGAAATCACCCGCGGCCAGGCTTGCTCCAGTTCTTCCTTGCTGTTGCAGCGGCGGATACCACGGCCTCCGCCACCGGAGGTGGCCTTGAGCATCACCGGATAACCGACCCGCTCGGCCTCGCTCAGGGCGTCCTGCAGATCTTTCAGGTTGCCTTCGGTGCCGGGGGTGACCGGCACACCGGCGGCAATCATGCTGCGCCGGGCTTCGGTCTTGTCGCCCATGCGGGCGATCACTTCGGCGGAGGGGCCGATGAACTTGATCCCGCGCTCGCTGCAGATGCGAGCCAGATCGGCATTCTCCGACAGAAACCCGTAGCCGGGATGCAAGGCATCGCAACCGGTCTCGACCGCCAGGTTGACCAGTTGGCGAGCATTCAGATAACCGGCAAGGGGGTCACTGCCGACGTTGTAGGATTCATCGGCGCGTTTGACATGCAGCGCATAGCGATCCGCATCCGAATGAATGGCCACCGAGCGAATGCCCATTTCCGCGCAGGCGCGGACAATACGGACAGCAATCTCGCCACGGTTGGCAATCAGGATTTTCTTGATCACATCCCTTTCCTCTGTTGGGTGATCGGGGGTGAACTCAACATACAGCCGCAGCATGAATGATTAAAAATGAATAATTATTGGATAAGCAATAAGTAATAACTTATACATAGATGATTCATCATCAGTGAGGTGCACAATGCGCAAGGAACTGCAGCGTATGACGCTGCGCCAATTGCAGGTTTTCCGCAGTCTGTGTAACACGCTTTCCTATAGCCGGACCGCTGACGAGATGGCCCTGACCCAGCCGGCAGTGAGCTTGCAGATGCGCCAGCTGGGTGAGTTGGTGGGCCAGCCGCTGTTCGAGTATGTGGGCCGTAAGCTGTACCTGACCGAGGCCGGCACCAGCCTGCTGGCGGCCAGCGGTGATATTTTCGATCGGCTGGATATCCTCGATATGCAGTTATCGGCATTGCAGGGCACCTTGCATGGGGAGCTGCGTCTGGCGGTAGCGAGCAGCATCCAGTACCTGACGCCGCATTTGCTGGCCGCTTTTCGCCAGCGCCACCCCGGAGTCAGCTTCCACCTGGAAGTCGGCACCCGTGCCGAGGTCATCCGCCGGTTGCGCGACAACCTGGATGATGTGGTGCTGATGGGCATGGTCCCGGCCGATCGGGCCCTGGACTTCTTTCCTTTTCTCAATAATCCGGTGATCGCCGTGGCGGCGCCGGACCACCCGCTGGTCGGTCGTCATAAACTCAGTCTGACCGAGCTGGAATCGCATATGGTGCTGCTGCGCGAGGTCGGGTCGGGGGTCCGCAAGGCCTGCGACGAGTTCTTCCAGCAAAAGCGGGTGCACCTGCAGCAGGTGATGCAGATGGGCTCGGGCGAAACGGTGGTGCAGGCGGCGATTGCCGGGCTGGGTATCGGTCTGGTCTCGGCGCACAGCGCATCGGCCTGGTTGCAGAATGGTCAGCTGGTGCAGCTGGATTTCACTGATCTGCCGCTGTTTCGCAGCTGGTGCGCGGTACATGCCCGGGGCAAACGATTGAGTCCGGTGGCGGAAGCCTTCCTGGCCTTTCTGCGCGAAGAGCGGGCACTGATCAAGCAGCTGGCGGAACCCTTCGGGCAGGGTTGAAGAGCAGACGCTGCAAACCCTGACGAATTTCAACAGGATGCGAAAGCCTGTGCTTGAATGATTCTTAGCCTGTCAATCACCGGCTAAATATCCAATAATGGCGCCCATTGGTTGGGTACGAATGCTACTCAGCCACGGTTCTGCCCCCCACACTTATAGGAAGCACGATAATGGGTCTGGTCCTGATACTGGTCGCACTGGTTGTCTTTATCGTCCTGGCGACAACGCGATTCAAGCTGCATCCCTTCCTGGCCCTGCTCGGCGCTGCGCTGCTGGCCGGTTTTGCCTACCAATTGCCAACGTTGGAGATCGCCGGGCATATTGCCCGCGGCTTTGGTGGCATCCTTGGTTACATCGGTATCGTTATTGCCTTCGGTACCATCATCGGCATCATTCTCGAACGCAGTGGCGCGGCCATTACCATGGCGGAGACGGTGATCCGCCTGCTGGGCGAGCGCTTTCCCACGCTGACCATGTCGATCATCGGTTATCTGGTATCGATACCGGTGTTCTGCGACTCCGGTTACGTCATCCTCAACTCGCTGAAGAACGCCCTGGCTGCGCGCATGAAGATCTCGGTAGTGGCAATGAGTGTGGCGTTGGCGACAGGTCTATATGCCACGCACACCTTTGTGCCACCGACGCCCGGACCGATTGCCGCTGCCGGTAACCTGGGACTGGAGTCGCGTCTGGGCTTGGTCATTCTGGTCGGCCTGTTCGTGGCCTTCGTTACCGCCATGGCCGGGATGCTCTGGGCCAATCGCTTCATTGGCAAAGATATCGAACTGGAAGATAACGGCGCGCCGATCCTGGACAGCAATGATTACCAGGCCATGCGTGACAGCTATGGTGAGCTGCCGAGCGCGACCAAGGCCTTCGCACCGATTTTTGTACCTATTGCGCTGATCTGCCTGGGTACCATTGTCGCCTTGCCGGGCCGCCCTCTGGGAGAAGGCTGGCTGTACACCCTGCTCGCCTTCCTCGGGCAGCCGGTCTTTGCTCTGGCCATTGGTCTGGCACTGGCCTGCACCTTGCTCAAGTCCGACAACAAGCGTCAGGAGTTCCATGATCGGGTGGCCGAAGGTATTGTCGCTTGCGCACCGATTCTGCTGATCACCGGTGCTGGTGGTGCCTTCGGTACTGTTCTCAGCGCTACGCCTCTGGGTGGTTATCTTGGCGAGACTCTGTCTTCTCTGGGTATCGGCCTGTTCATGCCCTTTGTCGTTGCGGCCGCACTGAAGACCGCTCAGGGTTCCAGTACGGTATCGCTGGTCACCACCTCGGCCCTGGTGGCGCCGATGCTTGGCCAGTTGGGGTTGGACAGCGAAATGGGCCGTGTACTTACGGTAATGGCCATCGGTTCCGGCGCCATGACTGTATCCCACGCCAACGACAGCTTCTTCTGGGTGGTTACCCAGTTCAGCCGCATGAAAGTTGCGACAGCATACAAAGCCCAGACCATGGCCACGCTGATTCAGGGTGTGGTCGGCATCATCACCGTATGGCTGCTGAGCCTGGTGCTGCTCTGATGAAACTGGTCATTGCTCCCGACTCGTTCAAGGAAAGTCTCAGCGCCGAGGATGTGGCCCTTGCTATTGCCCAGGGCTGGCGTACTGTCTATCCCGAGGCGGATATTCAGCTGTGTCCGATGGCCGACGGCGGCGAAGGTACCGTGGATGCGGTGCTGGCCGCCAGCGGTGGGCAGCGGCGTGAGCGGCAGGTGTGCGGCCCGCTGGGGCAATCGGTATTGGCTCATTGGGGGTGGCTGGAAGACGGCCAGGCCGTGATTGAAATGGCTGCCGCCAGCGGGTTGCACTGGGTTGCGCCGGCGCAGCGTGATGCCTGCGTCACCACCAGCTACGGTACCGGCGAACTGATTCTGGAGGCGCTGGATGCCGGCGCCAGCCGTATCATTCTGGGTATCGGCGGCAGTGCCACCAATGACGGTGGCGCCGGGTTGCTGCAGGCATTGGGTGTGCGTCTGCTGGACGCCAATGATCAGTCGCTGGCACCCGGTGGTGCGGCGTTGCTCGATCTGCAGCGCATTGATCTGGATGGCCTGGATCCGCGTCTGGCGAAGGTCGAAATCCTGGTGGCCGCAGATGTGGATAACCCGCTGTGTGGCCCGCGTGGCGCGTCCCATGTGTTTGGGCCGCAGAAGGGTGCCTCGCCCGAGCAGGTGCAGTTATTGGATCGGGCGCTCGGGCATTTTGCCGATGTGCTGGCCGCTGCCCTGGGTGACGATCATCGGGATGTGCCGGGTGTCGGTGCTGCCGGTGGTCTGGGCTTTGCCGCTCGCGCGGTGCTGGGTGCGAGCTTTCGTCCGGGCATCGAACTGGTGGCGGAGCTGTCCGGATTGGCTGAGGCAATGCAGAATGCCGACCTGGCTATCACTGGTGAAGGCCGGTTGGACGGGCAGAGCCTGCACGGCAAGACGCCCGTCGGTGTTGCGCGGGTCGCCCAAGCGGCTGGCGTGCCGGTTATAGCGCTGGCTGGCAGCCTCGGTGAAGGCTATCAGCGGCTGTACGAGGTGGGTATCGAGGCGGCTTTCAGTCTCGCCCCAGGGCCGCTCACGCTGGAGCAGGCCATGCGCGACGCGGCGACGGAGTTGACTGCGCGGGCGGCCGATCTGGCGCGCTTGTGGTGCTTGGCCCGCCGCTAGACATTATCGAGAGATAACCATAAAAAAGCCCGGCGCAAGGCCGGGCTAACTGGATGCAGCGCCGAATATATCCTCCTACATACCCAGCCACTCGGGCAGCGCCAGAGATATGAATGGCACGTAGGTGACCAGTATCAGGAACACCAGCATCATCAACAGCCACGGCGATACTGCGCGGATGACCCTGGTCAGCGGCATGCCGGTGACTGCTGAGGCGACGAACAGGTTGAGTCCGGTCGGCGGCGTGATCAGGCCGATTTCCATGTTCACCACCATGATGATGCCCAGGTGGATAGGGTCGATGCCCATCTGCATGGCAATCGGGAACAGGATCGGTGCCAGGATCAGGATGATCGCCGACGGCTCCATGAAGGTGCCGGCGACCAGCAGCACGATGTTGACCACGATGAGGAACTCGATGGGGCTGAAGCCCTGTTCCACAACCCAGGCGGTGATCGCCTGTGGAATCTGCTCGGTGGTCAGTACGTGGGCGAAGAGCATGGCGTTGGCGATGATGAACATCAGCACCACACTGAGCTTGCCAGCATCGATGATCACTTTGGGGCATTCGCGGAAGGTCATGTCCCTGTGGATCAAGACCGCCACGAAGGCTGCGTAGATTGCCGCCACCGCTGCCGCTTCGGTAGGTGTAAAAAGACCGGAATAGATGCCGCCGAGAATGATCACGATCAGCAATAGGCCCCAGATGGCGCGACGGCCAGTGCGTAGCACTTCAGCCAGCGAAGCCCGCGGCAGTGACGGCATGTTCTTGATGTGGGCCAGGATGTAGATGGTCACCATCAGAAACACGCCGAGCAGCACGCCTGGGACCACACCAGCCATGAACAGCTTGCCGACCGAGGTCTCGGTGGCTGTGGCGTAGACCACCATGACGATGGAGGGCGGGATCAGGATGCCCAGGGTGCCGGCGTTGCAGACGATGCCGGTAGCGAAGTCCTGCTTGTAGCCGGAGCGCACCATGCCGGCGATGACGATCGAGCCAACCGCCGCTACCGTGGCTGGCGACGAGCCGGACAGGGCCGCGAACAGCATGCAGGCAAGAATGGCGGCGATAGCCAGTCCGCCCTTGATATGGCCAACGCAGGCATTGGCAAAATCGATCAGCCGGTGGGCCACACCACCGGTGGTCATAAAGGCGCCGGCCAGCAGGAAGAACGGAATCGCCATCAGGGTGTAGTGTTCACTGGTCTCGAACAGCTTGATCGACAGGGAGCGAACTGAGTCGTTACTGAACAGCAGTATGGTCAGGGCCCCGGACAGACCGAGGGAGATCGCCACCGGAATGCCGATGAACAGCAGCGCGAACAGGGCGATGAACAGGAAAGCAATGGTCATCGTCTGGGCTCCTCAGTTTGGGTTTCGCCGGCCAGTTTCAGGGCGTCTTCGGTTTCACTGTGCCCCCCCAGCCCAAGTTGCTGACCGCGCAGGATACGCAGAAACAGCTGCAGGAAGCGCAGGAACATGAGGCTGAAGCCGATCGGTACGATCAGCGTGATATGCCATTGCATGACGCCAAAACGATCCAGGTCTTCGGCGCCGATACCGGCCCGGAACAGGGCGGCGACCCACTCCTCACTGGAGTAGGCCATCAGCAGGCAGTAACCCAGGCAGATGCCGACGGCAATCAGAGCGACTATCTTCTGCAATGCCGGGGTGAAGTTGCGGACCAGCAGATCGACACCGATATGGGCATTGATGCGCACTCCCCAAGCGATGCCGATGAAGATCAGCCAGCCGAACATCGCCTTGGACAGAGCGATACTCCAGGTCATTTCCTGGGCCAGGTAGAGGATGCTGTCGCCGATGGAAAACAATGCGTTTTCGGCGAACGGGAGGGTATCGGCGAGAGAGTAGAACGCCGCGTAGAGGTTGTTAAGCACCACGTAGATGAAGGTGACCAGAGTCATCCCTGCAAGCAGGAAGACCACCAGCACCTCCTCTAACTGGTTCCAGGCACGAGCGACAGGGTGCATGTGGACGTCTCCGTCAGTGGAACGGTCAAAGAGAGAAGGGGGAGAGCCCGAAGGCCAGCGGCGCTTCGTCGCACTCGGACGAAGCGCCGACAATCCGGGTTCAGTCGGCTTGGTTGGCCTGTTCAGCGGCTTGGATCAGGTCAGCACCGATCTCATCTTCGAACTTCTTCCACACCGGACGCATGGCTTCGCGCCACAGTTCGCGCTGCTCCGGAGTCAGGGTTATGATCTCGGTGGTGCCGGCCGCGAGGATGCGCTGCTTGTCGCCCTCGTTCAGCTCCCCTGCACGCTTGTTCACTTCCACCGTGACCTCGGCAAGGATGTCGCTCAGTTCGCTGCGGATATCCTCAGGCAGGTCGTTCCAGAATTTGGTATTGGTGATCACCATGTAGTCCAGTACGCCGTGGTTGGACTCGGTGATGTATTCCTGCACTTCGTGCATCTTCTGGCTGTAGATGTTCGAGTAGGGGTTCTCGGCACCGTTGACTACGCCGGTTTGCAGGCCCTGGTAGACCTCAGCGAAGCTCATCTTGCGCGGTGCAGCGCGCAACGCCTTGAATTGCTCATCGAGTACGGCGGAGGCCTGTACTCGGAATTTCAGGCCGCGCGCGTCCTTGGGTTCATGCAGCGCCTTGTTGGCTGACAGCTGCTTCATGCCGTTGTGCCAATAGCCAAGGCCGGTAATGCCCTTGTCCTGCATGGAGTTCAGCAGCGCCAGGCCTTCCGGGCTTTGCTGGAAACGGTCGACGGCCTGGATGTCATCGAACAGGAACGGCAGGTCGAAGATCTGAATTTGCTTGGTGTAATGCTCGAACTTGGCCAGCGAGGGGGCGATGATCTGAACGTCGCCAAGCAGCAGTGCTTCCATTTCCTTGCCGTCGCCGAACAATGAGGAGTTCGGGTAGACCTGAACGGTTACCTGGCCGGGCAGACGCTCTTCGACCAGTTTCTTGAACAGCAGTGCACCTTGGCCCTTGGGCGTGTTCTCCGCCACCACGTGGGCAAACTTGATGGCAATGGGATCGGCCTGAACCAGACCGGCTAAGCTCAGCGACAGGGCGCAAGCCAGCGCCTTGGCAGTCAGTTTGAACATGAGAGTATTTCCTTTTATTTTTAGTGGCATCAAGCGCCGTAGCGCTGAAACGTCTAGGGCGAACAAGAGCGGATTCAGGCAACCTGCCGGGAAACGGCCGTCGACGGAAGTGGTCGCATGAACGGACTTGATGATTGCACCCAATAAAAGTCAAAAGCAAGGGTTGTGCCAGTCTGCTGATGCTGGCTTGGGAAACCCGGGTGCAAGGGCCACAGGCCTAGAAAAATCTGGACTGGGGCGACTTGTTGGGGGCGTCAGGGGGCTGCTCTTTGGCATGGATACCGGGCTGTTTGGCGGAAATCCGCCGATCAGTCGGGCTCGTCTGGCGAGCTTCCGCCAGTATGGGCAAAGGTCAGCCCATGTTTGCGCAACTTGTCGTGCAGAGTCTTGCGCGGTATGCCAAGCGCCTCGGCGAGACTGCGCAGGGAGTTATGCGGGCGGCCCAGTTCAGCGGCGATCAACGCGCGCTCGAAGGCCTCTACTTGTTCGCCCAGGTTGCCATTCAGCGTGACGCTGTCAGCCAAGTCGTCCTGGTCCGTCTCCAGATCGAGATCCAGACCCAGGGCGAAGCGTTCGGCGGCATTCTGCAATTCGCGCACATTGCCCGGCCAGGCGTGCCGCAGCAGCAGGGCGCGCTGACCTGCCTGCAGCTCGCGCTCTGGCAGGCTGTGGCGAGTGCTGGCGCTGGTGGCAAAGTGCTGGAATAGCAGCAGCGCGTCTTCGCCACGCTCGCGCAATGGCGGAATACGCAGCGGCGCGACATTCAATCGGTAATACAGGTCGGCGCGAAAGCGGCCCTGATCGGCGGCCTGGCGCAGGTCTTCCTTGGTCGCAGCGATGACCCGGATATCCAGCGCGATCGACTGGTTGCCGCCAAGGCGTTCGACGACTCGCTCCTGCAACAGGCGCAGCAGCTTGACCTGCACCTCCAGGCTCATGCTTTCGATTTCGTCGAGGAACAGGGTGCCGCCATTGGCGAACTCGAACTTGCCGATGCGGCGCTTCTGGGCTCCGGTGAAAGCACCGGATTCATGGCCGAACAGCTCGCTTTCCACCACCGACTCCGCCAGGGCACCGGCATTGATGGCAACGAAGGGGCCGTTGCGGCGGCTCGACAGGTCGTGCAGGGCGCGGGCTACCACTTCCTTGCCAGTGCCGGTTTCGCCGAGGATCAGCACATCGCTGTTGATGTTGGCCAGAGCGCCGATCTGCTCATGGAGCCGGCGCATGGCCGGTGACTGGCCGATCAGCCGGTCGGTGAGCTCCTGGCGGTCGGCCAGGGCCAGGCGCAGGCTGCGATTGTCCAGCACCAGCTGGCGCAGGGCCAGGGCACGGCGCACGCTATCGAGCAGAGCGTCGTTGGCGAAGGGTTTTTCCAGAAAATCGTAGGCGCCGGCGCGCATCGCCTGGACCGCTAGTGGTACGTCGCCGTGGCCGGTGATCAGCAATACCGGCAGCTGGGCGTCCTGCACGTGCAATTGTTGCAGTAACTGCAGGCCATCGAGGCCGGGCATGCGGATGTCGCTGACCAGTACGCCGGGCCAGTCATGCGGAATACGCTCGGCCAGACCTTTGGCATCCCCGAGGCTGAGTACGTTGAGCCCAGCCAGATCGAGCGTCTGGCTGAGCGCCTGGCGGAGATGGGCGTCATCATCGATCAGCACCACCTGAATATGACTATCGATGTTGCTGACCATGGTTAGAAGTCCTCAGTGGGCTGGAGATGGGCGCCCGGGCTGGCCAACCGCAGGCGTAGAGTCAAGAGCGCGCCGCCGTCCGGATGATTGGCGAGCGACAGGTCGCCGCCCAGTGTGCGCATGAGAGTGTCGCAGATGGATAAACCGAGGCCCAGGCCCTGAGCGCTGGTCTTGGTGGTGAAAAAGGGTTCGCGGGCGCGCAGCAGGGCCTCGGCAGAAAAGCCGGGGCCGTTGTCACGCAGCAGCAGATGAATATGTTCGCCATGCTGCTCGGTGCTGATCCAGATACGCCGGGGGGGAGCCCTCTCTCGCAGCGCGTCGAGAGCATTACCGAGGAGGTTGCCGAGTACCTGGCGCAGGCGCGTTTCGCCGGCCTGCACCCAAAGGGTCGCTTCTGGCAGATCGCGACTCAGCTCCACATCGAGCTCGCGACGTCGCTTGGCCATTAGCGCCAGAGTGTCGTCCAGAGCGGGTTGCAGGGCGACCCGTTCAGGGGCGTGGTGATCACGGCGAGCGAAGGCGCGCAGGTGGGCGATGATCGACGCCATGCGTCCGGTCAATTCGCTGATCATTCCGAGATTGGCGCGGGCATCGTCAGTGCGTTGGTGATCGAGCAGGGTGGTGGCGTTTTCCGCGTAACTGCGGATCGCCGCCAGCGGCTGGTTGAGTTCGTGACTGATGCTGGCACTCATGGTGCCCAGGGCCGACAACTTGCCGGCTTGTACCAGTTCGTCCTGGGCGCGCACCAGCTCCTGCTGGGCCTGTTCGCGTTCCAGCACTTCCTGTTTGAGACGGTCGTTGAGCTGCTCCAGGTCGAGGGTGCGTTCTTGGACGCGCTGCTCCAGTTCGGCGCGCGCGCGCGCGTCCAGAGCAATACGTTCGAGGTAATGGTGTCGTCGCAATATCAGCAGGCTGAGTAATAACAACAATACCAACAGCGCGGCGCCACCCACCGCCAGGGCGCTGCGTACCGGGCGGTCCAGCAACAGCCGGGGCGCCATGATGCTGACCGTCCAGCCGGTCTCCGGCAGATGACTGCGCTGCACCAGCCAGGTGCTCGGATCGAGCGGCAGAGGTGGCGGCGACAGAGTGGGATAGGGCTGGTTGGCGGCGATGTTGGCCTGTTCCTTGGTGCTCAGCGGGCGGCTGGCATGGAAGCGCCAATCGGGTCGCGAAGTGAGGATGACCACGCCATTGTCATCGGTGACCATCAGCTGCTCGGGGGTGTTGCCCCACAGGGTTTCGGTATGGTCGAGATCGATCTTGACTGCCAGCACACCAATCTTGCGGTCCTCTTCGTGCACCGCGTAGGCGAAGTAGTAGCCGCGCTTGCCGGAGGTGGTGCCGAGGCCGAAGAACTGCCCCAGTTGACCAGACAGGGCCTCGCGAAAATAGGGACGGAAATCAAAGTTGCCGCCGATGAAGGTGTCGGGCTGATCCCAGTTGGAAGCGGCCAGGGTCAGGCCTTCGGGATTCAGCAGATAGATCACATCGGCTCCGGTCTGCTCGCGGATCTGCGCCAGCAACCGGTTGGCCTGTTGCTGTACCGGGATGTCGTCAGGAGCGTGCAGGGCGGCGCGCAGATCCGGCAGGTCGCCGAGAATCTGCGGTAGCACCTCAAAGCGCCGCAGCGTGCCGAGCAGGTTGGCGATATACAGGTCGAGGGTCTGGCGATTCTGTTCGATCAATACGCCATGGTAATAGCGCTCGGCCAGATGCTGCACCGGCCACAGCAAGGGAGCCAGCAGCAGTGCCAATAGCGCCAGACCGCGCCACCGCAGGCGCTGCGGGGGTTTGTTGGGCGGGGCGAAAGGAGAAAGAGTCTGGTCCATCGCTGCATTATGCACGTTTGCGATGCCAGTACAGAGCCCTTCCCGTATCGCCCGGCTATGGCGTCCGACGGCAAGCGCCGGAGAAGGTGACCTGAGGTGTGCCGGACTGACTCAAAGAGACGGGCGGGCCAGAGGACCTTGACCTGCCGCCAGCAACTCCGGAAAGTCGCCCAGTCGCGCGTGCAGCGCCTGGGCTTCGCGGTAGTCCTCGATCGCCCGGCGATAGGCCATGCGTTTCTTGTCTTCCTGCCGACGGCGTTCGTTACGTACGCTCTTGGCGGAGTCACCTGCAAAGTCTGGAATAAAAGCCATGCTGCCTCCCGAAACATTGATGGACTGGGACGGGTCCATCTTGCAATGTCCGGGATGACCGATTGATGACGGTTTAGCTGCAGTTTCGGGTAAGCCGTCGGACGGTATGAGTCCGACGGCAGTAGTCTTCTACTGCGGGCTCTGCCACAGGGATGGAATGTATTATCAATTGCGACTGATTATCATCAGGAGTATTGTCTTGCTGAACCGCCCATGTCGGGCTTTCCAGGAGGACCTATCATGCAGACTTCATTTCGCCTGTTCGCTGGTATCATCGCCCTCAGTCTCAGCGCCACCAGCTGGGCGGGCAACGAGCCCGAACGCCCTGCCCACTTCAAGGGCGAGCCCGCTGACACCCTGCAGCAAGCGGTAACCAACCTCAGCGAGTACAACACCAAGTTGGATGAGCTGCTGGCCAAGGATGAGCTGACGCCCATGGACATGCATGAGGTGCATCAGCTGACCTATACCCTGGAAAATGCATTGCAGAAGATACAAGCCGATCTGGCCGATACCGCCGAGGTACTCGAAGAGGTGCATATCGCGTCGGAAACGGGCAAGCCTGGGGTAGTGACGGAAAAGGGTCAGGCTTATCTGCAGACCACCCGTATTCTGGTTAAATAGCTGGGATTCACGCTGCTCCCGGTCCAAAGCGATACATCGCTGTGCACCAGCTGGTCTGGGCAGACAAGCTGGTATTCGATCGAATCAGCTCAGACCAGCACACCCTGGCTGCGCAGATAATCGTCATAGGTGCCGGAAAAGTCCTTGATGCCGGACTCGGACAACTCGATGATCCGCGTGGCCAGGGAGCTGACGAACTCGCGGTCATGGCTGACGAAGATCAGCGTGCCGGGGTAGTTGTCCAGCGCCAGGTTCAGGGCTTCGATGGACTCCATATCCAGGTGGTTGGTCGGCTCATCCATGATCATCACGTTGGCTTTTTGCAGGATCAGCTTGCCGAACAGCATACGGCCCTGCTCACCACCGGAAATCACCTTCACCGACTTGAGAATATCGTCATTGGAAAACAGCATGCGGCCGAGAGTGCCACGTACCAGCTGTTCACCACCCTGGGTCCACTGGGACATCCATTCGAACAGGGTGTAGTCGAACTCGAAATCGTCGGCATGATCCTGGGCGAAGTAACCGACATCGGCGCTTTCGGCCCACCGTACAGCGCCGCCCAATGGCTGCATATCACCGACCATGGTCCGCAACAGGGTGGTCTTGCCGATGCCGTTGGGACCGATGATGGCCACGCGCTCACCGGCTTCGATCTGCAGACTGAGGTTCTTGAACAGCACTTCACCGTCGTACCCCTGACTGAGGTTTTCCAGCGTCAACGCCTGGCGATGCAGTTTCTTGTGCTGATCGAAGCGAATGAACGGGCTGATCCGGCTGGACGGCTTGACCTCGTCCAGCTGGATCTTGTCGATCTGTTTGGCCCGGCTGGTAGCCTGTTTGGCTTTGGACGCGTTAGCTGAGAAGCGGCTGACGAAGGTCTGCAATTCGGCTATCTGAGCTTTCTTCTTGGCGTTGTCCGACAACAGGCGTTCACGGCTCTGGGTCGCCTCCGTCATGTATTCGTCGTAGTTGCCCGGGAACAGGCGCAGCTCGCAGTAATCCAGATCCGCCATATGCGTGCACACGCTGTTGAGGAAGTGTCGGTCGTGGGAAATGATGATCATGGTGCTGTTGCGGACCTTGAGAATATCTTCCAGCCAGCGGATGGTGTTGATATCCAGGTGGTTGGTAGGTTCGTCGAGCAGCAACACATCCGGATCGGAAAACAGGGCCTGGGCCAGCAACACGCGCAGCTTCCAGCCGGGAGCGACTTCGCTCATCGGGCCGAAATGCTGGTCCAGGGAAATACCCAGACCCAACAGCAGTTCGCCGGCACGGGATTCGGCGGTGTAACCGTCCATCTCGGCAAACTCGGTTTCCAGCTCGGCCACCGCCATGCCGTCTTCTTCGCTCATTTCCGCCAGCGAGTAGATACGGTCGCGCTCGGCCTTGACCTTCCACAACTCCTCATGGCCCATGATCACCGTATCGATCACGCTGAACTCTTCATAGGCAAACTGATCCTGACGCAGCTTACCCAAGCGCACATTCTGCTCCAGCATCACCTGGCCGCCGGAGGGCTCCAGCTCACCGCCGAGGATCTTCATGAAAGTCGACTTGCCACTGCCATTGGCGCCGATCAGGCCGTAGCGGTTGCCGTTGTTGAATTTGACAGACACATTTTCAAAAAGCGGCTTGGCGCCGAACTGCATGGTGATGTTAGCGGTGGAGATCAAGGAAGTATCCTGGGGGAAGAAAAAGTGTGGAGTTCCGCACCTGAAGAGCGGCGGCGCATTGTACTGGCTATGGTGAGTGAGTAACAGCGGTGGGCGAGGGGCGCGGATGGATGGTGCGATGCCAGTCTGAACCAGACTCCAGAAGAAAGTGACCGACCATCCTGTGCAAGCCTATAATGAACGGGAATATCTTCCCATAAATGACCAGGTCGACAGAGAGCGCCCGGAGAACATGAAAAAACTTATCAAAACCTTGCTTGCTATCAGTGTGTCACTGGCCGTGGTACTTGCCCTCTTTCTCTATTGGCCGTTGTACCAGCGCGCTGCACCACCGGCGGAGAACGAAGAGCCGGTGGACGTGGTGCTGATCGGTGGTGGCATCATGAGTGTGACCCTGGCGACCTATCTGCAGGAACTTGTGCCGGAATGGAATGTGCACCTGTTCGAGCGCATGGACGACGTGGCGCTGGAAAGCTCCAACGGCTGGAACAATGCCGGCACCGGCCACGCCGGTTTTGCCGAACTGAACTACACCCCCGAGCTGGAAGACGGCAGCATTGAAACCCGCCGGGCGGTTAACACAGCCGAGCAGTTCGAAATATCACGCCAGTTCTGGGCCCACCAGGTCGAGCAGGGACGCCTGTCCACGCCTTCCGACTTCATCAACTCGACCCCGCACATGAGTTTCGTCTGGGGTGAAGACAACATCGAATTTCTGCGTAAGCGCCATGCGGCGATGATCAAGAATCCGTTGTTCTACGGTATGGAATATTCCGAAGACCCCGAGCAGATCAGCCAATGGGCGCCGCTGCTGATGGAAGGTCGCGACCCTGCCCAGAAAGTAGCTGCGACCTACATGCCGCTGGGTACCGACGTCAATTTCGGGGTGATCACCAGCCAGCTGACCGAGTCGCTGCAGCGTAACCCCAATTTCCAGCTGGAATTGAATCATGAAGTGCGCGGTCTGGATCAGAATGATGACAAGACCTGGAACGTCACCGTGCATGACCTCAAGACAGACACGGAGCGCACCATCAAGTCGCGCTTCGTGTTTATCGGTGCCGGTGGAGCGGCATTGGAACTGCTGCAATTGTCCGGTATTCCCGAGTCGCGCAACTATGGAGGTTTTCCGGTGGGTGGCCAGTTCCTGGCCTTTGAGTCACCCGAAATCAGCGCCCGTCATGACGTGAAAGCCTACGGCAAGGCTGAAGCCGGTTCGCCGCCGATGTCGGTACCGCACCTGGACGCGCGCAAGCTGGATGGCAAGCCGGTGGTGCTGTTCGGGCCATTTGCGCTGCAGAGCACCAAATTTCTCAAGGACGGCTCCTGGTTCGACTTGTTTTCCTCGGTCAACCACAACAACTTCGCTGGCATGCTGAGTGTCGGCAGTCAGAATCTTGATCTGGTCAAATACCTGGCGCAGCAGGCCAGTCTGAGTGATGAAGATCGTCATGCCGAACTGCTCAAGTACTTCCCCGAGGCCAACCCCGAGGACTGGAAGCTGGTTACCGCCGGGCAGCGTGTGCAGATAATCAAGCTTGACCCGCAGAAAGGTGCGACCTTGCAGTTCGGCACCGAGGTGGTCAGTGACGTCGATGGCACCATCGCAGCCCTGCTGGGCGCCTCGCCAGGCGCATCCACCTCGCCGCCCATCATGCTGAACGTGCTGGCCAAGGTCTTCCCGGAGCAGATGGCCGCGGGCTGGAAAGACCGCCTGGACGACATCATTCCCTCCTACGGGCGCACCCTCAACGACAGCCCCGCGCTGACCAATGAGATCCGCCGTCACACCAGCCAGGCTCTGCAACTGCCTCACGTGGATGTGCCGGAGTAATCTGGGAGCGCCCCTGTGTCGGTGAAGACCACTGCGGCGGAAGAGGGCGACAATAGGGAATTTCAGGCGCTGTAGCATCAGCAGATTGCCTGTCTCCGGAATCAGGTTAGACCAATCGGTGTAACCTGATTTCGGAGGGCCTGACACTCCGAAGAACTGCTTGGAATCTTCTGCTCTTGTACCGGGACAGGTCATCAGGCGTGTCTCCGCTGGAACACTCCCCAGCAGTTATCTGATACCGATCAAGGCGGCGTATGGGAAAACGCCTCCGCCAGGTAGTCGATCATCACCCGCACCTTGGCCGGCGGTCGGCGATCCGGTGGGTAGAGAACGTGAATCCCACCGAGTTCGATCACCGGCTTGTCTAGTTCGAGCGCCACCAGCTCCCCTCGGGCCAGCGCTTCGCCAACAATGAAATGCGGCTGATAGATGATCCCCTGGCCGGCCACGGCGGCGGCCAATAGTGCATCACCATTATTGGCCAGCAAGTCTCCATTGATCGGCACGCGGAACTCGCCCTGATTGCCGAACGCCCAGTGCTGGCTGTCCTGCATGGCTGACAATGTATAACTCAGGCAGTTGTGCTGAGCCAGATCGCCAATCTGACGTGGCACGCCGCGTTGATCCAGATAATCCGGGGAGGCGCACACCAGCATGCAACTGTCACCCAGCCGCCGCGTTTGCAGCGGGCTGTCCGCCAGACGTCCGATGCGGATGGCCAGATCCCAGCTGCCGGCAATCAGGTCGAGCTGGGCATCGCTCAACCCCAACTCGATCTTCACTTCCGGATGCCGTTGACTGAACGCCGAAATAAGCGGTGCGATAAATCGAGTCCCGAAAGACAGCGGCACATTCATCCGCAACAGGCCGGTCGCCTTGACACGCTGTGAAGTGGCCGCGGCTTCGGCTTCATCAATCTCCGGCAGAATGCGCTGACAGGCCTCCATATAGTTGCTGCCCGCCTCGGTCAGGCTCAGGCGCCTTGTCGTGCGGTGAAACAGCTTCACGCCCAACCGGGCCTCCAGCGCATTCACATGCTTGGTCGCCATCGCCGGTGACATGCCCAGGTGACGGGCCGCGGCGGACAGGCTGCCGGCGCTGGCCGCGCGAACAAACACCCGCATACTGGTTACCCGATCCATTCCTAATTCAGCCTCTATTTCATACTGATGGTATTAAGTCTTGGTGCATATCAGTTGGTTCTCATCCTAACAGGGGGGATCCATACTGTAACCCATGCAATAAGCGAGGTATTTCCATGCACAACGACAAAGCTGAACGCCAACCGGTGTTATTCATCCCTCACGGTGGTGGACCCTGTTTCTTCATGGACTGGAATCCGGCCGATACCTGGCTGGGCATGGGCCATTTTCTCAAAGGTCTGGCGGCCACTCTGCCCCAGCAACCCAGAGCCATCGTACTGGTCTCGGCTCACTGGCTGCAGCCGCAGTTCAGCACCACCGGGCATGTACGGCCGGAGCTGATCTACGATTATTACGGCTTCCCGCCGCACACCTATGAGTTGACCTACCCGGCCCCCGGCCAGCCGCCACTGGCGCAGCAGCTGGTCGAACTGTTGAACACCGATGGATTGCCTGCGCAGGTGGACGCCAGCCGTGGCTTCGACCATGGCATGTTCATCCCGTTGAAAATGATGTTTCCGGGGGCGGATATCCCGGTGATCCAATTGTCATTGCGCGAGGATCTGGATCCACAGGCACATATCGAGGCAGGCCGAGCGCTGGCGGAATTGCGCGACGACAACGTGCTGATCGTCGGCAGTGGCATGAGTTTTCACAACATGCGCGCCTATGGCGATGCCCGCTTCTCGGCAGTATCCGATGAGTTCGATGAATGGCTCACCGCTGCGGTGGAAAGCCCCACGGAGCAGCGCGAGCAACTGCTGAGTAACTGGCAGAGAGCGCCGCAAGCCCGTCAATGCCATCCGCCGCGGGGTGAAGAGCATCTGATCCCACTGATGGTCGCCGCCGGCGCCGGGCATGCATCGCCCGGACAGAAAATCTATTCGGAACGGGTCATGCAGACCACCATCTCAGCATTTCGCTTCGGCTGATAGCCGGAGTCACAGGAGACACAACGTATGATTATTGATCTTTCAGGCAAGACCGCCATCGTCACCGGCTCCACTGGGGGGATCGGGCTGGCCATTGCCAGCGGACTGGCCAATGCCGGTGCTGAAGTCATCATTACCGGACGTGATCAGGCCAGAGTGGACGCAGCACTGGCACAGATACGTGAAACCGTAATCCAGGGCGAAGTGCGCGGCGTGGTCTGTGATGCCGGTACCGCAGAAGGTTGTGCCGCCTTGATTGCCGCGCAACCCCAGGCAGATATTCTGATCAACAACCTCGGCATCTACGGTGCTCGGGAATTCTTCGACATAGAAGATGCTCTGTGGGAAGAGTTCTTCCAGGTCAACATCATGAGCGGCGTGCGACTGGCCCGGCATTATGCCAAGGGTATGCGCGAGCGCGGCTGGGGCCGGATCCAGTTCATCTCCAGTGAGTCGGCGCTGAATATCCCTGCTGAGATGGTGCACTACGGTGTCAGCAAGACCGCATTGCAGGGTTTGTCCCGCGGTCTGGCCAAGGTGCTGGCGGGCACGGGGGTTACCGTGAATACCATTCTTCCCGGACCGACTCGTACCGAAGGGGCCATTGGCATGATGGCCGACCTGGCTGCTGAGCGTGGTGTGTCGGTTTCGGAAATGGAAGCGCTGTTCCTCAAGGAGAACCGCCCCTCGACGCTGCTGCAGCGTTTTGCCAGCCCTGAAGAAGTCGCCAACCTCTGTGTTTACGCTGCATCGCCGCAAGCCAGCGCCACCACAGGTGCAGCATTGCGCGTGGAAGGCGGCATTGTCGAGAGCATAGCCTGATAAACATGCAAAATCCGCAGGCGTCGAGCGCTGCTATCCAGACTCAACAACCCGAACGCCTCATGATGCGTTTATGCGAACACTGGGGGCACAAGTTTCCGGTGCAGCAGGAGGAACAGCAGGCCAGTATCGAGCTGCCCGTGGGTATATGCCGCATGCTTTGTACGGATATACTGCAGGTGGAATTGCACAGTGATGAAGAACAGATGCCGAGGCTACCAGCAGGTAGTAGCGGATCACCTGCAGCGCATGGCCAGCTCGGAAGAGTTGGTCATTGATTGGCAATAAACGTGAACGAAACTGACGGATGGGGAGAAAGGAGCAAGACATGAATGATTCCAAAGAACGCTATGGCGGTATTACCCGGTTTCTTCATTGGGGCATGGGGCTGCTGATTGTCTGGCAGTTTATGAAGTTCTTTGACCGCATCAACGATGGTGAACACTGGGTAGGCGAGAACCTCGCATCCTGGCATATCTCCATCGGCTCGGTGATCCTGGTGTTGATTGTGCTGCGCATCATCTGGGCAGCCAAGCAGAAGAACAATCGTCCGGAGCAGGAGCCGGCTACCGCATTTCTGGTCAAGGCCGGTCACGGTCTGCTCTACCTCGGCATGGTGCTACTGCCGATCACCGGTCTGATGATCATGATCGGGAAGGGCTATGGCTGGGATCCGTTTGGTGTCGAACTGGTTGCCGGCGGCGGCCCCGAGATCGGCTGGATGGCCACTCTGGGTAGCGTGCATTCGCTGATTGCCTGGTCGCTGCTGGTTCTGGTGGTAGGCCATGCGGGGATTGCCCTGCTGCACCATTTCGTGAAAAAGGACGGTGTGCTGCGGCGTATGCTGTAACACTCGACCCGCATCTCGACACTGCGCCCCTTGATGGGGCGCAGTGCATTCAGCAATACCTATATTTCATTGCTGTGCAGCAGGTATGTTGGGCTCGGCGGTGTTGTTCGGACTGCGGGTGGCCAGCACCTGATCGATACGGTAGCTGTCGACGTCCACTACTTCGAAGGTATATTCGCCCCAGACCACCCGGTCGGTGCGTCGCGGCACCCGGCGCAGCATGGCCATCATGAAGCCGGCCAGGGTTTCGTAGCCATCTTCCTGGGGAATATCCTCGATCTCCAGCGCGCGGCGCACATCCTGAATGGGTGTGATGCCATCGATCAGCCAGGAGTTATCATCCCGGCGCACGATCTGCTCCTCGTACCACGGCGGCACCAGGTCGCCCATCACGATGCTCATCACATCGTTCACCGTGATAAGTCCCACCACCAGACTGTATTCGTTGACGATCAGCGCGAAATCTTCGCCGACCTGACGAAATTGCTTGAGCAGTTCCGCCAGGGTCAGCCGGTCCGGCACCACCAACGGCTTGTGCAGCAATGTCGGGTCGCTGAGGGAAATGGGCTCGTTATGCAGTACGCGCTTGAACAGGTCTTTCATCGATACGTAGCCGATGATGTGATCTATATCGCCCTCACATACCGGATAGGCCGAGTGAGGTGTGTCGTTAATTCGCGAACGGATCAGGGCATCTGAGTCATCCACGAGAAAAAATACAATCTCGTCGCGGGTACTCATGGCGCTGGGCAGCGTGCGGGTATCCAGCTCGAAGATGTTCTCGATTGCCTGCTGCTCGCCAGGCGCCAGCAATCCAGAGCGTGCACCGGCCTCGGTCATTGCCAGGATGTCTTCGGGAGTGATGTTGTCGTCACGCCGGGCCGGTAGGTGCAACAGATCGATCAGATAGCTGACCAATCGCGAGTAGAACCACACCAGCGGTCGCAACAGGATATTCAGTACGCGCATGGGGCCGATGGAGAATATTGCCAGCGGCTCCGGCATCGCCATGGCCACCTGCTTGGGAATCAGGTCGGTGACAACGATGAACAGCGACGTCAGCACTAGAAACGACAGGGTAAAGCCCAGCGTCGTGGCCAACGGCGGTTCCACAACCAGCACCAACAGCTGAGTGAAAAGTGCGGTCAGAAACTCTTCGCCGACGATGCCGCCGAGAATGGCCAGGGCATTGATGGATATCTGTACCACCGTCAGGTAGTTGCCCGGGTTCTGTTGCACGGCGATTACACGCAAGGCACGTGTATTGCCGTTATCGGCCAGCTTGCGCAATTTGAGAGGGCGTGAGGCGGCCAGTGAGATTTCGGCAATGGCCAGGAAAGCACCGCCGAGAATGATGGCTGCGAGTAGCAGCAGGCTTTGACTGAAGCTCATAAAATGGTCTTGGGATAAGGATAACGCTGGCAGATTATCATGTTGCGGCGTCGGACAGCGG
This sequence comes from Pseudomonas sp. FME51, assembly GCF_014897305.1. Lineage (NCBI taxonomy): Bacteria > Pseudomonadati > Pseudomonadota > Gammaproteobacteria > Pseudomonadales > Pseudomonadaceae > Pseudomonas > Pseudomonas sp. FME51. The sequence continues at coordinate 101,308 of NZ_JABUYN010000007.1, read as the reverse complement.
GTTGATGCTTCAAGCGGTACCTGCAATAGGTAACTGGCTCAATGGAACGGGAGGGTCAATACTCTGTCGGACTTCCTGTTCATCACCGCATGAGGTGTCACCTTTGGCTTCCAGTCTGCTCTTACTGCTTGATGATATTGCCACGCTGCTCGATGATGTTTCTCTCATGAGCAAGGTCGCAGCCAAGAAGACTGCGGGTGTGCTCGGGGATGATCTGGCGCTTAACGCGCAACAGGTCAGCGGCGTCAAGGCAGACCGGGAGCTGCCGGTGGTCTGGGCAGTGGCCAAGGGCTCATTTCGCAACAAGTTCATTCTGGTGCCGGGGGCATTGCTGATCAGCGCCTTCATTCCCTGGTTGATCACTCCGCTGCTGATGCTGGGCGGTGCCTTTCTCTGTTATGAAGGGTTCGAGAAGCTGGCCCACAAATTCTTCCATGACGACAGCGAGAAGCAGGCCCAGATGCGCGAAGCGCTGAGCGACCCATCCCGGGATATGGTCGCCTTTGAAAAGGACAAGATCAGCGGCGCGGTGCGCACTGACTTCATTCTCTCCGCCGAGATCATCGCTATTACCCTGGGCACCGTCGCTGCGGCGACCTTTATGACGCAGGTTCTGGTTTTGGCGACCATCGCGCTGGCAGTAACCGTGGGTGTCTATGGCCTGGTCGCTGGGATCGTCAAGCTCGACGATCTGGGTCTGGCGCTGACGGAGCGAAACAGCCCGCTGGCGCAAAAGATCGGGCATGGCATCCTGTGGCTGGCGCCCTGGTTGATGAAAACCCTGTCGGTTGTCGGCACAGCTGCCATGTTCATGGTAGGTGGCGGCATCCTCACCCATGGTTTCCAGGCCATCGGCCACTGGATCGAGAACACCGCAGAGCATACGGTGGATTTGCCGTGGATTGGTTCGGTGCTGGGTGGGCTTCTGCCAACTCTGATGTCAGCGGGAGTGGGGCTTCTGGCAGGAGGGGTCATTTTCGCGGTCATCACCCTTGGCGGGAAAATATTCAAGCGGGGAGCCGCGCACTGAGCGGCTTATGCTCAGGTTGGTTGACGAAATCCTGAACGACCTTGCCGCTGCTGTGTCCCATGCACAGGACCGTACACCCCAGGAGACAAGTATGAAATCGCAGAAATGGTTGATAGTCGCCGCCGCGCTGATGGCTGGCACCGTTCATGCTGCTTCGCAGGAAGTGACCATCAACAAGGTGGACACTGACGGCAAGCAGGAATCCATCGGCACCATCGAGATCAGTGAAACCGAGCACGGCCTGTTGTTCACTCCGAAATTGAAGTCGCTGGAGGCTGGCATACATGGCTTCCACGTCCATGAAAACGGTAGTTGCGAGGCGGCGGAGAAGGACGGCAAGCCGACTGCGGCTCAGGCGGCTGGTGGTCACTTCGACCCGAAAGGCACGGGTGAGCATCAGGGACCCTACGCCGAGGGTCATCTTGGTGATCTGCCAGCGCTCTACGTGAACAGCGATGGCAGCGCGGACTACCCAGTGCTGGCGCCGCGGATCAAGAAACTGGATGAGATCGAAGGCCGCGCTCTGATGATTCATGCGGGTGGCGATAACCATGCCGACTCGCCTGAGCCCTTGGGTGGTGGTGGAGCGCGGATGGCCTGCGGTGTGATCTGATCGTCGCCTGACGACGGGAGGAAGAACCATGCACCTGGAAGGTTCCTGTCATTGCGGCGCTGTCCGCTTCAGTCTGGATAGCGCCCAGCCCTTTCCGTATCAGCGTTGCTACTGTTCGATCTGTCGCAAGACCCAGGGGGGTGGAGGCTATGCCATCAACCTGGGCGGCGACGCCCGCAGTCTGCAGGTCAGCGGGGGTGAATCGATTTCGATCTACCATGCGCGGATCGAACAACCCGACGGCAGCGTCCAGACCAGCAGCGGCGAACGGCACTTCTGTCGAGAGTGCGGCAGCGGGTTATGGCTATTCAGCCCGGAATGGCCGGAGCTGATCCATCCTTTTGCCTCGGCTATTGATACCGAGTTGCCGGGACCGCCGGAGCACACCCACATGATGTTGGGGTCGAAGGCCGGCTGGGTGGAGGTGGCTGCGGCACCGGCGGATCAGCAGTTTGATGGTTATCCACAGGAGTCGCTGGCGGAGTGGCATGAGCGGCTGGGTCTGTCTGGGGCCTGAGGGCTTGCCAGCTTCTGAAGGCCTGGCGTGTCGTTTCTCAGATCCCCGCTCAGTGCACTACCAAGCGTTTCATCCAATCCAGCAGCACGGTTGGTAGCAGTTCCGGGCGCGGCAGCAGGGCGTAGTGTTGGGCGCCGAAGATACGCGGCAGGTAGGTTGGGGCCTGGCGGTCGATGGTCAGGCAGAAGGTGGAAATGCCTTGCAGAGTGGCTTCGGTAACAGCCTGGCGCATGTCTTCGACGCCGTATTGCCCTTCATAGATATCCTTGTCGTTGGGCTTGCCGTCGGACAGCACCAGCAGCAGCCGGTGGCTGGCGGGTTGTTGCAGCAAGTCGCGGCTGGCGTGGCGGATGGCAGTGCCGGCGCGGGTGTAGTGTTCCGGCTCCAGCGAACTGATGCGCAGGGCTACGTCATTGCTGAAGTTTTCCTCGAATGATTTTATCTGGCGGACGATGACCGCATCCGGCCCCTCCCCGGAAAACGCCTGGATCGACCAGGGCTCGCCCATCCCGTCCAGCGCAATACTCACCAGCAGCAAGGCTTCGCGCTCCACATCAATGATCCGCCTGTTGGTCGATACCCAGCTGTCGGTGGAGCCGCTGATATCGATCAGCAGAGTGATGGCCAAATTACGCTCGGCAGTGCGACGGGTCTGGTACAGCGCGTCGGACAGGCTGCCACCGGCGCGAAAGTCGGCATAGCTGTCGATATAGGCTGCGAGGTCGATGTCATCCCCATCCAGCTGCTTGCGTCGGGTTACCCGCTGCGCACTGAGCATCTCGAAGCGCCGGCGGATCTGGTTCCGCAAGCTGCGGTGCTGGTCCAGCGTTTCGTCCACCCATTGCTGTGAGCCGGCCAGATTGGGCAGCACATGCAGGGTGGTACCGGGCTGGCGGTAGGCCTGGATTCGGTAGTCCCATTCCGGATAACGCAGGCCGTTCTGTTCACGAATAGCTGTTTTCAGCTGCATGGCGGTATTGGTGTCCGGTGGGTCATCGGAGATCAATACTTCCCTGGAGTGCCCCGGCGTCGATACCAGCCGGGCTTCGGACAGCTCGGACAGCATGTCGCCGTATTCATCGGCGCTGATATCTTCATCCCGGTCTACGGGGCGGTTGAGGCCGAAGGGGTCTTCGGCCTGTTGATGGGGTTCATCGGCCTGAACCATGAGGATACCGTCACCGGCGTCATCGTCTTCATCTTCCTTGGCCTCGCGCACCTCGGGCCGGCGCAGCAGATGAGAACTGCGTGCCGGTTCGGCGGCGGGTTGCGGTTCGCTCGAGGTGCCGCTGGCGGACAGCTCGCCGCTGTTGTTGGTCGAGGGTGGGCGCAGGTCGCCGGTCCACCAGTCCTTGAGCAGTGGCGCGGTGCTGTTGGCCTTGTCGTGAATATCGAGTCCAAGGCGGACGATCAGTTGGAGGGCCAGCTGCACCGATTGCTGTGGCGATGGGCTGAACGGCATACCCTCTGCAGCCAGGCCGACGGGCGTTTGCAATAATTGCTGCAGCAGTGCCTCGAGCGGTTGGCGGGCATGGGAAAAAGCTGTCACTGGCGGGCGCTTCCGCAGCGCATGCTGGCGCAGACGGGTGATATCGACGGCCATGCCGGGCAGCCGTTTCAGCAGCTCGGCGTCTGCGGCCCAGGCCTCCAGCAACAGATAGGCATCGGCCTGCAGCGGCGTCCAGGCGGGGTCGAGCAGCTCGGCACTGCCGCGTTGAGCGCGCGTTGCCTGCTGTAGCGCCATCACCCGGTACAGCGCGTTGCCCTGCTCCATATCCTCGATACCGGAGTCGGTCGGCAGCCATAACCGCTGGCCGTTGGTGGCCGGCACCGGCTGGGTCAACCAGGGAAACTGGACGCGGCGGAACAGGCGTGACAGCAGGGTCGGATGCGATGGTAATTGGGCGATGCGGATCGGATGACTGTTACCGGTCAGCGCGGTGATCAGCAGGTCGAGACGTGGGGCGATATCGACCAGCATGGCGGTTGGCGGCGCTTCCGGTGGTGGGCGATAACGCCGCCACATCTTCTGTGCAAAGATGGTGGCGTGGCGCGCGGCGTCGCTGATCAGGTCTTCCGGTTCAGCCATGACTGCTCACCGACCGATCAGACAAAGGTGGCGTCGACCAGATCGCGCAGTGCGCCGACCATCGAGGACTCGTCGGACAGAGGGGAGACGATAGCCGCATAGCAGGCATCGCGCACGGGAATACCGGAGACGATCAGCCCCGCAGCGGCAATCAGCAGGCGGGTGCTGGGTACTTCGGCCAGCCCTCGGTCGCGCAATTGCCGGATACGCCCGGCCAGGGCCACCAAGCCGTTCGCCGTGCCTGCATCGATACCGGCTTCATGCTGCACGATACGTGCTTCCAGCTCCGCAGATGGAAAGTCCAGATCCATGGCGACGAAGCGTTGCCGGGTGCTGGGCTTGAGATCCTTGAGCATGCGCTGGTAGCCGGGGTTGTAGGACACCACCAACTGGAATCCCGGTGCGGCCTGCAGGGTTTCGCCGGTCTTGTCGATCGGCAGAATGCGTCGGTGGTCGGTCAGCGCGTGCAATACCACCACGGTGTCCTGACGGGCTTCCACCACTTCGTCCAGATAGCAGATGGCACCCTCGCGTACGGCCCGGGTCAAGGGACCATCCTGCCAGACGGTGCCGTTGTGCTGGATAAGGAAACGGCCGATCAGATCACTGGCCGCCAGATCGTCATGACAGGGAATGGTGATCAGTGGCCGGCCCAGTTTCCAGGCCATGTGCTCAATGAAACGTGTCTTGCCGCAGCCAGTCGGTCCTTTGATCATCACCGCCAGATTGCGAGCATGGCACTGTTCGAACAGTGCCACCTCGTTGCCGGTGGGGTGATACCAGGGAGCTTCTCCGGCTTCAGGGGTCAGGTTTGACACCGGTTCTTGTGCCCCCACGTCAGACCACACGCCCGACGGCGATGTCATTATCGGCTACCCCCGGCTCACTGACCTCGAAGCGAGGCCGGTAACGGAAGAAGTCATAGATGAACAGGCCGACACCGAGGGCGAAGATGCTGCCGCAGATGATCAGCATGACGAAGTGGATCTGGATCTTCAGCTGCGCATCCAGGTAGCCCATGCCCATGATCCGCTCCAGATAGACCTGGCCGATACCGGCGGTGGCGAAGGACAGCGTCATGCCGAACATGCCGCCCAACTGCAGCCAGAACGCCCAGTAACCGATACTGCTGCCCTTTTCCGGACGACCGTGGGTCAGCGAAGGCAGTGCATAGCTGATCATGGCCAGGGTAATCATCGCATAGGCGCCGTAGAACGCGGCGTGGCCGTGCATCGCAGTGATCAGGGTGCCGTGGGTCCATTTGTTGACGCTTGGCCAGGTATGCGCCAGCCCCAGCAGACCGGCACCAAACAGGGTGAAAATGGTGCTGCCCAGGGTCCAGTGCAGCGCCAGGACGTTGGGGTGCGACATGCCCGAGCGGCGCATCGCTCCATAGGCATACATCGCCATGCCGACAATCGCCAGCGGCTCCAGCGCACTGAAGAAACCGCCGATCGGCAACCAGTAATAAGGCACGCCGACCCAATAGTAATGGTGTGCGGTGCCGATGATGCCGGCCAGAAACACCAGCCCGACTATCACGTACAACCATTTCTCCATGACTTCGCGGTCGGCCCCGGACAGGCGGATCAGCAGATAGGCAAGGAAGGCGCCCATGATCATCATCCATACGCCCTCCACCCACAGATGAATGGTCCACCAGCGGTAGAAGATCGATACGGTATAGTTCTCGTAATACAGCAAGGCAGGGACAAACAACACTGCCGAGCTGACCACGCCCAGCATCAACACCCCTTCAGTGGTGGTGAAACGTCCGGACTTCTTGATCGTCATGCCAATGTTGTAAATGAAGATCGCAAAACACAGGACCATGACGAGCTTGTGTGGCAGCGGCTGTTCCAGCAGCTTGTTGCCGGTGCCATAGCGGAACAGATAACCGATGATCGCCGCGACACCCATCCCGGTCCAGAGAATCAGCTGGATATAGGCCAGCTTGGTGCTGTGCAGCTCGGTACGCGATTCATCGGGGACGAGCCAGTAGGTCGCTCCCATGAAACCGGTCAACACCCAGACGATCAGCAGGTTGGTATGGATCACCTTGGTGACGTCGAAGGGCAGGATGTACAGCAGTGGGTCGGGACCCAGATACTTGGTGGCCGACAGTAGACCGAACACCAGTTGCAGACCGAACAGCACCATGGCCACGGCAAAGTACCAGTAGGCGACTGATTGTGACTTGTAGCGCATTGTTATTCTCCGTCAAATCCATATTGCCGCGCCCGGTTCGGCGCGGCAGTCGCAGGTATCACTTGAGCGTGGCCAGGAAGGCAACCAGTTGCTCGATTTCTTCCTCGGACAGACTCTCACTATAGGTAGTTGGCATGAAGGACATGCCATTGGCCGAGTACATGCCGCCGGTATTCAAGTGGGCACTGGGATTAAGGATGGACTCCCGCAGATAACCTTCGATATCAGTAGCCTGGCCACTGTAATCAGATTCGCCTACGAGCAGCTCTGCGCGGCTAGCCACGCCGGCGAGACTCGGGCCGGCACCGTCAGCACCGGGGGCCAGCGAGTGGCAGGCCACACAGGCGGGGATGGCAGTACGGAACACATTTTCACCCAAGGCGCGGATATCGTTGTCAGGGCTTACCGGGCGCACACCCACCGAGGTCGATCCACTCTGTACTGTCGCAGCGTCCCCCGCACCTCCGGAGCCTGCCACGGCAGTGAAGCCGCCGGTGACCAGAATCGGCCGTGGCGGCCAGTCCTGGTTGTCGACGTTGGCGACCCACTCGAGGAACCGGATCAGACTGGTGATTTCTTCTTCACTCAGATTCTGCTGCGGCATCAGACGGCGATGTCGCTGTTCATCGTAAAACGCGGCAGGATCGCGCATGTAGGCCTGCAGGTAAGCCTCACCGCGGTGTTGGGTGATCTTGGTCAGATCTGGTGCGTAATAAGCCCCTTCACCGAACAGGGTATGGCAGTTGATGCAGTTGTATTTGTGCCATACATCCTTGCCGTGGGTGACCTGGGGCGTGATGTTTTCGGCGTTGGTCAGCTTGGGAAACTGGCGATGAGTGTCCAGGGTCATCCCGAGAAACAACACGGCGGCAACAATGGTCGAGCCCCATGCAAAGATTCTGGCTTGCCTGTTAGTCATGGTCACGCCTCATCAGACATTGATACCGGTCCAGTGCAGGACGGTCATGGTGAATGCGTACAGGGAGGCAACCACCATCAGCGCGAGTACTACAAAACTCACGATCCGTACCGGTTTGTATAGATTCTTGAGTTGCATACAGCGTCCCCCTGAATGCGTGCCATGCTGGGTTTTTATTGGAAGTCCCCACAGGGTAGCCGGTTATTCGCACTTTAGTAAGCGGGGGAGAGCAAGATGGCAGGCGAAGCGCTCAATCGCGATAGAAAACCTGCACCAGGTGCCAGCCGAACTGGGTTTTCACTGGCCCATGCACGACCTTCAACGGCTTCTTGAAGATGATCTGGTCAACTGCCCGGACCATCTGACCGGGGCGTACTTCGCCGAGGTCGCCGCCGCGTTTCTTCGATGGGCAGGTGGAGTGTTTTTTTGCCAGCATATCGAAGGCTTCGCCTGCGGCAATGCGCTGCTTCAGTTGAGCAGCTTCGGCTTCGGTCTTGACCAGAATGTGGCGGGCCATGGCAAGGGGCATGTGGAGTTCCTGATAGGAAAGACAAGGCAGGCCATTATGCCTCACTCGGGCCCGAGGCGGGTCGGCGTCACAGACAGGGTGCAGCCGGTGATCGGCTCAATCCTGCGTATCTGTATTCCGTTGATTGCTCTTGTTGGACAGCCGCAATCCGCGCAGGCTCCGCTTCACGCTCTTCAGGTGATTGACCAGCTCTGGACCGCGGCGCATGGCCATGCCCATGGCCAGGACATCAATCACCACCAGATGGGCGATGCGCGACGACAGAGGCGTGTAGATGTCGGTGTCTTCAGTGACATCAATGGGAATGTGGATCTGACCCAGTTCGGCCAGTGGCGTGTTGCTCGGGCACAGACAGATCAGCGTGGCGCCGGTTTCCACTACCAGTGCGGCGGAGTGCAGCAGATCCTTGGTACGCCCGGTCTGGGAAATGGCCACGGCCACATCGTACGGGCCGAGGGTCACCGCAGACATGGCCTGCATGTGCGGATCGGAATAGGCCGCAGTGGACACCTGCAGGCGGAAGAACTTGTGCTGCGCATCACTGGCCACTGCGCCGGAAGCACCGAAGCCATAGAACTCGACCCGACGGGCTTCGGCCATAGCCAGAATGGCCTGCTCCATGGCATCGGCATCCAGGCGCTCGCGTACATCCATCAGGGTGGCCAGGGTGGTATCGAAGATCTTGTGCGACAGTTCGTCGACGCTGTCATTTTCACTGATCGAGAACTGTCCGAAGCTGGCACCCGCCGCTAGGCTCTGTGCCAGCTTGAGTTTCAGATCCTGGAATCCACCGCAGCCGATGGCCCGGCAGAAGCGCACGATGGTGGGCTCGCTGACGCCGACCTCACGAGCCAGATCGGCCATGGAAGAGTGCATCACCTGAGCGGCGTTGGTGAGAACATGGTCGGCAACCTTCAGCTCCGACTTGCGGAGAATCTGGCGGTTGGCGGCAATATGCTGGAGCAAGTTCACGTGGGCTTCATGCTAATCTGCGGTATCGGGGAGATGAATTCGTGTAGTTATACTACAAAAACCTCCCGGCCGCTTTTCCGAGGAGAATAATGAGTGTCAGCACGATACGGTAAAGCCTGCGATATCGTGGTATTCGGCGGTACTGGGGATCTGGCCATGCGCAAGCTGCTCCCGGCCCTGTTTTACCTGCACCGTGATCGCCATCTGCACCCCGACACCCGGATTCTGTCGCTCGCCCGGGCCCGACATGATGGCGACAGTTATCGCAAACTGGTGCATCGACATGTCAGTCAGCATGTGGCCAAGGCCGACTTTGACGAGCAGACCTGGTCCGGTTTTGCCGACCGTCTCGACTACATGACGTTGAATGTCAGCCAGCGTGTGGAATTTGCCCGCCTGGCCCGGCATCTGGGTGATCGGCCCGGCCGGGTGCGGGTATTCTACCTGGCTACGTTGCCCGACCTGTTTGCCCCCACGGCGCTGCATCTGGAGTCGGCCGGACTGGTGAATGACGAAGCCCGTATCGTGCTGGAAAAGCCCCTGGGCGACAGCCTGAAAACCGCCAACGACATCAATGACCGGATCGGCCGGGTATTCGACGAGTCCCGGGTATTCCGCATCGATCATTTTCTCGGCAAGGAGGCGGTGCAGAACCTGTTGGCGTTGCGTTTCGGCAATGCACTGTTCGAGCCGCTGTGGCGCAACGGGCATATTGACCACGTGCAGATCAGCGTGCTGGAAACGGTCGGGGTGGAGAACCGAGGCGCCTATTATGATCACGCCGGCGCCATGCGCGACATGCTGCAGAATCATCTTCTGCAGCTGCTGTGCCTGGTGGCGATGGAGGCGCCGGTGCACTTCGAGCCGGAAGCCGTGCGTAACGAAAAACTCAAGATTCTCGAAGCGCTACGGCCGATCACTGGCATGGACGTGCAGGACCAAACCGTGCGCGGGCAATATTCCAAGGGCAAGCGAGCCGGGGAGGCGCTGCCGGCCTATTACTTCGAGAAGAGTGTCGACCACGACAGCAATACCGAAACCTTTGTCGCACTCAAGGCTGAAATCGACAACTGGCGCTGGGCCGGGGTGCCTTTCTATCTGCGTACCGGCAAATCCCTGGCCCAGCGCAAGTCGGAAATCATCGTCCAGTTCAAATCCGTCCCGCATCGTCTGTTCCCGGGTAATGACACGCCAGTTGGCAACCGCCTGGTGATTCGTCTGCAACCCGATGAAAGCATCAGCTTGTCATTGATGGCCAAATCGCCGGGGCGGGGTATGGCGCTGCAGGAGGTGGACCTGGATCTGCATTTTGACGAAGCCTTCAAGCGTCGCCGCTGGGACGCTTATGAGCGGTTACTGCTGGATGTGATTCAGGGCGACGCCACACTGTTCATGCGCCGCGATGAAATCGAAGCCGCATGGCGCTGGGTCGACCCGATCATCGGCGGTTGGCGCGAGGTCTACCGCTCCCCGAAACGCTACGCTGCTGGCGGTTGGGGGCCGGAAGCTGCAGACAGTCTGCTGGAGCGGAACGGGCATGTCTGGTTCGACGAACGCTAGAAGACTTCCGGGGCATTGCTGTACAGGCGGGACTGTCCCAGCTGATACAAATGGGACGATTGACTTATCGAGGTCACTCTTCCTTCCGGCCCGGGCGTGTGCACGGTAGAATGCCGCGATGGATATCTCTCATTTGCTCAACTCTCTCAACGACGCCCAGCGCCAGGCTGTCACTGCATCCACCGGTCAACAGCTGGTTCTGGCTGGTGCCGGCTCCGGCAAGACCCGGGTTCTGGTGCATCGCATTGCCTGGCTGGTGGAAGTGGAAAAAGCTTCTCCCTGGAGCATCCTGTCGGTCACCTTTACCAACAAAGCCGCCGCCGAAATGCGCCAGCGCATCGAGCAGTTGCTGGGTATTTCGCCGCAGGGCATGTGGGTCGGCACCTTCCACGGGCTGGCACACCGGTTGCTGCGTGCCCATTGGCGCGAGGCGGGACTGGCTGAGCAGTTCCAGATTCTCGACAGTGACGACCAGCTGCGGCTGGTCAAACGGGTGGTCCGCGAGCTGGGGCTGGACGAAAACCAGTGGGCGCCGCGTCAGGCGCAGTGGTGGATCAACGGTCAGAAGGACGAAGGGCTACGACCGCAGCACATCCAGGCTGCCGGTGATCTGTTTCTGACCACCATGGTGCGCATCTATACTGCCTACGAGCAGGCTTGCGCGCGTGCCGGCGTTGTCGACTTTGCCGAGTTGCTGTTGCGTTCGCTGGAGCTGTGGCGCGATAACCAGCCGCTGCGTGAGCAGTATCAGGCACGCTTCCGGCACATGCTGGTCGACGAGTTCCAGGATACCAACGCCGTACAATATGCCTGGCTGCGGCTGATTGCCGGTAACAGCCCAAGCCTGATGGTGGTGGGGGATGACGACCAGTCGATCTACGGCTGGCGCGGTGCGCGCATCGAGAATATCCAGCAATTCCAGACGGATTACCCGACCGCCGAGCTGATCCGCCTGGAGCAGAACTACCGTTCCACCGCGACCATCCTCAAGGCCGCCAACGCGTTGATCACCAATAACGCGGGGCGCATGGGCAAGGAACTGTGGACCGACGGTAACGATGGTGAGCCGATTTCGCTGTACGCAGGCTTCAATGAACAGGACGAGGCGCGGTTCATTGTCGATCGCATCAGCGAGGCGTTCAGCGGAGGCATGGCGCGCAGCGAGATCGCCATTCTGTACCGTTCCAACGCCCAGTCGCGGGTGCTGGAAGAGGCATTGTTGCGTGCAGCAATCCCCTACCGCATCTATGGCGGTCAGCGCTTCTTCGAGCGCGCCGAGATCAAGAACGCCATGGCTTACATGCGGTTGATTGCCAACCGCGGCGATGATGGCGCGCTGGAGCGCATCATCAACATCCCCACCCGGGGCATCGGCGACAAGACTCTGGAAGCTCTGCGCCAGCACGCCCGGCAGCAGGATGTATCGCTGTGGCAGGCCGGCTGCGACCTGCTCGACAACAAGGGCTTGCCGGGGCGCGCCGCCAACGCGGTGCAGACCTTCATGCAGCTGATCGAACAGCTGACCGAGCGCGTGGAAGGGGTGCCGCTGTACAGCATGGCGCAGCAGACCATCGAACATAGCGGCTTGTTGGCCTTTCACGAAAAGGAAAAGGGTGAGAAAGCCCAGGCCCGCGTAGAGAACCTGGAAGAACTGGTCTCCGCCGCCCGTGCCTTTGAAAACGACATGGCCGATGACGAAGAAGAGGGCGACACCTTGTTGGCCTTCCTTGCTCATGCCTCGCTGGAAGCTGGCGAAACCCAGGCCGACCGCTTCGAGGACAGCGTCCAGTTGATGACACTGCACAGCGCCAAGGGTCTGGAATTCCCGTTAGTTTTCCTGGCCGGCATGGAAGAAGGCCTGTTCCCGCACAAGATGAGCCTGGAAGAACCCGGTCGCCTTGAAGAAGAGCGCCGTCTGGCCTACGTCGGTATCACCCGCGCCATGCAGCAACTGGTTATCACCTGGGCGGAAACCCGTCGCCTGTACGGCAGCGAAACCTTCAACAAGGTCTCGCGCTTCGTCCGCGAAGTCCCTGCTGAATTCATCCGTGAAGTACGTCTGGGCAATCAGGTCAGCCGTCCCTTCGGCCCCGCCAAGGGGAAAGGCAGCATGTTTGCCCAGGAAGCCACGGACAGCACCGGTTTTGCGCTGGGCCAGCGGGTCATGCACTCATTGTTCGGTGAAGGCGTGGTGCTGAATTACGAAGGCCACGGCGCTCAGGCGCGGATTCAGGTGAACTTCGATGATGAAGGCAGCAAATGGCTGATGGTCGCCTATGCGAAGTTGGAGGCGATCTGATCATACCCGGGCCGCTAGCGCGCCGGGCGTCATACCCAGTTGCTGGCGGAATGCGGCGATGAAGGCTGAAGTGGAGTCGTAGCCGCAGGCCAGCGCCACATCGGTGACGCTGTGGCCTTGGTCCAGCAACGGCAGGGCATGCAGCAGGCGCAGGCGCTGGTACCAGGCACGAAAACCGATACCGGTCTCGCGCAGGAAGATCCGCGACAGGGTTTTTTCTGATATGCCCAGCTCTCGACTCCAATGCTGCAGACTGACGCTGCGTTCCGGGCTCTGATACAGCTGCTCGCAGGCGGTCTGCAATCGCGGGTCGCTTGGCCAGGGCAGGAACAGGCCGGTGCGCGGCGCTACCCGCAGCTGATCAAGCAGCACATCAACCAGCCGTGCGTCGGCCCCATCGAGCGCATATTCAGCCGGCACCTGGCCGAAGGCGCTGATCAGTTCGCGCAGCAGTGGGGTAATTTCCAGCACCATGCAGTGTTCTTCGACCCACTCCACCACGTGCGGCTCCATGTACAGGCTGCGCATTTCGGTGCGGGGTGAACTGAGAACGGCGTGGGGCAGGTCCGGCGGCACCAATATCGCCCGCTGTGGCGGCGCGAGAAAGCGCCCGGTCCGGGTATGCACCGAGAGCACCCCCTGGGTGGCATAGGACAGCTGGGCCCAGGGGTGGCTGTGCCAGTCCGTGGCTGCCGGCCGAGCCAACGACTCGACCCGCGCATACAGCGGGCGGGGCAGATTCGATAACTGTGGTATCGGACGATGTACGGGGCTGCTGTGTCCGTTTCTCGACATTGTGGGCCTTGATCGCGTTAGCCAGAAAGTCTGCCCGACAGTAGACTCATGCGTTCATCAACGCAAGCCGCCCATCGTCCGGAGATCGACACCATGGCCCGTCCCCGTTTCATGCCCGACAACTTCACCCTGTGTCTGGTCGCCGTGATGGTGGCGGCAAGTCTGTTGCCGGTACGCGATCAGGTGGCGGTGGTATTCGGCTGGGTCACCAACCTGGCGATCGCCCTGCTGTTCTTCATGCATGGTGCCAAACTATCCCGCGAGGCGATCTGGGCCGGGGCCACGCACTGGCGTCTGCATCTGGTGGTGTTTGGCTGTACCTTCTTGCTCTTTCCCTTGCTCGGGCTGGCTCTCAAGCCGGTACTGGCGCCGCTGATGGGCCATGAGCTCTATCTGGGCATGCTGTTTCTCTGCGCCTTGCCGGCCACGGTGCAGTCGGCTATCGCTTTCACCTCGCTGGCCCGCGGCAACGTTGCGGCGGCCGTCTGCAGCGCCGCGACCTCCAGCCTGTTGGGTATTTTTCTCACGCCGTTGCTGGTGATGCTGCTGATGGGGGCTGAGGCTGGCAGCGGGGATACGCTGGGCGCGATCGGGCAGATTACCCTGCAGTTGCTACTGCCCTTTGTCGCCGGGCAGTTTGCCCGCCGCTGGATCGGTCACTGGGTCGAGCAGAACAAGTTCTGGCTGAAGAACGTCGATCAGGGCTCGATCCTGCTGGTGGTCTACGGCGCCTTCAGTGCCGCGGTGGTGGAAGGGCTATGGCAGAATATTCCACTACTGCAGTTGGGCGGACTGGTGTTGGCCTGTTGCATCTTGCTGGCGCTGGTACTGGTCTTGGTCGAGCAACTGGCGCGGCGGACGGGCTTCAATACTGAAGACCGGATCACTATTCTGTTTGCCGGCTCGAAGAAAAGTCTGGCCACTGGCGTGCCCATGGCGCAGGTGCTGTTTGCCGGCGGCAGTATGGGGGCGATGATTCTGCCGCTGATGATCTTTCACCAGATTCAGCTGATGGTCTGCGCGGTGCTGGCCGAGCGGTATGCGCGCCGGCCGGAAGTAGCTGATCCTGCCGCGGAGAGTGCCTGATTACCGCGTCTCGCTACCGCTAACCGGGCGAAGCATTCATGCGTTTTGTTTTCGCACGTTGTCAGGCTATGGTATCTGCCAGTAAAAACTCCCAATAAATCAGAGAGATAAAAATGGCTTTTACTTTCGAGCAGCTTCAGCAGCGGTGTCAGGTCGAGTGGGACGCCTATATTCAGCACGCCTTCGTCGAGCAGTTGGGCAATGGCACTCTGGATGAAGACGCCTTTCGCCACTACCTGAAACAGGACTATCTGTTTCTCATCCAGTTTGGCCGGGCCTTCGCGCTGGCGGCTTACAAGAGCCCGACGCTGGAAGACCTGCGCCACGCCAAGGCCGGACTGGAAGCGATCATCGGCCTGGAACTGGGACTGCATATCGAATATTGCCGCCAGTGGGGCATCTCCGAGCAGGAGCTGCAGGCGCTGCCCGAAGCCCGTGCGACCCTGGCCTACACCCGTTACGTGCTGGATACCGGCAACCGCGGCGACCTGTTGGATCTGCACGTAGCGCTGGCACCTTGCCTGGTCGGTTACGCCCAGGTTGCCAAATGGCTGATCAACCGTAGCGAAACCCTACGCGGCGAGACCAACCCCTACGAGCCCTGGATTGCCATGTACGAGAGCGAGGCATTCCAACAGGCCAGCGCCGCGGAAGTCGACTGGTTGAACCGGGAACTGGCCGACGTCTCGCCGCGCCGTTTCGAGCAACTGGTGCGCATCTTCAGCGACGCCACCCGCCTGGAAATCGACTTCTGGGACATGGGCTTGAATCAGCGTATGTAAATCAGCATCGCACGCGGGCGGCCAGGAACGGCTGCCGTGCGCGCTTTCCATGCGCATAGATCATGCGCGGGTTATCGCAAACTTGGCGTCTCTGCCTGCCGGATCACGGGGCCAGGGGTAGCTGACGCTTGTGCGCGGTCATGTCGTACCGCTCGATGATCTTCCGTGCGGTCTCGTCATCAATGGCGCCGCCCAACAGGAAGGCATCGATCTGCTCATAACTCAGCCCGTAGGCATCCTCATCCGGCTTGCCGGGTTGCAGCTCTTCAAGATCGGCGGTGGGTATCTTGCCAACCAACCCGGCCGGCGCACCCAACTCCGCAGCGATACGCCGTACCTGGCTCTTGACCAAGCCGGTCAGCGGAGCCAGATCACAGGCACCGTCGCCAAACTTGGTGAAAAAGCCCATCACCGCTTCGGCAGCATGATCGGTACCGACCACCAGCCCGTTAACGAAGTTGGCCAGGGTATATTGCGCGACCATGCGGGTGCGGGCCTTGACGTTGCCCTTGGCGAAATCGCGCTTGGCCGCTTCCGCTGGCTCGTCGGCAAAGTAGGTCATCATCGCATCTACCGAGCCCTTGATATCGACCGTGCGGATCTGGTCCGGCTTGATGAAATCCAGCGCCGCCTGTGCATCATGTTCATCAAACTGCACACCATAGGGCAGGCGCATGGCATAGAAGGTCGCTTCATAGCCTTCCTGCCGCAGAGACTCGACCGCCAGCTGGCACAACCTGCCCGCCGTCGTCGAATCCACCCCGCCGCTGATCCCCAACACCAGCGCCCGCATACCGGAGCGGCGCAGCGTGTCCTTGATGAAATCGACACGCCGCTCGATCTCCAGCTTGAGTTCGGTGACTCCCTTGAGATTGGGATTGACCTGCAGCGCGCTGCGAATGGCGGCGGCCCGGGTTGATGCGGTGGTCATGCTTGTCTCCTTGGACGGTATACGGGAATGCTCAATAAGCCTGATATGAAACACCATAAACCATAGCTGGTCTCCCTACATCATTGCAGCCAGGTCATTTGCGCCGGGTTCGCTAAGGATCTACACCGGCTTTTTGAACCAACGACCGAACGAATACGGCAGGAATCTGGATCTGCCGTGGCTGCTCGAGGGCAGGGCGCAGCACGATCGACTCGCCGAACGACCACACCACATGAACATTGCGTAACGTACAGTCCTCGGCGATGCCCAGTTCGCTGAGGTCGGCATTGCAAAACGCCGGATCGAGCATGACCATTTCCGCCTCGTAGGCACCGAGCCCGAGAGCCTTCACCACCTTTTCCGGGACCGTAGTGAGCAGGCCGCTATAGCCAGCCACAACCAAACCAAAGAACAGACCAAAGAGCACCGCGGCATTCCAACCCGCGAAGTGTCCCATCGAACAGATTGATACCATGATGGCAATGCCTATGGGGATCGCCCAGAGAATCGGGTAATGCAGTGCGGCGCTCCAGTTCTCGATGATTGGCAGGCTGCTTTGCAGGACGGTTGAAAACAGGACAACGAAGATCAACAGCGCGATATAACCCGACCAACAGTAAGTGAAGAAACTCCAGCGAGGTAGATCAAACCGTATTTGGAGCGCAATGCCGAAGCCCAGTGCTATACAGGCTGGCCATAGGAGCGTGGCGAGAGCGAACAGGTCCGGCTCAAGCAATACCACAGTCACCAGACCAAAGCCGACCGTACAAAGAGGACCAAAATATGCCAGACCTATCAGTTGCCAAACGGTTCGAACGCGCGCATCTTCCGAATAGGGTATTGCATACCTCAGCTCTTCCTTGACCTTTCTCTCGTTCAGAAACAAGTGAAAGATCATGGCGCCTGGCATAACCATCATAAAAATCACCGCACCAACAATGGCGAAGCCAATACACGCCGCCGCCAGCAATAACGACGAAAACTGGAACAGATCAAAGCTGGGATAGAAGTGGTTGCGGTAGAAGTACAGCAAAAAGATACCGAGCCCGGAAACTGGAGGGAGCGCTTTCGCCAGGAGGGACCCATGTGCTCGGAGAAACGCCGGAAAGGTATTCAGCAGGACATCTATTGGGTCCTCGCTTGGCGGGCGATCGGTCCATTTCTGCTGCATGCGGCTTCCTTGCTAATGTGCGTAACGGGATCATATCCGCAACGGTGTTGTTGAGCTATCCTGGTGCCACCACAGCGAGACGAGAAAGGAGTCCGTTTTGTCCAATGTGCGCTGGACTGCCGATGAGCTCAAATTGGCTTTCTATTTGTATTGCCAGCTTCCCTTCGGCCGGCTTCACAAAGGCAGCCCAGACATCATCGACCTGGCAACCCGGCTTGGTCGGACACCATCTTCAGTAGCGATGAAACTCGTCAACTTGGCCAGCCTGGATCCAGCCATCACCAGAACCGGCCGCAAAGGCCTCTCCGGCGCATCAAAGCTGGATCGAGTTATCTGGGACCAGTTCCAGAACGATTGGCAAAGCTTGGTTGATGAATGCAGCGCGCTGCTCACCACATCGGAACACGCAGTTCCAACAGCACACTTCAATATTGCCGAAGATCCCGCTGACTATGCCGGCGAAACGCGAGAAGCCCAGGTTCGCATACGGATTCGGCAGAGCTTCTTTCGCAAGGCCGTCCTCGCAAGCTACAAAGCGAAGTGCTGCATGTCTGGCTTGAGCGAACCCCGCCTGCTCCTCGCAAGCCATATCGTGCCTTGGAGTGTCGACAAAGTGAACAGGCTGAACCCGGCTAACGGCCTATGCCTGTCAGCCCTGCATGATCGGGCATTCGATCAGGGGCTTATTGCATTGTCTGATGACTTTACGGTGATGGTGAGCGATCAATTGAAGAGCCGCGCAGATTCGTTTGCTCGGTCGGCGCTGGTGGGGATTGAGGGAAGTGAGATTGTGTTACCTGAGCGGTTTGTGCCGGATGGTGGGTTGGTTAGGTGGCATCGGGAAAATGTGTTTCTTGGGTGAATGCTGGAGGCTGCTAACGGCCAGAAGCGGTCGCTCCTTACCACCAATCCCACTAAGCTATGGGAAAATAAATCGGTCCTCTTTTTCTGTCTCCCCTTTTGCTATCCCTAACCCGGGGACTGCGAGCTAGCGGCGATCTGAGATAGAGGGGCTGGAATTCCGGCTCGCCAATCCAGATGCTGCTACGCATGCCGAAAGCCTCGCTCCATTACTATTTTATTGCTGTTTTAGCCGAATTTTGTCAAAAATCGCAAATTAAATTGGTTTTGATTCCTGCTGAGTGCTAGATTCTAGGCCTGTCTGACACATTTGAAAGCATGTCCTTGGAGCACCCTATGCTCGTCGAAATGAGTGTGGCCAATTTCCGATCCTTTCGTGAAGTACAAACTTTTACCCTAGCGAAAGGCAAAGGTGATGAAATGCTGGCCACCAACACCTTTGATGCAACCGCAGCGAACGACATCTCGCTGCTGCGATCAGCGGCCATTTACGGCCCCAATGCAAGCGGCAAGTCGAATCTGCTGCTGGCACTGCAAACCATGAAGCAGGTTGTGGTGGATTCGGCCGTTAGCTTGCAGCGCGGCGACAAGCTGCCGATGACCCCGTTTCGCCTGAATTCACAATCGCGGCAGCAGCCCAGCGAGTTTGAAGTCACCTTTTTAGTGGGTGGGGTTCGCTACCAGTATGGCTTTGCCGCTACGGCTGAGCGCATCCATGAGGAGTGGTTGTTGGCTTACCCCAAGGGCCGTGCACAACGTTGGTTTGGTCGCGTCTGGAACCCGGAGGACCAGCGTTATGACTGGGAACTAGGCAATAACCTGGTCGGGGAAAAACAGCTCTGGCAAAAATCTACTCGCGATAATGCGTTGTTTCTATCTACGGCAGTGCAGCTCAACAGCGAGCAGTTGCAACCTGTTTTTGACTGGTTCAAAAATACCCTGCGACTGGCTAATGTGGGGGGCTGGGGACCTACCTTCAGCGCCTCCCTGTGCGAAGGCACCGACAAGGAGCGGATTATGGATTTTCTGCGCGCCGCTGACTTGCATATCGACGATGTCCTTGTCGAAACCCACCCTTTTGATCCTGATGCGTTACCAAGCGATATGCCGGAGCCTATGCGAGACGCTATTGTTGGCGGCATGAAGGATAAAAAAATTCTTGACATTAAAACAATCCGCATGGGTGATGACGGTAAACCCATTGCATTTGATTTTGAGGATGAGTCTGATGGGACGCAAAAACTGTTCTCCTTTGCAGGCCCTTGGATTGATTCGCTGACCAATGGCTTTGTGCTCTTTATCGACGAGTTGCACGATAACCTGCATCCGCGCCTGGTGCAGTTTTTGGTGCAGTTATTCCATAACCCGGAAACGAATCCCAATAATGCTCAGCTGATTTTTACGACCCATGAAACCTCAATCCTCAATCAGGAGGTGTTCCGGCGCGATCAGATCTGGTTCTGCGAAAAGGACAAGTCCCAGGCCACAGCGCTGTATCCGTTAACGGACTTCAGCCCACGCAAAGGCCGTGAGAATCTGGAGGCCGCATACCTTTCGGGACGCTATGGCGCTTTACCTTTTGTTAGGTCACTTAAGCAGGCTGGCTAATGGGCACGGATAATCTATTTCGTAAACGTAAGGCAAAAAGCCCACGGGGCTTACAGCGGCGCGCTGCAAGACGTGAACCCTATGCCAGAGTACTGATTGTTTGTGAGGGCGAAAAAACCGAGCCTCTTTATTTTCAAGGGCTGAGAAACCACTACGGTCTAAATACCGCCAATATCGAAGTCTGTGGTGAATGCGGGTCAGACCCCAATAGCGTACTGCAGTTTGCCAAACAACGCTATCGCGAGGAAAGAGACACAGGGGATGCGTTTGACAAGGTATTCTGTGTGTTCGATAAGGACTCACATGCGCATTATGCTGCTGCTTTGCAGGCGATTGCTAAGTCGCAGCCGCGCGACACCTTTATCGCCATTAACTCGGTACCCTGCTTCGAATACTGGTTGTTATTGCACTACGCTTACAGCACGCGACCCTATGCTGCATTGCCCGGGAACAGCTCGGGCAACCAGGTGCTTTCTGAGCTTAAAATGTATTTGGCTGACTATGAGAAAGGTGCGGGTAATATCTTCGACCTGCTGTTGGATCAGCTGGAGTTTGCCAAACACAATGCCGCGCGCTCACTAGCGGAGGCGCAAGCCAACAATACAGATAACCCGTCTACCCGCGTCCATGAGCTGGTAAGCTTCTTACAGAGCATCAAGGTGCCCGCGTGAACTGCAACAGAATACCTACAATCAGCTAGGCTGCTTTTGTCTGAATACACGGAAGTCGAGCCACCCTTTCTGCAGCAGTTAGCGACGCTGGGCTGAGAAATCATAGACCAAGGGCAGTAAATCCCATCGGATCCGGCGAAAAGCCAGAAGAAAAAATCTGTCCCCTTTTTGCTTCGAAAGTCAGCTTCCGGCCAAAAGCAGTCTTCACCATGGGCAGTTTCCGACCCATAAAGGTCACGGTAGGGGCTGGCGACACCTCATTCACCATAGTCGTCGGCCGGTTGATACAAAATCCAGGCTCCATTTTTTCTAGCATTCCAGATACTACCCAGGAAGGTGTCGTACCCCAACCGGGGCGTATTGCACGCTTCCTTTTTGCTCCACCGCCTAGCAGTGGTAGGCGATAGGCTTGTGTGAACACTCGCTGAGGCAAGGGGGTTGACATCACTAATGTCGATGAACAAGAATTGCTTGGCCTGGGGAGGCACCCTGCTGCGATGGGAAAAAACCCTCAAGTCTCTATCTTGATTTTTCGCCTTGTCCGGCCAAGCAAGCAGCATGCAATTACCGAAATATCGGTATAGGCCAATGGAGAAAAATCATGTCTGCTGAAATCGACTGCTATAACGACCTCAAGTACCTGTCCTATCAATTCAAAGACGATGGCATGACGCATTGCCAACGGCTCGATCACCTTTGCCGCACGCTCGGTTTCAATAACCGCCATCACTTCGAGCAGAAGATCGCCGAACTCCCTGATGCCCAGATCGGCAAGTACTCAACGAAGCTCATGCGACAGGCTTGTGCCAGGGTCTTACCCAAGCCTAACGTGGCCTACTATGAGTTCATCTCCCAGCGCGAACGCCGTATGCGCTTTTACAGCCTCTGGGCAGGTTGGGACAAGTGCGGGCAGGAAATTCGTATTCCGAGGGGGCTGGATGGGGCTTTCGCGGTTCCACGCCTGCGTGAGCGGCTGGATGCGCCTGTGTATGTGATTGAAACTGATCGCCAGTTGGTTGCATGGCGAAGTAAGTGGCACGGCATGGCTTATGTGCCTGCGGCACTTGCTCGGGAACATATGAGGGAAGCTTTTGCGCGTCGTGAGTCGGTGGTTAAAGGGCCCAGGAATGAAGCCTATGAGCTGGAGGAAAATTTCAACGATAACTATGCGACGTGGTATCCGGTTGGCGAGTAATTAGGCTGTTGGGGCTGCGATGCAGCCCCATTTAGAACCGGAGCTTCAACAATAGGATCGAGCTGGCCGGATCGACCCACCAAACAAAAACAAAACGGTCAAGAATTCAGGCCTTGCTGGCCCGTGCCAGCCCAGGTCAAAGATGGCGCCCTGTTCCTAAACCGTTTCCAGAGGATGACCCATGCCTGCACGAATGCTTCACTGGCTAGCTTCCTAGAAGCAGCTCGATGGCCGTATAACCACGCGGTATGAGACTGAACCGGATTCACCACAACGACGCATAGACAGAATGTTGGCAAATCGATAGTGTCGACCTATAGCAGTACCTTAAAACTGGAGAAAAGGATATGGATCTCTTAGATATTAAACTAGAGAATTGCTACGGAATACAAAAGCTCGACGCAACACTCACGTTTAAAGGAAGCGCAAAGGCTCCTGCTGGTTCTGCTTTCTCTGTATATGCGCCAAACGGTTTCATGAAAACTTCGCTAGCGCGAACGTTTCTGGATGTCCAAGAGGGACGGGATAGCCAAGATCTGATATTTCCCGAACGTCCAACCAGCAGATTAATTACTTCTGCCCCAGCTACGCCGATCACCTCTGAGTCCTTATTTGTTATCAAGCCATATGTTGAACGATATGCCGGGGCAGGGATCTCAACGCTTCTAGTTAACCCAATGTTGAGGCATAAATATGAAGAGGCCGTTCGAAATATAGACTCAACTCAAGAAGGTCTCTTGAAGACGCTGAAGGAAATCTCAGGTTGGCCAGGAAAAGCATCGCCAGCTTCTGAAATTAAAGACGTCTTCCAGTTTAAAAATCCTTATGACTTCTTTGCAGATCTAGCTGATAATTTAGATGGTGATACTCGATTTTCAGACCTGATATATGTCGAAATATTCAATGACAAAACAATCACGGCGTTCAAGGCTGGGACTTTACACGAGCAACTAAAAGAATATATATCGAAGTATCAAGAGCTTGTTGAGAACTCTCCATTGCTCAACAAAAAGTTCAATCATACTGGTGCCGCTGACGTCTCCAAAAACCTTCAAAATAACGGATTTTTTGATGCAAACCATACGCTGAATATTTCAAATGGTGGCGAAAAATTAGAGGTCGCCTCAGCGAAAGAATTGGAAGAACTTGTTAGTGCGGAAAAACAGCGCATTCTAGGTGATAAAGAGCTATCCGCTAAATTTGAAGCCGTAGATAAGCAGCTTCAGAAAAACTCGGAGCTCAAGAGGTTTCGAGAGTATCTAACAGGGCATCCGGAAATTTTGGCCGAGCTTGGGGATTTTAACGGGTTCAGGAAGAAGCTGTGGAATTCCTATTTTAATACCGCCAAACCCACTTTGATTTTATTTACTGCGGCCTATGCTTCAGCAAAGGATGTAATCGCAGAGACGGCACATCAAGCAGAGGCAGAAAAGACGAAGTGGGCTGCGGTTGTTACCCAATTCAATGAAAGGTTTTACGTGCCGTTTAAACTGGTCGTTCAGAATCAACAAGATGTTATTCTCAAGGGGGAAACCCCGAAAGTTACTTTTGAGTTTCAGGATGGACAAGGAACGTGTGGAGTAGAAGAGGAGAAGCTGCTTCAGGTTCTGAGTCAAGGAGAAAAGCGTGCTTTATATATACTCAACGTGTTGTTTGAGATTCAAGCGCGGCGTGAGTCAAATCAACAAACGCTGTTAATAATCGACGATATCGCAGATTCATTTGATTATAAAAACAAATACGCAATAATTGAATACTTTAACGAAATTGCAAAAATTCCATTTTTCAGACTGATTTTTTTAACGCATAATTTTGATTTCCATCGAACGATAAGTGGCAGGCTTCAAATTGCTAGGAGTCGGAGATTATTTGCTAAAAAAAACCAGGGAGCTCTGGCTTTTGTAGAAGAAAAATATCAGAAAAATCCTTTCACGACGTGGAAAGGTAGCCTAGCAAAAAACCCTGCCTTTCTTGTAGCAAGTATCCCATTCGTGCGCAATTTAGCTGAATACTGCCATGGTGTTACGAGCCCGCACTATCTCATGCTCACGTCGCTGTTGCACGTCAAGGCAGATAGCGCGACGCTGACCATCGCAGATTTAGAAGCCTCATTCAAAGCTACATTGCTGGATCAGGCCAATCTGTCACTTCCAAATCCGACGACCTCTGCAATGCAGCTTATTTACGATGAGGCAGAAGCTTTGGCTGTTAAGGCGGATGATGATGTTGAGTTGGAGTCCAAGGTGATTTTATCAATCGGGATTCGGCTCAAAGCTGAAGAATTTATGATTGCTAAAATCAATGATTCAAATTTTGTCCATGGCATCAGCAACAACCAGACTTTTGAGTTGTATAGTAAGTTTTCTTTGATGTTTCCTGACGCTAGCGACCAGATAATGGTGCTGTCTCAGGTCAACCTCATGACGCCGGAAAATATCCATCTGAATTCGTTTATGTATGAACCTATTTTGGATATGTCGGCCCTACACCTCTACGATTTGTATGGGAAAATTAAAGCCCTGGTTTGAAGTGGATGTGGAATAGTCACCCAATAGCCTACACAGCTGCCTATCAGATCGGGGATGACCGTCTGCTCTTGGCCGGATGCGGTCCTTGGCTACAGGCAGAAGTCGGCCAAAAGCAGTCCATGGACACATTGTTAGCGGCTTCGTAATCTGCATATAGGCCATTCGCTTCGCGAAGGAAGTCAGGACGTCCTAATCACGTCATGCACTCGCCACACAGTAAGCTGCGCGCTCTTATCGAGCGCGCAGAAATACCGGACAGACCGTGCGCAGCAGCGCCGGTCGGTAGCTCAGCGCCATGGCTGTTGCTACGGCGGCAACCGGCAACAGGGTGAACCAGACCAGGACCGCCATGGACGAATGGTCGGCCTTGAAGCAGCACAGCACCGATACCGACAGCGCCAGCCAGCCCAGGGTGCGCAGGTAGCCCGGGGCGACCTCGTCGGCGCTGAACACTTGGCGCCAGTGCACCGGCAGGGACAGTGCCAACCAGCTGGTCGCCAGGCCCATGCTGATGGCCGCCGCCAGCAACCAAAGACCTGCGTTACTCATAGGCCACCCCATCGATGCGGGTGCTGTCCGTGACCTCAACGGGCCTTGCCAGACGGCGGGCAGTTAGTAGCGCTACCAGCGCACAGGCCAACAGGCTCAGATCGACGCCGGCCACGGCCCAGTAGGGGTCAAGCAACATAGTCTTGAGCAAGTGGTCACCCGTGCTGATCCAGTTGAGCAGCACCGCAGCGCCGCAGAGCAGCGCCACGGCCCAGCATTGCTCGCGCCAGGCCGGGTTGTGCCGCGCCTGGGCCACTGGCGCACTACGCCACAGTGCATGCAGCAGACTCAGCAGCCAGGCACCCCAGAATGCCCACTTTTCCCATTCGCCACGGCTGGGCATGGCCTCAGGCAGCAGCCGGTTGGCCGCCAGCATGGCAACCGCTGCCAGCAGCATGCCGGTAACCGTGGTGACTGCCATGGCGTCAACCAACCGACAGCCCCGCAGCCCGCGTCGGGCGTGTTCCTGCTTGCGCTTCTCGATAAAGAACACAAAGCCGGTGGCGATGCACATACAGCCCAGTAAACCGCCCGCCACGTACAGCCAGCGCAGGGCCCAGTGTTCAAAGTGCTGCAGGTGCAAGCCGGTCAGGAACTGATTGACGGCGCCAATCGGATCACTCGCGGGGTCTTCGCGCAGCAGCTCGCCGGTACTGGCCTTGAAGTGAATGCCTTCCCCGACCAGCGCCACACGATCACTGCCGGCGCGGTAGATGCTGACGTAGCCGTTAGCGTCATTCAGATGCTCGATAGTCAGCAGGCCAACCTCTCCCGGCATGTCGCGCTCAGCCCAGATGCGCTTGGCCTCGGCCACCATGGCATCGACGGAGGCTATCTGCGCCGGCACACCGGCCTCATCATGGGGCAAGCCGGTATGCGCCGCCTCGACCACCTCATGCCGATCATGCAGCGGTTTGAGCAAGGTGCCGGAGACCGGGAAGTAATAAATCGACGCAAAGATCACCAACCCGGTGAAGGCAAAAAAGAAGTGGAACGGCAACGCCACCACGCCGCTCATGTTATGCAGGTCCAGCGCGCTGCGCTGGGTCCGCTTGCGCGGACGGAAGGTGAAAAACTCCTTGAAGATCTTGCGGTGCATGATCACCCCGGTGACCAGTGCGACCAGCATCACCAGCGCGGCCAGCCCCACCACAAAGATGCCCAGATTCTTCCAGTGCAGCTGCAGGCTGTAGTGCATCGGATAGAACCAGTTGCTACCGATCTTCAGCTGGTCATCGGGGAGCATCTCACCGCTGCGGGGGTCGATGGTCGCCCAGCCATGCACGTGCAGATGATCATCCGCTGGGTTTTTCGGCTGGTTGGGGATACCAAATTCGCCACCAATGCTCAGCACCGGGTCACGGTGGGTGGTGTAGGCATAGAGCGAGACCATGGACATGGTCTCCGGTGCCGGCAGGTCGCCGGTTACCCGCCCGGCGGTGGCCGCCATATCCATCGGATGCGGTTTGAGATCGATAAATACCTGTTTCAGCAGGTTGTCGTAGGACGGCATGGGCTGCGGCTCGAAGCGCGTATCGGGAATCGCCCAGCGATCGATCTCGCGATCGAATACCGACAGCGCACCGAAAAAGAAGACGACCATCAGCACGAATCCCAGCACCAGACCGAACCAGGTGTGTACCCAGGCCATGGATTGGCGGAAGTTGTTCAGCATCGTTCTGCTCCTATCCAACGATCATGCGCTGCAGCTGCCAGGCGGCAGCCAGCATCAGGACGCCGCCGGGCGCCAGTACCAGCCAGACCCGCCACAGACTGGCTGCGGCAAAGGTCCAGAGAAACAGCACCATGTACAGGATAAAGGCCAATATCATCATCGCCTGTTCGGCGGCATGGTACTCGACTCCAACCCCATTCAGTGCTGCCACACCCAGTGCAACTACTCCCCAGACGAAGGCGTAGCAGCCAAAGATCGCGGCCAGAATTCGGGACACCACCGCAGCCGGAGACATGGTCGACAGGCTCACCAGCTGTAACTCAGCTTGGCGGTGATTTCTCGGCCTGGATTGTAGTAATCCGCAGTACCGGACCCCACAACATGCTGTTCATCCAACAGATTGCTGACATTGACCGCCAGATCCGTGCCCGGCGCAATCTGGTAATTGAAGGCAGCATCAAACAAGGTCGCCGCTTCGCTCTCGCCGGTATCGTTGAAGTTGCTGAAGTGGTAGCTACCTACATAACGGGCGCCCAGGCCGACACTGACATTCGTGCCCGGCACACTGTAATAACTCCATAGCGAAGCCGAGTGCTTGGGTGCGGAGACGAATTCGTTGCCCTCGATTGATACAACCCCTGCAACCCCTGCGCCCCATACATTCAGTGCCCCGCGGAGCACTTCGGTGTCCATATAGGAGTAGCCGCCGATCAGACTCAGGTTCTCGGTCATCTCGGCCTTGGCCTCAAGATCCAGACCACGTACCCGCTGCTCGCCCACCGTCTGCTGTTCAATGGCACCATTCGGCTGCACGACGGCGATGGCGACGTCATCCTGGGTCAGCTCGTAGACGGCGGCCGAGAACAGCGCATTTATCGCCACCGGGGAATACTTCACACCCAGCTCATACTGACTGCCCCGCTCCGGGGTGACGCCGACCTCAGGTGGAGAAACGGACTCGACCATGCTGACATAGGCAGATACTTCGTCATTGACGATATAGGTCAGCGCGCCGCGGAAAGAGTTTTCCGAGAAGCGGTCCGAAGACCGGATCCCGGAAAGGTGGTCGGTTTCGGAAATGTCCATGGAATCATGGCGCATGCCAAGCGTGAGAATGACACGCTCGTAGAACGACAGGTTCTGCTGCAGGAACAGGGACTTGATGGTGCTGTCCTGGTCCTTGTCCTGGTAGACGATGGCGGGCGAAACGCCTCGGTATACCGGACGGGTAACGTCTATGGGATCGGCAGAGCCATACACCGACACATTTTCGGAAGACGCATCGAGGTATTCCACCCCCACAATGGTGCTGCTATCGATATTCTCCAAGCGCGCATCGTACTGCAGCATCAGGTTGCCATTGAGCTGCTCGGCTTTATCATCAGAACCCAGGTAGCCGCGATCAACCAACGGACCGGTGCGCCCAGCAACGTCATTGATATAGACATAGCCGTACTCATCACTCAGGTCGCTGTGACGCAGGTTGCTGCGCAACGTGAAACCGTTGTCGAAATCATGGCTGAAGCTGCCGCTGATATTGGTGCGCTCGACATCGTGGAAGTTGTAACTCGGTTCACCGAAGAAAGTGTCGCGATCATATTCCCGGTCCTTCGGGTACCCGCCGCTGTTGGGCGTGCTATCCCGGCGCAGATGATCCACTATCAGCGTGGCCGAGGTGAAGGCGGTCGGCTCCCAGGTCAGGCCGCCCATGACGAACCCGTTGTCATCCTGAGAGTGATCGTATTCCCGCTCGCCGTCCTGCATCTTGCCGATGAAACGATAGGCCAGCGTGTCACTGCCGTTCAGCGCATCGCCCACGTCCACGCCCGCTTCTTTATGGTCAAAGGAGCCGTAAGTGACGTATCCCTGACCAATGCGCTCGAAACGCGGCTGCTTGCTGACAAAATTGACCGAGCCGCCTGGGTCTGCCGGACCAAACAGGGTGGAGTTGGCTCCACGCAGCACTTCAATGCGCTCATAGGCAAAGGGCTCCTCGCGTACGCCGCGCATCGAACCCAGGGTCAGGCCGTCCCGGTAGGTGGTGGCCTGGAAACCGCGAATCTGGAAGTAGTCGTTGCGATCGTCAGTACCGTAATAATCGGTGATCACGCCAGGCGTGTACTGCAGCACCTCTTCGGTGGTGCTGGCGCTGCGCTGCTCTATTTCTTTCTGGGTAATGACCGAAACCGAGGCCGGGGTATCGAGGAGACTGGTTGCGATCTTGCCGCCTACCCATAGCTCCTTGGCAACCACCGAATTGGCATCATCATCAGCCGCCACCTTGGCGTTGACGATAATGGGCGCGAGACGAAATGACTCGTCACTCGCGGTGGTCTCCTGTGCGAAGCTGCTCAGGGGCACAGCAGCCAGCGGTGCGCAAAACAGGACCGCACCGGTTGTTCGTTGCCAAGGCGTGCGGGCGGGAATCAGCCGAGTCTTATTGTCAGCCATGCTCAATACCTTTTCCGTTGGATCCAGTAATGCCACGCTCTCTGCGAGCATGCATTGTAAGTAAATGTGTAAGTGATGTTGCGAACGGGAGTATAAAGCAAAAAACGCAGTAACGATAATCGTTCTCATATGAAGCCTGGAAATTTACTCACAGGTTCTGTTCACCAGCGCAGGAGGCCAGTTAATTCTTTAGGCGCAAATGAGAGAGGGCGCAATGCGCCCTCTGGGTAGTCATTTATGGCGTGACCGGTTTTTTCACCTCTCTGTCCACCATATCCTTGCCCAATCGGGTCCAGGTCAACAGAAAGCACAGAGCGCTGACACCGTACAGGCAGGCCATGATGACCATGGAGGTTTGCAGGCTTTGCGCGTAGACCTGTCCGCAGACGTCCTGCAGGTTCTCGGCCAGTTGACCGATGACGGCGGGGTGACACTGATTGCGCGCCAGTTCGCCAGCCGCAACCCCGAGGTCGGCGATGCCGGAATTGAAGAAGATGTCGGAGATTGCGCCAATGAACAGCGGGCCGAAGCCGTAGCCAAACAGGTTGACGAGCAGCAGCATCACTGCCGTGGCCATGGCGCGCACACGCATGCTTACCACGCCCTGGCCGATCGTGTATTGCGCGGCCAGGTAGCCGTACTTCACGAAGCCGCCGATGATCAGGCCGATTGCAGCGTAGAGCAGATTCTCGGTGGTGAAGGCGAAGATATAGAAGGGAATCGACAGTGCCAGGCCTATCGCCGGTACCCAGGCGATGGCGCCGGGGTGCTTCTTGTACATCCTGGTTGCTAGCCAACCGGTGGCGAAGGTGCCAACGGCGGCGGACAGGGCGACCGGCGTGTTGATCCAGATCGCCGCCTGACCGGCGGTAATTTCATAGGTGCGGACCAGAAAGAGCGACTGGAACGAGGAGATACCGTAACCGCAGAACGCGGCAATGGTGGCGCCGGCGGTCATCAGCCAGAAAGCAGGCTTGCCCATCAGCTCGTGGATAGCCTCGCCCAGGCTGGCTCGCTCCCTTTTTGTGGCTTCCGGCGGATCGGTATAGCCTCGCGGCGGCTCTTTGACCGTGAGTTTTAAAACCAGGGCGACCAGCAAGCCCGGCAAACCAACGACAAAGAAGGCGGTGCGCCAATCGAACACGTCGGTAACCCAGCCGCCGACGAGGTTGGCGACCATGGTGCCGAGCGTTACGCCCATGGCGTAGAAGCCCAGGGCCTGGGACCGTTCTCGCGGTATGAAATAGTCCGCGATCAGGGAGTTGGCCGGCGGCGTACAGCCGGCCTCGCCAATACCCACACCGACGCGACACATCAGCAGAATCCAGAACGCGCCTATGGTGACCGAGCCGATGGTGACTTCCGTCGCCAGGCCGCAAAGCGCTGTCATCAGCGACCACAAGGCCACGCAGACGGTCATGATCCACACGCGATTGGCGACATCGGCAAAGCGCGCCAGCGGGATGCCCACGGCTGTGTAGAGCAAGGCGAAACCGAAGCCGGTGAGAAGCCCGAACTGGGTGTCTGTAATCCCGAGGTCCGGTACCAGATCGGGGCCGACGACTGCTAGCAGGGCGCGGTCGACGAAGTTCAAGATGTAAATGAATGTCAGCGCGAAGAGCACATAATTGCGGTACGCCTTGGAGCCGTAGCCGGCCAAGTGGCCTTGGGCTCCCCCCTCTCTGGCAGTGATGGGTCTCATGGACAATAGGCCTTCTAGGTATGTTGTTATAAGTCGATGCGGGCTGTAATCGCACGCTGATATTACCCACTCCTGGCGGTGTCTGCCTGGCCTTAGAACAGTTGAAAGCCCTATCCGACTAGACGAACCTTGCCACTATATCTACATAGTGGGGTTCGGTGGCGCGCAGAATTGTTGAGTTTTGTGAGTCATATTCAGCCGAGAGCGAAGGCCAGGCCTCAGGCTTATGAGAGTCACCGCGACGCGTGATATTACGGCGTAGCAGCGGAACGGCCAGGCATGGTCGAGCCAAACAACCTTTTTGAATACCAGCCCATAAGCCAATGGCATAACTTGAGCAGCACGTAGCTGAAATTCAGCCGAGGACGATACGCTGACGATTCAGACGCCCGCTTTTGACCGGTTTCAGCCGGTCAACAGGTAGCCATGGCCGTTAGCGACGGTCCGTCTTCGGCCACAGCCAGAAGGTGATCAGCCTTCGCCCAATTCACGCATGACTGCGTACAAAGCGGATTTGGCTTCGAAGCCGACGCCGGGGATATCAGGCAAGCCGACATAGCTGTTTTCTACGCGGATGCCGTCAGCGAAGCCACCGAAAGGCTGGAATACGTCCGGGTACGACTCGTTACCCCCCAGGTGTAGACCTGCTGCGATGTTCAGGGACATCTGGTGACCGCCGTGGGGGACTACGCGACGGGACGACCAACCCATTTCTTCCATCACCTTCAAGGTGCGCATGTACTCCACGAGGCCGTAGGACAAGGCGCAGTCGAACTGCAGGTAGTCGCGATCAGGGCGCATGCCACCGTGGCGCAGCAAGTTGCGAGCATCCTGGTGGGAGAACAGGTTCTCGCCGGTAGCCATCGGCAGTTCATAGTGGTTCGCCAGTTCGGCCTGCAGCGCGTAGTCCAGTGGATCGCCAACCTCTTCGTACCAGAACAGGTTGTACTTTTTGATGGCTTCGGCGTAGGCAATGCCTGTCTGCAGGTCGAAGCGGCCATTGGCATCGACGGCGAGGCGACGGCCGTCACCCACCACTTCAAGTACCGCTTCGATGCGACGGATATCTTCATCCAGGGGCACCGCACCAATTTTCATTTTGACGACGTCGTAACCACGATCCAGATAGCTCTGCATTTCCGCCTTGAGTTTGGATTGGTCTTTGCCTGGGTAGTAGTAGCCGCCCGCTGCGTAGACCCAGACCTTGTCATCGGCCACGCCATTACGGTAACGGTCAGCCAACAGGCGATACAGGGGTTTGCCTTCGATCTTGGCCACGGCATCCCAGACCGCCATGTCGATGGTGCCAACGGCGACCGAACGCTCGCCATGCCCACCAGGCTTTTCGTTGGTCATCAGGGTTTTCCAGATAGCGAACGGGTCCAGGTTGTTGTTCTCATGATCGATGAGCGTTTCTGGATCAGCTTCCGCGATACGCGCCAGGAAGCGATCGCGCATGAGTGCGCCTTGACCATAGCGACCATTGGAGTTGAAACCGTAACCAATGACAGGTTTGCCATCGCGGATCACATCGGTGACAACAGCGACAACCGAACAGGTCATCTTGGAGAAGTCGATATAGGCGTTGGCAATGGGCGAGGCGATAGAAACTGTTTTTTCACGGATGTCGACGATGCGCATGATGGGCTCCTCTTGTGGTAGATGGCCCAACATTATTCTTTGCGATGAAGCCCGCCCAATGCTATTAATGCTCCACCCTATGCACAGGAGGCATGGCCTATGGAACTCGTATGGCTAGAAGACTTATCAGCCCTGGCGGAGTACGGCAGTTTTGTTCGTGCAGCTGAAGCACGGCACGTTACTCAGCCCGCATTCAGCCGTAGGGTGCGCTCCCTGGAAAATTGGATGGGGGTACAACTGTTCATCCGGACTCATCAAGGTGCGACGCTGACCGAAGCGGGAAGGCAGATTTTGCCAAGTGCTCAGGAGGCGGCGAGACACTTGTATCGGATGCGCACTGAAGCCCAGGAAGTAGCGGGCATGACTGCCAAAACACTGAACTTTGCAGCGACCCACTCCCTGTCGTTTACATTTTTCCCCAGCTGGCTCAGGAACGCCGAAAACGGGTCGCCAATCGAGGCGGTACAACTTCATTCAGACAGCATGGCTGTGTGTGAGCAGATGCTGATACACGGCCAGATTCAGTTCATGCTCTCCCACCGCCACCCCGATGTTCCGCCATTACTGGCCCCTGATCAGTTCACCAGCAAGAAGGTGGGTGAAGATGTGCTGGTGCCGCTGGCGTGCGCTTCGGCCAACTTCGGCACATCACCAGCGGCCTTGCCTTACCTTGCTTACACCCATGAGTCGGGGCTGGGCCGCATCGTTGCTCACCGGCTCCATGGCAAAGCGGATTACCTTCACCTGAAACCACGGTTCAGTAGCCACCTGGCAGCGGTGCTAATGTCCATGGCTTTGGAGGGCAAGGGGGTTGCGTGGTTACCTGCGAGTCTCACCGAACAGGAAGTGGCAGATGGACGACTGGTCAGAGCGCTCGATGATAGCTGGGATATCCCACTGGAGATTCACCTGACGCGCCCTATGGCCCCACTTAGCCCCTCTGCCGAAGAATTCTGGGCCAGGCTTGGAGGACGGGCGCTCGGGTAGCTGACGCCCAGCGTCCTCTGTGCTCACCTCGCCCCTTCCGACGCTTCCGAAGACTGAGCTGCTGCCTCCATCTTCGGCTCTCCCACCGCCCACTCCTTGGGAAACCGCCGAATCAACAGCGTCAGACCAAACCCCACCGACAACACCACAAAGGTGAAGCTGAAAGCCGCAGGGAACCCCCCGGTGGTTTCGATCAGCCAACCACCGACGGCGGGCCCGAGGAATTGGCCGAATGCAAAGAACAGGGTCGCAAAGCTGAATGCGATGGGGATGTAGCGGGGCGCCACTTGGTCCGTGGCGCTGGTCTGGATCATTGCAAACAAGCCGTTGACCGACGCACCCATCACCATGAAGTGGAAGAAAAAATGGGGCAGAGTCTGCCCGGTGATGGGTAACGCCACGGCTATGAGCACCAGGAACATGCACATGGCCAGTGCGTTGCCCCGGCCCCAGCGGTCAGACAGCCATCCCCAGAGCGGGCCGCCGGCGATGGATAACAGGCCCATCATCGCCATAAACCGTCCTGCAACGGCTTCGTTGTGGCCGCTTTCGACCATGAAGCTGACCATGAACACCGTCTGGACGATATAACCCAGGCCGATGATGCCGTAGGTGGTGGCGACGATCAGTACCCGGGGATGGCGGTAGATCCGCCACTTCACCTCCGACGGCAGCTGGCCGGCAGCGGTGGTTGTGGCCTTGGGTGGATTGCGTACAAAAACACCGATCATGACGGTGACCAACAGGGCGGCGGCGGCAAACATGCCCCAACTGACCCGCCAGCCCTGATCGCCAAACACGTCGAACAGAAGGGGCACGAGAATACCGGTCACCAGGACACTGATACCGACACCGCTGGACATGTAGCCGATGACCAGCCCTCGCTGCTCGGGAAACCAGGTCGCCAGCAGCGCCACCATGGGCGCGAACGCAAAGGCGGTACCAAACCCCAGCAGCCCCATCAGGAACATCACCAACCAGAAGTGGGTGGCAATAGCCAGACCGAGAAACCCTGCCGACACCGTGAGCATGCCGAACATGACGGAGGCCTTCGCGCCCCAGCGGGCGGCAGCCAGGCCGCCGGCCAGAACAAAGCAGACGTAGCACAGGGCGGTAACCGTGCTGAGAATTCCGGCCTGTTGGTAGGATAAGCCAAGGTCTGCGCGCATCGTTGGCAGGATGATGCCGTAGGCCAGGCGGGCGAACCCGATTACAACCAGGGACGTGAGGGTGCCACACAGCACGGTCAGGACCATGTTAGGGCGATCGGCATTCTGGGACATCGGGGCTCTCTTTAATCTGACGCGCAGCGGCTTAGGTTAGCAGCTTTCCGCTATGGTGGCCGATTGAGACAAGCTCCAGCAAACCCTATATGAACCAGCTCCGCCCCTTCGCTGTCCATAATTGTGGCTGCGCTCCATTCAGCCTGACCCACGCTGCCCCCGGCGCGTGACTGGTGCTCAATAATAATGCTGGAGTCAAATTATGAGTCTGACACTGAAATCAGTATTGCTCGGAATGATGGTTCTGTTCATGGCCGGCTGTAACACCATGGAAGGCGCAGGCAGGGATATCCAGAGAGGCGGCGAGGCGTTGGAAGATTCAGCCTCGGACAGGTAACACCAAAACACCAGGCCACTCGTTCGGGTGGCCGGTACTGAGCCATCCATAAACCTCCTGAATACCCCTTCAATCTCATGTTTGCCCGAGCTACGTCAGCCCGCCTACACTCAGTCGTCATTGTCACAGGCACGCCCGCTGCGTGCTGCCAACCCGACTCGCAGGTACGCCATGAAAACCAGAATCACAGAACTCTTCGGTATCGAGCATCCCATCATTCAGGGTGGCATGCATCACGTCGGCTATGCCGAGCTGGCCGCTGCCGTGGCCAATGCCGGCGGACTGGGCATGATTACTGCGCTGACCCAGCCAAACCCCGAAGCCTTGGCCGCAGAGATTCGCCGCTGCCGTGAGATGACCGACAAGGCGTTCGGTGTGAACCTGACCTTTCTGCCCTCGGTCAATCAGCCGGATTATCCCGGCTACATCAAGGCCATCATCGAAGGTGGCGTGAAGGTAGTGGAAACGGCCGGCAACAATCCACAGAAGTGGCTGCCGATCCTCAAGGAAAACGGCATCAAGGTTATCCACAAGTGCACCGCGGTGCGCCATGCGCTCAAGGCCGAGGCCATTGGCTGCGATGCGGTTAGCGTGGACGGCTTCGAATGTGGCGGGCATCCCGGTGAGGATGACATTCCCAACTTCATCTTGTTGCCGCGTGCTGCCGAAGAGCTGACCATTCCCTTTGTCGCTTCCGGCGGTATGGCCGATGGGCGTTCGCTGGCCGCTGCGCTGGCGCTGGGTGCCGACGGCATGAATATGGGGACGCGCTTTATCGCGACTCAAGAGGCGCCGGTGCATGAGAACGTCAAGCAGGCCATCGTTGCGGCCAGCGAGCTGGACACTCGGCTGGTCATGCGCCCGCTGCGTAATACCGAGCGGGTGATGAACAACGCTGCCGTCGAGCGCCTGTTGGAGAAGGAAAAACGCCTGGGGGCGGCTATTAAGTTCGAGGATATCGTCGAGGAAGTGGCCGGCGTCTATCCGCGTATCATGAAAACCGGTGAGATGGATGCGGGGGCCTGGTCCTGCGGCATGGTGGCTGGTCTGATCCATGACGTGCCGACGGTGCAGCAATTGATCGACCGGATCATGGGTGAAGCCGAAGGCATCATTCGCGAGCGCCTCAGCGCCATGCTTAACGGTTGAGGGGACAGCATATGAGCTTCGATACACCTCTTTCTCTGTGCGGCCCGCTGCGTGAACCGAAACAGATGCTGGCTGACCAGCAATACAGTGGTCACACATCCATACATGATGACGACATGGCGGAAAAGCTGGGCTTCCGCGCGGGTCCCATTGAAGGTCCAACCCATTTCAGTCAGTTCGTCCCACTGCTGGCAGAGATCTGGGGTAAGGACTGGTTCGAGCGCGGTTGTTTCTCAGCGCATTTTCAGAACATGGTAGTGGAGGGCGAGCAGGTGCGCGCCTTTGTCGAGCGTCCCACGCCCGGCGCCACCCGGCTGCGCTGCTGGGCAGAGAAAGCCGATGGCACGCCTGTGCTGGAAGCCAGTGCGAGCCTGGGTGATGGACCCAGCCTGCTGGATGAACGTATGGCTAAATTGAGGCCAGCAGACAAACTGGTGATTCTCGCCGACCTGCATGTCGGCATGACCGGTGCGGTGGAAGAGATGGCGCGCATGAATGCTGATCAGCATATGGGCGAGCTGTATCCTTTCTCGCTGCGCCAGAAGCTGGAGCGCATTACCGAGAATTCGCCCTGGTACTCTTCCGCGGAGGATTCACCTTGGGGCCGGCCTGTCATTCCCCTGGAGATGATCAGTGTGCTCGCGCAATACACTGGCAAACAGGCTGATTTTCCGGTCAAACAGCCGGTAGTAGGGCTGTTCGCTGACCTGGAAATCCGCATGATTGACGGGCCATTGCTGGTGGGTGAAGAGTATCTGCTGCGTCGGGAAGTGGTGGCGTTGGCGGAGAGTCGTCGTACCGAATCCTACTGGGTACGCACCAGCATCTACTCAGCCGATGGCCAGCAGTTGAAGGCGCAGATGTTGCTGAACCATGCGGTACTCAAGCATTCCTACCCTGATTATCCGACGGCAGCAGACTGAGGCAAGCGGCAGATAAACGGAACGGCGGGCGCAATGCTCGCCGGCTTCTTCAGCTGGGAATGACCCGTGTGCGGCCGCGGTCATCAATCGCCACGAAAACGAAGGTCGCTTCGGTCACCTTGCGGCTTTCGTCATGGGTATAGTCGTCGCTCCACACTTCCACCAGCACGGTAATCGAACTGCGGCCGATGTCCTTGACCTGGCAGTGAAACGCCAGTTGTGCCCCGACGGGTACCGGCACCATGAAGCCCATACGGTCAATGGCCACAGTGGCGACCCGGCCACGGGCGATACGTGAGGCGCTGCTGGTTCCGGCAATATCCATCTGGCCCACGAGCCATCCACCATAGATGTCGCCGAAGCTGTTGCAGTCGCGGGGCAGGGTGGTGATTTTAAGTGCCAGTTCACCCCTGGGCACCGGATCTTGATCTAGGTCTTGCATGGATTACTCGATGTTGTAGTTGTTGTGTCAGCTGAGGGAAATCGAAAACAGCGACGTGCGCAACGCCTTCCCCTGAATAAATGACAATGATGATTGTTGACAAGCTCAACGCACGTATCTTAAGGGATTGCGAGGGGGGGCTCAATGGCGGAGGTGGCAATAATCGGCGCTGGAACAAGGGAACAGAACAAGGGGAAGTTGGGTAAAAACATTGCCGGCACTTTGATAGCCCTTTTTAATCCAATTGTCACAATCCCTGAATAGAGTTGTCACATCGGCTCCCGATACTGAGTCGCGTGTTGCAAACACTACCTCACTAGGAGAAAGACATGAATATGAAGCGACTGTGCGCCGCTGTTACTGTTGCTGTTGCCGGGATGGCTGCAGGCAACAGCTTTGCTGATGTTGATGCAGGTCTGACAGCCTACGAGAAAGTCGGTGGAGTTTCCGGCAACCTGTCCAGCGTTGGCTCCGACTCCCTGGCCAACATGATGACTCTGTGGGCTGAAGAGTTTAAGCGCCACTACCCTAACGTCAACGTGCAGATCCAGGCCGCTGGTTCTTCCACTGCGCCGCCAGCTCTGACTGAAGGTACTTCGAGCATGGCGCCGATGAGCCGTCAGATGAAGGACAGCGAGCTGCAAGCCTTCGAAGAGAAGTACGGTTACAAGCCGGTCGAGATTCCAGTCGCGATCGACGCCCTGGCGGTGTTTGCGCACAAGGATAACCCGATCAAGGGTCTGACCATGGCTCAGCTGGACGCCGTGTTCTCCTCTACTCGCCTGTGTGGCCATGATCAGGACATCAATACCTGGGGCAAGGCTGGTCTGGATGGTCAGTGGGCCAACCGCGACATCCAGCTGTATGGCCGTAACTCGGTTTCCGGCACCTATGGTTACTTCAAGGAAGTCGCGCTGTGTAAGGGTGACTTCCGCAATGGCGTAAACGAACAGCCTGGTTCGGCTTCGGTGGTTCAGTCCATCAGCCAGTCGCTGAACGCCATCGGTTACTCCGGTATTGGCTACCGCACTTCCAGCGTTCGCACCGTGCCCCTGGCCGCTGCTGAAGGCGAAGAGTTCATCGATGCCACTCCGGAAAACGCCCTCTCCGGTGAGTACCCGCTGGCCCGCTATCTGTACGTGTACGTGAACAAGGCACCAAACAAGGAGCTGGCTCCGCTTGAGCGTGAATTCGTCAAGCTGATGTTGTCCAAGGAAGGTCAGGAAGTCGTATTCAAGGACGGCTACGTGCCGATGCCCAAGCGTGTCGTGGACAAGGTCTACGAAGAGCTGGGTATGTAATAAGGAAGACGCCGGGCAAGGATGCTCAGCTTAAAGGGGTGTGCCGCACGGCACACCCCTTTTCCTGCTTGAATACTGCTGTAATTAATCTGTCATATAGAGCCTGTAGGGTGTGCGCCCATGACTATCCAATCATCACCCAAAGAGACCCGCGTCGACTTTGATACCAAAGCGATGCAACGCCACCGCAAGATGCGTCACTTCAAGGATCACTTTACCCGCTGGTACGTAGCGGTCGGTGGACTGGGTGTGATTGTCGCCATCCTGCTTATATTCCTTTACCTCCTGTCGGAGGTGCTGCCGTTGTTCGGTGGTGCCGAGATGGAAGAGCGCAGCCGTTATCAGCCCGAGTGGCTGGTTGAAAGCGCGCCACCCCTGATGCTGGCCATGGAAGAGCAGGCCGAAGTGGCCGTGCGCCTGTCCGAGGTCGGCCAGCTGGTGTTCTTCAGTACCGCTGATGGAAAATTGATCAGCGAGCAGCAACTGTCGATCCCAGCCGGCGTCGACATCACCAGTTTCAATGTGGAAAGTCCCACTTCCCGACAGTTCGTGGTGGGCCTGAGCAATGGCCAGGTAATCATTGGCCGGCACGATTACCGGGTCAGTTACCCGGATGATAAACGCGTGATCACCCCGAGTTTGGAGTTTCCCTACGGCGAAGAGCCGATCACCCTGGATGAGAAGGGTCGGGCGCTAGGTCAGGTAACCATGCGGGTCAGCGGCAAGGATCTGGCGCTGGTTGCCAGTGTCGATCGAGAGCTGATTTACCAGCGCATCTCCACCCGTGAGAACTTGATGACCGGTGAGGTCAGCATCAGCCAGCAGCAGATCCCGCTGACGCCGGTGAGTGGCGACATCCAGAAGATTCTGGTCGATCCCCTGCTGCAATGGATGTACGTTTTCAATGGCGGGCAGTACGTCAACGTCTACTCTCTGCGCCAGGACGGCAACCTACTTGCCCGTTACCCGGTAGTCGAGGGCGCGGGCAAGCAGGTGACCTCGGCCAATCTGATGCTCGGCGGCATTTCGCTGATCATCGGTGACAGCGAAGGCGGCCTTGCCCAGTGGTTCATGGTGCGCGGTGAAGGCACCGCCAAGCTGACTCACATTCGCAGCTTCGATGCGCAGCGTGGCCAGGCGATTGACAATATTCAGGGCGAGGAACGCCGCAAGGTGTTCATGGCGACCGATGAGCAGGGCCGTATCGGCTTCTATAACACCACTGGGCATCAGAACCTGATGGTGCAAAAGCTCGATGACGAGCCGGTACGTACCTTCTCTATCGGGCCGCGTGCTGCAGATCTGCTGGCCGAACATGCCAACGGCGAGATCAGTTTCTGGAAAGTGGAGAACAACCACCCGGAAATCTCCTGGTCGGCGCTGTGGGGCAAGGTCTGGTATGAGAGCTATCCCGAGCCGGATTATGTCTGGCAGTCGACTTCCGGCACCACCGAGTTCGAGCCCAAGCTGAGCCTGTCGCCGCTGACCTTCGGTACCCTCAAGGCGGCCTTCTACGCGATGATCCTGGCGACACCGATCGCCATCGCGGCGGCGGTCTATACCGCTTATTTCATGGCCCCAGCGGCGCGCCGCAAGGTCAAGCCGGTTATCGAACTGATGGAAGCCTTGCCGACGGTGATCCTCGGCTTCCTGGCCGGCTTGTGGCTGGCGCCGCTGCTGGAGACCAACCTCCCGGGGATTGTTAGCCT
Organism: Pseudomonas sp. FME51; assembly: GCF_014897305.1. Classification (NCBI taxonomy): domain Bacteria; kingdom Pseudomonadati; phylum Pseudomonadota; class Gammaproteobacteria; order Pseudomonadales; family Pseudomonadaceae; genus Pseudomonas; species Pseudomonas sp. FME51. The sequence goes on along the minus strand of NZ_JABUYN010000007.1, from coordinate 60,795 downwards.
GGTGGTGTTGACGCCGATTGCCTTTATTGCCTTTGCCTTTGGCTGGAGCAAGATGCCGGAGAAGGTGCGCTTCATGGTGCCAGACGGCTGGGAGGCCATGCTGCTGATCCCGGTGTTGCTGGTCATCGGCTGGTTCAGTTTCGCGATGAGCATCCATATTGAAGCCATGTTCTTTGGTGGCGATATGCGGGTGTTCCTGACCAATGATCTGGGTATCGACTTTGATCAGCGCAACGCCTTGGTCGTGGGCATCGCCATGGGCTTTGCGGTTATCCCGACGATCTACTCGATCGCCGAGGACGCCGTCTTCAGCGTGCCGAATCACCTGACGCAAGGTTCCCTGGCGCTCGGTGCCACGCCCTGGCAGACCATGAGTCGGGTGGTGATCCTGACCGCCAGCCCGGGGATTTTTTCCGCGGTGATGATAGGCATGGGCCGTGCGGTCGGTGAAACCATGATTGTGCTGATGGCCACCGGCAACACGCCGATCATGGATATGAACATCTTCGAGGGCATGCGTACCCTGTCCGCGAATATTGCCGTGGAAATGCCCGAATCCGAGGTGGGCAGTACCCACTACCGTGTGCTGTTCCTCGCTGCGTTGGTGCTGCTGAGCTTCACCTTCGTGATGAACACCTTGGCTGAATTGATCCGTCAGCGCCTGCGTAAGAAATATGCGTCGCTCTGAGTCCCGGATAACAGGAAACGAAACAGTGAAACAGAATACTTTCAAAGCCTGGTTCAAAAGTGGCAACCCCTGGATCTGGATGAATGCCGGTGCGGTATCCATTGCCGTGGTCATGACCGTCGGCCTGCTGGCGCTGATTGCGGTTCGCGGGCTCAGCCACTTCTGGCCGTCGGATGTGATCGAGGTGGATTACCGCATTCCCGGACAGGAAGCGCTGGTTACCTTGGGTGAAGTAAACAGCCAGGAAGAAGTGTCCCTGGCACGCCTGGCTGGATCGGGCTTGCCGGTGGATGGCGATGCCGATGGCGTAATGAGCCGCATGTTGCTCAAGGTGGGTAACCGCGATATGTACGGCGCGGACTTCCGCTGGGTCATCGGTGAGTGGATGGAAAACCCGCGCACGCCCGAAGACGTGATCGTCGTCGAGCGCCGCGAGTGGGGTAACTTCTACGGCTATCTGGTGGATGTAAGGCAGAACGGTGAAGTGGTCGCCGAGGGTGCCGCCGCCTGGCCGGTACTGCAGCAGGCCATCGACCGGGCGCTGACCATCCATGACGATATCCAGCACCTGGAAAAGGGCGAAATCGGGCGCATCAACGCCGGTCTGGAGCGGCTCCGTCTGGAGGGGCGTGGCTACGAGCTGCGCAATGAGCTGACCCCCGAGCGACAGGCCGAACTGGACGCTGCGCGGGCGGCACTGGATGCGGAGTACGCCCAGCTGGAACAGCAGCTGCAGGGCCTCTATGCCCAGTTCAATCGCGACAGTTTCATGGCCCGGGTGCCCGATGGCCGCGAGAAGGAAATCAGCCTCGGTAAGGTGGTGCGGGTATTCCAACCCAACAGCATGGGGGTGATGGACAAGACGGGGCATTACTTCGCCAAGCTGTGGGAATTCGTCAGCGAAGATCCGCGCGAAGCCAATACCGAGGGCGGGGTCTTCCCGGCCATCTTCGGCACCGTGCTGATGGTGCTGATCATGTCGGTGGTGGTCACGCCCTTCGGTGTGCTGGCAGCGGTGTACCTGCGTGAATATGCCAAACAAGGCTTGGTGACACGGATCATCCGCATCGCCGTGAATAACCTGGCTGGCGTGCCGGCCATCGTGTACGGCGTGTTTGGCCTGGGTTTCTTCATCTACTTTCTCGGCGGCAATATCGACACGCTGTTCTTCCCCGAGGCGCTGCCCACACCGACCTTTGGTACCGGTGGTATGCTCTGGGCATCATTAACCCTGGCCCTGCTGACCGTGCCGGTGGTGATCGTGTCGACCGAAGAAGGTCTGACGCGGATTCCCCGGTCACTGCGTGAAGGCTCATTGGCGCTGGGTGCGACCAAGTCGGAAACGCTATGGAAGATCATCCTGCCGATGTCCAGCCCGGCGATGATGACCGGTCTGATTCTGGCCGTGGCGCGTGCCGCCGGCGAAGTGGCACCATTGATGTTGGTTGGGGTGGTCAAGCTGGCACCGTCATTGGCGGTGAATGGCAACTATCCCTACCTGCACCTGGATCAGAAATTCATGCACCTCGGTTTTCACATTTTCGATGTCGGCTTCCAGAGCCCCAACGTCGAAGCGGCTCGTCCGCTGGTATATGCCACGGCATTGCTGCTGGTCGGCGTGATCGCCACACTGAACTTCTCGGCGGTAGCGATACGTAACCACCTGCGCGAAAAATACAAAGCGCTGGAAAACTGATCGTCTCAACTATTACGACGCGGATACAGATTATGGCCAACAGCAACAAAACCCATGCAATGGATATGAGCGCCCTGGGTCGCTCGGATCAAGAGCTGAGCATGGATCAGGAAACCATCGCACTCGAGGTGCCCGGTCTGAACCTGTTCTATGGCAAGAAACAAGCCCTGTTTGATGTGAGCATGCAGATCCCGCGCAACCGGGTCACCGCCTTCATCGGCCCATCCGGTTGCGGCAAATCCACCTTGTTGCGCTGTTTCAATCGCATGAACGACCTGGTGGATGGCTGCCGCATTGACGGGCAGATCCTGCTCGACGGCAAGAACATCCTGGACAAGCAGGTGAATGTCTCGAACCTGCGTCGGCGGGTCGGCATGGTGTTCCAGAAGCCCAACCCCTTCCCCAAGTCCATCTATGAGAACGTGGCCTATGGCCTGCGTATTCAGGGCGTGAACAACAAGCGCACGCTGGATGAGATGGTTGAATGGGCGCTCAAGGGCGCGGCGCTGTGGGACGAGGTCAAGGACCGCCTGCAGGAGTCGGCACTGGGCTTGTCCGGTGGTCAGCAGCAGCGTCTGGTGATTGCCCGCACCATCGCCGTGGAGCCGGAAGTATTGCTGCTCGACGAACCGGCCTCGGCATTGGATCCAATCTCCACCTTGAAGATCGAAGAGTTGATCAACGAACTGAAGGAAAAATTCACCATCGTCATCGTGACCCACAACATGCAACAGGCGGCCCGGGTATCTGATTACACTGCCTTTATGTACATGGGCGAGCTGATCGAGTTCGGAGATACCAACCGGCTGTTCACCAACCCGGCGAAGAAACAGACCGAAGACTACATCACCGGCCGCTACGGCTAACCCACAGGGAGCGTCATGCCATGACTAAAGACACAGACAGCTTCAAGCAGCATATTTCCCAGCAGTTCAATGAAGAGCTGGAATCGTTGCGCACCCGCCTGCTGGAAATGGGCGGATTGGTGGAAAAGCAGGTCCACGACGCGATCAATGCGCTGATCGAGGCGGACGGCCAGCTCGCCCAGCAGGTGCGTGACAATGACCGGGTGACCAACGAGATGGAGCGGCTGATCGATGAGGAATGCATGCGCATCCTCGCCCGTCGCCAGCCCGCCGCGAGCGACCTGCGTCTGGTGGTGAATATCAGCAAGATCATCGTCGACCTGGAACGTATCGGTGACGAAGCTTCGAAAATCGCTCGCCGGGCGCTGCAACTGATCGAGGAAGGTCAGGCGCCACGGGGTTACGTGGAGTGCCGGCACATCGGTTATCACGTGCACAAGATGGTGCAGCAGTCGCTGGACTCTTTCGCCCGCTACGACAGCCAGCAGGCGCTGGAAGTGGCACGTGAAGATAAGGTTGTCGATCGGGAATACAAGACCGCCATGCGCGAGATGGTCACCTACATGATGGAAGACCCTCGTTCGATCAGCCGGGTATTGAACATCCTCTGGGTGCTGCGTTCACTGGAGCGCGTTGGTGACCACGCACGCAACGTCGCCGAGCATGTGATCCACATGGTCGAAGGCACCAACGTGCGGCATCTCGGCTTGACGCGCATGGCTGAGGAAGTGCATAAAAACATGCAAGTCGAGAAGAATAACGAAGAGTGATTCCGCGGCGGTCCGGGGTCTACCGCTGACTCCGTATCTGTACCAGCCGCCCGTCTATGAATCGCAACTGGTAAGACATGCCATTGGTTGGGCCATAGATCCAATGCTCAACCGTGGCAGCACCTCGCACGATACGACCAGCCCCATCCACAGCGGGGTTGGTCACTTGCCTCGAAGGCGGTTCCCCGCACTTTTCGCCACCATCGCCCTGACAGCTTATCCACAACCGGGAGCGCTCAGGGCCTCTGTGGCAGAGGCGTAGGGCGGACTGAAACAAAAAAGGCTGAGTCCGGTTCAACACCGGGTTCAGCCTTTCTCGACCTGACTATTTCTGGACTACGCTTATTTCAGCGTGAGAACCCATTCAGCCAGTTTAGTCGCTTCTTCATCTGTTACCTGGTTCGGTGGCATGGGAATGGGTCCCCAGATACCACTGGAGCCATTCTTGATGTGACCGGCCAGCAGTTCGACGGCGCCTTCTTGGTCGGCGTATTTGGCTGCCACTTCTTTCAGGGCAGGACCAACCAGTTTGGCATCAACGCTATGACAGGCAACGCAGGGCTTGCTCTTGAACAGGGCTTCGTCTGCCGAGACCGTGTGAGCTGCGGTCAAAGCGGCTGCGGCAACCAAAGGCAACAGATAGAATTTCATGATGTATCCTCAAGGGCTATAACGAACTGCAGCTCCTGCTTATGCGCAACAGATTTGCGGCAGGTATGTATACAAAATGGCCCAGTGGCGGGGATTTATCAAGTGGCTAAATGCCGCAGGGGCAATTGGGTTGGACGCGGAACGCATGTTTGGGTATGTTTCGGTACATAATATTAATATGTCCCGCTTTGGCTGGTTCGGCGTCATTGATCGGCAGCCACTGACACCCTTTGACACCTCAGGAGATTATATGGAAATCGCGTCCTACAGCAATAACTGGAGCTACCCCACCAATGTTCGTGTTGGTGCCGGCCGGCTGCGCGAACTCGCCAAGTGCTGCATGCAGCTGGGCATGAAGGCGCCGCTGCTGATCACCGATCCGGGTCTGGCGGCATTGCCGATCGTCGAGCAGGCCATGCAGGTCTGTCGTGACGCCGGATTGGACGTTGGCTTGTTCAGTGCGGTCAAGGGCAATCCCACCGGCAACAATGTGGCGGATGGCGTTGCGGCGCTCAAGGCAGGTAACCATGATGGTGTAATCGCCTTTGGTGGTGGTTCGGCAATTGATGCGGCCAAGGCTGTTGCGCTGGTTGCCAACCAGAGTTGTTCATTGTGGGAAGCGCGTAATCCGGCCAACGTGGATGCGAGCAAGATGCTGCCGGTTGTGGCAGTGCCGACAACGGCGGGTACCGGTTCCGAGGTGGGGCAGGCGTCGGTCATCACCGATGAGGAAAATCACACCAAGCGCATTATCTTCCATCCCAATATGATGCCGGCGATCGTGATTCTCGATCCGGAACTGACCCTGGGATTGCCGCCGAAGCTGACCGCTGCCACCGGGATGGATGCGCTGGCGCACAACCTCGAGGCGTTTCTGGCGCCGACTTTCCATCCAATGGCCGAAGGCATAGCGCTGGAAGGTATGCGGTTGGTCAAGGAATACCTGCCACGCGCGGTACGGAATGGCAATGATGTGGAAGCCCGCTTACAGATGCTGGTGGCCTCCAGCATGGGCGCAACAGCTTTCCAGCGCGGTCTGGGAGCGATTCATGCGGTATCCCACAGCATCGGTGCCTTGTATGACTCGCATCATGGTCTGCTCAACGCCATCATGATGCCTTACGTCATGCAGGCCAACCGTTCGGTGATCGAGCCGGAAATGGCCCGCGCGGCGCGTTATCTGGGTCTGGCCCACGCGGACTTCAACGGCATGCTGGATTGGGTGCTGGATCTCCGTGCGGAACTGGAATTGCCGCATACCCTGGCGGAGATCGGCGTGGATGATTCCAAAGCCGCGCTGATCGGTGAGATGTCGACCAAGGACGTGACTGCTCGTACCAACGCGCGTCAGCTGGATGCCGCGGAGTACCAACAGCTATTCCTCAATGCGTTGACCGGCAAGCTCTGATCTCGTCTGTTGTAAGGTGCCGGTAGCGTATTCGTTCGCTCCGGCGCCCATGGCTGGGTTTTTGCCATTACCCTGGGGTAAGCTGTGGCGATAACCGACAGAGAGAATCCCATGGCGAGTGTGTCCGTCCTGGTTGTGGATGACGCGCCGTTTATCCGTGACCTGATCAAGAAAGCGTTGCGCAGTCATTTCCCGGGTCTGCAAATTGAAGAGGCGGTGAATGGCAACAAGGCGCGACAGTTGCTTGGTCGAACTTCTTTCGATCTGATTCTGTGCGATTGGGAAATGCCCGAGCTGAGCGGCCTTGAATTGCTGCAATGGTTCCGTGAACAGCCCGATCAGGAAAAGACGCCTTTCATCATGGTTACCAGCCGCGGCGACCGTGACAATGTGGTGGAAGCCATCCAGGCGGGTGTCAGTGACTATGTCGGTAAACCCTTCAGCAATGAGCAGTTGATATCCAAGGTCAGCAAGGCGCTGCAGCGCGCCGGCAAATTGCAGCAGCTGCGTGGCCGCACAGTGCAGACCAGCCAAAGTCATGCCCAGGAATCGGTTGCCAGTCTGCTCGGTAGCCGCCAGGCGAAATCCCCCTTTGCGGCGATGACGAAGGTGGCGCCAAAGCAAGGCGTTGCAACGGAATCCGATCATCGTTCGTCAGCCCGTTCCGCTGCCCGTGCGCAGTTGCGGGTGGCGGGGCAGCAGTTTGCCTGTGTCATCCGTAGTTTGAGCCTGCGGGATGCGCGCATGGTGGTGCGTCGTGGCGAGCATCTGCCGGGGGTGTTTGATAGCGCAGTTCTGGATCTGGAACAAGAAGGCGACAAGGATGTGGCGCGTATCAATGGCTACGTGCACACCGTGGCTGCGCTGGAAGATCGAATGGACTGCGAGTGGGTACTGGTAACGCTGAAATTCGTCGACCAGGATCCGGCGAAGCTGGAATGGCTGTCGCGGCTGATTGCCGAGGGCGGCCACTAGAGCGCCGCCTCCGGTAAGCGGCTTAGATCAGCCGCTCCGGTGGGAAAACGCATGTGAAGGTGCTGCCCTTGCCAACCGCGCTGGTGATCTGTAATTCACCTTGGTGGCGCATCAGCACGTGCTTGACGATAGCCAATCCGAGTCCAGTGCCGCCGGTGGTGCTGTTGCGGCTGGAGTCGACGCGGTAGAAGCGTTCGGTAAGCCGATGCAGATGCTCTTGAGAGATCCCCGGGCCATTATCCCTTACGCTCAATCTCGCGCCGCGGTCATCCTGTGACCAGCTGATCTGAATGCTGCCGCCATCCTGAGTGTATTTCACCGCGTTGTAGACCAGATTGGAAATGGCACTGCGCAGTTCTGTCTCCAGTCCCATGAGCCGTGCCTGGGCGGTGTTTTGAATGATGATCTCATGCTGCCGCTCACCGGAAAGCGCCAAGGCGTCCTTGCGAATGCCGGGCAGCATCAGAGCAATATCCACGGGTTTCTCTTCGGCGGTGGCTTCGGTGGTCTCCAGGCGCGACAGCATAAGCAGGTCATTCAGCAGACTCTGCATGCGGCGCGCCTGTTGTTGCATCTGGTGCAACGGGCGCTGCCAGCGCGAGTTGCTGCCATCGTCACTGTCGATCATGGTTTCCAGATAGCCGACCACCACGGTCAGCGGCGTGCGCAACTCATGGGAGACGTTGGCAACGAAGTCCTTGCGCATCTGTTCGAGGTTATGCAACCGCGTGACATCCCGTATCAGCAGCAGGCGCTCACCGTCGCCATAGCGGGTGATGTTGTACTGCAGCCAGGTATTGATACTTGCCGGCGAGGGTATGTTCAGCGGCTCGCGGTAATGACCCTGGTCAAAATAGTCGATAAAGCGCGGGTCGCGGAGCAAGTTGTGTACGTGTTGCCCGCTGTCATCCGGCGCGCGTAGGCCTAGCAGACCCTCGGCAGCATGGTTCCACCATTCCAGATGACCGTCCTTGTCGACCATGACGACGCCGTCACTCAGAGCGGCCGTTGACGACTGGATGCGCTCGATGACGGATTGCATGCGCGCGCGCAGGCGTTTGTCGCGGCGCTGCATACGGTAGATGCCATCGAAGATTTCGCCCCAGAGGCCCGGGGCTTCCGGGGGCGGATCGCCAGGGTGAACCCGTAGCCAATACTGGAAGCGGCGCAGTTGGAGCAACATCCACATCATGCAACCGCCCAGCCCGATGACCAGGGCCCAGGCGGGCTGCCCGACGGCAAAACCTATCAGAAGGCAGATCAGCAGCAGCCAGAACAGCTTGCTGGTGATCGCCCGGAACCAGTTTTTTTCCACCCGAATTATCCTGGATCTGTTGAGTGGGCGCTGCATTGCTGCAGCGCGTCAGCCTTTTGTGGAAAAGCGGTAGCCGGTGCCGCGCACGGTCTGCACCAGTCCATCGTAGTTGGACCCCAATGCCTTGCGCAGGCGACGAATATGCACGTCTACAGTGCGCTCCTCTACATACACATTGCCGCCCCAGACCTGATCCAGCAGCTGGCCTCGAGTATAGGCACGTTCCTGATGAGTCATGAAGAATTGCAGCAAGCGATATTCGGTCGGGCCGATTTCGGCCGGTGTGCCGTCAATGGTGACACGGTGGCTGACCGGATCAAGGTGCAGGCCGTTCACCTCGATGGATGCTTCTTCGTCTACCGGGCCGGCGCGGCGCAGTACGGCCTTGAGTCGAGCGACCAGTTCCCTGGGCGAGAAGGGCTTGGTGATGTAATCATCTGCGCCGACTTCCAGACCCTGGATCTTGTTGTCCTCTTCACCTTTGGCGGTGAGCATGATGATCGGAATGTCACTGGTCAACTCGTCGCGCTTGAGGCGGCGGGCCAATTCGATGCCGGTGGTGCCCGGCAGCATCCAGTCCAGCAAAATCAGATCCGGCTTGGCATCGATGATGGCGGCATGTGCCTGCTGGGTATTTTCTGCTTCAAGGCAGCGGTATCCAGCCATCTCCAACGCAACGGCAATCATTTCCCGAATGGGGGCTTCGTCGTCTACGATCAGTATGGTCTTGTCTGCCATGGTACTCCGTCCAGTTGCAGTTGCTGACATACGCCGATTAGATAACACTTTTATTGCAGTTGTATGACTCCGCCGCTTTCAACCGAAGCGGTAAGCCAACACCAGGCCGGCAAACAACCACAACCCACTCCAGTGATTGGATAGAAACGCTGCCAGACAGGCTTGCGGCTCGCGCTCTCGGATCAGCCAGTGTTGCCAGCCAAAACTCAGCAGCATCGCCATCAACCCCACGTAATAAAACACACCCAGCTCGAAGCGGCTGCCGACCAATACCAGACACAGCAGGGTCAGCCCCTGCAGCAGTGCGATGATCAATTTGTCGGACTCGCCGAACAGTATGGCGGTGGATTTGACGCCAATGACCAGATCATCAGGGCGGTCGCACATGGCGTATTCGGTGTCGTAGGCAACAGTCCACAGCAGGTTGGCGATATACAGGAGCCAGAGCGCTACAGGCAACTCCCCGGTCTGTGCGGCAAAGGCCATCGGGATGGCCATGGAGTAAGCCGCGCCCAATACCACCTGAGGGTAGAAGGTGAACCGCTTGCAGAATGGATAGACTGTTGCCAGCGCCACGGCTACCAGCGATAGCTGAAAGGTGAGGAGGTTGGTGAATAACAATAGCGATGCACTGAGTGCTACCAGAATGGCGAATACCACCAGCGTTTCCCGGGCGGTGACTTTGCCGGTGGCAAGGGGCCGGTTGCGGGTGCGGCTGACATGGCCATCAACCTTGCGGTCAGCAAAGTCGTTGATCGCGCAGCCGGCGGCGCGCATCAGCACCACGCCAGCGATGAACACTGCCAGCAGCACCGGGTCCGGAAAGCCGCCTGCCGCCAGCCACAATGCACAGAGTGTCGGCCACAACAACAGATATGCGCCAATGGGGCGATCCAGTCGCACCAATTGAATGAAATCGATGGCGCGGGGGTGAATGCGGGATAGGGGTTTGATCAGCAAGCCGGACACGGTGATCTCCGAAGCAGTGAATGGGTCAGGCGGCCGGAGGCCAGCCGGGAAGAAACACTTCGCAGACCAGCAATTGCAATCGGTCGCTGACAAACAGAGAGCGCCGTGCCCAGCAGCCGTCGTGTTGACGGTCGGCGGGTAGCCACTGCGCCGGATAGCGGCTGATCTCGATAGGCTTGCGGTGAATTCGTGGGTCGTTGAACAGCAGCTCTCCGAGACTGCGACTGCCCAGGTTCTCCAGATGCACACCGGCGGCGTTGAAAGCCTGCAGATCGGCGACTGTGCGGGCAAATACCCGGGGCGCACCGGCGGTATGCAGCAGCACCTCGCGAATCCATACCGGTTGTCCTTCGGTCAATCCAAGCGCTGCGGCCTCGTCGGCACGTGCCGACTGCTGTTGCTCGTCCAGTACTTCCACCCGAAAATCATCGCAGCCCGCCGCCTTCAGTCGTTGGGTCAACGAGCCGGTGCCACGGAGCCAGTCGAGCAACACGATGTCGGAAATATCGGAGGACGCTGTAGCGGGGTGCCAATCGGGAATACTCACGGGTCTCTCTGTCGCTGTCTGAATGTGTCGAAGTGCAAAGGGTAGCATGACTGAATGGCTTTTATTGCCTGTGCTGCGTGCCGGTATGCTTGCAGTTGGCCGCAGAAACAGCTTTCCGGTACGCTCAGACGTAGATCTTTTTCCATTTGTGACGCACTTATCAGGAACAACCGATGAAGAAGTGGCAATGCATTGTATGTGGGTTTATCTATGACGAAGCTGAGGGGTGGCCGGATGACGGTATCCCGGCCGGTACTCGCTGGGAAGACGTACCGGCCGATTGGCAATGTCCTGATTGTGGGGTCGGCAAGGAAGACTTTGAAATGATTTCCATCGGTTGAGACATGACCGGGCGGAATGAGACAGTTTTGTCTTTTCTCATTAAATCGGCGATAACTGTGTTTGACAGCCCGGTTTTTGGCTGGCGCTTGCTTTCAAGTCGTGCCATGCTGAGCAGGCTTTGACAGTCTTGGGGCCAGGTAAGGCGGGCTATCATGGAGCGTCGTTGCGGTAAGCAGCGAAAAACAAAAACAACACATAGTGAGGCTTTATATGCGTAAACCGGAACTCGCAGCGGCTATTGCCGACAAGGCTGATTTGAGCAAGGACCAAGCCAGCCGCGCGCTCAACGCGATTCTTGATGAAATCACTCAGGCTCTGAGCCGTAAGGATACGGTTACCCTCGTTGGGTTCGGTACCTTTTTGCAGCGGCATCGTGGGGCCCGGACCGGCAAAAACCCGCAAACCGGTGAGCCTGTTCAGATCAAGGCCAGCAATACCGTCTCCTTCAAGCCCGGCAAGGGATTGAAAGACTCTGTCAATTGAACCGACCAGCCGGGGGCGATCAGCCCCCGGCAGCCATGCTCAGCGATCCCAGCCGAGCTGATATTCGTTCACCAGCTTACGCAGCGCATCCCGCGCATTCAGTACTTTGTCTACCGCCTGCTCCGCCGCTTCGCGGGTCAACCCCAGACGTTCCAGAAGATCATCAGCGATCACCATTGGCGGCCCATCGCCCAGATCCCGTTCCCGCAGTAACGCCAGGCTGAGATAGGTCAGGTTGGCATACAGATGATGTTCGCCTACATAGTGCGGGTCGTGCTGATGGCGGATGGCGCTGGATATTTCCGTCGGCATGTCCCAATAGCGCATCAACCAGCTACCGATCTGATCCCGATTCACCCCAAGCAAATGTTGATCCACCAGATGCGCCGGGACATGCGGGTTGGCTTCCATGTGGCGGCAGATCAGCTTGAAATAGGGCGGAAAGATATACGCCAGCAGCAGATAACCGAAGTTGTGCAGCAGCCCGGCCAGGTAATTCAGACCCAATTCCGGTCGCCGGTCGCGCGGCATCACCTTGGCCAACCCTTCGATGGTCGCGGCCGTATAGATGGCCTGCTCCCAATAAGAGGTGGTGTGTTCGGGAGCATCCTTGGGCAAGCTGAAGGTCTTGCCCAGTGACAGCCCCACCGCGAGATTGATCACCAGATCGAAGCCCAGTACCCGGGTAATGGCGTCCTCCACCGAGCGGATCTTTCCGGGCGCAGCGTAGAATGAGGAGGAAGCCCAGCTGACGACCTGTGCCGCCAGACTGGGGTCGGTCTCGACGACGTCGGTCAGCTGTTCGACGGTGGAGTCCGGATTGACTCGCAGTTTCATGATTCGCTGCGCGGTATTGGGCAGCGGTGGAACCTCGATGGTTTCCTCCAGCCGCTGGCGCATGCGCAAAGCGGTGAAATTCTGCACCGCAGTGTTGATATCCTGGCGGTCCTGCTCGGCACCTTCGGCAGTGCAGTCAATGTTGCTCAGGGGCATGGCAAAGGCGCTGACGGTGGCTGTTTCTGCCAGCTTGACCAGCGCATCCTGTTCCAGCTCCAGACGCCAGCCGGGCAGGCCGCTGGGCATCCATACACGGGGGTGAGACAGCAATTGCTGCTCGATCAGGCAAAGCGCGTCCACCAGTACCGGCAGACCGGGCAGGTGACTCAATTGATAGCGGCCGAGGAGTTCTTGCAGTTGCTGATCGCGTACCGGTTGCAGCTCTCGGCCGGTGATCCGGGCCAGTTCTTTCAGATCCAGCAGATGATCGGCGGGGATCAATGTCAGCAACATACCTTCGCCATCATTCAGCAGGCAGACCTGTACTTGCTGCGCAAGCTGGCCGCAGGCACTCTGAGGGCGTAGCTGATAGGCAATCTCATTTTGCTGCAGCTGCGTTTCCAGTAGGTCAGGCAGGCTGGGGCTGGCTGACGGCGTTGCCGCTTGATCGGGCATCAGAGGGGTTCCTTGTCCGGGCATAAAAACAGTGCAATTGAGACGATCTTAGCATGGGCGTTTGGGGGTTGCTCGGGCTCATACCTGAGCGAATTGCTGCCCTTCTGCCAGCCAGCGATCGATTATCTGACCGACCCGTTGCGGGTGTTGTCGGGCAAAGACGGCTGCGGCTTCCTGCACTTGCGGCAGCAGGTCGGCATCCCGTACCAGGTCGGCTACGCGAAACTGCACCAGCCCGGTCTGCCGGGTACCCAGCACCTCACCGGGACCGCGCAATTCCAGATCCTTTTCGGCAATGACGAAGCCATCCGAGCTTTCCCGCATGATGCCCAGCCGTTCGCGTCCGAGCGCCGACAAGGGCGCGTGATACAGCAACACGCAGTGACTGGCGGTGCTGCCCCGGCCGACCCGGCCGCGTAATTGGTGCAGCTGCGCCAGACCGAGACGTTCGGGGTTCTCGATGATCATCAGGCTGGCATTGGGCACATCCACGCCAACCTCGATTACCGTGGTAGCGACCAGCAGGTGCAGATCACCTCCCTTGAATGCCGCCATGATCTCGGCCTTTTCGGTGGCCTTCATGCGTCCGTGGATCAAGCCGATGGACAGCTCCGGTAGATATTCGCAGAGCGTCTGCCAGGTGACTTCGGCGGCCTGTGCCTGCAACTGCTCGGATTCTTCGATCAAGGTGCACACCCAGTACGCCTGGCGCCCTTCGGCGCACCCGGCACGGACTCGTTCGATCACTTCATCGCGGCGGCTGTCGGATACCAGTACGGTATTGATCGGCGTGCGGCCAGGCGGCAGTTCATCCAGTACCGAGGTATCCAGGTCGGCGTAGGCGCTCATCGCCAGGGTGCGCGGAATCGGGGTGGCTGTCATGATCAGCTGGTGCGGTGAAAACTGCCCGGCGGCACCTTTATCGCGCAGAGCCAGCCGCTGTTGCACACCGAAGCGGTGCTGCTCATCAATGATCGCCAGGCCGAGATTGTGAAACTGCACCTCGGGTTGAAACAAGGCATGGGTGCCGACCACCATGGCGGCCTCGCCCGTGGCGATCATCTGCAACTGATTGGCACGGGTCTTACCCTTGAGCTTGCCAGCCATCCAGGCGACGGAAATGCCCAGTGGCGTGAACCAGCGCTGGAAGTTGTTGAAATGCTGTTCGGCAAGAATTTCGGTCGGGGCCATCAATGCCACCTGCCAACCGGCCTCCAGTGCCTGGAGTGCGGCCAATGCCGCGACGACTGTCTTGCCGGCACCCACATCGCCCTGCACCAGTCGCAGCATGGGTCTGGGCTGCTGCAGGTCGACGCGGATCTCGTCTGCCACCCGTTGTTGCGCCCCAGTGAGAGGGAAGCCCAGCTGCTGGACGTAGGTGTGAGCCAGCTCACCGGAAGCCTGCATCACAGGCGCACGGTGCGCTCGTACCTGTGCACGCAGCCTGAGCATGGTCAGCTGGTGCGCCAGCAGCTCCTCGAACGCGAGTCGATGCTGTGCCCAGTGGCGGCCATCTTCCAGTGCCTGCAGATCGACGTCGGGTGGTGGACGGTGCAGGGTGCGAATGGCTTCACGCAGCGATGGCAGTTGGTATTGTTCGGTGAGTTCCGGCGCCAGCAGGTCCGGCAGGCTGTTGCCCTGGTCCAGCCAGGTCAGCGCGGCTTCGCTAAGGCTGCGCAGCCGTTGCTGCGACAACCCTTCCGTCGCCGGATAGATTGGCGTCAGCGTAGTAGCGACTGACGCCGCCTGTTGAGTATCGAGGTTCTGCATTTCCGGGTGATAGATTTCCAGTCCGGAAGCGCCGGACCTGACCTCGCCGTAGCAGCGCCAGTGGCTGCCACGTTGCAGGTTGGCCTTCAACGCCGCAGAGAAATAGTAGAAGCGCAGGCTGAGGGTGCCGCTGCCATCCTGAATACGGCACAGCAGACTGCGTCGCCGGCCCATGACCACATCCGCACCCAGCATCACGCCTTCGATAACTGCATCCATTCCTGGGCGCAACGCGCCGATGGGTGTGATGCGGGTGCGGTCCTGATAGCGCGACGGCAGATGGAAGAGCACATCCTGCACGCTGTTCAAGCCGAGGCGGCCGAGCTTGTCTGCCACCGCCGGGCCAACGCCCTTGAATACCGTCAACGGCGTGCGCTCAAGCTGAAGTGGCATGCCCAGAACCTAGCGCTTGCCGGCGGAGTCGCCGACCGAACACAAACGAATCGAGTCGCTGAGAATTTCCACCGCGCGCGGCCGTGGGAAACTGGCGCGCCAGGCAATGGCCACGGTGCGGAAGGGCACCGGCGATTCGAACTGCTTGGTCAGCAGCAGATCGGAGCTGTAATAGCGATCATCCGCGGCGGACATCGGCAGCACCGTCATGCCCATGCCGGAGGCAACCATGTGCCGGATGGTTTCCAGGGAGCTGGACTCGATGGTGGTATGTTTGGCTGGTTCGGCGTTGCGCCGGGTGGTGGGGCATGCCTCCAGTACCTGATCGCGGAAGCAGTGGCCTTCGCCGAGCAGCAGCAGGCGGTCGTCATCCAGATCCTCGAGACTGACGGTGGTACGCTCGGCCCAGGCATGGTCTGCCGGGATCAACAAGCTGAATGGTTCATCGTACAGCGGCTTGGTCAGTACATCCGGCTCGCTGAAAGGCAATGCGATGATGATGGCATCCAGTTCGCCGTTGCGCAGCTTGTCGCGCAGGATATGGGTGTAGTTCTCTTCGATATACAGCGGCATCTCCGGAGCGACCCGGTGCAGCTGAGGGATAAGGTGCGGAAACAGGTACGGCCCGATGGTATAGATGGCGCCGACCTTGAGCGGAGCGGACAGCTGGTTCTTGCCAGCGCTGGCCAGTTCACGGATGGTCATGGCTTCTTCCAGCACCCGCTGGGCCTGGGCAACAATCTTCTCGCCAACCGGGGTGACCCGCACGGCGCTCTTGGTACGCTCGAAGAGCATGATACCCAGCTCTTCCTCAAGCTTCTTCACGCCGACACTGAGGGTAGGCTGGGAAACGTGACAACGTTCGGCGGCATGGCCGAAGTGTTGTTCCTGGGCCAGGGTGACGATGTAACGGAGTTCGGTGAGGGTCATGTCGTATACTGCTCGCAGAGATTTTCAGCAAGCATAGCGGGTTGATCGATAGAGGAAAACAATCAGCATGAAACATGTAGTTATTGCCGGCTGCGGCGACGTAGGAAGAGCGCTTGCCGAGCGTTTATTGCAGCGCGGTTGGCAGGTCAGCGGCCTGCGCCGGGATCCATCCACCCTGCCGGAAGGCATTGGCCGCATCGCTGCCGATCTGACTGACCCCCAAAAGCCGGCGGACTGGCCGGACAAGGTAGATTATCTGGTGTATTGCCCTGCTGCCGGCCGTCGCGATCCTGAGCTGTACCAGAGCCTCTATGTCGAAGGTTTGCAGCATGTGCTGAACTGGTTGAAAGACAGCCGTCACAGGTTGCGTCATCTGCTGCAGGTATCCAGCACCGCCGTCTACGCTCAGAGCGCAGGCGAGTGGGTGACCGAGAACAGTGCGGCGCTGGCAGCGTCAGCAACGGCGCCGTTATTGATCCAGGCAGAAGACGTGGCGCTGCGCAGTGGCGTACCGGCATCGGTAGTGCGCTTGGGTGGTATTTACGGTCCGGGGCGCAATCGCCTGATAGAACAGGTTCGCAACGGTCTGCATGTGCCGGACATTCCGGTGCAATACACCAACCGCATCCATCGGGATGACGCTGCCAGCCTCTTGGAATTTCTGTTGCTGGAAGCGGATCAGGGAGAACTGCTGGCGCCCTGTTACCTGGGCGTGGACGACGAGCCGGCACCCCTGCGTGAAGTGGCAGGTTGGTTGGCAGAACAGCTGGGAGTGGAGTTGCTGGGAGAAGGGCCGACCGCCAATCGGGTTGGCAGCAAGCGTTGCAGCAATGAGCTGGCGCGCGAAATGGGTTGGGAGCCGCAATATCCGAGTTATCGGGAAGGCTACTCAAGCATGCTTGAGTAGCTGCGGTAGGTATCTGCCTGAAAAGCCTCGCGGCCAAGGCCGTCCCCGCAGAAAAGCCGTGTGTCGATGGCTTTCTGCAGGGGCGGCCTCTGCCGCGATGGGCGTTGGCTTAGCCGACGACCAGAATACCGTCCATTTCCACCGGCACACCCTTGGGCAGGGCGGCGACGCCGATGGCGGCACGGGCGGGATAAGGCTGCTCGAAATAGCGGCCCATGATTTCGTTGACGGTGGCAAAGTTGTTCAGGTCGGTCAGGAAGATGTTCAACTTGACGATGTCCTGCAGCTTGCCACCGGCCGCTTCGGCGACCAGTGCCAGGTTGTCGAATACACGGCAAACCTGAGCTTCAAAGCCTTCAACCACGTCCATGGTCTTGGGGTCCAGTGGGATCTGGCCTGACAGGTACACGGTATTGCCGACCTTGATCGCCTGGGAGTAAGGACCGATGGCGGCCGGCGCGTGTTCGCTGGTGATGACTTGCTTGTTCATGAATGTCTCCATTGGGGTCAATTTTTGAGGCGCGTTATCCGCATAACACCTTGCAGTACACGGATACGCTTGATCAATTGGGAAAGGTGCAGTCGGCCGCGCACGCGCAGCACCAACTGCACTACGCTAACCCGGCCGTCGCGTTCATCCACACTGATCTTGTCGATACTGGCGTCAGCCACGGTGATACTGGTGGCCAGCTGGGCAATGATGCCGCGCTGATGTTCCAGTTCCACACGTAGCTCCACGGTAAACTCGCCAGCGACGTCCTTGTCCCAGGTTAATTGCAGGATATTTTCATTATTGTCGTGGTGTTCCGCCAGGTTTTTGCAGTTTTCCTGGTGAATGACCATGCCCTTGCCGGTGGTGAGGAAGCCGACAATGGGATCGCCCGGAATAGGGTTGCAGCAACGTGCAAAGCTGACCACCAGCCCTTCGGTACCGCGAATGGCCAGGGGTTTCTCTTCACTGCTGGGCTGTTGGATAACCGCATCGCTGCGGGTTGCCTCGGCCGTAGTATCGCCCGCCAGCAGGCGGCGCGCGGTGACATAGGCCATGCGATTACCCAGCCCGATATCCGCCAGCAGGTCTTCCAGCGTCTCCATGCGGCAATCGGCCAGAACGCGCTTGATCTGCCGCTCGGGGATCTGCTCCAGACTGCTGTCGAAGCTGACCAGAACCTTGTCCAGTAGACGCTCGCCGAGGGCGATGGATTCGGAGTGGCGTTGATGTTTGAGCAGGTGGCGGATATTGCTGCGCGCCTTGCCGGTTATCACGAAGTTCAGCCATGCGGGGTTCGGGCGGGCGCCGGGAGCGGTGATGATTTCCACGGTCTGACCGCTTTCCAGTGGCTCGGACAGCGGCGCCAACCGGCGATTGATGCGGCAGGCGATGCAGCTGTTGCCCACGTCGGTGTGTACCGCATAGGCGAAATCCACGGGTGTGGAGCCCTTGGCGAGCTCCATGATGCGGCCTTTCGGGGTGAAAATGTAGACTTCATCGGGAAACAGGTCGATCTTGACGTTCTCGATGAACTCCAGCGAGTTGCCAGCCCGTTGTTGCAACTCGAGTACACCCTTGAGCCACTGGCGGGTGCGCGCATGATTGCCGTTGATTACCTCGTCCTTGGACTTGTACACCCAATGCGCAGCGATACCGTTGTTGGCCAGCTCTTCCATTTCCTGCGTGCGAATCTGAATCTCGATCGGTACGCCATGCATGCCGAACAGCGTGGTATGCAGGGATTGGTAGCCGTTGGCTTTGGGGATCGCGATATAGTCCTTGAACCGCCCGGGAAAGGGCTTGTACAGGCTGTGCACGGCGCCCAGCACGCGATAGCAGGTGTCGGCCTTGTCGACGATGATACGGAACGCATAGACGTCCATGATCTCGTTGAATGCCTTGCGCTTTTCGCGCATTTTCTCGTAGATGCCATACAGGTGCTTTTCGCGGCCCAGCACCTTGCCCGGCAACCCTTCACGTTCGAGACAGGCTTCCAGTGATTCGAGAATCCGGTTCAGCAGCTCCTTGCGATTGCCGCGGGCATCACGCACAGCCTGGGCAATCATCCGCGAGCGCATCGGATACATGGCTTGAAAGCCCAGATCCTCGAACTCGGTGCTCAGGCTATGCATACCCAGACGATTGGCGATGGGGGCGTAGATTTCCAGGGTTTCGCGGGCGATACGTCGGCGTTTTTCCGGCTTCAATGCGCCCAGAGTGCGCATGTTGTGCAGGCGGTCGGCAAGCTTGACCAGGATTACCCGGATATCCCGGGCCATGGCCAGAGCCATTTTCTGAAAGTTCTCGGCCTGCGCCTCGGCCTTGGTTTCGAAGGTCATCTGGGTCAGTTTGCTGACCCCGTCGACCAGGTCCGCCACTGTGTCGCCAAACTGGGTGACCAAGGCTTCCTTGGGGATGCCGGTATCCTCGATCACGTCATGCAGCATGGCGGCCATCAGGCTCTGATGGTCCATGTGCATGTCGGCAAGGATATTGGCTACCGCCAGCGGGTGAGTGACGTAGGGTTCGCCGCTGCGGCGGGTCTGGCCGTCATGGGCCTGCTCCGCGTAGAAGTAGGCACGCCGTACCAGATTGACCTGATCGGGCTCGAGATAGTTATCCAGCCGATCGGCAAAAACCTCTATTCCGGACATGCAAACCTCCTGCACCCTGATGTATGGGCAGTTTGGACGAGGTTGCATGGCCATCGCAATGGCTTATTCCGGCAGTTCGGTTTCCAGCGAGTACAGCGGTTCCTGCTGATCTTGCAGGGCTTCTTCCGCCATGATCTCGTAGGAGATCAAGCCTTCAGCGATTTCGCGCAGGGCGACGACGGTGGGCTTGTCGTTTTCCCATGCAACTTTAGGTTCCTTGCCGCCAGTGGCAATCTGACGCGAACGTTTGGTGGCCAACATGACCAGCTCAAAGCGGTTGTCTACATTTTCCAGGCAGTCTTCAACAGTGACGCGGGCCATGGTGTACTCCGAACGGCAGATAAAATGGGTAAAAACGCAGGACCGAACAGTTTACCTGTTAGCGACTCACTCTGACAACAGCGCGGTGAGCAGCTGCGTATTGAGATTCTGCTGATGTGCCAGGGTCAGACGACCGCAGCGCAGTATGGATTTCATGTCATCCAGAGCCGTATGGAAGTCGTCATTGATGACAATGTAGTCGTATTCCACGTAATGGCTCATTTCATCGATGGCCTGGGTCATGCGTCCGGCAATGACTTCGTCGCTGTCCTGTCCGCGGTTGCTCAGGCGGTCCTGCAGTGCCGCGCTGCTTGGCGGAAGGATGAAGATGGAGCGGGCCTGGGGCAGGGCGCGGCGCACCTGTTGGGCACCTTGCCAGTCGATCTCCAGAATCAGGTCATGGCCTGCCGCCAGGGTGCGTTCCACGGTGCTCTGGGAAGTGCCGTAGAGATTGCCGAAGACTTCCGCATGCTCGAGGAAATCGCCTTTGCCGACCTGTTCGAGGAAGTCTTCGCGGCGGGTGAAATGGTAGTTGACCCCGTCCGTCTCGCCGGGGCGCATCGCCCGCGTGGTGTGGGATACCGACACCCGCAGCGTATCGATCTGCTCGATCAGCGCCTTGACCAGGCTGGTCTTGCCCGCACCGGACGGGGCGGAAACGATATAAAGAGTACCGGTGGCTTGGGTCATGGGTGATATTCCTGATGGGGTCGTCGGCGTGGCGGGATTATAAAGACATTGGGCGGCGGCGTCATTTCATCGGGTGTCCGGCTGGCGCTCGGGCGATGCGTCCTCGAAGCGGTCAACCTGACGCAGCGGACGGAATGCAGCGGTCCAGCCGGCCACGACGCCCAGGGTACAGAGTGCGCCAATCAGCGCCGCAGGTACCGCACCGAACCAGGCCGCGCTGGTGCCTGCGCGGAAATTGCCCAGTTCATTCGAGGAGCCGATAAACAGCATGTTGACCGCATTGACCCGGCCGCGCATGGAATCCGGCGTGGAAAACTGGATCAGTGCCGAGCGGATGTACACGCTGACCATATCGGCGGCACCGGCAACCAGCAGCGCCGCAAAGGACAGCCAGAACAGCGTCGACAGCGCGAATACCAGATTGGCCACGCCGAATATCGCTACAGCGATGAACATGGTGCTGCCGACATTGCGGTTGAATGGTTTGGTGCTCAGGTACAAGCCAACGCAGATTTCCCCGACCGCCATGGCGCTGCGCAGAATGCCCAGCCCTTCGGGACCGACATGCAGCACATCGCTGGCATAGATCGGCAGCAGTGCAATCACCCCGCCGAGCAACACGGCGAACAGATCCAGGGAAATGGTACCGAGAATGATCGGGCGTGAGCGGATGAAATGCAGCCCGGCGGTGAAGCGTTTCCAGCCGGAGCTCTCGGTCATCTGCATGGCTTCGGCATAAAGCACCGGCACTTGGCTGAGCAGGACCAGCCCGCCGGCAAAGCACAGCATGCAAATGGTATAGGTCAGTTCGCCGCCACCGATGGCGTAGAGCACGCCGCCCAGCACCGGGCCGAGGATGGTCGCGGTGCGCATGATGGTGCTGTTGGCAGCGATCGCCTGGGCCAGTTGGTCACGCGGCACGATCTGCGGCAATAGACTCTGCAGTGCCGGCCCGATGAACGCCCGTGAACAACCGTACAGCACCAGCGCGCCGTAGAACCAGGCAAGATTGGGCTCATCGAGCGTCGACAACCACAGCAGAATACCGCTGCACAGCGCCGCGCCCAACCATGACAGGCTGAGAATCAGCTTGCGATTGTAACGATCGATCAGGTCGCCCGCGGGCATCAGCAGGAACAGCATCGGCAGGAACTGCGCCAGCCCGACCCAGGCCAGCGATAATGGGTCGCCAGTGACTTCATAGATCTGCCAAGCCACGACGATGGCCTGGATCTGCATGGCGAACACCGCCAGCAGGCGGGCGATGACAAAGGGCATGAAGCCGGGCTGACGGTAAACGGTCAAGCGAGTAGCTGATGGAGACAAGATAGTGGCTTCAGTGCGGGGTGAATGAACCGCACATGATAACAGTCGGCACTTGCGACGTCAGGATGGGCAGGGGGCGTAGATTCCCAATCTTCTGACTTTGAGGTAGCTTGCTGGGCTGGCTTTTCGTGGGCATAGAGGGCAACACATGAGCATCAACTGGATCATGCTGATCATCGGCGGGCTGTTCGAAACCGGCTTTGCCATCAGCCTCGGCAAGGCGCAGCAGGCCAGCGGGAAGCCGCTGGCGCTCTGGCTGGTGGTGTTTGCGGTGTGCGTCACGATCAGCATGTACCTGCTATTCAAGGCCATGGGCGGTGACAAAGCCATTCCGGTGGGCACTGCCTACGCAGTCTGGGGCGCGATCGGCGCCTTCGGTACGGTGGTCGCCGGCGTTTTGCTGTTCGACGAGCCGGTGACCTTCTGGCGCCTGTTTTTTCTCACCAGTCTGGTGTTGTCGGTGGTGGGGTTGCAGATGGTGAGCAGTTCATAGCGCCAGCCGGCTATACCCGACAGCGTCACTCGATATTCTGCACCTGCTCGCGCATCTGCTCGATGTACACCTTCAGATCCACCGCCGCCTGGGTGCTGCGCGCATCGATGGCCTTGGAGCCGAGGGTGTTGGCTTCGCGGTTGAATTCCTGCATCAGGAAGTCCAGGCGGCGGCCCATGGCGACTTTGCCATTCAGCACGTGGCGGGTTTCGGTGATGTGGGTGTCGATGCGATCGAGTTCCTCGGCGACGTCGATCTTCTGCGCCAGCATCACCAGTTCCTGTTCGATGCGCGTGACGTCGAGCTCCAGTTGAGCTTCGTTGAATCGATCGATGAGTTTCTGCCGGTGAGTGGCGAGCAGAGTGGGCATCATCTCGCGCAGGGTGATGACGCGTTCGGCCATGCTGTCCAGACGCTCTGCGATCAATGCGCGCAGTTCGGCGCCCTCCCGTGCACGGTGTTGCTTGAGTTCATCCAGTGCCTGGTTGAACAGGGTGTCTGCCTGTTTCAGCAGGTCGGGCTGGTCCTGCTCACTGCCACCGAGCACGCCGGGCCAGGCCAGCAGTTCCAGTGGGTTGATCGGTGCGGGATTGTCCAGTTGGCTGCGGATTCGTCCAGCGGCCTCGATGAGCTGGTTGAGCAAGGGCTGGTTGAGGCTTAAATCCGGATGGGCGTCGGTGACGGGATTGAAGCGCAGGGTGCATTCCACCTTGCCGCGCGCCAGCTGCTTGCGCAGACGCTCACGCAGCGGGCCTTCCAGATCACGGAAGGCGTCGGGCAGGCGCAGGGTGGCCTCCAGGTAACGATGGTTGACCGAGCGCAACTCCCACGCCAGGTTGCCCTGATCGGTGCTGATTTCGCTGCGGGCAAAGGCCGTCATGCTGAATACCATGGGTCCACTCCTGATTGTTTTGCTGTTTGCCGGAGCGGCATTGTACTCCGCCAGTCGGGATGGGGGTACAGCCCGCTGTTGTACCCTTGGACAGGCCCCGTATAATCGCCGCACATACATGCAGTACAAGGAATTGGATAGATGATACGACCCAGCGGCCGCGCAGCAGACCAGATGCGTCAGGTAACCCTGACCCGCCAATACACCAAGCATGCCGAGGGTTCGGTGCTGGTCGAGTTCGGTGATACCAAGGTGATCTGTACTGCCAGTGTGGAAGGTGGCGTTCCGCGTTTTCTGCGCGGTACCGGGCAGGGTTGGATCACCGCCGAATACGGCATGCTGCCGCGGGCGACCGGTGAGCGCATGCAGCGCGAAGCCAGCAAGGGCAAGCAGGGCGGTCGTACATTGGAGATTCAGCGGCTGATCGGCCGTTCGCTGCGTGCAGCGGTGGATCTCAAGACGCTGGGCGAGAACACCATCTATATCGACTGCGATGTGATTCAGGCCGACGGCGGCACTCGTACTGCGTCCATTACAGGCGCCTGCGTGGCATTGGTCGATGCGCTGCGTTCGATGAAAAAGCGCGGTGCCATCAAGCGGGTGCCGACAGTGCAGATGATCGCAGCGATCTCGGTGGGTATCTATCAGGGCGTGCCGGTGCTGGATCTGGATTACCCGGAAGACTCCGCCGCTGACACCGACCTGAACGTGGTGATGACCGACAAGGGCGGCTTCATCGAGGTGCAGGGGACTGCCGAGGCCGCGCCGTTCTCGCCCGAAGAGCTCACCGCCATGCTGGAGCTGGCCAGAGCGGGCATCACCGATCTGTTTGCCTGCCAGCTGTCTGCGCTGGAAGACTGAGCCGGCGGACCTGCGGAGTTCGGCTATCCTGACGTTAAGCAGGTTATCCATCGATAACACAAGGAGCAGCGAACATGATTGATGAAGAGTCGCGCATTGAAGCGCTGGAGCCCGGTTCGGATGCGCGCCTGTGGGCAATGATTGCGCATCTGGCGGGTTTTCTGGGGTATTTCATTCCGGTGATCGGTAGTCTGATCGGTCCATTGATCGTCTGGCAGCTGAAGAAGGATTTGCATCCCTTTGTCGATGACCAGGGCAAGGAAGCACTCAATTTCCAGATCACCGTGGCTATCGCGGTGGCAGTATGTCTGCTGCTGATGATCGTGGCGATCGGCTTTCTGCTGATCTGGGTGGTGGGGATCGGCGCTATCGTGCTGATGATCATTGCTGCGATCAAGGCCAATGAAGGCACTGCCTACCGTTATCCGTTCTGTCTGCGTCTCATCAAGTGACGCCGGCCGGCCACCTCCCGGTGGCCGGCTTTTTTCCTTTCCCAATTCATTCTGCGTTTCGTGTCCGTGTCTGGCCAGATGATGAAAGTCGGCGATTCGAATTGACGCTGTCGTAAGTAGCGATTACCTTCTCCTATAGTTAATGTTAATGGTTCTCATTTGTAGTTGAGTGAGGGCTACAGGGGGGTGTCATGCTCTGCTTCGATGATTCATCCAATGATTCGAGCCTCGGTTCGCATCTGAGTACGGTATGCCAGCGGCAGGCTGGCCTGGCTGCGCTGGGTTGTGATGGGGAACAGCACAATTACGGGTGGCTGGCAGCCCGCGCCGCCTACATGGCTGACCAATTGACCGAGCACGGGATTCGTTCCGGAGATCGGGTGGGCGTATGTCTGGAACGTTCGGCTGAGTTGGTGGTGATGTTGCTGGCCTGCATCCGGCTCGGGGTCTGCTTCGTGCC
Source organism: Pseudomonas sp. FME51 (assembly GCF_014897305.1). Classification (NCBI taxonomy): domain Bacteria; kingdom Pseudomonadati; phylum Pseudomonadota; class Gammaproteobacteria; order Pseudomonadales; family Pseudomonadaceae; genus Pseudomonas; species Pseudomonas sp. FME51. Next base: position 35,754 of record NZ_JABUYN010000007.1, on the reverse strand, counting down.
GCTGGAACCCCGGTTGCCGTTGCCTCGCCTGCAGTCCATGGCGCGCCGAGTGAATGTCCAACTGGTGGTGATGGGCACGCCCCTGAGGGGCGCGTTCCCGGTGCCAGTGCTCGGTCTGCGTCCGGGGCTGGGGAGCGGTGACGCCTGGCCTGAACAGGATAAGCAACGGGTTGCCTGCCTGTTGCCGGCGGAGGTTACCGGGCGGGGCGATCTGCAGCTCAGTCACCAGGAATTGGCTGGCTATCTGCAGCGCATCACCGAACGCGCCCAGGCCTGTGCCGGTACCCGCTGGCTGGCTGCCAGCGAGTTGATTGATGAGGCGGCGATACTGGAGATACTCGGACCGCTGTGGGTGGGCGGTTTTATTGAAATCACGCCGACGGCGTTGCACAACCGGCCGGGTGAACTGGCCGCGCTACTGCGGCGGCGGCAGGATATCAATACGCTGCAGGGCGACGTGAGCTTCTGGGAACGGCTGCTGAAGACCGGCTGGCGTGGTCATTGCGGGTTCCAGGCGTTGTGCGCGGGTGCGGAGCTGGGCCGGCGTCGGTTGGAACGGCTGTGGTTGCCGCCGGCTCGGTCTTCCTGAGCGAGCCGGGTATGGCAGGGGTCAGCGGTTAGCGGCGACGGCGGTGGCGTTCTCTTCACTCTCCAGAATCATGGTTTCGATATCCTCGACCACCTGAAGCGCCGCCAGCGGCCCGCCGGTGGAGGTCCATACGGAGCCATCGACGGCGCTGTAATGATCGGCTTTGGTCGCTTCCAGGTGCTGGAACATGGGCGTTTGCTCCGCCTGGCGCATGGCATCCACCGCGTCGCCGGTGGTAGCCAGAGTACCGATGACCAGCCAATCTGCATCCAGCATAGCCAGTGATTCCAGGCTCAGGGACATGGAGTGGGTAGTGCCGGGCTCCTGCTGATGGGCCGGGCGTACCAGTCCCAGGTCATGGGCAACGGTGCTGGCGAAGGAATCCTTGAGCATGTAGGCCGGTCCCTTGGGATTCCAGCGGGTGATGCTGATCGTTTCGCCCTGGTGCTCGCTCAACTTTTCACGACCTTCGGCGGCGCGCGTTTTATAGCGTTCCAACAACGCCTGGCCTTCAGCTTCGCGGTTGAGGATATTGGCGACGCGCAGCGTGGCGTCCATCCAGTATTCGCCCAGCGCGTAGGACACCGCAGTCGGGGCGATTTCATTGAGAATCGCCAACTGCTCGGGCTTCTGCGGACCGGTAAGAATCAGGTCCGGCTGCAGTTCCAGCAGAGCTTCCAGATTGGGATTGTTGAGGATGCCGACCGAGCGGGTCTGCGCCGGCACGCGGCCTTCAAGGTAGCGCGGCGGTGCAGCCTGGCCGCGACCGTCGGTGGTACCCACCGGTTCAATACCGAGGGCCAGTGCGACGTCCAGATCCAGCTCACTGAGGGTCACGATGCGCTTCGGCTCGGCGGGCACGGTCAATTGGTTACCCTGAGCATCTTCGATCTGGCGGGTGTCGGCCAGCGCACCGAGGCTGGTCAGGCCTGTCAGCAGAAGCAAGATGGCATTGCGATAGATTGATTTGGTCATGGGGATCCTGTGTAAGTAGGAAGGTGGGATGATGACAACATTTATTGCTAACGATTCTCATGAGTGGGCGATTTGTCACAGGTTTGCAGCGGTATCACGGATACGCCGGCGTGGCACTATTACCGGCGCCCCGTCATCCGGCGCCGCGAGAATATCCACATTGGTGTGGTACAACCGGTCTACCAGCGCCTTGGTGATGACGTCGCGTGCTGGGCCCATGGCGGCGATACGTCCTTCATCCAACTCGTCACAGTAGCGAGCCGCCATGCCCAGATCGTGGATGACGATCAAAACTGTGCGGTCTTCGGTGGTGATCTGACGAATGGACTCCATCACCTCGGTCTGCAGGCCAATATCCAGTGCGCTGGTGGGCTCGTCGAGCAGAATCAGGCCGGTATTCTGCGCCAGTATCATCCCCAACCAGGCGCGTTGAGCCTGGCCGCCGGATAGCGAAGAGGCGATGCGCTGCCAGATCGGGCCGAGCTGCATGATGTCGCGGGCGCGCGCCACTTCACGGGCGTCTTCCGCGCTCCATTGATTGAGCCAGCCCTGATGTGGATGGCGGCCATACTGCACGAGTTGTTCGACCCGGATGCCTTCAGCCATGACCGGGCGCTGCGGCAGGAAGGCCAGTTGCCGGGCCAGTGCCTTGGTCGAGAAGCTACCCAGCGCCTGGCCATGAATATCCACCTCGCCCTGCTGAAGAGGCAACTGCCGGGCCAGAAGCTTGAGCAAGGTGGATTTGCCACTGCCGTTCGGGCCGACGATGCCGATCAGCTTGCCCCGTGGCAGGCTGAAGGAGACATCCTGCAGAACCGGTTTGTCGTGATAGCCAAATTGCAGATTGCGTGCGTGCAGAACTGTCATCAGTCGGACCATTGTCTGTCTTTGATCAGAAGGAAGAGCAACAAGAAACCGCCCAGGATGCGGGTCATGATGCCGGTCGGTATTTCATTGGGCTGGGCCAGCACCCGCACCAGGATGTCGCTGGCCAGCAGCATGACTGCTCCGCACAACGCCGCCAGCCAGATGGGCGCCAGATTGTCACGAGTCAGCCAGGACGCCAGGATCGGCGCAGTCATCGCCACGAAAATCACCGGCCCGCCGATGGCCGTGCCCAGCGAGGCCACCAGGATCGCCAGCCCGAGTATGCCCAGCTGCACCAGCGGCACATTGACGCCCAGACTGCGCGCCGTGGCATCCCCGAACCGCAGCAGCGCCAGCGGCCGATTGATCAGCGCCATCAGCGGGCAGAGGGCCAGAAGGATCAGGGTGATGGGATGGATGGTCTGGTAGCTGACATGGGCGAAGTGGCCCATGGTCCACAGGTAGATGCTACCCAGGTGGGTCAACGGCTGGGTGGACATGGCGAACTGGCCGAGGGCATTGAACAGCTCGGAAATCGCGATGCCGATGATGATGAACAGATAACCCTGCTCCCCCGGCCGACGGCACAGCACAAACAGAGCCACCGCCGCCAGCGCTGCGCCCAGCGGTGACGCCCACCACGGCCAGCTGCCGAGGGTGAGATAGATGGCGAACACGATTACCGCCAGCGAGGCGCCCTCATTGACGCCGACCATGTCCGGAGTCGCCAATCGGTTGCGCACCAGCGTCTGGATCAGGCAGCCGGCCATGCCCATGGCCAATCCCGCCACCACCACGCCGGTGACGCGCGGCAGCCGGATCTTGTACACCATGATTTCATGCAGCTTGCTGCCCTCGCCGGCGAAGGTGGCGATGACCTCGCGCATACCCATGCTGGCCGAGCCGAGACTCACCGACAGCACGAACAGCACCAGCAGGATCACCAACATCGCCAGCGTCATCAGCCAGGTGCGCCGGTGCAGCAGCAGGGTGGCGCTGCCGAGCTGCAGGCGCCAGACACCGGAAGGAATACTCGTATTCATCATCACTTCACCGTCAGCAGCGAGCGGAAGCCGCCGCGCAGCACGATGGCAATCAGCGCTGGCGCGCCGATCACCGCCAGCAGCGTACCTACCGGCATCTCGAAGGGTTGGATCGCCCAGCGAGCCAGGATGTCGGCGGCCAACAGGAACAGCATGCCGAACAGGGCGGAGAACAGCATCTGCGGCATCAGCTTCACCGGTTCTACCAACCGAGCGCAGTAGGCGGCGAGAAAGCCGACAAAACCGATCGGACCGGCCAGGGAGATGGCGCAGGCGGTGAATAGCGTGGAAGCGATCAGTACACCGATGCGTACCCGCGTGGTATGAATGCCCAGCGACTTGGCCTGAGCATCACCCATCTGCATCAGGGTCAGCTGCCGGCACAACATGACTGCCAGCGCCAGGGCGACCAGCACCACCGGGGTGATCAGGCGCACGGCATCCAGTTCCGAGGCGGACAGCGAGCCCAGGTTCCAGAAGCGGAACTGTTCCAGCGCTGTCTGGTTGGCCAGCAGCAGGTAGTTCGACAGGCCGCCAAACACTGCGCTGAGCGCGACCCCGGCGAGAATCAGTTTCAGTGGGCTGGCCTGGCCCAGCATCAGACCGATGCCCAGCACGATCAGATTGCCGAGCAGGGCGCCGGCGCTCGACCACAGCAGATAGCCCTGAGTCGATTCGATACCGAAATAGATCAGGCCGACGACCAGTCCCATCACCGCCCCGGCATTGACGCCCAGCAAACCCGGTTCGGCCAGCGGATTGCGGGTGGCGCTCTGCAGCAGGCTGGCGGCGATCGCGAGACTGGCCCCCACCACCAGGGCCGCGAGTGTGCGTGGCAGGCGCAGGGTATTGATGATCATGGCCAGCTTGTCATCGGCCAGCAGCAGCGCATCACCGCGGAAATAGCCCAGAACTTCCGACGCGCCGTAGACACCCGCGCCGGTAGCCAGCGACAACATCAGCAGCGCTGTCAAAAGCGCCGCGCCGGATGCCAGCACGGCCCATTGCTGGGCGGGGAGAGGGGGGGCGAATTTTGCTATTGCTTTGATAGGTGAATCCTCAGCTGTACCGGCGCAGCCGGCGGAGGCTGTAATACGGGTTATAACTGCGGCCGCCCATGACTCATGATTGGCTACAAATAAAAGCGGCATCTTTTCACTTGGCTGCCATAATTTTGCAGCTGTCGGTGATCACCTTTATGGTAATGGGAATCAATACCAGTCGGATAATACGCCTCTTGGCAGCGATTGTCGCCCCGCGGCGCCCGATGGCCGGGTGACAATCTGTCGCGCCCGGCTCAGGGATCAGAGGGCTCAGCGCAGGCGCAGTGGCAGATTGGCGTAGCCGCTGGAAGGATAAGTGGCGAGGATAGCGGGTCGCTCGGCGATCAATTGCAGGTTGCTGCTGCGCTGCAGCAGGCTGCGCATGATGGTCACCAATTCCATGCGTGCCAGGGGCGCCCCCGGACAGACATGCACGCCCGCGCCGTACAGGAGGTTCAGCGCAGGGTCACGCTCCAGGAAAAAGCGCTCGGGGTCGGAAAACACCTCAGGGTCGCGGTTGGCGGAGATCCAGTTGATGGTAATGCGCTGCTCGGCGTCGATCTGCTGCCCGCCCAGTTCCACCGGGCAGGTGGTGCGCCGGCGGTTATCGACCAGTGGGCCATGGATGCGCAGGATTTCATCGTTGGCCTGCCACAACAGCTCGGGGTTGGCGCGCAGGTGTTGCTGTACTGCGGGGTTGGCCGCCAGAAATTCCGCCAGGATGCCAACCGAGGCGGCGATGGTGCCCACTTCCCCGACCGTCCAGTTGCGCAGGATGCTGGCGATTTCCTGATCGCTCAGCGGCCGGCCATTGATCTGTTCCTGCATCAGCGCTGTGGTGACATCGTCCTCAGCGTTGGCGCCGGCCTGGCGGCGCGTATCCAGCTGATCCGCGATCAGCGCGTCGAACTCCTCGGCCAGCTCGGCGAGCGCGGCCCGGTCTCGGGACAGAGTCGCCTGGGCGTTCTTTGTGGTCCAGCTCAACAAGGTGTCCTGCAGGCTCAAGGGCCAGCCCATGAAAGCGCATTGGATGCGCAGGGCGAAGGGTTGCGCGAAATCAGCCATCAACTCGACACGATCGTAGTGCAAGGTGCTGGTGGCCAGATCTTCAGCTATTTCCCGGCAGATCGGCTCGAACTCGGCCATGCGCTCGGCGCTGAAGTAGGGCTCGATAATCTGTCGATAGGATGTATGTTCCGGTGGGTCCATACCGTTGGGAACGGAGATGTGCCGGGATACCTTATTGCTGAAGGTCTCATGGTCAAGCAGGACGCGGCTGACATCCGCATGACGAAACAGGTTCCATCCGCCGTATTCGCTATGGGCAACGGGGCAGCGTTTGCGCATGACGTCATAGGCGGTGCGCTGATCACGCAGAATGGTTTCGGATCGGGGGTCCCAATCCTGTGGCAGCTGTTTGGACATAGGGCGACACCAGACAAACGTGCATCCGCTTGCCAGGCGGCCACGGAATAGCGTTTGTATAAGAGAAAGTGGTAATAAGTGATGTTGAGTTTAACAGGGGGAGGGTCGATCAATAATTGATCAACATCAAAACGGAAGGCTAAAAACAGAAGAAAGAGAAAGCGGACGCGCCTGATGGCAGCGCCCGCGAGCGATCAGATGCTCAGCACCCAGTCATAATCGATGATGACCGGCGCATGCTCCGAGAAACGCACCTTGCGCGGAATGGTCGCGTGTTTTGCGAAACGGCGTAGGCCGGGCGTAAGGATCTGATAGTCCAGGCGCAGACCCAGATTGAGGTCCTGAGCTTGCTCGCTGTCCGGCCACCAGCTATAGAGGTCGGACTCGCGGGTCACTTCGCGTAGCGCGTCCACATAGCCCAAAGTACCGAAGATCTCATCCATCCAGGCCCGTTCCGGCGCCATGAAGCCAGGTTGATGCTGGCAATCGCGCCAGTTCTTCACGTCCAGCTTCAGATGGGCAGTGTGCAGCGAGCCGCAATAGATGAACTCGCGGCGTTTGCGGCGCTGCTTGGTCAGGTAGGTGGTGAAGTCATTCATGAACTTGAATTTCTGGTTCAGGCTCGCATCACCGTCGCGACCCGAAGGCAGCAGCAGGCAGCCAATGCTGACCTTGTCGAAATCCGCCTGGATATAGCGCCCGTAACGATCCGCCAACTCGAAGCCGAGTCCCATGATGATCGCTTTGGGTGCGGTCTTGGTATAAATGGCTACGCCGCCCTGGCTGGGCACTTCTGCCTCGAAACAATACTGCCAGTAACCCTCAAGCCAATAAGGATCCTGTTCCAGCTCGGGAGCGGTGACGCGTATGTCCTGAAGGCAGATAACGTCCGCATCCTGCGTGCGCAGCCAGTCAAACAGACCCCGGGCCGCCGCGGCCTCGACACCGTTGACATTAAGACTGATGATTCGCATACATGGCTCCCTCAAAATCGTGCGTGTATGATACCCGAGCTAAAGCGATTTTTGTTAATGACGAGGGTAATAGATGCACGAATATCAATGGGAATTCATTCGTTTTGCGCTGGACCGGGATGTTTTGCGCTTCGGCGAGTTCACCCTCAAGTCAGGCCGCAAGAGTCCATACTTCTTCAATGCCGGTTTATTCAATACCGGCAGCGCTCTGGCTCGCTTGGGTCGCTACTATGCACAGGCACTGATTCACAGTGGTCCGAAGGATGTCGACATGATCTTCGGGCCGGCCTACAAAGGTATTCCGCTGGCGGCGGTAACCTCCGTTTCCCTTGCTGAAAGCTTTGATATTGATCTGCCATACTGTTTTAATCGCAAGGAAGCCAAGGATCACGGCGAGGGCGGCTCTCTGGTGGGTGCGCCGTTGCAGGGTCGTGTATTGATCATTGATGATGTCATTACTGCCGGTACTGCCATCCGTGAGGTCATGCAGATCATCCGCGCCGCCGACGCTGAGCCGGCTGCCGTGATGGTGGCGCTGGATCGGCAGGAGCGCGGTAAGGGTGAGCTGTCGGCCATTCAGGAGGTCGAGCGTGATTTCGGCATCCCGGTGGTGAGTATCGTATCGCTGACCCAGATTCTGGCGTTTCTGGAGGACGATGCGCAGTTGCGCAAATACCTGCCTGCAGTGCAGGCATATCGCGAGCAATACGGCATCTGATCGCAAGGCCGTATACGAGTCAGGACAGGGTGGTCCCGTTATGCAGAGAAGGATCGGATATCAGGCATTGGCAATGCTGCTTGGTAGTGTGGCCGTTGGCGCCGAGGCGAGCGATCTGTATCGCTACATCAATGACAAGGGCATAACGGTACTCGACAGAAGTGTGCCGCCGCAGTATGTCAGTCGTGGTTATGAGGTGCTGGACGTTGATGGTCGGGTAAAGCTGGTGGTGCCGGCAGCGCCCACTCGTGAAGAGAGGGAGGCCGCGCGCGCCGCCGAGCAGGAGCAGCAGCGCCGCGTTACCGCTGACGGAACGCTGTTGCGCTTGTATTCGGGGGTCAAGGACCTGGATCGTGCCCATGAGCGGCAGATTCAGCAGATCGAAAACCTGATCGCCACTACCGAAGCGGGTCTGCTCACCTTGAAGGCCCAGCGGGATGATCTGCAGAGCCGCGCTGCCGCACAGGAACGCGCGGGTCGCAAGGTCGATCCGCAGATCCTGCGGGAGTTGTCAGAGGTTGAGGCGGAGCAGGGTCGCCTGCAGCGTTTGATCGCCAGCAACCGCAGGGAAGTCGGCGCAGTCAACGACGCCTTTGCCAGCCGTCGGCAGCGACTGCAACAGTTGCTTGCCGACTGAGGCCTGACTCTCCCCAGGCGGCAAGCGTGCTTATGCTTACAGCGTGCCGCTGATTTCCTCGAAGGTGCTGACGGCGTCACGGAAAGCCTGCCCGATGGTCTTGGGCCGCCGGGTTTCCATGTCCGCATGCACATAGACAATCTCACCGGTAACCAACAGTTCCTGCTCGCGATAGATGCCAATGGCGAACTGCATGCTGGTATTGCCCAGCCGGGCGATGCGCACATGAATATCCAATAGATCGTCGAAGCAGGCCGGAGCCTGATACTCCAGCAGGGTTCGCACGGCAAAGAAGTCGCTGCCGGTGATGCCGGTATCCGGATGAGCCGTTTTCAAGGCGCGGAAATACTCGGTGATGCCGACGTCCGCATAGGTCAGATAATGCCCATTGAAGACTATCCCCTGTGGGTCGGCCTCGGCCCAGCGCACGCGCAGTGGGCAGCTGAACCGGAAGTCGTTCGGCTGCATAGCGCTCACTCCTGAGGTTGGTTGGTGATCAGGGTGCCGACGCCGGTATCGGTGAAAATTTCCAGCAACACCGCGTTGGGTACCCGGCCATCGACGATGATGGCGCTGCCCACGCCGCCTTGTACCGCATCCAGTGCACAGCGGATCTTCGGCAGCATGCCGCCATAGATGGTGCCGTCAGCGATCAGCTCATCGACCTGTGTGGTGGTCAGGCCGGTCAGCACCTTGCCTTCCTTGTTCATCAGGCCGGCGATATTGGTCAGCAGCATCAATTTCTCGGCGCCCAGTGCTTCGGCCACCTTGCCCGCCACCAGGTCGGCGTTGATGTTGTAGGAGGTACCGTCTTCACCGACGCCGATGGGCGCGATCACCGGAATGTAGTCGTCGGAAATCAATCGGTTGATCAACTTTACGTTGACCTCGGTCACTTCGCCGACATGGCCGATATCGATGATCTCCGGCTTGTCCATGCCGGGTGTGCGGCGGGTGACTTTGAGTTTGCGGGCGCGGATCAGGTTGGCATCTTTACCGGTCAGGCCGAGGGCGCTGCCGCCGTGCTGGTTGATCAGATTGACGATGTTCTTGTTGACCTGGCCGCCGAGCACCATTTCCACCACGTCCATGGTTGCACTGTCAGTGACGCGCATGCCTTCGATGAACTCGCTGGCGATGTTCAGGCGCTTGAGCAGATCACCGATCTGCGGGCCGCCGCCATGTACCACCACCGGATTGATGCCGACGGTTTTCATCAACACGATATCCTTGGCAAAACCGGCCTGCAGCTCTTCGCTTTCCATGGCGTTACCACCGTACTTGATGACGATGGTCTTGCCGGTAAAACGTTGAATATAAGGCAGCGCTTCGGTCAGGATTTTGGATACCTGGGTAGCGGCGTCACGGCTCAGCATGATGATTTTATTCTCCTGGTCATAAATTGGTCAGATCAAGGTCGGGGGCCACGGCGGCCAGCTGGCTGCGGAACAATTGGCGAATGCGCTCCAGTGCAGCGACGGTATCGGCCTCGAAACGCAGTACCAATACCGGTGTGGTATTGGAGGCACGCACCAGACCCCAGCCATCAGGGTAGTCGACGCGGATGCCGTCAATGGTGCCGATGCGCGCCTGCTCGCCCCAATCGGCTGCGCTGGCCAGCGCTTCCATCAAGCTGAACTTGCGCTCTTCGCCCACGGTCAGGTTCAGTTCGGGCGTATTGATACCGGTTGGGTAGCGGTCGAACAGGGAATTGATCTCGTCGCGATCCTGAGTCAGCATCGAGATCAATTCCAGCAGGCGACAAGCGCTGTAGAGTCCGTCATCAAAGCCGTACCAGCGTTCCTTGAAGAACACATGGCCACTCATTTCGCCGCCGAGCAGCGCATTGGTCTGCTGCATCTTGGCCTTGATCATCGAATGGCCGGACTTCCACATCACCGGACGCCCGCCCAGGCGGCTGATCAGCTGCGGCAGCTGGCGGGTGCATTTCACATCAAATACGATGTCGGCGCCGGGGTTGCGAGTCACTATATCTTCGGCAAACAGCATCAGCAGACGGTCGGCGCAGATGATCTCACCGTTGGCGGTCACCACGCCGAGGCGGTCGGCATCGCCATCAAAGGCCAGGCCCAGATCGGCGTTGTGTTGTTTGACGATCAGCAGCAAATCCTGCAGGTTCTCGGGTTTGCCGGGGTCCGGGTGATGGTTGGGGAATGCACCATCCACCTCGCAGTACAGCGCCACCACCTCGCAGCCGAGTTTTTCCAGCAGCGTCTGGGCGATCACTCCGCCCACGCCATTGCCGCAATCCACTACTACCTTGAGCGGGCGAGCCAGCAGCACGTCATCAACGATGCGGTCGCAATAATGCTCGAGGATTTCCATCGGTGCGCAGCTGCCGTTGCCCTCATGCAGTCTGTTCTGCTCCAGGCGTTGGCGCAGGGCGCTGATGCGCTCGCCGGCCAGGGTCTGGCCGGCGATGACGACTTTCAGACCGTTGTAATCCGGTGGGTTGTGGCTGCCGGTCAGCATCACCCCCGATGTGGCCTCGGTGATATGGGTGGCGTAGTACAGCACCGGGGTCGGCACCATGCCCAGATCGATTACCTGACAACCGCTGTCGGTCAGGCCGCGTATCAATTGGCTGCTCAGCTCGGGGCCGGATAACCGGCCATCACGCGCCACTGCAACCTTGGGTTGACCGGCATCGATCGACTCGCTGCCAATCGCTCGGCCCAGCCAGTAGACATGGTCTGCGGTGAGGGTGCGCCCAACCACGCCGCGGATATCATAGGCGCGGAAGATTTCCGCCGGCAGGGGTGGCGGGCTGCCTGTGGCGAGCGTATCCGGCAGGTCATCCAGAATGTCGATATCCAGCACCTCTTCCAGCGCTGGCAGCTGCGGTTCAGTGGTGACGGGTTTGGCTGACGGCATCGCGGTTTTGGGTTTGGCTATCGGCATGGTCGGAGCCTGTGCTGCGCGGCTGGCCAGCTGCATGATGTTCTGGGCCAGTGGTTCAAGTGGACCCAGGCGCAGGCCGGCGGCCTTGTGTCCCTTGGTCAGCTGTTCCAGCGTTTCGGCATCGGTGGTCAACGCCTTGTTCCAGCGGCGCTGCAGAAGCATCAGGCTGGCCAGTGCGCCTGCCAGCACCAGCAGAACAGCCGCGAACAGGACCAGCGGGTTGGGTGCCCCGGCGCCCATGGCAGTACCGCCTTGAAACGCCAGCTTCCAGGCCGGGTTGTCGGTAGGCAGGCTGAGCACCTCGCCATGCCCGCTGCCGCTTTGGTACAGCGGCTGTGTCGGGCTGGCGGGGAATTGCTGAATCAGTGAGACCTTGCCTGCGCCGTCTGGCAGTTGCGGCAATCCAGCGGTCAGGCGCTGCAGCTCGAATACCGCCAGCAAGCTGCCACCGACCGGTGATTTGGGTGAGGCGCGCAGCGGCTTGACCATATATAGCCGCCAGTGATCGCCGACCTTGTGTGCTTCTGCCGGTACCGTCAAGCCGCGCTCGGCGCGTCGGATCATGTCCAGAGCAGCGAAGCTCAATGGCGCCTGGTCGTGGTCGATGCTGCGTGCTGCGCCGGGCAGGTGTGTATAGACCGCCAGGTTATCGGCGAACTGGTAATGCAGCAGGCGATCCAGTGTCGCGTTGCCGCCTTGCTGCAGGGTTGCCTGTAGTTGCGGGTTGGCGGCGACCCGGGTCAGGTCGGCATCAAGCTGCGCCAGAGTCTGGTTGAAAGCGCTTTGCTGTTGGCTGGCGTAGGCGCTGCTCAGGTCCTTGCGGTAGTGCTCGGCTGTCGGACCAAACAGCAGCGCCCATAACAGGACGCCTGCAGCAGCCAGGCCTGCGAGGATCAACAGCAGTGGCGCCAGGGTGCCCGGTACGGCGCTGGGTTGTCGGTTCATGGATGGTTTTTTCAGCTTCATTTCTTATTGCCTCCCTGCAAATCAAAGAAATCAGTGGCTGCCGGTATGTCCGAAGCCACCCGCGCCACGCTGGCTGTTATCGAACTCGCTGACAATCTCCAGTTGTGCCTGTACCACAGGTACCAGTACCAGTTGCGCGATACGTTCGCCCGGCTCGATGGTGAAGGTCTGTTGCCCGCGGTTCCAGCAGGAGACCATCAGCTCGCCCTGGTAATCAGAGTCGATCAGGCCGACCAGATTGCCCAGCACTATGCCATGTTTATGGCCCAGTCCCGAACGTGGCAGGATCATCGCAGCCAGGCCTGGATCGGCAATGTAAATCGCCATTCCGGTGGACAGCAGTGTGGTCTGACCCGGCTCCAGCGTCAGGGGAGCGTCGAGCATGGCGCGCAGATCCAGTCCGGCGGAGCCGTCGGTGGCGTAGGCCGGAAGGGGCCATTGCTGGCCGAGGCGGGGGTCAAGGATGCGGGCTTGCAGGGCGTGCATGGTATTTCCTCAGGCTGGGGTATTCAGGCGAGCGGCGATGAAGGCAATGAGCTGACGGGCCAGCTTGTGTTTGCTGGCGCGCGGCAGGGGGTGCTGGGTCAGGCTGCGGTCGATCAGGGTGACGGCATTGTCATCACTGTTGAAGCCGATATCCGGCTGGCTGACGTCATTGGCAATGATCAAATCGAGATTCTTGCGTGTCAGCTTGTCGCTGGCATAGGTGAGCACATCATCGGTTTCGGCGGCGAAGCCGACACAGAAAGCGGGGCGCTGATTGTGACTGGCCAACGTCGCGAGAATGTCCGGGTTGCGCACCATGGTCAGCGTCATGCCGTCGTCGCTGGCGGTATCCTTTTTCAGTTTGCCGGGTGCACAGCTGGCGGGGCGGTAATCCGCTACCGCCGCCGAGGCGATGAACAGATCCGCCGGCAGCGCAGTTTCGCAGGCCGCCAGCATGTCGGCAGCACTGATCACGTCGACGCGATTGACTCTGGGCGGGGTGGGCAGAGTCACCGGGCCGGCCACCAGGGTGACCTGAGCACCGGCCTCGGCAGCCGCTTCGGCCAGGGCAAACCCCATCTTGCCGGAGCTGTGGTTGGAAATGTAGCGCACCGGGTCGATGGCCTCGCGGGTCGGCCCGGCATTGATCAGCACATGCCGGCCACTGAGCAGGCCGCGCTCGAAGCACTCAGCGCAACGGGCAGCGATGTCCGTGGCCTCGAGCATGCGACCGGGACCGATATCGCCACAGGCCTGCTCGCCGGCAGCCGGGCCGAATACCTTGACCTCACGCTGCAGCAGCGTGGCCAGGTTGGCCTGAGTAGCCGCATCACGCCACATGGCCTGATTCATCGCCGGGGCCAGCGCTATGGGGGCATCGGTGGCCAGCACCAGCGTCGTCAGCAGGTCGTCTCCGCGGCCATTGGCCAGGCGGGCCATCAGATCGGCGGTAGCCGGCGCGATCAATACCAGATCGGCCCAGCGTGCCAGCTCGATGTGGCCCATGGCGGCCTCGGCAGCCGGATCCAGCAGGTCGCCATGCACCGGGTTGCCGGACAACGCCTGCAGGGTCAAGGGGGTGATGAATTCATGGGCCGCGCGGGTCATCACCACACGCACCTCGGCGCCGGCATCCTTCAGTCGACGCACCAGTTCGGCACTTTTATAGGCAGCGATCCCGCCGCTGATTCCGAGTACCACCTGCTTGTTCAACAACCGCTGCATCATCGACTCCAGCATGCCTGGCAAATGGCGCTAACGATACCATATGGCGACCACGTCACGCGCGCTCCATGCGCTGCTCGACCCGTGATGCGGCGCGTGCCTATACTCCAGTTTTGCCAGCACGAAAAGGGAAGTACGTGTCTGCCTGACTGCAAGGAGCACATGCCATGCCCATTACCGACTGGCCGGCGGCGGAACGCCCCCGGGAGAAACTATTGTTGCAGGGCGCTGCGGCGCTATCCGATGCCGAGCTGCTGGCGATCTTTCTGCGTACCGGCTTGCCGGGGCGTAGCGCGGTGGATCTGGCGCGCGATCTGTTGCACGGCTTCGGCAGTCTGCGCGCACTGCTGCAGGCTGATCAGGCAGACTTCTGCAGCCACGCGGGGCTGGGACCGGCCAAGTTCGCACAGTTGCAGGCGGTCATGGAAATGGGGCGGCGGCATTTGTTCGAAGATATCAAGCGTGGCGACGCGCTGACGTCACCGGGTGCGGTGCGCAACTTCCTGCGTAGCAAGCTGATGACATTGCCCCATGAAGTCTTTGCCTGCCTGTACCTGGATAACCAGCATCGGGTAATCGCCTTTGAGGAACTGTTTCGCGGCACGCTGGACAGCGCCAGCGTCTATCCGCGTGAGGTGATCAAACGCGCGCTGTCGCACAATGCTGCCGCGCTGATTCTGACCCACAACCACCCGTCGGGTGTGGCTGAGCCGAGCCAGGCCGATCTGCTGTTGACCCGGCGTCTCAAGGAGTCGCTGGCAATGGTGGATATACGGGTCCTGGATCATCTGGTGGTGGGAGATGGTGAGCCGGTTTCCTTTGCCGAACGCGGGCTTTTATGAGAGGTTTTCATGAAAAACCATTGCCTGGTCGAGCGTATTTTGATATAAAGCTCCGCTCTTCTCGGGGCTGTTCCTATAATCCGCGTTTTACAGTGAAGCGTGAGCGGTTGCCCCGACTGGACAACAGATTCTTTTTATGACTTCCAACCAGTTCGGGTTGGGCAAGTGGTTGGAGAGGGTTAACCATGTCTCGAGTATGTCAAGTGACCGGCAAGCGTCCGGTGACTGGGAACAATGTTTCCCACGCTAACAACAGAAGCAAACGTCGTTTTCTGCCTAACCTGCAGCATCACCGCTTCTGGTTAGAATCCGAAAAACGTTTTGTCCGTCTGCGCACATCCGCCAAGGGCATGCGCATCATCGACAAGCGTGGCCTTGAAGTCGTTCTGGCTGAAATGCGCGCTCGCGGCGAAAAAATCTAAGGAGAAGGTTCATGCGTGAATTGATTCGTTTGATCTCCTCTGCCGGTACTGGTCATTTCTACACTACCGACAAGAACAAGCGTACTACTCCCGACAAGATCGAAATCAAGAAATTCGATCCGGTTGTACGCAAGCACGTGATGTACAAGGAAGGCAAGATCAAATAAGATCTGCCTGACTGACAAAAAACCCGCCTAGGCGGGTTTTTTGTTGTCTGTTACAACAAAACCTGCACGCCTACCGTTCCCCACCCACCGCAAAATTGGGCATGCTGTCCACCGGCTGGGCGAACTCGAAAGGGATGGAGACGGTGTGCAGGCCGACGTTCTTCTGAACCACGAAATGCAGATGCGGCCCGGTGCTGTTGCCGGTATTGCCGGATAACGCAAGTAGACTCCCCGCCGGTACCCGCTGACCTTCGCGCACGCTCACCGAGCCGTGTTTCAGGTGCAGGTAGACGCCCATGGTGCCGTCATCATGCAGCATCCGGACAAAATTGCCGGCCGGGTTGGTGCCGCGACCGTTTTGCTGATTCTCGGTTTTGATTACCAGCCCACTGCGGGCAGCAACGATGGGCGTACCCACCGGCATCGCGATATCCACCGCATAACGCCCTTTCGGCCCGGTATGACTGTAGCGTCCGCCCGGCCCCTGGGTCATGCGGAAGGGGCCGCCGCGCCAGGGCAGCGGATAGGCTTGCGGGTTATGTTCGGCACGGGGATCGCCCAGGGCGTAGCGCAACTTGTGCTGGTAGCGTGGCGTGCCCTTGCCATCCGGAGCCAGTGTCAGCAGGCGGATATTGCCACGTGGCGGCAACACCCAGCGTACCGGTTTGGATGGTGCGCCCAATACATGTTCAGCAGAGGTGACCGCCAGTTCGATTTCGACTGGAACGTAGAGGTCATTGTTGACGATCAGGGTGTCGCCGCTGGGATGTTTACGCGTGGTGACATACACCTGACGGTCATTGTTCTCGACCATGTTGTCACGGAACAGGAACACCTTGGCGCCCTGCACACGCTGGTCGGTGTAGGTGACGACGCCATTCTCGTCGGTGTACTTGTAAATTGTGGAGCCAAGCAGGGCCGGACTGGCCATCAGCAGGGCGGCTCCCAGGAAGTAGGTACGCATCCGTTGCAACCATCAGAGTCGTGACTGAGCGCCAAGGATAAACCGTGGCGCCCACGAAAGCGACCTGCGCAAAAGGGTTGCTCGGTACGTTTGTCCGAAACCCTGATGCGCTGTCCATTACTGCGCCGGTGTTACCCGCCAGATGGTATTGGCCAGATCGTCGGCGACGATCAGCGCGCCGCGTGGATCCACGGTGACGCCAACTGGCCGGCCGCGGGTCTTGCCGTCCTCGCCACGGAAGTCATAGACGAAATCAACCGGTGGGCCCGAAGGTCTGCCATCGCTGAAAGGAACGAATATCACTTTGTAGCCAACCGGATTGGTGCGGTTCCAGCTGCCGTGTTCACCAACGAATACACCGTCGGCAAATTCAGCACCCATGGCCGGAGTGGAGAAGTCGACCCCGAGGGCGGCAACATGCGAGCCCAGGGAATAGTCTGGGGTGATTGCCGAGGCGACCTTCTCCGGATTCTCCGGTTTGACGCGAGGGTCCACATTCTGGCCCCAGTAGCTATAGGGCCAGCCATAGAACCCGCCTTCCTGAACCGAGGTCAGATAGTCCGGCACCAGATCAGGACCCAGCTCGTCGCGCTCGTTGACTACCGCCCAGAGCACGTCGGTACCGGGCTGCATGGCCAGGGCGGTGGGGTTGCGCAGGCCGGTCGCGTAGGGCTTGTGCAAGCCGGTCTCGGCATCGATCTGCCAGACTTCGGCACGGTTGACCTCCGCGTCCATACCCCGCTCGGTGATATTGCTGTTGGAGCCGATACCGACATACAGGAAGCGGCCATCCTCACTGGCGGTGAGAGCCTTGGTCCAGTGGTGATTGATTGCCGATGGCAGGTCGGTGATCTTCTCCGGCGGGCCGCTGGCCTGGGTCTGGCCTTCTTCGTAATCGAAGCGCACCAGGGCATCCTGGTTGGCGACGTACAGATTGTCATCGACCAGCGCGAGCCCGTAGGGCGCGTTCAGATCCTCGGCGAACACGGTCTGTTCTTCGTAGGTGCCATCGCCATCAGCATCCCGCAGCAGGGTCAGACGGTTGCCGCTCTTGACCTGAGTATTGCCCTGGGACTTGATGTAGCCTGCAATCACGTCCTTGGGCTTCAGTGCTTTGGCGCTCCCGCCCCGGCCTTCGGCGACCAGGATATCGCCGTTGGGCAATACCAGTGTCTGGCGCGGGATCTTGAGGTCGGTGGCGATGGCGGTAATGGTGTAGCCTTCCGGCACAGCCGGGACTCGATCGCCCCATTGCGCCGGTTTGGCGATGACCATGTCAGGAAGCAACCCACGTTGCGCCTCGGGTAATTGGTCAATGGTGCCGTAGGCTTGCTCCTCGGCACCTTCGTTACCGCCGCAGGCGCTTAGCACAACCGCTACAGCGGAGATGTAAAAGACATTGGAAAATCTCATTCCCGACCTCCTGTATTTTTGGTGGAGAGGCCGAACCAGGCGGCGACGCATGCCAGCACGGTGACTATGACCGACAGCACAGGCGCGCTGGGCATGATCGCCCAGGCGTCTTTGGCGTGAATCAGCGCATTGATGAAGCCGATGATCCAGGTGGCCACCAGTAGCAGCAGGGAAAGCAGTGCGCATCCACCACGGTGGTTGGCTCGGAACAGCCCGATCAGCCCACAGAGAACGGCCAGTCCGGTAAAGACCAGTCCGCCGGCAATCAACCAGGAAGCAAAGTTGCTCCACTGAATCTGGTAGCTGGATGAATAGGCGAAATCGCTCAGCATGGCGCCGATGAAAAGCGGAATGGGGCCAGCGAGCAAGATGGCATGAAGCGGATGCAGCGCGCTTCGACTGGGGCGTTCAGCAGTAGCCATGGGGTGGGTTCCTCTATGTGGGTCGAGCGGAGTCGGGGAGTCGGGCTGATATAGCGCGGCCTGAGTCCCGCTCTTGGAATCGGATAACGGGTCGTGCCGCCGGAGTATAGCCCACCTGGGGCACCTTGGCCGTTGCTGGTGCCTCAGAAGACTGAAGGAGCGTGGCGGAAACGGCTCAGGCAGCCGCCGGCGACGGTTGCAGCGAATAGGTGCGCAGGTGTGCAGCAAAGTCTTCCAGCGCCTTGATCCGGGTAGCTTCGGCCTGCGCGCACCAGTCGCTCAGTGCCTGCAGCATGTCATGCCCATTGCTGCTGGTGCGCGTCCAGATCTGCTGCAGGGCCAGGCGTTTTTCATAGATGATACGCAGTGACTGGCTCTGTTCCAGGATGGTCTGGATCTTTGCTTCCTGCTGCGGCGCCAGCAGGCTGGGCTCCCGTCCCAGCAGACGTTTGGCGCGGCGAAAGAGGTGGCGTACCGACTCGTCAACCCGGTGAATCTCCTGTTGTGCCAGAGGCTTGATGACCTCCTTGCGATACTGCGCCATGATCTGGAAACGGTTGTTCAGAATGGCCATGGCGGTATCCATATCCAGGGTCTGCTTGCCCTCGATGCGGTGGGCGATCGGCGTGGTGCGACGTACCTTGGCCAGGCCCAGGGCGCTGAACAGGCGAATCCACATCCAGCCCATGTCGAACTCCCATTTCTTCACCGACAGCTTGGCCGAGTTGGGATAGGTGTGGTGATTGTTATGCAGCTCTTCGCCACCGATCAGAATGCCCCAGGGCAGGATATTGGTGGCGGCGTCGCGGCATTCGAAGTTGCGATAGCCTACGGCGTGACCCAGGCCATTGACCACGCCGGCCGCCAAGAGCGGAATCCACATCATCTGTACCGCCCACACGGTCAGACCGAGCACGCCGAACAGTGCCAGATCAATCAGCAGTAAGCTGACGATGCCGGCATTGCGAAAGCGGCCGTAGAGATTGCGTTCAATCCAGTCATCCGGGCAGTTCTTGCCGTAGATACGCAGCGTATCTTCGTTCTTTGCCTCTTCCATGTAGAGCTCGGCACCCTTGCGCAGCACCGTTGACAAGCCTTTCTGTACCGGGCTGTGCGGATCATCCGGCGTCTCGCATTTGGCGTGGTGCTTGCGATGAATCGCGGTCCACTCGCGGGTATTCATGCTGGTGGTGAACCACAGCCAGAAACGGAAAAAATGTTTCAGCGCCGGATGCAACTCCAGCGAGCGGTGTGCCGAATAGCGATGCAGATAGACGGTCACACTGACGATGGTGATATGCGTCAATACCAGAATGATCGCCAGCAATTGCCAGCCGGAAGGATCAAGTAAGCCGTTGTACCACATGAACCGGAACCTCTTTGGAGACGGATGGAAAACGGGTTTCCATGGCCTGAGTATGCATGAGCTGCATCAAACTGACATGACCGCAGGGCGATTGGAAGAGGCTGGCGGGAGGGTAATTGCTACGGGATATTTTCCGCTTCGCTCGAGAGAGAACAATCCCAGCCAGCAGATATGAAACGTTGACAGTTTTTTGATCTGTCTATATGTTTGGACGCATGGAAATAATTGATGCTGTTGCCAGTTTCGCTGCGCTTTCTCAGGAAACCCGCCTGGAAGCCTTTCGGCTGCTCGTGCGCCATGAGCCGGAGGGGCTCGCGGCTGGTGAGATAGCGCGCCAACTGTCGGTGCCCCACAACACCATGTCGGCGCATCTTGCCGTCCTGTTGCGGGCAGGCTGGGTTGCTTCTCGCCGGCAGAGCCGTTCGATCATCTATCGCGCGAACCTTGCCCATATGAACGACACCGTCCAGTTCCTGGTGCGCGATTGCTGTGCAGGCCACCCGGAAGTCTGCGATCCACTCAGTACTTCACCCGTTACATGCGCCAAGAGCCAGGAGTAAATTCATGAAACCGCTGATCTATCACAACCCTGCCTGTGGAACGTCGCGCAATACACTGGCGATGATCGAGGCTTCTGGCGAAACGCCGGAAGTGATTGAATACCTCATTTCTCCGCCGACGCGGGAGCGTCTGCTGGAACTGCTGGCCTTGATGGAGCTGCCTCCACGGGAATTGCTGCGGCGCAAGGGCACACCTTACGACGAGCTCAATCTGGATGACCCTGCCCTTGGTGATGATCAACTGGTGGATGCCATGATCGCCCATCCGATTCTGATCAACCGTCCTATCGTGGTCACCGATAAAGGTGCCCGGCTATGCCGTCCTTCGGAGCGGGTACTGGATCTATTGGACAATCCGGTAGCGATCTTCATCAAGGAAGACGGCGAGACCATCCAGTATTCGGGAGCAGAGTAATGAGCGCGCCCGCTACCCTGGACGATCTACCCAATATCGATCCGGAGCACTTGCAGCTGATCGATGTGGCGGCTCTGGCCGGTCCGGATGCGCCACAGCACCCACCCCGAATCCTGATTCTGTACGGATCATTGCGCGAGCGCTCCTTTTCACGTCTGGCGTCGGAAGAGGCGGCACGACTGCTGCGCTGGTATGGCTGTGAGGTACGCACCTTCAATCCCTCCGGTTTGCCGTTGCCGGACGATGCCGATGCGGAGCATCCCAAGGTGCAGGAATTGCGCGAGTTGGCCGAATGGTCAGAAGGCATGCTCTGGGTCAGTCCGGAGCGTCATGGTGCGATGACCGGGATAATGAAGACGCAGATCGACTGGATTCCACTGGCGCTGGGCGGTGTCCGTCCTACCCAGGGCAAGACCCTGGCGGTGATGGAAGTCTCCGGCGGAAGCCAGAGTTTCAATGCTGTTAACCAGATGCGCATCCTCGGGCGCTGGATGCGGATGGTCACCATCCCCAATCAATCGTCGGTTCCCAAGGCTTTTGCCGAGTTCGATGAAGCGGGGCGCATGCGACCTTCGCCCCTGTACCTGCGGGTGGTCGATATCTGTGAAGAGCTGGTGAAATTCACCTGGCTGACCCGTGGGCGCTCCGGCTATCTCACCGATCGTTATTCGGAGCGGGTTGAGAGCGCCGAAGCGGTATCCCGACGCGTCAACCAAAATACCCACTGAACTCAAGGGCACTTGATGCTGGCACTGGCAATTTTCGTCGTCACCCTGATATTGGTGATCTGGCAGCCCAAGGGGCTGGGTATTGGATGGAGCGCATTGGGCGGTGCTTTGGTGGCGCTGCTGGTGGGGGTAGTGCACTGGTCAGATGTCGGGGTGGTGTGGGATATCGTCTGGGATGCCACCTTCACCTTCGTTGCGCTGATCATCATCTCATTGATTCTGGATGAGGCCGGCTTCTTCACCTGGGCAGCGCTGCATGTAGCCCGTTGGGGCAACGGCCGCGGGCACCTGCTGTTTCCGTTGATCGTGGTGCTCGGCGCGGTGATCGCTGCCTTCTTTGCCAATGACGGCGCGGCGCTGCTGCTGACGCCCATCGTGGTCGCCATCCTGCTGCGGCTGAACTTCTCGCCGCCGGCGGCCCTGGCCTTCATCATCGCCACCGGCTTCGTCGCCGATACCACCAGTCTGCCGTTGGTGATCTCCAACCTGGTCAATATCGTCAGTGCCAATTATTTCGGTATCAGCTTCGATCGTTATGCGGCGGTCATGGTTCCGGTCAGCATGGTCTCCCTGGCGGCAACGCTGATCGTGTTATGGGTGGTATTTGGACGCCAGATTCCGTCGCGTTATTCGGTCGCGGTGCTTGATGCGCCTCCATCGGCGATTCGAGACCTGATGGTGTTTCGCGCGGCGTTTCCTTTACTGACTTTGTTGCTCATCGCCTATTTCGTCACCGCGCCGTTTGGCGTGCCCATCGCCCTGGTAACCGGGACGGGGGCTGTCTTGCTGATGGCCATTGCCGGGCGCTGGTGGTGGCTGGGGCAGGGCGCTGTGGTCTCGGTGACAGTCGCACTCAGGGGCGCACCCTGGCAGATCGTACTGTTCTCGATCGGCATGTATCTGGTGGTCTATGGGTTGGGCAACGCTGGGCTGACCGACTACGGCGCGCGGGCGCTGGAATGGCTGGCGCAGCAGGGCGATCTCACCGCCACCATCGGCACCGGCTTCCTCTCGGCGGTGGTCGCATCGGTGATGAATAACCTGCCTTCGACCCTGGTTGGTGCGTTGGCCATCGACCAGGCCCAGGTACCTGCAGCCACCCGGGAGCTGATGATCTATGCCAACGTCATCGGCAACGATCTGGGCCCCAAATTCACCCCGATCGGCAGTCTGGCGACACTGCTTTGGCTGCATGTGCTGGCCGGCAAGGGCTACCGGATCGGCTGGGGGCAATATATGAAAATCGGTTTGTTGATCACCCCGCCGGTGCTGTTGGCTGCGTTGGTGGCATTGGCGCTGTGGTTGCCGATGTTGCCCGTTGGGCATTGATGGAGGGTAAATGCTTGCTGGACGCATCAACGCAGCGCCATAACCTCCGTGGCTTTCGTCGCGCTAGGAAAACGTTTCAGAATATGGATAATGCGTGACCATCCCGTTACAGAGTTATTGGCTGGTAATGGGGTCCAACACTAATTACAACAGCATCTATGGCATCCAAATGACTAAATACAAACTGAGCGCCATTGCACTGGCTCTGATGACCTCCGCTCCCGTACTGGCTGCCAGCCAGGCGGATTCCAATGGTTTTGTCGAAGACAGCAGTCTTGATCTGTTTTTGCGCAATGCCTATATCAGCCGTGACTACAAGAATCGCACACAGGACAAGGCCGAGTGGGGCCAGGGCGCGGTATTGACCTTCAACTCCGGCTTTACCCAAGGCACCGTAGGTTTTGGTGTGGATGCCTTCGGTATGTACGGCTATCGCCTGGATAGTGGTAATGGTCGCGCTGGCGCCGGTGGCATCGATTTCTTCGTCATCGATAATAATCAAGATGTTGAACGTGACATGGCCCATGCCGGTGCAGCGGTCAAAGCGCGTTTCTCCAAGACAGTGCTGAGCTACGGTGATCAGCGCCCGGTACTGCCGGTGCTGAGCCATGACGACAGCCGTCTGCTGCCGGAAACCTATACCGGCACCATGATCACCTCCAACGAAATCGATGGTCTGACCGTGCATGCTGGTCGTTTCCATGCGCAGCATCGCAAGAGCGATGAAGGTCGTGACAGCGGCGGTCTGAATTCCATCGAGGTGCTGGGTGGTAGCTACCAGTTCAACGATAATATCCGCACTGCTCTGTATGCCTCGGATGTTGAAGACGTGCTCAAGCGTCAGTATGCCAACCTGAACTACATTCGTCCCCTGAACGGCGGCGATACCCTGACCATGGACTTCAGCGGCTACCGCACCAAGCAGGACAAGAAATGGGATGGTACGGGTGATCGCAACAATCTGTGGAGCTTGTCCGCCAACTACGCCACCGGCCCGCACGATTTTACTCTGGCCTACCAGCGCAGCAGCGGTGACACCGGCTACAACTATGGCTTCTACCAGAATGAAGGGGCTGTAGGTGATGGCGGCACCAGCATCTGGGTAGCCAACTCCTTCTGGTCTGACTTTAATGCCAAGGATGAGCGTTCGTGGCAGGCAGCTTATGGCGTGGACTTCACCGAGTACGGCATCCCGGGTCTTAGCTACAAAGTCGCTTATGTTCGTGGCACTGATATCGACGCCGGCAATGTCAGTCGGGGTAAGGAACGTGAGCTCTTCAACCAGCTGCAGTATGTGGTCCAGAGCGGTGCGGCCAAAGATCTGAGCGTGCGCCTGCGTAGCTCGGCGCTGCGTGTCTCCAGCGATGCTCGAGGCCCTGATAGCTACAGCAGTGAAGGCAACGAAGTCCGCGTCTTCATCGACTTCCCGATGAATATCTTCTAAGCAGCTTTGCCCCTCCCGGCGCGGTACAGAGGCCAGATCGTCTCTCTATCGCGCCACCCTCTCTCAATCCAGATCAGACGCCGCTGGTGGCAGATGCTTGAACGCCGCCAATGCCCGCGCTCGGCTGTCAGCCAGGTCGATGATCGGCGCAGGGTAGCCGCATATCGCCCGGGAAATGGGCGAGGGGTCATGAATGTCACGCCGATCCAGCTCACCTAATTCCGGCAGCCAATGTTTGATAAAGCGCCGCTGCGGGTCAAAGCGCTGGGATTGAGTGATTGGGTTGAACAGGCGGAACCATGGCACCGCATCGGTTCCGGTCGACGCACTCCACTGCCAGCCGCCGTTATTTGCCGCCAGATCCCCATCAATCAGATGCTGCATGAAGAAGCGCTCACCCTGACGCCAGTCAATCAACAGATTCTTGCTGAGGAACATGGCCACTACCATGCGCAGCCGGTTATGCATCCAACCGGTAGCCAGCAGTTGGCGCATGGCGGCATCGATCAGCGGAAAGCCGGTGCGCCCTTGCTGCCAGGCAAGCAGCTCTTCCGGTGCATCGCGCCAGGGGACTGCCTCGGTATGCGGGCGGAACGCCCGGTGGCGCGATACGCGCGGATAGGCGACCAGAATATGCTTGTAGAACTCCCGCCATAGCAGCTCATTGATCCAGGTCGTTACACCGGTATTTCCGCTGTCCAGCTCGCCCTGATTGATCATCAGCGCGGCATGCAGGCATTGGCGCGGCGAGAGCACACCACTGGTCAGGTAGGGCGACAGCTGGCTGGTGCCGGGTTCGGCGGGCAGGTCGCGTTGTTTGTCATACTCATGCAGGTGATTATCGGCAAACAGCTGCAAACGTTGCCGGGCGGCTTGCTCGCCTGCCGGCCAATACGAGCGCAGTGTTTCGTCGGGGGTGACAAAACCCGCCACGCTGGAGGGTATCGGATCGCTGTGGATACCCATAGACGTTTGCGGCTGCGGCAGAGGCAGACAGCGGGGCGGCGTCATGCGCAGCCGCTGCAGGCAGGCCTTGCGAAACTGGCCGAACACCTTGAAGTAACTGCCCGAGCGCGTCAGCAGGGTGCCAGGGCGGAACAGCAACTGGTCAAGGTAGAGACTGAAACCGATATCCTGATCTGCCAGTTGTTCAGCCACGACCCGGTCCCGGTTGGCCTCGTTGACACCATATTCCTCGTTGGCATGCACGTGGCGGAGGCGATGTTCGCGGCAGACCTGGGCGAGGACGAGCGGCGCTGCACTCCAGCTGTCTGCCATGCGCACCAACAGCGGAATATTCAATTGCCGGAGTTCATCAGCCAGCGCCTGAAGGTTGCGCAGCTGAAAGTCGGTCTTGGCCGGGGCCTCATCATGGGCGCGCCACTGGGTCGGGCTGAGCAGAAACAGCGCAACGGTGGGGCCTGCTTCCAGCGCGGCGGTCAAGGCGGTGTTGTCGTGCACGCGCAGGTCGTTGCGAAACCAGATCAGTTGCATTGCGTTATTCCAGAGAAATTAGGAGCCACAGGTTCAGGTGTGAGTACGTAGATAAACCTGTTTGGACAGATAGGGATCAGGATGTTTGCTCAGGTGGTACCGGAGCAGAGGATTGCTGAATGGGTTGGGTCGCCAGAATGACAGGAGAAGCGGGGATCGACAATCCATTCACCGGTGTGCATTGTATGTTCTTCACGGAGCCTGAGCCGCAGTGCGGTGGTTCGGTTTTTCATCTATGCCGGGGGGTGGCATGTCTATCGGGGTAATCCTGTCGGTCCTGGCATCGGTGCTGTTTGGCGGGCTGTACTATTTCTCGACGCTGCTGGCACCGCTCGATGGTGAGCAGATCTTCGGTTGGCGTATGCTGCTGACCTTTCCCTTCGTCACGCTCTTCATGCTGTGGTTCGGTTACTGGCCGCTGGCGCGGGAGATTGCTGGCCGGTTGTGGCGGCGACCCACCTTGCTACCGTTGCAGTTGCTGAGTACGGCATTGATGGGGCTGCAGTTGTGGCTGTTCATGTGGGCGCCACTCAACGGGCGGGCGCTGGAGGTATCGCTGGGCTACTTTCTGATGCCGCTGAGCATGGTCCTGGTGGGCTTTCTGGTCTATCGGGAACATCCGTCGCGCTTGCAGAAGTTGGCGATCGCCTTTGCCATGTTCGGTGTTGGCCATGCGCTGATCCAGGCGGGTACCTTCGCCTGGGAAACCATGTTGGTGGCGACCGGCTATCCGCTGTATTTCATTCTGCGTCGCTCACGCGGCACCAATCACCTGGGCGGCTTCTGGTTTGACATGTTATTTCTGCTGCCCTTTGCTGGCTGGTTCGCCTGGGATGGCGGAGCGGCACCGGACACCTTCGAACAGGTGCCGCGGCTCTATCTGCTGGTGCTGTTACTGGGCCTGTTCAGCGCCGCCGCACTGATCTGTTTCATCGTCGCCAGCCGTCTGCTGACCTTCACCCTGTTTGGCCTGCTGGGCTATGTGGAACCCGTGTTGCTGGTGCTGGTGGCATTGCTGCTGGGCGAAAGCATCGCGCCTGATGAATGGCTGACCTACATCCCGATCTGGCTGGCGGTGGTGGTCTTGATGTTCGAGGGGCTGCGCCATGTGCAGCGCAACCGGACAGGGTTGACGCTGCCGGCGGAGCAGAGCGAGTCGCCGCCGGCGCCCTGATCTCCCTTGCCGCTGCGAAACCTGACCTATACTGCCTGACAAGCGCGCCTGCGCTGTCGCAGCCGCCCTACCCGGGCGGCGCTGCGGACGGTTGACCACAAGTCGGTCGTCCCCCCTTGGTCAGGAGGATAGCAATGTCTTTATCCGTGCAGATTCCCTATACCCGTTATCTTGATGATCACGGCCAGCCGTTGACTGAGTTACCCGGCTGGGTCGATGACCCGCAACTGCTCCTCGATTTTTATCGCCAGATGGCACTGGTCCGCGCCTTTGACCAGAAGTGCGTGGCCTTGCAGCGCACCGGCCAGATCGGTACCTACGCCTCCACGCTGGGTCAGGAAGCCATCGGCACTGCCCTGGGCCGGGCAATGACGGACGCCGATGTGCTGATTCCCTATTACCGCGACACTGCCGTGCAGCTGCAGCGCGGCGTCGCCATGCAGGACATTCTGCTGTACTGGGGCGGTGACGAGCGCGGCAGTGCCTGGACGGCGCCCACCGCGGCGGAGGATTTCCCCATCTGCGTGCCCATCGCCACCCAGGCCTGCCATGCCTGCGGTGTCGCTTCGGCGTTCCGCATCCGTCAGCAGCCGCGGGTGGCGGTCACCACCTGCGGTGACGGCGCCACCAGCAAGGGCGATTTTCTGGAAAGCCTGAACCTCGCCGGGGTCTGGCAACTGCCCATGGTGTTCGTGGTGAACAACAACCAGTGGGCTATCTCGGTGCCGCGCAGCCTGCAGTCTGCCGCGCCGACGCTGGCGCACAAGGCATTGGCGGCGGGTATTCCCGGTGAGCAAGTGGATGGCAATGATGTGCTGGCAGTGTACGACCGCATCAGTATCGCCATCGAGCGCGCCCGAGCGGGCAAAGGGCCGACGCTGGTGGAGTGCGTAACCTACCGGCTGGGCGACCACACCACCTCGGACGATGCCAGCCGCTACCGCGATGCCGATGAACTGAGCGAGGCCTGGAAGCATGAGCCGATCGGGCGCTTGCAGCGGTTTCTGCATGGCCAGGGTCTGTGGGACGAGGAGAAGGAACAGCAATTGCAGCGTGAACTCGGCGAGCGGATCAATACTGCAGTGGAGCAGTTCCGCAGTCTGCCCGAGGCCGACCCGGGCGCCGCTTTCGACCACCTGTTTGCCGAGCTGCCGGCCGGCTACCAGCAGCAGCGGAATGAGTTGCTGATCCGGGCGGCAGCCCAGGGAGGGTCGGGCCATGACTGAACGAAAAACCATCTGCATGGTGGAGGCCATCAATCTGGCGCTGCACCGGGCCATGGCCGATGACCCGGACGTGGTGGTACTGGGTGAAGACGTCGGCCCCAATGGGGGCGTGTTCCGCGCCACGGTTGGTCTGCATGAGCGCTTCGGCTTTCGTCGGGTGATGGACACGCCGCTGGCCGAGACGCTGATCACCGGGATCGCCGTGGGCATGGCCGCTCAGGGCCTGAAGCCGGTGGCGGAAATCCAGTTCATGGGTTTCATCTATGCCGGCATGGAGCATCTGATCTCTCACGCCAGTCGCCTGCGCAGCCGTACCCGCGGCCGGCTGAGCTGCCCCATGGTCATGCGCACGCCCCATGGCGGCGGCATCCACGCGCCGGAACACCACGGCGAAAGCACCGAGGCTCTGCTGGCGCACATACCCGGTCTGCGGGTGGTGGTGCCATCCTCCCCCCGGCGCGCCTATGGGCTGCTGCTGGCGGCCATCGCCGATCCTGATCCGGTGATTTTTCTCGAACCGTCGCGGTTGTACCGCTCGGTGCAGCAGCAGGTCGAGGATGATGGTCAGCCATTGCCATTGGATACCTGCTTTACCCTGCGCGAGGGCGCCGACCTGACGCTGGTCAGCTGGGGCGCGGCATTGAAGGAGACCCTGGAAACCGCCAACCGGCTGGCCGAGGAGGGCATCAGCTGCGAGGTCATCGATGTCGCCACGCTCAAGCCGTTGGACAGCGCCACCATCCTTGCCTCGGTCGGCAAGACCGGCCGCTGCGTTATCGTCCACGAGGCCGCACGCAGTTACGGTCCCGGCGCAGAGATTGCCGCGCTGGTGCAGGAACAGCTGTTCTACAGCCTGCATGCGCCGGTGCAGCGGGTCACTGGATTCGACTGCGTGATTCCCTACGCCCGGCAGGAGATGGCCTGGTTGCCGGATGTGGAGAGTATCTATCAGGCCTGTCAGCAGGTCATGCGGGGGAACGACCAATGAAACAGTTCAAATTACCTGACCTGGGAGAGGGGCTGCAGGAAGCGGAAATCGTTGAATGGCATGTCACTGCAGGTGAGGCGGTGGAGGTGGACCAGCTGCTGGTCTCGGTGGAAACCGCCAAAGCCATCGTCGAGGTACCCTCGCCGAGGGCGGGCGTGGTCAGTCGCTGCTTTGGCGCGCCGGGCGATCTGCTGCATGTGGGTGAACCTCTGGTGGAGTTTGAAGGCGAGGGCGAAGACAGCGGTACCGTGGTGGGTGATCTGGGGCGTGCCAGCGGCAGCAGCGATCTGGCTGCCGACGATTTCATCATCGGCGCTGCGTCTTCCAGCCGTGAGGCTCAGCCGCAAGCGGTGATGCCCGCAGCGCGCAAACTGGCTGAGCGCGAGGGTGTGGAGCTGGCTCAGCTCAAGGGCAGCGGCCCCGGCGGTCTGGTGACTACCGCCGATGTGCAGCACGCCGCCGATGCCTTGTCGACCACGGGCGAGGCGCTGCGCAGTGTGCGCCGCACTATGGCCAAGAACATGGCACGCGCCCATGCCGAGGTGGCGCCGGTGACTATCGTCGAGGATGCCGATCTGCATCAATGGGCTGACGGTGCGCGCGACCCCATGGTGCGCCTGGCGCGGGCCATTGCCCGGGCCTGCGCAGCGCAGCCGGCGCTGAACGTGGCCTTCGACGGCAAACGGCTGAGCGTCACGCAGCATGAGAATGTGGACCTGGGCGTGGCGGTGGATACGCCGGATGGCTTGTTCGTTCCGGTATTGCGCGATGTCGCCAACCGTGAGGCAGAGGATCTGCGCGAGGGGCTGGCGCGGCTGCGTGCTGACGTCAGCAACCGCTCGATACCGCCGAGCGAGCTGATGGGCGCGACCATCACCCTGTCCAACTACGGCACCCTGTTCGGACGCTATGCCAGCCCGGTGATCATGCCGCCTCAGGTGGCGATCATCGGTGCTGGGGTGATTCGGGATCAGGTGGTGGCGCACCAGGGGCAGGTGGCGGTGCACCCGATATTGCCGCTGTCATTGACCGTGGACCATCGCGCGGTCACCGGCGGTGAGGCAGCGCGTTTTCTCAAGGTGCTGGTGGAGGACCTGCAGACAGCGGAGTAGCCTGCCGTAGCGGAAAATTGATCTGGGCCAAGAAACGCAACGCATTAATCCTCTACACTGCTTCTGTTCGGCGGCGGCAGGTGCGCGCTGCCGGCTGAAATTCATCCTCCACACGAGATCTGCTGGTGCATAAACGGCTATCGACATTGAGTACCCGGCTTGGCCTGTTCGCCATGCTGATGATCCATGTCGGCCCGTTGTATTCCGCGCTGCAAATGGCATCGGCCACGGCCGGCGCATCCGGCGAACATCATCAGCATGTCGAGCATGGCCCGGCGCCCACCGCGCACGACCACCATGCTCAGGCATCTGCCAGCGAGCCGGCCTGGCTGGCGGCGCTGGAACTCTGCGGCTATTGTGATCTGCTGACGCTCAACCCACCGCTGGCGCTGTCCCTTCGGCTCATCGTGCCCCGGCATCAGCTGGAGCAATTTCTGTCCTTGCCCGACGCACCGCTGCTGTTGGCCGTGCGGCACAGCGGGGGCCATGCCCGCGCGCCTCCTTTTATCACCTGATCCATCGCCTGTTATTTCCATCCGTCTGGCTCGGCCAGCGCGGTGTATCTGATCGATCTCGAGATAATTGCCCATGTCGCAACCTGTTTTCGTGCGTACCTTTCTGTCCCTGGCTGTACTCGGCCTGCCCATCACGGTTCTGGCTGAAGCCGATCACAGCCATCATCAATATGCGGATTCGCTGGCGCTGCCGCCACGTGTCATCACGGCGGTCCAGCAGGATTCTCCGCTGACCATCATTACCAATCCGAAGCAGGCGCGGCAGCCGATTCCGGCCAGTGATGCAGCGGATTACCTGAAGACCATTCCCGGTTTTTCCGCCGTTCGCGGTGGCGGCAGCAACAGTGACCCGGTATTGCGAGGCATGTTTGGCTCACGGCTGAAACTGCTGACCAATGGCGGTGAAATGCTCGGCGCCTGCCCGTCGCGCATGGACGCTCCGTCTTCCTATATCGCGCCGCAGAACTTCGACCAACTGACGGTTATCAAGGGCCCGCAAAGTGTCGCCTGGGGGCCGGGTGCCTCGGCTGGTACTATCCGGTTCGACCGTCTGCCCGAGAGCTTTGACGAGCCGGGTAGCCGGTTGGATGCCACCGTTGTGGCTGGCTCCAATACCCGCCGAGATATGCAGATGGACGGGGCCATCGGTAGTCGTGACGGCTATCTGCGTCTGAGCGGTAACCGCTCCCGCTCCGGTGATTACCGGGACGGTAACGGTGACCGCGTGCCCTCACGCTGGAACAAGTGGAATACCGATCTGGCCCTGGGCTGGACTCCGGACGACGACACCCTGCTGGAATTGAGCGTTGGTGCCGGTGACGGCGAGGCACGTTATGCCGGACGCGGCATGGATGGCTCGCAGTTCGAGCGGGAAAGCCTGGGCCTGCGCTTTGAGAAGCAGTTCCAGGGCAGCGCTCTGCAGGAGCTGGAGGCGCAGGTGTATTACAACTATGCCGACCATGTGATGGATGACTACAGTCTACGAGTACCTACCGGTATGGGCGCAGTCAACGTCGATCGGCGCACCCTGGGCGCCCGGCTTGCCTCAACCTGGGTCTGGGATGATCTGGAACTGCTGGCCGGCGCCGATGCTCAGCGCAATACCCATCGCACTCGCAACGATCATATGGGAATGAATACCTATCAACATCAACCCTGGCTCAAGGATGCCAGTTTCAGCCAGATCGGCCTGTTCTCCGAGCTGACCTGGTCCCGGCAGGACAATCAGCAACTGATCGGCGGCATGCGGCTGGATCAGCATCATGTTGAGGATTTTCGAGCCAGTGTCAGCGGTGGCATGCATGGCGGTGGGCACGCGATGCCCAACCCCACCGCCGGCGATACTCGCCGGGAAACTCTGCCGGCGGCCTTTGTGCGGCTGGAACAGGATCTCGCCAGCCTGCCAGCCACCGCTTATATCGGCATTGGTCATGTGCAACGCTTCCCGGATTACTGGGAGCTGTTCTCGCCCAAGCAGGCGGTCAGTGCAGTGAATGCTTTCGATGGCATCGATCCGGAGCGCACCACCCAGCTGGATGTTGGTCTGCAGTACAAGCGCGACGGTATGGAAGCCTGGGTGTCCGGCTATGCGGGCATGGTCGATGACTTCATCCTGTTCGACTACACCGGCATGGGTGGTATCAGCAGCGCGGAGAATATCGATGCTCACATCATGGGTGCCGAAGCCGGTATTGCGCTGGATGTGGCCGATAACTGGCAGACGGAAACCAGCTTGGCCTGGGCATGGGGACGCAACCGTAGCGACGGCGAGGCGTTGCCACAGATGCCGCCATTGGAGGCGCGCTTCAATCTGACCTATGCGCGGGATAACTGGAGTGCCGGTGCCCTGTGGCGGGTGGTGGCAGCGCAAAGCCGAACCGCTGATGGCAAGGGTAACGTCACCAGCAGGGATTTCGGTGATGCGGCGGGGTTCGGGGTGTTGTCGCTCAACGCGGCCTACCGCTTCAGTACCGAAGTGACGGGCAGTGTTGGGGTAGATAACCTGCTGGACAAGGCCTACGCCGAACATCTCAACCTGGCCGGTAACGGCAGTTTCGGCTTCCCCGCCGATACCCGGATCAACGAGCCGGGTCGGACGTTGTGGGCGAAGCTGGATCTGAGTTTCTGATCTGCTGGCAGGAAAGCTCGGATGGTTCCCGCGCGGAGCACCTGATCGTTCCCATGCTCCGCGTGGGAATGACTGCCGGGACGCTCTGCGTCCCAATTCCGCCGCCGTGCAGGCTGTCAGTTCGGACGCTGGAGCGTCCACGGCGCAGGTTCCCACGCGGAGCATGGGAACCATCAGGAATTAAGGGCATCTCCGCAAAGCGAGACCGGGGCAATCTTCCTCAGTAGAACACCACCAACAACGCCGCACCCAGGATCAGCCGGTAGATCACGAACGGTTGCATGCCGATGCGTTTGATGAACACCAGGAAGTAGTGGATACAGAGGAAAGCGCTGATTGCCGAGAACAGGACGCCCAGGGCCATGGCCCCCCATTCCACCGGTACCTCTGCTTCGACCAGATCCTTGGTCTTGAGCAGGCAGGCCAGCAGGATCACCGGAATCGACAGCAGAAAGGAAAAGCGCGAAGCCGCTTCCCGATTAAGCCCCAGCATCAAGGCTGCGGTAATGGTGATGCCGGCCCGCGAGGTGCCCGGAAACAGTGCCAGCGCCTGGGCGCAGCCGATGATCAGTACATCCTTCCAGGTCATCTGGCTCTCGGTGCGGTTGCCCCGGAAACGCCAGTCGGCCCACCCCAGCAGCAGCCCGAAGAACACCAATCCGATGGCCAGATAGAAGGGAGAGCGCAGGTACAACTCGATTTCATCCTTGAACGCCAGCCCAGCCAGTCCCACCGGGATGGTGGCGAACAGGACACCCCAGGCCAGACGCGCATCATCATCCGGTTTGCGGGTGACCAGTGACTGCGTCCAGCTGGTGGTCATACCGATCAGGTCGCGGCGAAAGTACAGCAACACGGCGAACAGGCTGCCGAAGTGCAGCGCCACGTCGAACGCCAGCCCCTGATCTGGCCAGCCGGTGAGGGCCGGTACCAGGATCAGGTGGGCCGAGCTGGAGACCGGAAGAAATTCGGTCAGGCCCTGGAGCAGGGCCAGAATCACTACTTGCAACCAATCCATCTGTACTGCGCTCCGTGGTCAGGGAGAAAGTGAGGCTGAATAAGCGCGCAAGTAAACCATGAACTGACCGACTGAGCGAATATTTACATACCCTGTTCAGCGTTCTGTCAGGTGGCCGGCAGGTAACGCAGAAGTAGAGCTTTATCCACATCGATACCGTCCGGCCTGGGAATGCGCACTACATGCCCGGTACCCGGCGCGACATCGGTCGGTTGCCCGTGGCGATCCAGCAGTGAATTCAAAGCGAAACTGTGATTGCCCGAGGGTGTCATTAGTTCCAGTTGGTCGCCCACGCAGAAGCGATTTTTGACCTCAATGCTGAGCCACTCCCCCAGATCTTCCAGCACTTCCCCGACAAACTGATGACGCAGCATACGTGAATTGCCCTGCTCGTAGTTCTGATAGACCCCCGGTGGGTGGCGACGGTAGAAGCCCTCGGTGTAGCCACGATTGGCCAGGCTTTCCAGGTCGTCCATCAGCGTCATGTCGAAGGGGCGACCGGCGACGGCATCATCAATTGCCTGGCGGTAGGTCTGCGCGGTACGGGCGACATAGAAATGCGACTTGGTGCGGCCCTCGATCTTCAGTGAGTGCATGCCCATATCGACGAAGCGCTGCACATGCTGCACCGCACGCAGGTCCTTGGAGTTCATGATGTAGGTGCCGTGCTCGTCTTCCTCGATCGCCATCAGCTCGTCCGGCTTGTCGCTCTGGCTGAGCAAATGAACCTTCTGGGCAGGGACTTCTCGTGCTACTGGCTCGACATTGCCTTCGGCAGTCTCCTGGGCCGGTTGCAGGTCGTATTTCCAGCGGCAGGAGTTGGTGCAGGCACCCTGGTTGGCATCGCGGTGATTGAAGTAACCAGATAGCAGGCAGCGCCCGGAATAGGCGATGCACAGCGCGCCATGCACGAACACCTCGAGTTCCATGTCGGGACACTGGTGACGAATCTCCTCCAGTTCGTCCAGCGACAGCTCACGGGACAGGATTATCCGCTCAAGCCCCTGCTGCTGCCAGAACTTCACGGTTGCCCAGTTGGTGGCATTGGCCTGGACCGACAGGTGCACCGGCATATGGGGCCAGCGTTCGCGTACCAGCATGATCAGACCGGGGTCGGACATGATCAGCGCATCGGGCCCCATGGCGACGATCTCTTCCAGATCCCGGGAATAGGTCGCTACCTTGCTGTTGTGTGCGGCGATATTGCTCGCCAGATAGAATTTTTTGCCCAGCGCATGTGCCTCGGCAATTCCTTCGGCGAGTACCGCGGGGTTATGAAAATCATTTTCGCGTACACGCAGGCTGTAGCGCGGCTGACCGGCATACACTGCATCGGCGCCGTAGGCGAAGGCGTAGCGCATGGCTTTGAGGGTGCCGGCGGGGGCCAGCAGTTCGGGGGCTTGGGGCATGGGTGATCCTGTTTACAAGACAAGAAGGGGGGAGAATACCCATATGGCTTGCGGTGGACATTGATCAGGATCAGGAATGAGGCGGTGGTGTGAGATTTGTGTGGGGAGAGGGGGAGCAACACCCAAAAAACAAAACCCCCAACTCTCGCAAGCCGGGGGTTTTGTTGTTCTGGCAATCAGGCTTTACAGCTTGCCTTCCAGCTCAGGTACCGCTTCAAACAGATCCGCTACCAGACCGTAGTCTGCCACCTGGAAGATCGGCGCTTCTTCGTCCTTGTTGATCGCAACGATCACCTTGGAGTCCTTCATGCCGGCCAGATGCTGGATCGCGCCGGAGATACCGACCGCGATGTACAGGCCGGGAGCAACGATCTTGCCGGTCTGACCGACCTGCATGTCGTTGGGTACGAAGCCAGCGTCCACCGCCGCGCGGGAGGCGCCCACTGCGGCACCCAGCTTGTCAGCCAGGCTGTACAGCAGTTTGAAGTTGTCACCGTTCTGCATGCCGCGGCCGCCGGAAACGACGATCTTGGCACCGGCCAGTTCAGGACGGTCGGACTTGGCCAGTTCTTCGCCAACGAAGCTGGACAGACCCGCGTCCTGGGCAGAAGCAACCGCTTCCACGGCAGCACTGCCACCTTCGGCAGCCACGGCGTCAAAGCCGGTGCCACGCACGGTGATGACCTTGATCGCTGCGTCGGATTTGACGGTGGCGATGGCGTTACCGGCGTAGATCGGACGCTTGAAGG
>NZ_JABUYN010000054.1:0-557 GCF_014897305.1 Pseudomonas sp. FME51 | reverse complement strand
GGCTCCTACTGCTTGTACGTACACGGTTTCAGGTTCTTTTTCACTCCCCTCGCCGGGGTTCTTTTCGCCTTTCCCTCACGGTACTGGTTCACTATCGGTCAATCAGGAGTATTTAGCCTTGGAGGATGGTCCCCCCATATTCAGACAGGATAACACGTGTCCCGCCCTACTCGTCGAGTTCACAATAACAACATCTTCAGATACGGGGCTATCACCCTTTACTGCCGGACTTTCCAGACCGTTCTCCTGATGCTGCTATTGATTAAGACTCTGGGCTGTTCCCCGTTCGCTCGCCGCTACTAGGGGAATCTCGGTTGATTTCTTTTCCTCGGGGTACTGAGATGTTTCAGTTCTCCCGGTTCGCTTCATTACGCTATGTATTCACGTAATGATAATATCCATTGGATATTGGGTTTCCCCATTCGGAAATCGTCGGTTATAACGGTTCATATCACCTTACCGACGCTTATCGCAGATTAGCACGTCCTTCATCGCCTCTGATTGCCTAGGCATCCACCGTGTACGCTTATTCGCTTAACCTCACAACCCGAAGGTGT
>NZ_JABUYN010000053.1:0-558 GCF_014897305.1 Pseudomonas sp. FME51 | reverse complement strand
GTTATGCCTCAAGGGGTAACAATGATGATTCTTGAAAACAAAATTCCGCCACCAATAGTAGCAGTTATTTTTGGAATTTTAATGTGGTGCGTCTCTGATGGACTAAGCGATCCCAGAGAAATTGGTATGGTGAGAGTTGCCGCGATATTTTTAGCGATTCTAGTTGGGGCGCTATTCTGTCTGTCAGGTGTTATGGCGTTTAGGTCTGCCAAAACAACAGTCAATCCGCTCAAACCGGAATCTGCTTCTTCGTTGGTCAAGTCTGGTATATATCGGTTCTCTCGGAATCCAATGTATGTTGGATTTGCTCTCTTTTTGGTTTCTTGGGCGTTTTACTTGGGATCGAATTTGACTATGTTCGGTGTGCTGGGTTTCGTGCTATTTATTACTCGGTACCAAATTTTGCCTGAAGAGCGAGCAATGATTGCATTGTTTGGCGACGAGTTTAAGGAGTATTCAAAGACTGTTCGTCGTTGGCTTTAGGCATAACAAGTCGTGCCATTCGCTGCCTTCGGCAGCTGGGACGCCGCTACGCGGCGCCCATGCACATCCACGTTA